>NZ_JBQFRJ010000004.1:0-350128 GCF_056537345.1 Ruegeria sp. CF4 | reverse complement strand
CAAGTAGCGTAAGCGATAGGCCAACGCAAAGTGTCGCGGGATGGAGCAGCCCGGTAGCTCGTCAGGCTCATAACCTGAAGGTCGTAGGTTCAAATCCTACTCCCGCAACCATTTGGGTCGGATATCAAACACTTAGCCTCGCATAACGCGGGGCTTTTTGCATTCTGGCCTTTGGTGGTGGAAGCACTGTGGAAGCAAACGGTGCGTGTTCTCGAAAAATGCTGGAAGCGTTATGTAAGAAAATGTGGCAAATTCGATTCGTGTCCAGGTCACTTCAAGTCTCAGAGTGAGTTTGCGGTTGGGCAACAATTTCGTGAATGCTGCAATTCAGTCTCTTTTCTGCCCATTTTATCGTTGATAGACAGAAATCGTTACAGGTGGGATGAGTAATAGTGCGGGCGGGCAGATGAGAACCGATAAAAGCGGTCATGTAGCTATATCTTGGACCCAAACCGAAGTTGATGGTCTGGAAGATGCTCCTATCGATCAACTAGGTGTTGGATCAACATGGTCTTGGCGTGGCCGGTCGCTTAATCTTTCGACCGAGCTTGTCGAAGTCGTAGATCGATCACTTGCATCTGGGATCGTTTCCGAATTGGCGGACTGGTGTCAGACCACAGTTGATGAGATGCTCCCGGAGCATGCCAGAATTGAACTGTCCAACGGGGCGCAGAAATTTGTCGCCAAATTGGCTATGGTGGTCGGCGATGAGGCCCCGGTTCTGGTGTTTGAAGGCGGTTGCCCGGAACCAGGTCAGGAATTCTGGGTCAGCGCCGCAGCGGAGCAGATTGAGCCTGTATCGATCACCCGAACCGAGGACCGCACGGTTGTCGCTTTTCCCGGGCCAGCGCGGGTCATCCGGGATGAAATTCCTGATGTAGCGGTCTTTGCGGCAGAGTGATCTCTGCTGCTGATACCCTCAGATAAAATTCGTACCTTGCAATGCCGAGACGTGTTGACTCTGGCTAATCGACAGATATAAGCGCGGCTTCATTGGTGTTGGTGGCCCCCGCAAGGGGATGCCTGTCATGGGGGAAACCTCAAGAGGACAACGCCCTTCATAGTGGCCTGCACGGGCCTCGACCTAAACGAAGGAGATCAGCCGTGACCAAACGCACGTCTGCCAAGTACAAAATCGACCGCCGGATGGGCGAAAACATCTGGGGTCGTCCGAAATCCCCGATCAACCGTCGCGAATATGGCCCCGGCCAGCACGGCCAGCGCCGCAAGGGCAAACTGTCGGACTTTGGTCTGCAGCTGCGCGCCAAGCAGAAGCTGAAAGGCTACTATGGCGACCTGACCGAGAAGCAGTTCCGTCGCATCTATGCCGAAGCCGAACGTGTCAAAGGCGACACCGGTGAAAACCTGATCGGTCTGCTGGAGCGCCGTCTGGACGCCGTCGTCTACCGCGCCAAATTCGTGCCGACCGTCTTTGCTGCACGTCAGTTCGTGAACCACGGCCACGTCAAAGTGAACGGCAAGCGGGTCAACATCCCCAGCTACCGTGTCAAAGAAGGCGACGTGATTGAAGTGCGTGACAAGTCCAAGCAACTGGCTGTTGTTCTGGAAGCTGTTGCGCTGGCCGAGCGTGATGTGCCCGACTACATCGATGCCGATCACTCGAAAATGACTGCGACTTTCGTTCGTGCACCGGGCCTGAGCGATGTGCCTTACCCGGTCATGATGGAGCCGAACCTGGTCGTCGAATTCTACGCGAAGAACTAATCTTCGCCGACCTTTTGAGTTTAAAGGCCGCGCTTTCAGCGCGGTCTTTTTTTGTTGTGGAATAGGCTAACCGAAAATCGAGGACTTTTAGGGGAACAGGTCGCTTCTTGTCGACATCACGGCAAGTTCTGAAAGCAGATAGGCCAGTTCAATACTTATATCTTAAGCTGGCGTCAGAGAGTTCCTCCGTTTTGGGCTGAAGTTCTGCACTGTCGGTGGGTGAACGATATGCAAGCCCAGGCAAATACCGAGCGATTGGCGCAAAGATGCTGCGGCGGTTCATTTCTAATGCGTAGGCTACATAGGTTGGATCTTCTGACAGGTGCTTTTCTTCCATACGTGCACGACCAAAGTAGACGGCATTTACCACCAGAAGGGCCAGACTGGCGGTAAACGCCTGCCAATAGGTGAAGGCGGTAAGAAAAGGCGCAGCAGTCAGCCAAAAGAAACACGATTTTGCAACATAGTCAGGGTGTTTTGTATAGCGATACGGTCCATTTGTAATAATGCCGCGATTGGTAAGATTGGACCACCGCAATCCAAATATCGCCGTGCTCCACATCCAGACGAAGTATGACAGAAGGATCATGATGATCCATGGCCAAACCAAAAGCGGATAATTGTCTATCGTATCATTCCAACTCCGCCCAGTGTGGTATTTGTAAATCTGACCCGAGGCCAAGCGATTGAAAGGTTCGTAGCAGATGAGTGTTACGACCCAAGCACCGAGCAGTTTGTTTGGAGATCTGATATGAGAGTCAAAAAGCCGCGCAGTCATCGAATAGCCTACCACGACGATCGTCAACTCCATAGCGATCAAAAGTTTGGCCAAGTAAACCGCTTTCTCCACAGGAGATCCGTAGATCAATGGGATGTCTTGTGAAAGGCTGGACATGTTCAATGCCAGATAGGCAAACATCACAGGTAAAAAGAAGCCTTTTATCGCCCAGCCAAGCGCAAAGTCCTGCAGAAGAGCCCAGTTTGCGTGAGGATTTAGCCTGAGAATTAGTGCTCCAAGCTCGAAATAGCCATCCTTGGGTTGCGCCATGCGCCGGTCGATCTCAAAAAAGTAAACTATGATGACTGGAAATAGAAATGGAGCGAGAAGGACCATTGCGACGACAGGGTACGTGAGCCTTTCGTAGGCATAGAACCGAAAAACGCTATGAACCACCGTGATGGCCGCGAGAATCGCAAACAAGCCGACTAGCTTGACTGCGACGCGGCGTGGGTTCGACGGGCCTGCCTTAGTCCATCTTAGCCCGGTCGATTTCCTCAAGTGTACCTTGTTGAAGCAGATTTCGAATAGCGCTACCGGTACGAGGTAACTGGCGACCAAAAACAGCGCCATCTCGACAGGTGTCTGTTGTGGCCAGACAACTTGATAGATGACACCCAGCGTCAAGAAAGTGACGCCAATAACTGCAGTAGCGTTGCTAACTGCTGAACTCGGAAGACCCACCGCCGCGCCCCTATATCGTCGTGCGAAAGATGCAATTTTGGCGAGCTTAGCCAAAGATTCGGGCGCAAATTTGACTGAAACTGGGTTATTTTTGAATATCCAAAGGTCGAAGTGGCTTGTATTCCGGTCAGATGAAGTTCCGGATCAGATCGGCAATGGCCGACCTTCGGCGATCGCTTCCATTGCAAAATAGGATGTGACGCTGTCCAGCTCGACTTTCTCGATCAGGCGCTGGTAGACCTTGTCATATGAGGCCATGTCCTGTGTGACGACTTTCAGCTGATAGTCGTAGTCTCCACCGATCCGGTGGAAATCCACCACCTCGGGTATGGTCAGCACGTGGCGCCTAAAGGCTTGCAGCCACTCGGCCGAGTGATGGCGGGTACGCAGCATGACGAAGACCACGAGGTTCAGGCCTAGCTTCTCTCGTGCGATTCGAGCGGAGGAACCCTGTATCACCCCATTGTCGTTCAGCGCCTTCAGGCGTCGCCAGCAGGCGTTCTGAGATAAGCCGATGCGATCTGCCAACTCACGTTGGGACAGAGTGGCGTCCTTCTGGAGCTCTTTCAGAATGCTGTGGTCAATTTGATCTATTTTTTCACTCATATGAAATCATATGACACAATATTAGGTAACAGAAGGCAAAAAATGGTGAAGTATTTGCTCTGCGGATCAATCACATTGGGTACAGCAATACGGAGCTTATGCAATGACCCTGTCCATTTTTCGCGCGGAGATTCAATCTGCCACTCACGGAAATGCTCTGCGCGACGGGCTGATTGGTGAGGGGGTACTCATCCCGGGTCTGCATCAGGACGTGCCGCTTGTGTATGCGGATTACGTCGCCTCGGGTCGCGCGTTGCGTCAGGTCGAGGACTTTGTGGCTGCGCATGTGTTGCCGTATTATGCCAACAGCCACACCGAAGCCTCCTATTGCGGTTCTTATATGACCCGCCTTCGCCGCGAGGCGCGGGCAGAGATCGCCCGCATCGTTGGTGCCAGGGAAGAGGATGCGGTGATCTTCACCGGGTCCGGCGCCACAGCGGGCCTCAACCGGTTGGTCAGCCTGATGGGAGTGCAAGAGGCTGACCAACCGGTTGTGCTGATCGGTCCATATGAACACCATTCGAACATCCTGCCCTGGCGTGAAAGCAAGGCTGAGGTGGTTGAGATTCCCGAAGCAGCAGAGGGTGGGCCGGATATGCAGGCGCTGGAAGCCGCGTTGCTGGAGCATACCGAGGCGGATCTGCTGATCGGATCATTCTCGGCAGCGTCCAACGTCACGGGTATCATCACCGATCCCGACCCGGTGACCCGGCTGTTGAAGGCGCATGGGGCGCTGGCGGTTTGGGACTATGCGGGTGGTGGCCCGTATCTGCCGATGGAGATGGGGCCAGAAGATGCACGCAAAGATGCGATCGTAGTCTCTCCGCACAAGTTTCCCGGTGGGCCCGGAGCTTCCGGCGTGCTGGTCGTCAATCAGAATGCGGTTCAGCGTACGTGCCCAAGCTGGCCGGGTGGGGGAACTGTCAGTTTTGTCTCGCCCTGGCGGCATGATTACAGCGCGGATCTTGCGACGCGGGAAGAGGCGGGTACGCCCAACGTGATCGGTGACATTCGCGCGGCACTGGCGTTTATGGTCAAGGATGCGGTGGGAACCGATGAGATTGCGCGGCGTGAGGCGCTTTACAACCGGATGGCCATCGAAGGCTGGTCGGATAATCCGCACCTGACCTTGCTGGGCACGAAGAATGCGCATTGCCTTCCGATCTTCTCGTTCCTTGTTCGGGATCGCTCTGGGCAGCCGGTACATCAGCAGTTGTTCACGCGAATGCTCAGCGATATCTATGGGATACAGGCGCGTGGTGGCTGTGCTTGTGCAGGGCCATATGCGCACCGTTTGCTGGGGATCGACCGCGATACTTCGGAGCATTTGCACGCGGCCCTGTCTGCGGGTGAAGAGATGTTGAAGCCCGGTTGGGTGCGCCTGAACTTCTCGTATCTGATGAGCGAAGAGACGGTTCAATTCATCATCGACAGCGTCAATGACCTGTCGCGTCGGACCGAGGAATATACTGCGTTCTACAGTGCCGATCCGGCGACGGCGCGCTTCAAAGCTGCCTGAGGGAATTGCCACTTTTCTCAAACCGTTGAGACAGGTAAGAGGGGCGCAACCAACGGAGCCCCTCATGACCAAGCCCATACCACAACCCGGCATTATGGACATCGCGCTGTATCAGGGTGGTCAGTCCCATGTCGCTGGGGTGGCTGATGTCATCAAGCTGAGCTCGAACGAGAACCCGTTTGGACCCAGCCCCAAGGCGATAGAGGCTGTGCGTGACAGTGCCACGACGCTGCATCGTTATCCCAGTACCGATCATGCCACCCTGCGTGCCGCGATTTCAGAACGACATGGGCTGAACGCGGATCGCATCATCTGCGGTGTTGGTAGCGACGAAGTGCTGCAGTTCGTGGCGCAGACCTATACCGGGCCGGGGGATGAGGTCATCTATACCGAGCACGGGTTTTCGATGTACCCGATCATCGCGCGGATGGCAGGTGCGACGCCCGTTATGGTGTCTGAGCGCGAGCGGCAGGTGGATGTCGACAATATTTTGGCTGCCGTAACCGGCAAGACACGGATCGTGTTTGTGACCAATCCAGGCAATCCGACCTCGACCATGATCTCTGAGGCCGAGCTGGAGCGTCTGGCGCAGGAACTACCCAGCAACTGTCTAATGGTGCTGGATGGCGCTTATGCCGAATTTGTCGACGGGTTCGACGGTGGGGCTGCTTTGGTGGATCGGTTCGAGAATGTGATCATGACCCGGACGTTCTCCAAGGTCTACGGGCTGGGCGGGATGCGCGTGGGCTGGGGTTATGCCGCGAAAGACATCATTGATGTGCTGAACCGAGTGCGTCAGCCCTTTAACTTGTCACTGACTGCGTTGGCCGCCGCCGAGGCAGCGGTGCAGGATGAGGATTACTTGCGGTTCTGCCAGTCCGAGAATGCCCGGCTGCGAGTCTGGCTGTCCGAGGAACTGGCCAAGATTGGCGTACCCTCGGATGCATCTTGCACAAACTTTATCCTCGCGCGTTTCGCGGATCAGGCCGAGGCTGAGGCTTGTGACGCGTTCCTAAAAACTCAGGGTTTGATCGTGCGGCGTGTTGCGGGCTACAACCTGCCAAATGCGCTGCGGATCACCGTGGGCGATGAACAAGCCTGCCACCGTGTGGTTGCAGCCATTACCGCGTTCAAAGGGGGCGCTGCATGAGCCAGATTTACGACCGCGTGGCGCTGATCGGGCTGGGCCTGATCGCCTCCTCCATGTTCTGGGCGATGAAACGCGCGGGGCTGGCAGGAGAGGTGACCGGTTATGCCAGAACTGACGCGACCCGCGAGATGGCTCGGCGGATCGGTCTGTGCGACCGCGTCTGTGACTCGGTTGAAGAGGCCGTCGAAGGGGCTGATCTGGTTGTGCTGTGCGTTCCCGTTGGCGCGATGGGTCCCGTGGCTCAGCAGATGGCACCGGTCCTGAAGCCCGGCGCGACTGTCTCGGATGTCGGATCGGTGAAGCGCCATGTGATTGAGGCTGTCTCACCCCATATCCCGGAAGATGTGCATTTCATTCCCGCCCACCCGCTGGCTGGGACGGAGCATTCCGGGCCGGAATCCGGTTTTGCCGAGCTTTTTGACAACCGCTGGTCTCTGCTGGTCCCAGCCGAAGGATCGGACCCTGATGCCATCGCCCGCTTGCGCGCGCTGTGGGAGGGGATGGGATCGAATGTCGACGAAATGGATGCCGATCATCATGACCTGGTGTTGGCTGTGACCTCGCATGCCCCGCACTTGATCGCGTACACCATGGTTGGCGTGGCGGATGATTTGCGGCGGGTCACGGATACCGAGGTCATCAAATACTCGGCTGCTGGCTTTCGGGATTTCACGCGGATTGCCGCGTCCGACCCGACAATGTGGCGCGACGTATTCCTGACCAACAAAGACGCGACGCTGGAGATTCTTGGACGCTTCACAGAAGAACTCTTTGCGCTTCAACGGGCTATCCGAACTGGTGACGGAGAGCATTTGTTCGACTATTTTACGCGCACCCGTGCGATCCGGCGCGGAATTATCGATGCCGGGCAGGACACGGACGCGCCAGATTTTGGACGGGGGAAAACATCGACATGAGATGGCTCCGGGGCTGTTTGTGGATAGGTCTTGCCATTCTGGCCACAACTGCACATGCGGCAGCGCCAGAAACCTCTCTTGTGCCACTAAAACGCCCCGCCCTGATCGATGCCAACCCCGCGCTCACCACGTCCAGAATTCGCCCCGTGCTGCGGCCCGCTTCTCCGCAGGTGACTGCGGTTGCTGCCCGGCCAACCGAATTGCCGTTGCTGGGGCCTGATAGCTCGATCCGACCCTACCTACGCCCGAAGGAACTAGAGCAGCAAATCCTGTTCAAAAAACGCAAGCTGCGCAAATCTTCGGTTTGTGGCGATATAGACATCCAGGGCAAGGCGGTGGGCCGTATAAACGGCAAGATCCAGGCCTGCGGGATCAAGGACGCGGTGCAGATTACCTCGGTTTCAGGGGTGAAGCTCAGCCGTCCGGCGACCATGGATTGTGGCACCGCAAAGGCTTTGAATAAATGGGTCGACAAGACGGTGAAGCCCACCTTCAAACGGCGCGGCCCAGTGGTCGAGCTGCGGGTGGCGGCGCATTATGCCTGCCGGACCCGGAACAACAAAAAAGGCGCGCGGATTTCCGAGCATGGCAAGGGTCGCGCGATTGATATTTCCGGGTTCCGGATGGCAGATGGCGAACTTGTTACCGTGTTGGACGGATGGCGCAAGAACCCCTCTCAGAAGCAATTGATCAAAGTCTGGCGTGGGGCTTGTGGGCCGTTTGGGACGGTGTTGGGGCCGAATTCGGATCGATATCATCGCGACCATTTCCATCTGGACACGGCGCGCTATCGCAGCGGCTCTTACTGCCGTTAACGCAGGATTAGTCGCGGGGCAGGGCCCAATGGGAGCGGCCCCAAGGCGACAAAACCGTCGCGGAAATTCAGCTGCAGATCCAAGGCGTTGGGATTGCCGCCGAGCCCGGCCATGAAGCCCAGGGCCCGGGTCACGGGATCAACCGCCTGATCGGGCAGGGCGCCTGCAGCGTTTGCCATGGCGACCATGTCGCGCCAGTTCTCGGCCTTGACCGCAATTTCTCCGGTTGGGATGCCTTGCCGGTCGACATCCAGCTCTCCGGTCGCGAAGAGGCGCAGTTCGCCCCATTTGATCTCGGCCAATCGCAGGTCAATCGCGACGGGTTGGGGGCGGCCTTGTTCAAGCGCGCTGCGGTCCCAGGGTTTGTCGAACGTGATGAATGTATCGAGTTCCAGCGTTTCAAACGACTGCGGCAGGGACGAGGCAGAGCGCATCAGGCGCCGCAGTTCCTCGCCTGGCGTAAAACCATCGATCTTGGCCGATATGTTGTAGCTTTCCGGAGTGCCAGATTGCGCCATGATCAGGCTCAGGCTTTGTCCACCGGCCTGGGGGGCCTGCTCATCCGATAGCAGCCAGCGCCCGGCGGTCAGGGCCATCCTTTCCAGCACCAATGCGACACCTGGCTGCAAATGTAGTTCCGCCTGAAGACCTTCGGCCTGAACGGTTGTGGTCTGATCGAAATAGGACAGGCGCTGTGGTGTGCTGGCAAAACGCAGCATTTGTCGACCGGGCCAGATCGCGGGGCTTTCAAACTCGATCCAGTCCGCACTCCAGGCCGTACCGTTCACCGGATCGGCGAGCGCGGGATTGGCCAGCCGAGTTATGTGCTGGAACGGATACCCCGCTGTCGCGACATCCGAGTAGTCGGCCTGCCAACCCAGTTCCTGCTGACGATCGAACCAGCCGGTAATGGCGTTTCGCAGCCCGTAACCTGCGACATACCAGTAGGCGCTCCACACAACGGCCACGAATACAAAAACGCGTATCAGACGACGCATGATGAATGGCCCTTTTTCCTGCCTCGAATTTGATGTTTATAGAGCGAAACGGGCAAGGACCAGAGCAATGACGATGTGGGTTTTCGGATATGGATCTCTTCTGTGGAACCCCGGCTTTCCGGTAGCCCGCAGCGAAAGCGCCACGCTGCATGGCTATGCCCGATCCTTCTGCATGCGCTCGATCCATCATCGCGGCACCGAAGAAGAGCCTGGTCTGGTGCTTGCGCTTGACGAACAACCAGATGCGCATTGCAAAGGGCTGGCACTTGCCGTTGAGGCAGGACACGAAGAGCGGACGCTGGCGGAATTGCGCGAGCGCGAGCTGATCTCATCAGCTTATCTTGAACGGATGCTGGACGTGCACCTGCACTCGGGTGAGGTCGTCAACGCCGTGACCTATGTCATCGATGCGCATCATGTGCAGTATTGCGGTGGGCTGCCGCTGGAGGAGCAAGCCCAGATCATCGCGCATGCTGTGGGCGGGCGCGGTCCGAACGACGAATACCTCTACAATACAGCCGCACATCTGACCGAGATCGGTTTGCATGACCCCGACCTTGAGTGGTTGTCGCAACGCGTGCGCACAATCCGCGCATAAACCCTTGGCGTCGCGCCCGGAACTTCGATAGGTTCAGCCCAGAGCAGACAATACCGGGAGCCACGCGCATGGCGCAGGCACAACAGGGCGTGAGACCACATTTCTCACAGCCGATCCGCCAAATCCTAATGATGCTGATTGCAATCGGGCTGTCGGGCCTTGGCGTGTTCATGGCGCTGCCCTACGTGTTGCCCGTGATTCAGGCCAATCTGTACCTGAACGGCTTCATCCTTCTGGTCTTTGTCATCGGTGTGGCCGCCTGTTTCCTGCAGGTGACGCAGCTGATCGGTTCGGTGCGATGGATTGAGGCTTTTGCCGGTGGGGTCGAGCGTGATGACGTGCGTCCCCCACAACTGCTGGCGCCACTGGCTTCGCTGCTGCGCGCACGCGGGGCGCGGTCGCAAATCAGCTCCAGCTCTACCCGGTCGATCCTCGATTCTGTCGCCGAGCGGGTCGAGGAAGAGCGTGAGATCACGCGCTACATAACTAATGTTCTGATCTATCTTGGTCTGCTGGGCACGTTCTTTGGCCTGGCAACCACCGTCCCGGCCATCGTCGACACGATCCGCAGTCTGAACCCACAAGAAGGCGAAGAAGGTCTGGCGGTGTTTAACCGTCTTATGACCGGTTTGGAATCGCAGCTGCAAGGGATGGGCGTTGCCTTCGGGTCGTCTTTGCTGGGTCTTGCCGGATCATTGATCGTTGGCCTGCTGGAACTGTTCGCGGGTCATGGTCAGAACCGGTTCTATCGCGAATTGGAGGAATGGTTATCCTCGATCACCCGTGTCGGATTTGCTGCGGGCGATGAAGGTGGTGCCGAGCTGGCGGTGCTGACGCCGGTACTCGACGCCATGTCAGAACAGATGGATGCGCTGCAAGATCTGTTCGCAGCGCAGGAAGAAGACCGGACCCAGGTTTCCACCAAGCTTGGACACTTGGTCGATGCGATCACCGACATGAACCAGCGTCAGGCCCAGACCGAAGGTGTGACCGCTGCGCTGGAACGTGTGGCGCTGGGGCAGGATGCACTGCTGGATCATATGCGCGAACATGGCGCGGGTGAGGGGATCGATGCAGAAAGCCGTATGCGTCTGCGCTCGATGGACGTGCAACTGCTGCGGATTCTGGAAGAGATTTCAGCCGGTCGACAGGACAGCATGAATGAACTGCGCAAGGATTTCGAACTGCTTGTCAAAGCTCTGACGCTGCCACGCGGCGCCGTGCGCACGCCCTCGGACGGGGAATAAAGGATGGCCCTGTCGCGCCGCACCGGTCATCGATTTTCGGGCTCTGTCTGGCCCGGCTTCGTCGATGCGATGACGGGGCTTTTGATGGTTCTGACCTTTGTGTTGACCATCTTCATGATCGTTCAGTTCGTGCTGCGCGAGACCATCTCGGGGCAAGAAGACGAACTGACCGCGCTGTCGGATGAGGTCGCGGCGCTGGCCGGTGCGCTGGGATTGGAAGAGCGTGAAAACAGCCGCTTGCAGGCGCGCCTGGGCACATTGAATACCACGCTTGGGCAGGTCGAGGATGAGCTGTCAGAGGCACAATCGCAGATCACAAGCTTTGAAGCTCAGGTCGCGGCTTTGCTGGCGGATCAGGAACGGGCGCGGGATGATATTGCTGCCTTGGTGGACCAACAGGATGCTTTGCTGCAGGAGCGCGATGAACTGCTGAATGAGCAGGATTCCCTGAACCTTGCCCTTGCCCAGAGCCGCAGCGAGATTGATGCCCAAACCGAAGCTGCGCGTCTGGCTGCTGCACGCCGCGAGGCGCTTGAGGCGTTGGTGGCCGAGCTGGAGGCCAGCGAAGCGGCGCAGGCAGGCCAGATTGCGGACCTTGCGCAGCAATTGACAGATGAAGAGGCTGCGCGTCTGGCCGAGGCTGCCGCGGCCGAGACCCTGCGCAACGGCCTTCAGGATGCGGATGCCGAGCTGACCGCGATGACGCTGGCGCTTGAGGCGCAGAGGCAGGAAGCCGAAGAAACCTTGACCCTGCTGGCTGCTGCACAGGCGGCACGTGCCCAGCTTGAGCAGCAATTTGGTGAGCTAAACCCGGACGAGCTGAAGGCCCAGTTGCAGGCAGCATTGGACGCGCAAACGCAGGCTCAGGCGCAGGCGGAGGAGCAAAGGTCACTTGCTGAAGAGCGCGCGGCTCTGCTGGCTGTGGCTCAGGGGGCGCTTGCGTCAGAGAAAGAAATCTCGACCGAGGCGCAGCGCCAGACTGCACTATTAAACCAGCAGATGTCGGCTTTGCGCAGCCAGCTGGGCTCGTTGCAGGCGCTGTTGGATGATTACGAAGAGCGTAACGCCGCCGCAGAGATCCAGATCCAGACGCTGGGTCAGGACCTGAACGCAGCCCTCGCCCGCGCTGCCTCGGAGGAGCGTCGTCGCCGGCTGCTGGAGGAGGCAGAGCGCATCAGGCTTGAGGCCGAGGCGGAAAGGCTGGCCGGGCAAAATCAGGAACTGACTGCGCAGGCAGAAGATCTGCAACGCTATCGGTCCGAGTTCTTCGGACGGTTGCGGGATGTGCTGGGCGATCAAGAAGGCGTGCGCATCGAAGGCGACCGTTTTGTGTTCTCGTCCGAGGTGCTGTTTGATACGGGCTCGGCCGTTTTGTCTGCGGAAGGCCGTCAGGAAGTTGCCAAGGTGGCTGACATTCTTCGGACGGTCGCGGCTGAAATCCCCGAGGGCCTGAACTGGGTCATCCGCGTCGATGGGCACACCGATAACGTGCCGCTGGGGGGTAGCGGTCGGTATCGCGACAACTGGGAGCTCAGCCAGGGCCGCGCATTGTCTGTGGTTCGGTTCATGGTCGAAGCGCTGGGAATTCCACCCAACCGTCTTGCGGCCAACGGGTTTGGAGAGTTCCAACCGGTCAACCCCGCCGACACGCCCGAAGCGCGCGCGCAGAACCGCCGGATCGAGTTGAAACTGACAGAGCGGTAAACAAAAAACGCCCGCCGAAAGGGCGGGCGCTATTTGTTTCTAAGGTCTCTGAATCAGTCCGCGGTCAGCAGCGGCGGCTTATCACCCGGAATGCGCGGCTGGTCGGGGCCGAGTATTTCAAGGTTCAGCTCGCCTTTCTTGACCGAGACTCGGACGACGCCACCTTTGGCCAGTTTGCCGAACAGAAGCTCTTCGGCCAGAGGCTTCTTGATATGCTCTTGGATCACGCGGCCCAGTGGACGCGCGCCCATCTTGTCGTCATAGCCCTTGTCCGCCAGCCATTCGGCGGCTTTCGGCGTCAGATCGATGGTCACATTGCGATCGAGCAATTGTGCCTCAAGCTGCAGGACGAACTTCTCGACCACCTGCAGGATGACCGACTTTGGAAGCGGTGCGAAGGAAATCACCGCGTCCAGACGGTTGCGGAATTCCGGGGTGAACATGCGCTCAATTGCAGCGGTATCCTCACCTTCACGGCGATCACGGGCAAATCCGATAGCTGCCTTCGCTTGCTCCTGAGCACCTGCGTTCGAGGTCATGATCAGAACCACATTGCGGAAATTCACTGTACGGCCATTGTGGTCGGTCAGTTCACCGTGATCCATCACCTGCAGCAGGATGTTGAACACATCCGGATGCGCCTTTTCGATCTCATCCAGCAGCAGCACACAATGCGGGTGCTGGTCGACGCCATCCGTCAGCAGACCGCCCTGATCAAACCCGACATAGCCCGGAGGGGCACCAATCAGGCGGCTGACGGCATGCTTTTCCATGTACTCGGACATATCAAACCGCAGCAGCTCCACACCCAGCGTATCCGCCAGTTGTTTCGCAACCTCGGTCTTACCCACACCGGTTGGGCCAGCGAACAGGTAATTGCCGATGGGCTTCTCGGGTTCGCGCAGACCAGCACGAGCCAGTTTGATCGCACTGGACAGCGCCTCAATGGCTTCATCCTGACCGAACACCACCCGTTTCAGCGAGGTTTCGAGATCTTTCAGAACCTCCGCATCATCCTTGGTGACGTTCTTGGGCGGGATACGAGCGATCTTGGCGACAACGGCCTCGATCTCTTTCACGCCAATGGTCTTGCGACGTTTACTTTCGGCCAGCAGATGCTGTGCCGCCCCGGCTTCATCGATCACGTCGATGGCTTTGTCCGGCAGCTTACGGTCGTTGATGTAACGGGCCGACAATTCCACCGCAGTTTTGATCGCATCTGCGGTGTATTTGATCGCATGATGCTCTTCAAAATACGGCTTCAGGCCGCGCAGGATTTTCACGCTGTCTTCGACCGAGGGTTCATTTACGTCAATCTTCTGGAACCGGCGGCTCAGCGCACGATCCTTTTCGAAGTGTTGACGGAATTCCTTGTAGGTGGTTGAGCCCATGGTGCGCAGTTTTCCACCCTGCAGGGCAGGTTTCAGCAGGTTCGACGCATCCATGGCGCCGCCCGAGGTCGCACCGGCACCGATCACCGTGTGGATTTCGTCGATGAACAGCACTGCATCGGGGTGATCTTCCAACTCGGTCACGACTGCCTTCAGCCGTTCCTCGAAATCGCCGCGATAGCGAGTGCCCGCCAGCAGCGCGCCCATGTCCAGCGAGTAGATTGTGGTTTCGGACAGCACGTCAGGCGCTTCCCCGGCGACGATCTTATGTGCCAGACCTTCTGCGATGGCGGTTTTTCCTACGCCCGGATCACCCACCAGCAGCGGGTTGTTCTTACGACGGCGGCACAGCACCTGAATGCAACGTTCTACTTCGTCCGAGCGACCGATCAGCGGGTCAACATCCCCGGCGCGCGATTTGGCGTTCAGGTCGACGCAGTATTTACCCAGCGCGCTTTCCTTCTGATCCGCCTCACCCGAGGTGGTCTGAGCTTCATCCTCAGCTTCATCCGCGCCGGTCACCGGACGGTTCTCTCCATAGGCGGGATCTTTGGCCACACCGTGGGCGATGAAGTTCACCGCGTCATAGCGGGTCATATCCTGTTCCTGCAGGAAGTATGCTGCATTGCTTTCGCGCTCGGCGAAGATGGCGACCAGTACATTGGCCCCGGTCACCTCGGTACGGCCGGAACTCTGTACATGGATCGCGGCGCGTTGAATAACACGCTGGAAGGCTGCGGTGGGTACCGCTTCGGACCCGTCTATATCGGTCACGAGGTTTGACAGGTCTTCGTCGATGAATTCGACCAGCGTGCTGCGCAACTCATCCAGATCGACGCTACACGCTTTCATGACGCGCACCGCATCGGGTTCTTCCAGCAACGCCAGCAGCAGGTGCTCCAACGTCGCGAATTCATGTCGCCGTTCATTCGCCGCCGCAAGGGCCGCGTGGATGGCTTGTTCCAATGTGCTCGAGAATGAAGGCACGCGGGTGCTCCTCTATATTGGGCCGGAAGGGGGTCGAGTATCGGCAGGATCCCCATCCCAACCATGTCCTCATACTATTAGAGTTTGGTTGATCGTGGCCCGGCTTCAAGGGTTTTCTTGCACTTGACAGTCACATTTCCTGTGACCGTGGCCATGAAGAGGGCCCTAAACGGCTCAAAAGCGGTCTTTTCGGGCACGAATCTCAGCAAAAACTGACGCAGGGTCAGCATTTTCCATGCCCAGATGCGCCTGAATCGCCGGATCAGCAGCGCGCAGAAACGGATTTGTGGCCTTTTCCAGCGACAGAAGCGAGGGCACAGTGGGTTCCCCGGCGGCGCGGGCACGATTGATATCGGCAACGCGATCCTGCAGGGCGGGATTGTCAGGATCGATTGTCAGTGCGAATTTGGCGTTTGATTGCGTATATTCGTGACCCGAACACACGATTGTTTCATCGGGCAATGCGGCCAGCTTGCTGAGAGAGGCCCACATTTGCGCCGGTTCCCCTTCGAACAAGCGCCCGCATCCCAGCGCCATCAGGCTGTCTGCAGTAAATACAGCGTCGCTTTTCGGCATGTAGAATGCGATGTGCCCCAAAGTATGGCCCGGGACATCCAGTACTTCGACCGGTTCACCCCCGATATAGAACGTATCCCCCTCAACCACTGCTTGATCAAGCGGCGGCAGCCTGTGTTCATCGGCTTTGGCACCGATCACCCGCGCGGGCTGTGTCTCGAGTATACCCGTCAGTCCGTCCACGTGATCCCAGTGATGGTGGGTGAGCAACACGTGACTCAGCCGCCAACCACGCGCATTCAGTTCGGCCAGAATTGGAGCAGCCTCTGGCGCATCGATCAGTGCGGTCTCGCCGCTGGCCGGATCATGGGCGAGAAAGGCATAGTTGTCGCTCAGGCAGGGGACGGTAACGATCTCAAGAGGCATGGCCTTTTGCCCTTTCATTGCTAGACTGCGCCCAGCTAAGCCGATTGACCGGGTGTCCGCAATGCATCTTGATGTGCAGGATCTAAGAAACTTTTACTATCGCAGCACCCTGGGCCGCGCGGCGCAGGCGGCGATCCGTGGTCGGCTGGTCGATCTGTGGCCGGAAGCCAAGGGACAGACCGTGGTTGGCTTTGGCTTTGCTGTCCCCTTGTTGCGCCCGTATCTGGCAGATGCCCGCCGCGTGATCGGTCTGATGCCAGGACCACAAGGTGTGATGCCTTGGCCCGCGGGAATGCCCAATGTTTCAGTTCTGACGGAGGAGACGAAGTGGCCGATCGAAACCGGGCATGTCGATAAACTGGTCGTCATGCATGGCTTGGAAACGTCGAGTCGCCCAAGTCAGTTACTTGAGGAATGTTGGCGCGTGCTGGGTCCCGGTGGCCGCGCATTGTTTGTGGTACCGAACCGGGCCGGGCTCTGGTCGCGAACCGACAAGACGCCCTTTGGTTTCGGGCGACCATATTCCGCGACACAGCTTGAGAACCAGTTGCGGGCACATCACTTTGTGCCGGAAAACCATTGCTCGGCACTATATCTGCCGCCTTCCTTCCGTCGGTTCTGGCTCAAGTCCGGCAGCCTGATCGAAAAAACCGGGCAGCGTATTCCAACGGTCATGGCCGGTGGGGTGCTGATGGTCGAGGTCAGCAAACTCATTCGTCCGCCCAGTGGAAGTGTGACCAAGGACACCGCCAAACGACCGATCAAGGCGCTGGATGGTTTGTTGAAGCCTGCATGACAATCCCACCCGTTCGACAGGGAAAAATTGCGGAAAAAAAGTCACAGGAATCGCAAAAACCTGCATATTCGTAACATTTTTCAACTGCCGTAACCGGTCCAAAGGGTCGCACTTGGTGTAAGTATTTGAAAGTTAAAGGTTTGTGGATAATTCTGTTACCGCTATAGCGTATTGCTTGGTTGGAACACCTCTGCTACATCCCCGGTGATTTTGATCCCCGCCCTTTATGGACGGGGTTTCTTCACGCCCCCGGGGTGGCCGCGCGCGCGGTTTTCGGGGCCTAAAGTATCGGAAGGGTGGACGTGTCCGAACCAGCTTCGATTTCCACAGGCATCGCCGAGCGCTATGCCACTGCGATCTTCGAGATCGCGAAAGAGAATAATGACCTTGCAGGTCTGGAAACCGGCATCAATGATCTGTCAGCAGCTCTGGGCGAAAGCGCCGAATTGCGCGACCTGATCGCCTCGCCTCTGGTTTCCCGCGCCGAACAGGAAGGCGCGATTACAGCAGTTGCGGACAAGATGGGGTTGCATGCAATCCTGCGCAACACGCTGGGTTTGATGGCGCAGAAACGCCGCCTGTTTGTTGTACCTCAGCTGGTGCAGGTCCTGCGCGACATGCTTGCTGAAGAGCGTGGCGAAGTGACCGCCGATGTCGCCTCGGCCAAGGCGCTGACCAAGACACAACTGGATAAACTGTCCAAGACGCTGTCCGAGCGTGTGGGCAAGACCGTGACTATCAATGCGACCGTGGATGAAAGCCTCATCGGCGGTCTTGTCGTTAAAGTGGGCTCGAAAATGATCGATAGCTCGATCCGTTCGAAGCTGAACTCCCTACAGAATGCAATGAAAGAGGTCGGATAAATGGGAATCCAAGCTGCAGAGATTTCTGCAATCCTGAAGGACCAGATCAAGAATTTTGGTCAGGAAGCGGAAGTGGCCGAGATCGGCCGCGTGCTGAGCGTCGGTGACGGGATTGCCCGTGTATACGGCCTGGACAACGTGCAAGCGGGTGAGATGGTCGAATTCCCCGGTGGCATCATGGGCATGGCCCTGAACCTGGAAAGCGACAACGTTGGTGTCGTTATCTTCGGTTCTGACCGTGACATTAAAGAAGGTGACACCGTCAAGCGCACCAACTCGATCGTGGACGTTCCGATTGGTGACGAGCTGCTGGGCCGCGTTGTTGACGGTCTGGGTAACCCGCTGGACGGCAAAGGCCCGATCAACGCCTCCAAGCGTGGCGTTGCAGACGTCAAAGCCCCGGGCATCATCCCGCGTAAATCGGTGCATGAGCCGATGGCAACTGGCCTGAAATCGGTTGACGCGATGATCCCGATTGGCCGTGGCCAGCGGGAACTGATCATTGGTGACCGTCAGACCGGTAAAACCGCTGTCGCTTTGGACACCATCCTGAACCAGAAAGTTTACAACGAAGCCGCAGGCGACGACGAGTCGAAGAAACTGTACTGCGTCTACGTTGCGGTTGGTCAGAAGCGTTCGACCGTTGCGCAGCTGGTGAAGAAACTGGAAGAGTCCGGCGCGATTGAATACTCGATCGTTGTGGCCGCGACCGCGTCCGACCCGGCTCCGATGCAGTTCCTGGCGCCTTACGCCGCGACTGCGATGGCAGAATACTTCCGTGACAACGGTCGCCACGCGCTGATCATCTATGATGACCTGTCGAAACAGGCTGTTTCGTATCGTCAGATGTCGCTGCTGCTGCGCCGTCCGCCCGGACGTGAAGCCTATCCTGGTGACGTTTTCTATCTTCACTCCCGTCTGCTGGAACGTTCGGCGAAGCTGAACGAGGACTTCGGTGCGGGTTCGCTGACCGCTCTGCCGGTTATCGAAACTCAGGGTGGTGACGTATCAGCCTTTATTCCGACCAACGTGATCTCGATCACCGACGGCCAGATCTTCCTGGAAACCGAACTGTTCTACCAAGGCATCCGTCCTGCTGTGAACACCGGTCTGTCGGTTTCGCGTGTGGGCTCTTCGGCTCAGACCAACGCGATGAAGTCAGTTGCTGGTCCGGTTAAACTGGAACTGGCTCAGTATCGCGAAATGGCTGCGTTTGCGCAGTTTGGTTCGGACCTCGATGCCGCAACTCAGCAGCTGCTGAACCGTGGTGCGCGTCTGACCGAGCTGATGAAACAGCCGCAGTACTCGCCGCTGACCAACGCGGAAATCGTCTGCGTCATCTTCGCAGGTACCAACGGTTACCTCGACAAGATCGACGTATCGGATGTTGGCCGCTATGAGGCCGGTTTGCTGGCGCACCTGCGCGGCAAGCATGCCGACCTGCTTCAGTGGCTCACTGACGAAGATCCGAAGATCAAAGGTGATGCGTCCGACAAGATCAAGGCAGCGATCGACGAATACGCCGCAACCTTCGCTTGATAGGAGGTTCCGATGCCTAGTCTGAAGGACCTTAAAAACAGGATCGAGTCGGTCAAATCGACCCGCAAGATCACCAAGGCCATGCAGATGGTCGCGGCAGCAAAACTGCGTCGCGCCCAGGAATCTGCCGAAGCCTCGCGTCCCTATGCCGAGCGGTTCAATGCCGTGATGGCGGGGCTGGCGGCTTCGGTCGGGGGCAGCGACAGCGCCCCCAAGCTGCTCCGTGGTACGGGCAGTGATGATGTCCATCTGCTGGTTGTGATGACAGCTGAACGCGGCCTGTGTGGCGGCTTCAACGCGAACATCGCCAAGCTTGCCCGCGCCAAAGCGGACGAGCTGCGCGGCAAAGGCAAGACGGTCAAGGTTCTGACCGTCGGCAAGAAAGGCCGCGACGCGCTCAAGCGTGATTTTGGCGATCTGTTCGTTGGACATATCGACCTGAGCGAGGTCAAGCGTCTGGGGTATTCCAACGCGCAGGACATCGCCAAGGACGTCCTGTCCCGCTTTGACGGGGGTGAGTTCGACGTTGCCACGATCTTCTACTCGAAGTTCGTCAACGTTGTGACCCAGATCCCGACGGCACAGCAGGTCATCCCCGCCTCGTTCGAAGACGAAGCGACGGGTGACGACAGCGGTGCCATTTTCGACTACGAGCCCAGCGAAGAGGCCATCCTGGCCGACTTGCTGCCCAAGGGGGTTGCGACCGCAATCTTCTCGGCTCTGCTCGAAAACGGAGCGTCTGAACAGGGTGCACGGATGTCCGCGATGGACAACGCGACACGCAACGCGGGTGAGATGATCGACAAGCTGACGATCCAGTTCAACCGCTCGCGTCAGGCCGTGATCACCAACGAGCTGATTGAAATTATTTCCGGCGCCGAAGCGCTGTAAGAAAACCGGAGACGAAACATGGCGAATGCAAAAGGCAAAGTCACACAGATCATCGGGGCCGTCGTCGACGTGCACTTCGAAGATCAGCTGCCTGAAATTCTGAACGCGCTGGAAACCACCAACAACGGCAAGCGCCTGGTGTTGGAAGTTGCTCAGCACCTGGGTGAAAACACCGTCCGCACCATCGCGATGGACGCGACCGAAGGTCTGGTTCGTGGCGAGGCAGTCACCGACACTGGCGCACCGATCTCGGTTCCGGTTGGTAACGCCACCCTGGGCCGCATCCTGAACGTGGTTGGTGAACCGATCGACGAAAAAGGCCCGGTTGAAGCATCTGAGGCCCGCGCGATCCACCAGCCAGCACCGACCTTCGACGAACAGTCGACCGAGTCGGAAGTTCTGGTAACCGGCATCAAGGTTGTTGACCTGCTGGCCCCCTACGCCAAAGGCGGTAAGATCGGCCTGTTCGGCGGCGCCGGCGTTGGTAAAACCGTTCTGATCATGGAACTGATCAACAACATCGCAAAAGTGCACTCGGGCTTCTCGGTGTTCGCGGGTGTTGGTGAACGGACCCGTGAAGGGAACGACCTGTACCACGAGATGATCGAATCGAACGTTATTAAGCCGGACAACCTGTCGGAATCGCAGGTAGCCCTGGTTTACGGTCAGATGAACGAACCTCCCGGAGCGCGTGCGCGTGTTGCTCTGACCGGTCTGACCTTGGCCGAGCAGTTCCGCGACCAATCCGGTACCGACGTTCTGTTCTTTGTCGACAACATCTTCCGCTTCACGCAGGCGGGCTCCGAGGTTTCGGCTCTGCTGGGTCGTATTCCTTCGGCGGTGGGCTACCAGCCGACGCTGGCCACCGACATGGGCGCCCTGCAGGAACGCATCACCTCGACCAAGTCGGGCTCGATCACGTCCGTGCAGGCGATCTACGTGCCTGCGGATGACTTGACCGACCCTGCGCCGGCAACCTCGTTTGCCCACTTGGACGCGACCACCGTTCTGAACCGTGCGATCTCGGAAAAGGGTATCTACCCGGCGGTTGACCCGCTCGACTCGACCTCGCGCCTGCTCGACCCGGCCATCGTGGGTGAAGAGCACTACAAGGTCGCGACCGACGTTCAGCAGATCCTTCAGCGCTACAAGTCGCTGCAGGACATCATCGCCATCCTCGGCATGGACGAACTGTCGGAAGAGGACAAACTGACCGTGGCCCGTGCCCGTAAGATCGAGCGCTTCCTGTCGCAGCCGTTCGACGTGGCCGAAGTCTTCACCGGCTCGCCGGGCGTTCAGGTTCCTCTGGAAGTCACCATCTCGTCGTTCAAAGCCGTTGTGGCTGGCGAATACGATCACCTGCCCGAAGCGGCCTTCCTGATGGTTGGTGGCATCGAAGAAGTGATCGCCAAAGCCGAGAAGATGGCAGCAGAAGCCGCCTAAGGAGTATCCCTGATGGCAAACACGATGCAATTCGACCTCGTCAGCCCCGAGCGGAGCCTAGCTTCGCTCGCGGTTACCGCGGTCCAGATTCCCGGCGCGGACGGGGACATGACGGCGATGCCCGACCATGCCCCTACCATCACAACGCTGCGCCCCGGTCTGCTGAAGGTTGAGGCACCCGAAGGAGCCAGCGAATACCTGGTCACCGGCGGGTTTGCCCAGATCAACGGCGATGGCCTGTCAGTTCTGGCCGAAAAGGCCATTCCGGTTGCCGAAGTGACCCGGTCGCATCTGGACGACCTGATCGCTGAGGCCCGCGCTTCGCACGAGGCGGCAAAGGAAGGCGATGATCAGACCATCGTCGACGACGCCGCCAAGCTGCTGGCCGACATGGAAGCCCTTGGAACGCATATGAGCCTGTAAAGGTTCATGACAATCTATGCATTGAAACGGCCTCGCGATTGCGGGGCCGTTTTTTGTCGTGCTTTCGTCATAGCCGCAGGTTAAGGTGCGGAAATTGCAAGAAAAGACGACAGAATGAAGAAATTTCTGACACACCCCATCGGCATTGATCAAGGCGAAGAAGTCCTGTTTTCGGACTTCGCCGATGGCGGAAATATGTGGACCGGAGAAGGCGCGCGTGAGCGGTGCGCGGCGATCTGGTTCAGCGAACCTTTCCGCTCGATCCCTATTGTTCAGATCGGTGTGTCGCTGTGGGATGTCGACACGTCCTCGGCGTTGCGGGCGGAAGTTCAGGCCAAGGACGTCACATCCGAAGGGTTCAATGCCGTTTTCCGGACCTGGTCAGACACGCGCATCGCACGTATCCGAGTCACGTGGACTGCAATGGGCGAGGTAAAGCACCCGGACGACTGGGACATTTCCTGAGGGGCAGGGCGTTAATCGCCCCGCGCCTCGATCATGTCCACTCGGGTTGCATGACGACCGCCTTCGAATTCGGCCGACAGAAACGCATCTACGATATCCAGCGCCAGTCCCTCGCCGATGACGCGCGCGCCGATCGACAGCATGTTGGCATTGTTGTGCTGACGGATCATTTGGGCCGAGAACGTGTCTGAACATACGCCACAACGGATGCCCGGCACTTTGTTGGCGGCCATCATGATACCCTGTCCGGTACCACAGAGAATGATGCCCAACTGGCAATCGCCCGAGGCGACCGCCTCGGCCGCGGCTTTGCCGTGCAGGGGGTAATGCGTGCTTTCAGGTGTCGTCGGACCGATATCGACAACCTCCCAGCCTTGCGGCGTCAGATGGTTGGCGATGGCCTGACGCAATTCAATCGCAGCGTGGTCACTGGACAGAACAATTCGGTTTTTCCCGGTCACGTTTTAGCCTCCTGCTCAGTCCATGTGGTAAAGCGACTCGTAGATCGGCGTCAGTGTCTTATCCTCAAACAACGAGGAGACGCTTGTCCCGTTCCAGATATTCAGGATGGCCTGCGTGAAGATCGGAGCCGTGGGTACGATGCGAATGTTGGGGGCATTCGCGACCTCTGGCTTCGGCTGAATCGAGTCTGTCAGAACCAGTGATTTCATCACCGAATTCGTAACGCGTTCAACCGCTGGGCCACTCATGACACCATGGGTGATATACGAGTGCACCTCTTTGGCCCCATTGTCGATCAGCACTTGGGCCGCCTTGCAAAGCGTGCCAGCAGTGTCGCACATATCGTCGACGATCAGACAGATCTTGCCCTTCACGTCGCCAATTACGGTCATTTCGGCGACCTCACCCGCTTTTTCGCGGCGCTTGTCCACAATCGACAGGGGTGCGTTGATGCGCTTGGCCAATTCGCGGGCGCGGGCCACACCGCCGACATCGGGCGACACCACCATCAGGTCATCCATTTGATCCTTGAACTGCTTTTTCACATCCAGCGCAAAGATCGGCGAGGCATAGAGGTTGTCGACCGGCATATCGAAAAAGCCCTGAATCTGCGCGGCGTGCAGATCCATGGTCAGGATACGCTCGATCCCGGCGCCGGTCAGCATATTGGCAACCAGCTTGGCGCTGATCGGCGTACGCGCTTTGGTGCGGCGGTCCTGACGGGCATAGCCGAAATAAGGGATGACAGCAGTAATGCGTGCCGCCGAAGAGCGGCGCAAGGCGTCGGCGATGATCAACAGTTCCATCAGATTGTCATTGGCCGGGTTCGAAGTCGGCTGGATAATGAACATATCCTCGCCGCGCACATTCTCGAACACCTCGACGAAGATCTCGCCGTCATTGAACCGTTCGACGCGCGCCTCGACCAGACCTTGATCGACGCCGCGATGCAGGCTCATGCGGCGGGCAATGGTTTCGGCAAGCGGAAGATTGGCGTTCCCAGCAATGAGCTTGGGTTCGTGCAGTGTCGGCATCGGCTGATTATCCCCGGGCAGCAATGGCAATGTGACAGATTCGTGATGTTGACACCGCTTAGCATGGCCTTACCGTCCCGCAAAGATAACGCAGCGGAGAAAGTACACATGACCCAGATTGACTACTATTTTGCGACAATTTCGCCCTATTCCTATCTGGCAGGTACACGGCTGGAAGAGGTCGCCGCCAAACATGGCGCAACGATCAACTACAAACCACTTGATATCATCGCATTGTTCGGCAGGACCGGTGGCACCCCACCCAAGGACCGTCATATCTCGCGCATCGAATACCGCGCGCAGGAACTGCTGCGCCAGTCAAAGACGCTGGGCATGGATTTCAACCTGCAACCAGCCCATTGGCCGACCAATATGGCGCCGTCCTCGTATGCTGTGATCGCTGCCGTTCAGGATGGTTCGGGCGATGTAGGGCAGCTATGCCACTCTTTCCTGCGTGCCTGCTGGGCCGAGGAAAAAGACATCGCCGAAGACAGCGTTATCCGAGACTGCCTGACACAGGCAGGCTTCGACCCGAAACTGGCCGATACCGGCCTGCTGGCGGGGGCTGAAACCTACGCAGCCAATCTTGAAGAAGCCGTGGACCGCGGTGTATTCGGCGCGCCGTTCTATATTACGCCTGATGATCAAAGGTTCTGGGGTCAGGACCGCCTCGACGACCTCGACCGTCACCTCGCAACGCTGAAGGGCTAGTCCAACCCCGCTTGCTTCATCTGGCTAAAAATACCTCGGGGGAATCGCAACTTGCTGCGATGGGGGCAGGGCCGCCGACCCCCTATAGCAAGGCCAGAAACTGATCGATCTGGTCCGCCGGTGTGGACCAGTCACAAACCAGACGGCAGGCTAACATCTCATCCTCATCTGCGCCCTCCAGTGTATCACCCCAAAAGTGATATACCGCGCCTGCGTCATGCAACTTGCGATGCAGACTGCGTGGGAAACGTGCAAAAATCATGTTGGCCTGAGGCTCATGCAAAAACGCAGCCCCGGCGGCGCGCAGCCCGTCAGCCAAACGTGCGCAATTGGCATTCGCCTGCCGCGCCGAGCGTAGCCACAGATCATCCTGCAGATAGGCCGCCATCTGTGCCGACAGATAGCGGTGCTTGGAAAACAGATGCGCCCCGCGTTTGCGTCGCAGCTCAAATTCCCAGGCTTTGCTTTCGTCGAAAAACACCACTGCTTCGACACCCATCAACCCGTTCTTGGTGCCACCGAAACTGACTGCATCCACACCGGATTTCCATGTCATCTCAGCCGGAGAGCAGTTCAACGCGACCAAAGCGTTGGTGAACCGCGCGCCATCCATATGGACCGGCAGGTTATACTCCTTGGCTACCCCGCAAAGCGCCTGCAGCTCTTCCAGCGAATACACCGATCCACGCTCAGTTACCTGCGTAATCGAAACCGGCCCGCGTTGCGGCCCGTGCACGCCACGGGTTTCTTCGCCTTCGACAGATCGGCGCAAAGCCTCAGGGGCCATCTTGTCCTCACCGGGCACGAGGGTCAGCTTGGCCCCGCTATAGAACTCCGGCGCGTTGCATTCGTCCTCATGGATATGTGCCACTGGCGAGCAAAAGACGGTTTCCCATGGCTGAGACAATGTGGCCAGAGCCAGTGAATTTGCCGCTGTTCCCGTAGCCACCAGATATACCGCCGCGCCGGGGGCTTCAAAGATTCCTCGGATTTGGTCGCGCACTTCGTTCATCAGAACGTCCGCGCCATAAGCCATTTGATAGCCCTGATTGGCTTCCGCCAACGCGGCCAGAACCTCGGGATGAACGGGCCCGGAATTGTCAGAGGCAAAATGCATCAGCTCGGCTCCTCGATGATATAATCTTCCCACTCTTCCAAGGGGGTTTCGAATTCAGACACGGTACGTCCCTGCACGGAAATGCCTGCGGCATGAACGCTGTCCGGCGTACCTGACAGCAACGGGTGCCAATCGTAAAGAGGTTTCCCCTCCCACAACAAACGATAGGCGCAGGTCTGCGGCAGCCAATAGGCATGGCTGTCGATGTTGTCGGGGCGCATCACGATGCATTCGGGCACGAATTGATGCCGGATGTCATATTGCGTGCAGCGGCAGCTTTCATCATCCAGCAGACGGCAGGCGACGCAGGTCAGCGCGACTTCGCCGGTGTCTTCATCTTCCAGCTTGTTGAGGCAACATTTGCCGCAGCCGTCGCACAGTGCTTCCCACTCGCGTGGGTTCATCTTCTGCAGTGGCTTGCGCTCCCAGAAGCGCGGGGCCAGTCCGTCTCGGTCGATGGGGTCCTTGGTCATTGAGCGGCCAGAAGCGCGCGCGCGCGGGCGCAATCGTCATTCATTTGGGCGATCAGCCCATCAAGGCCGTCAAAGGTCATTTCGGGCCGTAGGTAATCGACCAACCCCACCGAAAGGGTCGCGCCATAGAGGTCGCCTGAGAAATCGAACAGGAAGGTTTCGATATTGGGAACTTCCCCATGGAACATGGGGCGTGTCCCAACCGACGCCGCCCCACGATAGCTGCCCTGATGTGGACCATCGAGAACATCTACCAAAACTGCGTAGACCCCGAATTTCGGCGGATGCAGCCCCTCGATTGACATATTTGCGGTCGGGAATCCCAGCTCGCGCCCGCGCTGTTCGCCCCCGACGACTTCGCCTTCGATACGATGCCAATGCCCCAGCATCGCGGCAGCGTCGCGCGGGCGACCTTCGGACAGCGCCGTCCGGATTGCGGTGGACGAGACCACATTCTCCGACCGCTCCATCAACGGAGCGATCGTGACGCCAAAGCCCATCTCATCGCCGAACCGCTGCAGATCTTGCGGTGTGCCGCTCCGCCCTTTGCCAAAGCAGAAATCGGCGCCTACGACCACATGCGCCAGGCCCAGTCCGTCACAAATCACATTTCGCGCAAATTCCTCCGGTGTCAGCCCCGCCAAGGCTGCGTTGAACGGCAACTCATAAAGCTTCTGCACCCCCAGCTTCTGCAGCCGGTGCGCCCGTGCATTTCCCCGCATCAGGCGAAAGGGCGGGGCGTCGGGAGCGAAATATTCGCGTGGATGAGGCTCGAATGTCATCACACCCAATGGCGCGGTCGGTTCAGCCTCGCGCGCCAGCTGGATGACGGATTGGTGCCCTAGATGGACCCCGTCAAAGTTCCCGATAGCGACACTTGCGCCGCGGTCTTCCGGCTCAACAAATTGAAAGTCACGTATGATCTGCATGAGGATTGCCTAACGAGAGTGTCGGGCAGGTTCAAGTCGCAGATCAGATGGGTTTGATAATCAGTCGAACTTCCGACTTGGGGCCAGCACCATCGCCTCGCCAACTAACACTTTCTTGCCATCAACGGCGCAATGGCAATCCAGCTTCACGCGGCGCTTGGAAAAGTCGATATCGATCACTTTCACTTCGGCATAGACCATGTCGCCAGGGCGGACAGGTGCAAGGAATTTCAGCGACTGTCCCATATAGACGGTGCCATGGCCGGGCAGCTGCTCTCCGATCACGGCCGAGATCAGTCCTGCGGTCAGCATGCCATGCGCGATCCGGCCTTCAAAGATCGTGTCGCGGGCATAGTCATCATCCAGATGCACCGGGTTACGATCCGTCGACACCTGGGCGAACATCTCGATATCTTCGTCCGTCACCACTTTGCGCAGGTGCCGGGTCATGCCCATTTCGATGTCTTCGATACATATCGTTCCGCGCGGAAGATTGTCCAACATGCTACCCTCATTCGAGATCGTGCGGGCAACAAAAGACCATCAGAAGCCGCCCTTCGGCAACTTTATTACTTCGCAACTGCAGAAAATCAAGTCTTTTTTGATCAGCGCAAACGCCCGATTGAGAAGGTCGGATTGATGTTTTCTTTTTCGTTATGGGATCTTAAGGCATCTTCGTCCGGGTGGTGCGACGTTTTGGTCTCTGCTGCCGCCAGCCCGCCAGTGATGAACAGAGTATCGATACCTTCGCCCATCCCGCCAGCGATGTCGGTCTGTGGGCCATCGCCAATTGCCAGAATCTCGGAATCGCCAATATCAACGCCAAGTTCCGTAAGCCTACGCCGTGCGAGATCGTAGATCGGAGGGTGAGGTTTGCCGAAATAAAGGCTCTCACCGCCCATCTCGGTATAAAGCCGCGCCAAGGCGCCTGCACACCACTCTCGGGTTTCACCGCGATCAACGACAATATCAGGATTGGCGCAGAGCAGTTTCATGCCCTTCTGCTTCGCATATAAAAAGTCAGGCCGGTTTACCGCCGGATCGGCCATAGGGTCAAACGGGCCACAGCATACGATGCCTTCCGCTTCATCCAGCGGGACTCGTTCGATATGGATGGGATGGTCCAGAATTTTCAGCGGCTCAAAGAAACCGGCATCCCGTTGCCATTCTCCCATGAAATAGACCTTTTCGCCGACTGCGCCCCGGAACATCGCAGATCGTGCCGAGTCACCACTGGTGGCAATCGTGTCATAGGCGTCAATCGGCACACCGAATTGTGCCAACTGATCGGCCACCCCCGCACGTGGCTTGGGTGAGTTTGTGACCAATACCACAACACCGCCCTTTTGCCGATAAGCCTGCAAGGCCGCAACCGCCTCGGGGTAGGCGGTGATACCATTGTGCACGCACCCCCAAAGATCGACAAACAGCGCTTTGTAACGGTCAGAGAATTCGGCAAGGGAAGAGATAATCTGGGTCATTGGCCCCTCATCTGGCAGGGAAGGCGATTTACCTAAGCCTATGGCAGAGCTTGCCATGTTTGGCCAGAGGGGGCTCTGCCCCCGGGCGAGGCAGAGCTTCGCAAAAGAAAAAGGCGCCCGATTGGGCGCCTTTGGGATTGGGCTCAGACCTTGAGGTTCGGGATAATTTGCTTTTTCCGGCTCATGATGCCGGGCAACACGACGGCATCGCCATTGATCGATGCCCCGAAGCTTTTTTCCGCGACGGCTTTAACCAGATCATTGGGAACCAGCAGGGTGGCTTCTTCGTTCAGGATGTCGACAACGAATAGCAAGACCTGATCGACGTTGTCTTCCTTGGCGACGTCGATCATGGACGCCGCAAGGCTGTCTTTGCGGTCCAGAACAACGCCCGGTGCGGTGGTTTCCAGCACCGAGACGCGGAACTTCGTGCCATCGACTTCGTATTCCTTGCTGTCCATACGGATCAGTTCGGCGTCCGAGAACGAGGACACATCCGATTTGGCAGCGAACATATCAGCCGCATAGGCCGATACGTCTAGACCCAGATCGGCGGCCAGTTTCTCGGCCACGGCGCGGTCATGTGCGGTGGTGGTGGGCGAGCGGAACTCCAGCGTGTCCGACAGGATGCAGGTCAGCGCAGCACCTTTGATGGCGTCAGGCATTTTCGCTGCATCGTCGCCGATCAGGTCGATCATGATGGTCGCGGTGCAAGCCAGCGGGCGCACGGTGATATCGATGGGGCCTTTGGTTTCCAGCCCACCGACCAGCTTGTGATGATCGATGATGGCGCGGATGTCGGCGCTGTTGATGCTGGCGGGCAGCTCAGCGGGGTTGTTGGTGTCTACGATCACGACCGGGGCATCTTCGGCCACGTCTTCAATGATCTGCGGCTTGGGCAGGTCCCAGCGCTGGAGCATGAAGTTGGCTTCGGTATTGGGCTCACCCAGCAAAACCGGAGTGGCCGCTTCGCCTTTGACTTCGCTCAGATACCAGGCCCAGAGGATGGGCGAGCCGGTCGAATCGGTATCGGGGGATTTGTGACCAAGAACTTGGATTGTCATGACAGTGTCCTGAGGAATGTGGAATTGCGCGCCTTATAGGGCGAAGAATTCCACTTGTCACCCGGAACGGGGCTGGCTGCGACCCTTGGTCTGAAATCTCAGAAAGTGGCGCGTTCCAATGTGTAGCCGGCCTCTTGCAGTTGGTTTAGCAAGCCGAACTTGTTGCTCAGGTGCCCGGCACCGACGGCGATCACGACCGTCTGATCATTCAGTTTCAGAATCTTCTGCATCCAGTTGGCGTTGCGCTGCACCAGGAGTTGGTCTTCGAAGCTTTCCCACTCGGCATTGAATTCTTCCACTGTCAGCCCCGAGGCTTCGAACCCCTGAAGCTTGGCAAGCTCGATGATCATGGCATGCTGTTCGTCGAAATAAGCGTTGGCCATTGTGATCATCTGATCATCTTCGGCCTGCATCGCACCGGCGAGTCGGGTCAGCGAGGCCACCTGTTCTTCCAACGGATGGCTGTCGAACATTGCGATCAGGTCTTCGATCCGTTCCAGCGAGAATTGCGGGATGCCTTGCGCCTCGGCCAGCTCGGTCAGGCGCGTATCCATGCCACGGTCAAAATCGGGCGTGGACATGAGGCAGGGCGGAACTCCCAACATCATGCTCAGAAACCAAGGGCGCATCTTGGCCGCCATCCAGCTTGGAATGCCGCGTTCGGCCAGGGTGGCTGACAGCGCGGCCCAGTCTTCCGCGGTCATAAGATCGACCAGCGTGGGGCCGGAGGTAATCAGCACCGGGCTGAAGTCGTCGGCCAGATCGCGTTCGAACGCATCCATTTCTGATTTTGTGACTTCGAAATAGAAGGCATCTGCGGTGCTGAGGGTTGGTGTGAGGCGTTCAACAATTGCCTCCATGCGAGGATCGTTTGTGTGCAAGGTGCCGATCAGATGCAGAACGGTGTCGCCTTTCCGGGCAATCCAATGGTTGCCTTCCGGGAAAGGAATGGCGCTGAGGGTTTGTTCCAGTTTGGCTTTGGTTTCGGGCGCGAGGTCGAGCCGCAGATCACGCCCTTCGCAGGCGGCGTGGGCCGTAAGGGGCAACAGAAGACTAAAGCAGAGGCTGAGCAGGCGCATTGGGTCTCTTTCCTGGGGCGGGCACTTCGTTCAAGACTTATCTTTGTCTCTGACGGCTGGCAATCCGCGCGAAACCGCATAGCATGGCGGCATGAAGCGCGAGCAAGACCTCTATCCCCCGATCAAAGCATTGCTGGAGCGGCAAGGCTATGCCGTGAAGGGTGAGGTGGGTGCGGCCGATATCGTCGCCATTCGCGAGGGTGAAGAGCCCGTGGTCGTTGAGCTCAAGCTGCGGTTCAGTCTTGCCCTGTTCCATCAGGCGATTGCACGCCTGAAGTTGACGGATCAGGTGTATCTGGGGGTGTGCAAGCCAACCGGACGCAGTGCGCGACGAGCATTAAAAGACAATCTTGCGCTTTGCCGACGCCTTGGGTTGGGGTTGATCACTGTGCGCGCGGATGGCGCGGTTGAAGTCCAGTGTGACCCCGGTCCCTACGCCCCGCGCAAAAACAAGTCCAAGGTTGCGCGCCTGCTGCGTGAGTTCGACCGGTTGGAAGGCGACCCCAATGCGGGCGGGGCGACGCGACACGGGATTGTCACGGCTTACCGTCAGGACGCGCTGAAATGTGCGGCCCATCTGGCAGAATGTGGCGCGACAAAGGGCGCTGAGGTTGCGGTGGCGACCGGAGTGCCCTCGGCCACCCGGTTAATGCGCGAAAACCACTATGGCTGGTTTGATAAGGTCGAGAAGGGCGTCTACTGTCTGTCTGAGGCCGGGCAGGAGGGGCTGAAGCACTGGGCCTATAGCTGGGAACAAACTGATTGAGCCATTAGGTCAGAAAAATCCTTCACAGCTTGTTGACTCACGGATTTGGACCCCCTAGCTATGCGTCGTTATCACTCGCAAGGGTCGAGTGCTAACGCCTCGTCAGTCGGCGAGGGGAGGATAAACAAACTTTGAGCCCAAGGAGCTGCAAAGATGGCATTGAAACCGCTTCATGACCGCGTGCTGGTTCGCCGTACCGAAAGCGAAGAGAAAACCGCAGGCGGCCTGATCATTCCCGACAGCGCAAAAGAAAAGCCCAGCGAAGGCGAAGTCGTTGCAACCGGCGAAGGCGCACGTAAGGACAGCGGCGAACTGATCGCAATGGCTGTTAAAGCTGGTGACAAGATCCTGTTCGGCAAATGGTCGGGCACTGAGGTTCAGGTCAACGGCGAAGAGCTGCTGATGATGAAAGAAAGCGACATCATGGGGATCATCGAGTAAGCCGCGCGCTTTCTCTGATCTTCATTCCAATACATTTTCTCAAGGAGAAACGACATGGCTGCAAAGGACGTCAAGTTCGACACCGATGCCCGTAACCGCATGCTGGCAGGTGTGAACATCCTGGCCGATGCTGTTAAAGTGACCCTGGGCCCCAAAGGCCGCAACGTGGTTCTGGACAAATCCTTCGGCGCGCCGCGCATCACCAAAGACGGTGTCTCGGTTGCCAAGGAAATCGAACTGGAAGACAAGTTCGAAAACATGGGCGCGCAGATGGTGAAAGAAGTCGCCAGCCGCACCAACGACGAAGCCGGTGACGGCACCACCACTGCAACCGTTCTGGCACAGGCAATCGTTCGCGAAGGTCTGAAGCAGGTTGCAGCGGGTCTGAACCCGATGGACCTGAAGCGCGGCATCGATCTGGCGACTGCCAAAGTTGTTGCAGGCATCAAAGACGCATCGCGCGAAGTCAAAGACTCGGCAGAAGTTGCTCAGGTTGGCACCATCTCGGCCAACGGCGAAGCTGAAATCGGCCAGCAGATCGCAGACGCGATGCAGAAAGTTGGCAACGAAGGCGTTATCACCGTCGAAGAAAACAAAGGTCTGGAAACCGAGACCGATGTTGTCGAAGGTATGCAGTTCGACCGTGGCTACCTGTCGCCTTACTTCGTCACCAACGCAGACAAGATGATCGCAGAACTCGACGACTGCATGATCCTGCTGCACGAAAAGAAACTGTCCTCGTTGCAGCCGATGGTTCCGCTGCTCGAGCAGGTGATCCAGTCGCAGAAGCCGCTGCTGATCATCGCGGAAGATGTTGAAGGCGAAGCGCTGGCAACTCTGGTTGTCAACAAACTGCGTGGTGGCCTGAAAATTGCTGCTGTCAAAGCACCGGGCTTCGGCGATCGCCGCAAAGCCATGCTGCAGGACATCGCAATCCTGACCGGCGGTCAGGTCATCTCGGAAGATCTGGGCATGAAGCTCGAGTCTGTCACCATGGACATGCTGGGCACCGCCAAGAAGATCGAGATCACCAAAGACGAAACCACCATCGTCGACGGTGCTGGCGAGAAAGCCGAGATCGAAGCCCGCGTTGGCCAGATCCGCACTCAGATCGAAGAAACCTCGTCGGATTACGACCGCGAGAAACTGCAGGAACGCGTTGCCAAACTGGCAGGCGGTGTTGCTGTTATCCGCGTCGGCGGCATGACCGAAGTGGAAGTGAAAGAGCGTAAGGACCGTGTGGACGATGCTCTGAACGCGACCCGCGCTGCTGTGCAGGAAGGCGTTGTTGTGGGCGGCGGTGTTGCTCTGGTTCAGGCCGGTAAAGCACTGGAAGCTCTGAAAGGCGCAAACGCTGATCAGGACGCCGGTATCAACATCGTTCGCAAAGCCATCGAAGCTCCGCTGCGCCAGATCGCCGAGAACGCAGGTGTTGACGGTGCGGTTGTTGCGGGCAAAGTCCGTGAATCCGGCGATGTATCGTTCGGCTTCAACGCGCAGACTGAAGAATATGGCGACATGTTCTCGTTCGGCGTGATTGACCCGGCCAAAGTTGTCCGTACCGCTCTGGAAGATGCGGCATCGGTTGCTGGTCTGCTGGTCACTACCGAAGCAATGGTTGCCGACAAGCCGCAGAAAGACGCACCTGCTGCAGGCGGCATGCCCGACATGGGCGGCATGGGCGGCATGATGTAAGCTGCTTAAGCCTTTGTGCTTATCGACGGGGTCGCCTTCGGGCGGCCCCGTTTCATTTGGAATGCCTTCTGCTCGGGCATGACTCGGGTGGATGCATTTCTGATCAGAAGAACAGCAGGGCTGCTTCTGCCTGCGGGAAAGTGAGTGTGCAAACCACGCTGAAACCGCTATGCGGTCGAGATGCGACTGTTTTTGCTTACTGCTCTGACCATGTGTGCCTTTGCGGCGAATTCGATCCTGAATCGGCTTGCCATTGATATTGGTGCAAGTGATCCGGCGGGATTTGCCATTGTTCGGGTGTTGTCAGGCGCAATTGTGTTGGTGGCGCTGGTGGCTCTGCGGAAGGGGTCGCTTCCCGTTCTAAGTCGTCGACGTTTTACCGGGGCCGGATCGTTGTCGCTCTATATGATCGGTTTTTCGATTGCGTATCTGACGCTTGATGCGGGGCTTGGGGCGCTGATCCTGTTCGGCGTGGTTCAGATCACAATGTTCACGATAGGGGCAGTTTCCGGCGCGGCCCCGACGAAGCGGCAGGTTTTTGGGGCGGTCATAGCGCTGGGCGGGTTGGCATATGTGCTTTGGCCCACTGGCGCGTTGCGCGTCGATCTGTTGGGGGCCAGCCTTATGGTGGCTGCCGGGGTCGGATGGGCGGTGTATTCGATAGTCGGGCGATCCGAACCTGATGCATTATCCGGAACGGCGGCCAATTTCGTCGTGGCGCTTCCGGTCACAGGATTGGCTCTGCTCGCTTTGGGGGACGCATGGCAGATGACCTTGGTGGGATACGGTCTTGCCGCCTTATCCGGCGGAGTCACTTCGGGGATGGGATATGCGCTCTGGTACCGAGTTCTGCCCCAACTGGCCCCTGCTGTGGCCGCGATCGTACAGCTGAGCGTTCCGGTTGTTGCCATCGCGGCCGGTGTGGTGCTGTTGGGCGAAGTGGCAAGCCTGCGCCTGCTGATAGGCGCAGGACTGGTTTTGGGAGGCATCGCGCTGGCAGTGTTGCGCCTGAACCGTGGCTAGGGGTTTTCTCGCCCCCCGATAGGGCTTATCTGGCGGGTCATGAAGCTTCTGATCGCCTTCCTGTGTTGTCTCGTACCTGCTGTCGCGCATGCGAAATGCGTTGTGTTGCTGCATGGTTTGGCACGGACCGAAGCATCATTCACGGTGATGGAACAACTTTTCCGCGCGCATGATTACACGGTTGTTCGCCCCGGATACTCTTCGACAGACCTGCCCATTCCTGAACTTGCTGAACAAACTCTGCCGGATGCCTTTGCCGCCTGTGGCGATGACACAGTAAATGTGGTCGCGCATTCGATGGGAGGGATCCTGCTGCGCTATTGGCTGCAGGATCATACCCTCGATAGCCTTGGGCGCGTCGTCATGCTTGGCCCCCCGAACCAGGGCAGTCAATTGGTGGATGAACTGGGGGCCTGGGAGGTCTTTGGCTTGCTGCATGGTCCGGCTGGACTGGCCCTTGGTACTGGTCCCGAAGGCATTCCACGCAAGTTGCCCCCGGTTGATTTCGATCTGGGGGTGATCGCCGGAGAAAACTCGCTGAACCCTGTATTCTCGTCCCTGATTGACGGGCCGGATGATGGTAAGGTTTCGGTCGAGACGACAAAGGTCGAGGGCATGGCGGATCACATCGTCTTGCCGGTGACCCACACCTTCATGATGAACAATCCGCAGGTCATGGCACAAACCCTGCATTTCATCGAATTTGGACAGTTCGATCCCGAGATCACGTGGCTCGATGGGGTCGAGGACATCATCGATCAGATTTGCATCGGACAGGATTGCTCGGAGCCTGAATCGGAGCCCTCTCAATGACTAATCTTGATCTGACGTTTACCGGGGCAGAGGTTCTGTTGCCGGGCCAGGGGCTGTGTGCCACGGAATTGTCGATAGCCGACGGTTTGGTGCAAAGTGACAGGGCAGGGCGGCAGATCGACCTTTCAGGGTATCTCGTGCTGCCGGGTATCATCGACCTGCATGGGGATGGGTTTGAACGACACATCGCACCGCGGCGGGGGGCGATGAAGCTGATGAATGAAGGCATCCTCGCAGCAGAAGCCGAGCTTGCTGCAAACGGTATTACAACCGCAGTGATGGCGCAGTTCTACAGCTGGGAAGGCGGCGTGCGCGGACCTGAGTTTGCAGCTCAAGTCTTTGCGGCGATCGCGTCGGTGAAAACGGACACCGTTTCCGATTTAATGCCCCAGCTTCGGTTTGAAACCCATATGCTGGATGATTACGGCGATCTGCCCGAACGGATAGCAGAGTGGCAGGTTCCATATGTGGTCTTCAATGATCACCTTCCGCATGAGCGCCTGGCGCAGGGACGAACGCCACCACGCCTGACCGGGCAGGCGTTGAAAGCGGGACGTAACCCGGAAGTTCATCTGGAAATGCTGCAAACGATGCACAAACGTGGCTCTGAGGTGCCTGAGGCCCTGAACGCTTTGTGTGCCACGTTGGCCAGTCGTGGTGTTCGTATGGGCAGCCATGATGACGCCAAAACGCAGGATCGGCTTGATTGGCGTGCGCGCGGGGTCAGCATAGCTGAATTCCCCGAAACGCTTGAGGTTGCAGAAATTGCCCGCGCGGGCGGGGATCACATTATTCTGGGGTCGCCCAATGTCGTGCGTGGAGGGTCCCACAAAGGCAATGCCAGCGCGCTGGATCTGATTGCCATGGGGCTGTGCGATGCGCTGGCTTCGGATTATCACTATCCAAGCCCTCGTCGCGCCGCGCTGATGCTGGCCAAATCCGGCCTGCTGGACTTCGCAGACGCCTGGGCGCTGGTGTCATCCGGTCCGGCAAAAGTGCTGGGGCTGTTGGATCGAGGTGAGCTGTCGCCGGGAAAACGCGCTGACCTGCTGATCCTTGACGCCCAAACGCAGCGCGTCGCTGCCACTCTGGCGCGGGGGCGTGTCAGCTGTATGTCGGGCGACATCGCCACGCGGTTCATCGACTGAGCGATCCGGTGCCCCACCTTTACCTGTCAGCGTATAATCCGGTTGAAATGCGCCATCTTGCGACCGGTTTTCACCTCGGACTTGCCGTATAGATGCAGCGCAACGTCCCGTTCGCGAGCCAATTCTGGCACCCGATCCATGTCATCGCCGATCAGGTTCTCCATCACCACGTCGGAATGCCGCTGACCATCGCCCAAAGGCCATCCGGCAACGGCGCGGATGTGCTGCTCGAACTGATCGACAGCGCAGCCATTCTGGGTCCAGTGGCCCGAGTTGTGCACGCGTGGCGCGATCTCGTTCACGATCAGACCTTGCGGCGTCACGAACAGTTCAACCCCCATGACACCCACATAATCCAGCGCATTCAGGATATTGGCCGCCAGCAATACCGCATCGGTCCGCTGGGCCGGAGACAAGCGCGCCGGAACTGTGGTCGTGTGCAGGATGCCATCGCGGTGCACGTTCTCACCCGGATCAAAACAGGCAACCTGACCATCCAGACCTCGCGCTGCGATGACCGAGACTTCATGGCTGAAATCCACAAACCCTTCCAGAATGGACGGCGCGCCAGCCATGTCGGCCAATGCAGCCTCGGCGTCTTCAGGGATGCGCAGTCGCGCCTGCCCCTTGCCATCATAGCCGAAGCGACGGGTTTTCAGGATGGCCGGAGTGCCGATCTCATTAACAGCGTTCTGCAAACTTTCCAGATCGGTGATGTCGGCGAAGGGTGCTGTTTTCAGTCCAAGCTCTTGCAGAAAAGCCTTCTCGGTCAATCGGTCCTGACTGACTCGCAGCGCCTCACGGCCCGGACGGATGGGGCGATGTGCTTCCAGCAGATCCAGCGCCTCGGTCGGGATATTTTCGAACTCATAGGTGATGACATCCACCGAATCCGCGAATGCCTGCAACGCAACTGCGTCGTCATAAGCTGCTGTGGTGACGCGATCCGCCACCTGCCCGGCAGGAGGGTTGGCACCGGGTTCAAAAATGTGGGTCTTGAAACCAAGTCGAGCCGCCGCAACGGAGAGCATACGGCCCAGCTGACCCCCGCCCAAAATCCCGATTGTTGCTCCGGGGGTGAGCATATCTGCCATCGTCACGTCTCCAATCGTTTGCCAATCGCGGTCAGGGCGGCGCGCAACGCGTCATGCGCGCCCTCGGACTGCAAGGTCTCGGTCATCTGAAGGCTCAAGGTGCCTTCGGTCGCAAGTGCGTCACGCTCAATGGCCAATTGACCGGCCTGTCCCTTTTGCATCGTGGCCAGGAAGCCTGACATGAGCTGCGTGGTATAGAACTCCGCCCCGTTCTTGTCGCCGGTCTGATCGGCCAGCCATCCTGCCCCGGTTGCCATCAGGTCCAGAATACCCGGCACCATCGCACAAATGGCGAAATGCGCGTTCAATGCGGCCTCGTCCGAGACTTTCACCACAGGGTTTTCGGGCTCGAACAGGTCTGCAAGCAGGCGGTCGTTGCCGAAGGCGGCGAGGGGGCAGCCTCCGGTCTGCAGGAAACCTAGTGGGATGGTCTGCACGAAATCCGACGATGGCGCGCACAGCTTTGCGAGTTGGTCGAAGGGCACGGCTGCCATCACCGAAACGATCTGCTGATCCGCGCGAAAGGTCAGTGGAGCCAGAACGTCTGCTGCAACCTGCGGGCGCAGGCAGAGGAACACGATGTCGGACGCGTCGATCACCTCCTGCGGGGTGCCAACACTGGCCCCAAGCTCGGCCTGCAGGGTCGAAGACACTTGTGCATTGCGCTCGGTAACGTGAAGGTCATGGCCTTTTGAGGCCACCAGCCGCGCGATCGGGGCTGCGATGTGACCTGTGCCAATGATGCCTATGCGGCTCATCCCTGTGGTTCTTCAGGAATTGAAGCGGACAGAGCTGCGCGCCAGGCATCCAGTCGTTCTGCCAGCGCCGTATCCTGCAGCGCCAGAATGCCCGCCGCCATCAAACCCGCATTCGCCCCACCGGCCGAGCCAATCGCCATTGTTGCAACCGGAAATCCCTTGGGCATCTGGACGATGGAATAGAGCGAATCCACACCCGAAAGCGCACGTGTCTGCACCGGCACACCAATCACCGGGACGCGGGTTTTCGACGCCATCATACCCGGCAAATGCGCCGCACCACCCGCACCAGCGATGATGACCTGCAGGCCGCGCGATACGGCGGTTTTGCCGTAGTCCCATAAACGATCCGGGGTGCGGTGGGCTGAAACAATGCGAGCCTCATAGGCGATGCCCAATTCATCCAGAATATCGGCTGCTTCTTTCATCGTGGGCCAGTCCGATTGGCTGCCCATGATGATCCCTACTTTCACATCGCTCATCCGCTTACGCCCCTGCCTTCGGAAAGAGCGCGCACTATAGCCAAATCCGCTTATGTGGCAATGCGGTACACGCGTTTCAGGCGATGATATCGGGGGTCAAACGGTCTTCAATCAGACGGATGATGTCTTTCAGGCGCAGTTTCTGCTTTTTCAGCCGTTTGATCGTCAACTGATCCGAGGTGCCCTTGGCCTGCAAAGCCTCGATCGCCTCGTCCAAATCGCGGTGCTGGCGTCGAAAGACCTCCAATTCCACCCGCAGGACTTCATCGGTTTTCATCGAAAGATCGGTAGGCGCGTTCATGGACGACTCAGTGTTTCAAGTGGTGCTTTCGACACAAGATAGTGTGTCAGGGTTTATCCGGCCAGACCTTGTGGACATCCCTGTATCTTCCCATATTCTATAGCACGCGGTTGCCAGAACGGGGCCGCAGAATACGTCGCTTTGACAATGAAGGACGAAAATACGTGTCGAAACTTACCTTAGGCTCATACCCGCATCTTTTGGGGTTCGAGCAGTTGGAACGCCTTCTGGAACGGTCTGCAAAGGCCGGTAATGAAGGTTACCCGCCCTACAATATCGAGCAGACCTCGGATTTTTCCTATCGCATCACCCTGGCTGTGGCTGGGTTCGCGGAAGAGGACCTGTCGATTACCATCGAGGATCGCCAGCTGGTGATCCGGGGCCGTCAACGCGACGACAGCGAGGGGCGCATATTCCTGCACCGCGGCATCGCGGCACGCCAGTTCCAGCGCATGTTCGTGCTGGCTGACGGGGTCGAGGTGGGCGAGGCGATCATGGAGAATGGTCTGCTGCATGTGGATCTGACCCGCGCCGTGCCTGAAACCGTGGTTCAGACAATCAACATAAGGAAGGGGTAAGAGCTATGAATACACCGATCGAAATCAACGCCGAAGGCGATCGGATCGTCTATGTAAAAACGGTCGAAGTGGCTGACTTGCCGCGTGATTTGCGCGAACAGGCAGGCGATCTGGATCAGCTTTATGCCGTCCACGACTCTGATGGGCAGCAACTGGCGCTGGTCGCCGACCGCAAGCTGGCCTTTGTGCTCGCGCGTGAGCATGACCTGTCCCCGGTGGCTGTTCACTAAGCCACCACACACTCTGCTGAAATGACGTGACATTTGCCCGTTCTGCGGTGATCGTGCCGCAGAACGTGAAACAGGAGTGTGCGTCATGGCATGGTATGACTTTGACTGGGTGGATGCCTTCACCGACCGCGCGTTTGGTGGCAATGGTTGTGCGGTCGTACATGGCGGAGCAGGGCTATCGGATGAAACCTGCATGGCCTATGTCCGCGAGACCTCTTTGGTGGAATGTACCTTCACCGGTCCGTCCGATGTGGCCGATATCAGGGTGCGGTATTTTCTGGCCAGCCGTGAAATCCCCTTTGCAGGCCACCCGACTATCGCAACGGTCGCTGCCCTTCGGTCGCGAGGTTTGGTTCAGGGCGAATCTCTGACATTGGAAACCGGAGCGGGCCTTGTCGCCATTCGTCTGAATGGTGATGAGATCGAGATGACCCAGATCGCACCAGAATTTGGGGCCAGTGTTCCGGTCGACCTTGTTGCAAGCGCGATTTCGCTGCCAGAAGAGGCCATTATTTCCCCGCCGCAACTGGTATCAACCGGTTTGCCGTTCTGCATCACGGTGCTACGGGATCATGATGCCTTGCGCGCCGCGCGGCTGGTCGAAGGGCCTTTACGTAAGGTGGCTGCCGCAGCTGATTACTCGGGTTCAGACATGGCCGAGCCGTTTTTGGTCACCTTGCAAGGGGCGACGGCGCAGGGGGATACGTTCTCGCGTCTGTTGCTGGCACCGCCCAGCCCGCCAGAGGACCCATTCACCGGTTCGGCCACGGGGGCCATGGCGGCCTATCTCTGGAAATACGGTTTGATGAAAAAAGATCAATTCACGGCCGAACAAGGCCACGACATGGGGCGCCCCGGGCAGGCGCGGGTTACACGCGTTGGCCCCCCGGATGCGATGACCGGGATCAGAGTTGCCGGGCGCGGCCATATTCTGATGCGCGGGCAGGTGGATCTGCCGGACTGACCCGCTCAGATCTTTGGCTTCATCCACTCAAGTCGGGCAATGGGATTGCTGGCCGGATCAACCGAGTGCCGCTGGCAGAGCTTCTCCAGATAAGAGCCGGGCAGTGGCAACCCGGACCGCTGTGTGGCCAGCCACTTTTTCTGATGACCGTAGATGTGGACGGAATGGACGCCCTCTCGTTCAATCTCTTCCATGCGGATTCTGGGGTCATGCAGCTTCCACAACTCGTCGACCGCAAGCGGGTACAGCGCCTCGAGCGGCAATGCGTGCTTATCTTCTCCGGTTTCTCTCAGAAAATAGCTCAGTGCCTTGGGGCCTGAACACCCCCAGGAGAGCGCTTCGATCCCCCAGGTTTCACCGTTCTGAATGCGTTCCCGATTAATCCGGTGCAGACGCGATCCGCGCCACGGCTGGGTGGGGTTTTGCGAAGTAGTGAACTCCAGCATCTGCGTCAGCGTTGACGAGTCAGGCGGCAGCTTCAGCACGCCGTTCGGATATGACCCATCGCCGGTTGGGGCGAACACGTAAGGGCTGTCAAAATCGAATGGTCGAACGCAATAAGCATCCAGATCAACCCAGATGAAATCGGTTTTCTGCAGCATTCGCAGGCGAAATATATCCGAGAAAACAGCGACCCTGAGCCGAAAGTTTTCGCGCAAATCGAAGGGAGGAGGCCACAGGATCTCTGACGCGTGGCGCTGATCGACCCCAAGCGGGACGCCTTCAACTGGATCGGTGGTGTAGAGAACGAACGGGTGCCCATAATCAAGAAATGACTGAATGCAAAGAGCTTCGAGCCAAGACAGATCAGAGCCGTACCAGAAACCGGCAATAGTCGGCAGTTTTCGCCCCATGGATTGATCGCGCCTGAGAATGGTCCTGACCAAGCTATAATCCGTTTCGCATGGCGGCGGCAATGTGCGGCCACCTGAAACGAAAACAGCCCCCGGGAACCGGGGGCTGCTTGCTTTGTCTCAAATCAGTTGGCCGCGATCAGACCCATGCTTTCCAGTTTCAGCAGAACCTGATGGGCGCAGTTGTCGACTTCAACATTCTCGGTCTCGACGCTGAGTTCGGGGTTTTCCGGCACGTCGTAGGGGTCTGAGATGCCAGTGAACTCTTTGATCTTGCCTTCGCGCGCCAGCTTGTACAGCCCCTTGCGGTCGCGGCGTTCGCATTCCTCAATACTGGTGGCCACGTGGACCTCACAGAAGGCACCAAACTGCTCGACCTCTTCTCGCACGGCGCGGCGGGTGGTGCCATAGGGTGCGATTGGAGCACAGATGGCGATGCCGCCATTCTTTGTGATCTCAGACGCCACATAACCGATGCGGCGGATGTTGAGATCGCGGTGCTCTTTCGAGAAGCCAAGCTCTGACGACAGGTTCTTTCGCACGATGTCCCCGTCCAGCAGCGTGACCGGACGACCGCCCATCTCCATCAGTTTGACCATCAGCGCGTTGGCGATGGTGGATTTGCCCGAGCCCGAGAAGCCGGTGAAGAAGACGGTAAAGCCTTGCTGGCTGCGCGGCGGCTTGGTCTTGCGCAGCTCGGCCACAACCTCGGGGAAGCTGAACCATTCCGGGATTTCCAGACCTTCGGACAAGCGGCGACGCAGTTCAGTGCCAGAGATGTTCAGGATCGTGACGTTCTCCTTGTCCAGGATTTCGTCATTCGGTTCATACTGGGCACGTTCCTGCACATAGACCATGTGCTTGAAATCCACCATCTCAACGCCGATTTCGTCCTGATACTTGCGGAACAGATCCTGCGCATCATAAGGGCCGTAGAAATCCTCTCCGGCCGAGTTTTTACCCGGTCCCGCGTGGTCGCGGCCCACGATGAAGTGGGTGCAGCCGTGGTTGGCGCGGATCAGACCATGCCAGACGGCCTCGCGCGGGCCAGCCATGCGCATGGCGAGGTTCAGCAGGCTCATCGAGGTCGTCGAGGCCGGATATTTGTCCAAAACCGCCTCATAACAGCGCACGCGGGTGAAGTGGTCGACGTCGCCCGGTTTGGTCATGCCAACCACCGGGTGGATCAACAGGTTGGCCTGCGCTTCTTTTGCGGCGCGGAAAGTCAGTTCCTGATGCGCGCGGTGCAGCGGGTTGCGGGTCTGGAAGGCCACGATACGACGCCAGCCCAGTTTGCGGAAATAGGCGCGCAGCTCGTTGGGGGTGTCGCGACGTCCGCGGAAGTCATAGTGAACAGGCTGCTGGATACCGGTCACCGGACCGCCCAGATAGACCTTGCCTGCCACATTGTGCAGGTAGTTCACGGCAGGGTGCGTATCGTCATCCGCACCAAAAACCTTCTCGGCTTCGCGCGATTTGTCAGGTGTCCAGCGATCAGTCACCGTCATGGTGCCCAGAATGACGCCTTCCTGATCGCGAAGGGCGATGTCCTGACCCAACTCGATCTTTTCAGCAAAGTCTTCGCTGACATCCAGCGTGATCGGCATCGGCCAGAGCGTGCCATCGGCCAGGCGCATGTTTTCGACGACGTTGTCATAATCGGCCTGAGACAAGAAACCTTTAAGCGGGTTGAAGCCGCCATTCATCAGCAGTTCTAGATCGCAGATCTGGCGTGGGCTCAGATCCCAGCTGGTCAGGTCAGCAGCTTCGACCTTCAGTTTCTGCGCGGACTCGTATGAAACATACAGTTCGGGGATAGGGGCCAAATTGGCTAGCATGGTCATGAGAAAACTCGTGTCAGCGGTTTGTTTTGCATGTTGTTCAGAGGTGTTTGTACGGGCATTTGCCCCGCAGCGAGGGCGAAGTCCAGAGGCGCGCAAAAACAAAGGAAGATATGTGCGGTTTTTTCAGCGAATGGAACCTCGTTCCAGTTTGTAGAGCAAATCGCGGCAGACATCCTGTGTGCTGACGATATAGGCAGCATTTTCAGGAGGCCTGTTCTTGTTTTGAAATCTGTCGTTCGAGCGCAGAGGCGTGTTCGATGGGTAAGGCCGTGACCGGTGCGTTGACACCTCGCAACCGGAAGTCGCGAAGATTATGGGGATCGCATTGCAGACCTGCAGCGAGAAGCACGTCGCGTGAGACCAGAAGTTCAACACCCAAGGCTTTGGTTTCGCTTTCCAAACGGCTGGCAACGTTGACAGCATCGCCGATGATAGTGCGTGGCGCATCCTTGGCGGCTCCGATTTCTCCCAACACAAGGTCACCCAGATGCAGGCCCATGCCGATGCGAACAGGTTGGCTGCCTTCTGCCTCAAGTTGCTGGTTGAATCGTTCCAGCGCGCGTCCGATATCAGCGGCTGCTTCCAGCCCTGCACGGGCTGAGCTTTTGGCGTCCGTTGTTTCGAATAGGGCCAGCAATCCATCGCCCATGTATTTATCGACTACGCCGCCCTGAGCCGTGATCGACGGAACGATAGCATCAAAAAAACGATTCAGCAGGAAAACGATGTCATAGGGGAGTTGCCCGGTGGTGCGCGCCGTGAACCCGCGCATGTCCAGAAAAAGCACAGCCAGTTGCCTTTCCTGTCCTTGACTTGCGTGCCCCCGGTGACGCGCGCCATCTGGCCGGAAAACGCGGAACACGGTCATCGGATCGGTCGGGCGCATCTGGCAGGCAAGCCTGGTTCCTTCGGGCGCGCCAACGGCTTTCAGGCTGCGTGCCTCGATGTCTGTGGGTGGGGGCAAACTGTCGCCTCCCTGTTCCACGATCACGCGGCAAGTGGTGCAACGACCTTTGCCGCCGCAAAGCGCGGTATGCGGGATACCGTTAGCGTGGGACATCTCAAGCAGAGTCATGCCTTTTTCAGAGACCACTTCGGGACCGTTCACATACCGGATGCGAACCGAATGCCGCCGCCGCCAAAGCTTACGCCCCAGATAGATTAAGCCTGTCAGGGCGAGCGCCGTCCAGAATGCGGTCAGGGTGTTGTTCTTGACGATGAACATATCCTGAAACGCCTCGGGCGAGGGCCAGTTATAGTGCTCGATATATTGCTCGCGCAGGTCCGGATCAGCGAAATCGGCCCAGATGCGACGGCCCTCGGTCAGCACGCCAGCCAGGGCAAAGCCCGGGACGAACACAGCGACACCGATTAGATAGGGCACCAGCTTGCGCCACCAAGCTGTCATGCGCAGCCACATATGCAAGCCGATACAGCCATGCACCCAGACCAGCAGCAGCAGCAGGCTTTGCATCCAGATTGCGCTGCTGGGCCACATCAGGGCGATGATATAGCCCATTTCATCATTCACCCCATAAATCTCGTGGGCGTAGCGCGTATGCACCAGATGGGCGATCAGCTGTAGCGGGATCAGTAGACCCAGAACCACCTGAAGTGCGACGCTGAATGGCATCCGTAACGTGCGACGCTGTGCGATCGAGATCAGTGCCAGACCTGCGTGAACTAACAGTGATACGTATAGAAGCAGGCTGACAAAATCATGCCGGGATACGGCCTTTCGACCATCCTGCATCCCGTGCAGCAGGTCGGTGTCGAACAGACCAAGGCCGATATTGAGGAAGTGGAAAAACGCAAAGACAAATAGCACCAGACCGCTTGCGATCCTGAGCCGGCTTATCCACCCGCCGCGCCAAAGAGCATTCTCCAAAAGCTCACCTGTCTTTCGCTTTGCCTCGGGTGATCCTGATACGCCGTTGCGCAGCGGTCAAGACAAGGCCGCTCATCACTGCGGGCACCAGGTTTGGGGGGCGCCGCACGCAGTGATCAGATCGGGGCGTGCGTCGAACAGCACCAGATGACTGAGATCCGGGCGCGAGCGTGAGCTGTAAAACAGCCCATCGGCCCCTTGGGTCCGCGCCAGATCGGAGTATTGCCATGTTGGAGAACGCTGACCAAGATCCCTTATATCTTGCCAAACCACCGAGACCTCGGGACGCCTGCGGAAATTCATCAATCGCGCGCCCGAAACTTCAAGTCGTTGAATAACACGCGGAGGCTCGTCTGAAGATACATAGCGCCGAATCGCGATACCTGCCCCCGCAGCGCTGAGTGAGGCGTAGAGTGCGAACTGGCCGGAATGATGGAACCGGCCTTCCGGCGCGCGTGCAGGGGCAAGTGGAGCGCCGGATTGAGAACGGAACAGAATTCTCCAGACCGGACCGGAGAATTCTGTAATCATATCAGTCGTTCTCTGCCAGGAACCGCTCGGCATCCAGCGCGGCCATGCAGCCCATGCCGGCGCTGGTAACGGCCTGACGGTATACGTGGTCGGTCAAGTCCCCGGCGGCGAAGACACCCGGAACAGAGGTTTGCGTCGTTCCCGGTTTGGTAACGACATAGCCGCCCATATGCGTCTCCAGTGTGTCCTTGACCAGCTCATTGGCTGGTGCGTGACCGATGGCGACGAAGACGCCTTTACACGGGATCTCGGTGATCTCGCCGGTTTTGACGTTCTTAACCCGCACACCTTCAACGCCCAGTGGGGCATCGGTGCCGATAACTTCGTCAAGTTCGTGGAACCAAAGCGGCTCAATCTTCTCGTTCTTGAACAGCCGGTCCTGCAGAATCTTCTCGGCCCGAAGCTCATCGCGACGGTGGATCAGCGTGACCTTGCTTGCGAAGTTGGTCAGGAACAGGGCTTCTTCGACCGCGGTGTTGCCGCCGCCGATCACGACGATTTCCTGCCCGCGGTAGAAGAATCCGTCACAGGTGGCGCAGGCCGAGACGCCAAAGCCCTTAAATTTCTCTTCCGACGGCAGGCCCAGCCATTTTGCGCGCGCACCGGTGGCCAGAATCACCGCATCGGCCGTGTAGATCGTGCCGCTGTCACCTTTGGCGGTGAAGGGGCGCTTGCTGAGGTCCAGATCATTGATGATGTCGCCGATAACCTCACACCCCATTGCCTTGGCGTGGTCCTGCATCCGAACCATCAGATCGGGGCCCTGAACCTCGGTGTCGCCGGGCCAGTTTTCGACCTCGGTCGTGGTGGTCAGCTGCCCGCCCGGCTCGATCCCCTGCACCAGAATCGGCTCCAGCATGGCGCGGCTTGCGTAAACGCCCGCAGTATATCCGGCCGGTCCCGATCCGATGATCAGAACCCTGGTGTGTCGTGTTTCGGCCATGGTATCCCCACTCAGTTTGCCTCGGCGGACATTTTGTCCGGTGCGGATCGATATAGCGACCGTGAGGCCGCGCTTAAAGCCCCTTCCTGCCGCATATCGGAATTGCGTTTCACGAGTCTGGTCGCGGTTAAACCTACATATGAAATAAAGAAAATTGCGCGGCTGTGAAATATAATTGCGCCCGCCACGCCTGCTGCTATAACAACTGAAAACTTCAGGAGTATTCGATGGTCACGACTCGGCTGGATGAAATCGATCGCAAGATTCTGGCAGAACTGCAGGCCGACGGCCGAATGACCAATGTCGAGCTTGCCAAGCGGGTCGGCATTTCGGCTCCACCCTGTTTGCGCCGCGTGCGGACGCTGGAGGATTCCGGCTTCATTCGTGGTTACCACGCCGAGGTCAACGCCCGCGAACTGGGGTTTGAAGTACAGGTTTTCGCCATGGTGGGGCTGGAAAGCCAGGCCGAATCCGAACTCAGCGCCTTCGAGGACAGATGCCGGGATTGGCCACTGGTCCGCGAATGCCACATGCTGAACGGCGAGGTGGATTTCATCCTGAAATGCGTCTCACCCGATCTCAGCAGTTTTCAGCAGTTCCTGACGGGCGAACTGCTGACCACGCCGAACGTGGCCAGCGTTAAAACCTCGCTTGTTATCCGAGGCGCAAAAGACGAGCCAGGCGTACCATTTGACGTGCTGGAAGACCGGATGAACCGGACGGCCTGATCCTGACCGTATTTTGATCCGCAGTGCAGGGCGGCAAAAGCGCCGCCACGGTCATGTAAAATACCCAACTTAGTAATAGCTGCATGATGCCCCCACATTTGCAGTAATCGTTAACATTTTAAGCAGTGAGAGCGTCAATCTCACCATCCCCGGCGCGCGGCAACAGCAACGGGCCGAAATCACTCAGCGATTCGATATGAGAGAATAGATTCAGATAGATCGAACGCAAAGAGTGACTGATCATTCGCACGGCATTTACGCCCGGATGATAGGTCTCGAATTGCAAACCGTCCACGCGAATAACTGAATGGCGCGCCACACAAATGTGAAACAGTTCCACTGGAGTGGGCGGTAATGTTTCGATGACACCCATTCCGTCCTGAAACTCGTGCACCGGTGTCAGCATCTGCTGACCGCCGTTCAGATGACGCAGATGTGCGGGTGTTCCAAGTAGCCGAGCCGCCGGTCCGGCGATGACACCCGACATTGGTTTCTGCATACCGAAAGTGTCAGCCATGATACGGGTCAACGGGCGCGTCCGACCTCGTGAGTCCTCACGCCCAGGGATCAGCGTAACCGATCCTTTCCAAAGAACGGTCTCGGGTGCTCCATCCTGATTCAACACTTCGTCGCCGGGCAGCAGATCTTCGATTGCCATGGGCCCTTGCGATGTCTCCACCAGCGAACCGCGGGTGAAGGCGCAGAATGCGTCTTCGAACATCGGCAGGGCTGGCGCAATGTGGCGCGTCTGCGAAATATCCCCATTTTTCAGCAGAGTGCTTACTTCATAGCGCCGTAGCTGCGCCTTTGGTGTCGTTGTCGTGCGCGGCGTATCGCGCAGTAGCGCAGATGTATCGACCGCGTTTCTGGCCGCACGGGCCAGTGAATTTGGAATACTCATGTATATTCCGTCCCCTCTAAAATTCGCCCTAGCGGGATGAACCCCCGTGCAGTCCCGAAAGGCGACCTTGTTCTTTGTCTTTTTTGAAATGGGCAAACGCAGGTTGGACGCCGCAAAGGCACCGCGCCGCGAGAGAAAATAGCAGTATTTTGGCCAAGTTCATGACCCCCCAGACAAACTCGTTAACCGCAGGCGACAATTGCCTGCTGCAGACACACTCCGAAACATGGCCGCAAACTCATCTGCGACCGCGCACACCGGACCGGAGCTACATCCGATACGCGCTTTGCCCTATGAGGCCGGCAGCTGGCCTCGTGGGGTGCTCTCGTGTCAGCGACGTGCGGCCAGACGGCGCGCGACTCTGACAGAGTGACTTGAAACCCGCTTCCAGGGCATTTCCGGTTCCTGGTCTCTGACCGCCGCGAAGACGGCATTGAGAAAGCGTGATTTCGTTTTCATATCTTTGTCCTGCTTCGATGGAGCAAACCGCCCCTGTTTCCGTTTGTGAACCTAATGTGACGCTGATTTGCGGCACCCATAAGGCTGTACCGGGATGAATTGAGGACAAAATGAAGGTTCCAATTACCTCTTTTATTGTGTTGCCAGCCGTTGGTTGCCCTAAAATTAGGTAACCGTCTGAGCATTGGCGAAAATTTGAGACGATTCTGACTTAGATAAACACAACAAATGTGGCGAAATCTGGGCAGCTCTGCCTTATTTGGGTGCGGAACTACAATCTGATCGCAGAAATCAGGCGGCCGTAGTCGGCCTCATTGGCATGGGTCGACCTGCGATAGGAATAAAACCGGTCAGGGTCGGAATATGTGCAATGACGGGTCCATTCTGCCTGTCCGATTCCTGCCTGACGCAGCCGGTGCAGCCCGAATGCGGGAAGGTCGAAATGCATCCGGTCGCCCTGGCCATTTGCAAAGAAACGCGTGTTGTCGGGCGAGTCGCTCATGAAATCGTCGAGGAACTCTGGTCCCACTTCATAGGCGCGCTGCGAGATGGTCGGGCCGATCACTGCGATAATGTTTTTTCGTTGCGCTCCCAATGCTTCCATCGCATCCAGTGTCGCCTCGAGCACGCCGTCCAACGCGCCGCGCCATCCGGCATGCGCTGCGCCAATTACATGCGCGTCGGGATCAGCAAACAGAACCGGTTGGCAATCGGCCGTCAGGATTGTCAGGGCCAGACCTGGCATTGCGGTAACGACGGCATCCGCTTTGGGTCTGTTGCCTTCAAACGGTTCGTCGACAGTCACTACGGTGGGAGAGTGAACTTGATGCACGCCAATCATCGCCTCGGGCGCCACCTCCATTGCATCGGCGACGCGTTTGCGATTCAGGGCGACCACCTCAGCCAGATCTGACGACCCGGTGCCACAATTCAGACCTGAAAATACACCTGAAGACGCGCCGCCACGGCGGCTGAAGAACCCGTGCCGAATAGGGGACAGAATGTCCGAAGTCAGTATTTCCAGCGTCATTTTTCCAGTCCCGGTGGCGGCGCAGCGTTTGGCGGGTAGAGGCCCAGCACCTTGAACAGGTTTCCCATTTCATCGGGATGCGTCAACCGTCGATGTGCAGCAATCAACGCCTCAAGCTGAGGCCCGCCGAGTGGTGCGGCAAGGGCTTGCGCCCGCGCGGTGATCCCGAGCCGTTCGAGAAACACACCTTGGGGTGTCAGCCTCGTATGCGCACATCCGGCAGCGCGGGCTGTTTGGGCAAGCGGTTCGAAATCCACATGCGTTGTCAGATCAGCCTGGCCCGGGGCCTCTAGGGCGTCAGTGGCCTTATGGTTTTGCACAGCCTGCAAAGTATCGCCCAGCGAGTGCCAATCGCCATAATCAATGATCAAAGCAGCTCCCCCATTGCGGGCGATCTGCTCGGCAATGACGCTGAGGATCGGGGCGGAGGCGCTGCAGAGTTCGACCAGATCCCCATCCTGTGTGTCGATCAGCCGGTCGTTCAGCGCTGATTGAGACGATTGAGGTCCGAGGCCGAAGGTCAGCGCGCCATTTGCATTGCCGATCAACCGCTCGCGCCAGCCATCGCCATCGCGCAGGAACTGGCGGATCGGCAGAGCGTCAAAGAACTCATTGGCGGCCAGAAATATCGGCAGATCCGGAAGGTCGTTGATAGTGTCGACCCATTTGGGCGCAAAAGCGTCAAGGGTTGTGGACTGAATCTTACGCAGGGTGGGCGAGGCCTCAAGTAATGTGATCTGCGCGGCATCGTGAAAGCCAGAGATCTGACTCGTTGCACTCAGAATATCTGCCATCAGCGTGCCGCGCCCCGGGCCGAGTTCGGTCAAGGCGAAGCGATCAGGGCGACCCTGATCCAACCAGCATTGTGCCAGCGAGAGGCCGATCATCTCTCCAAACATCTGGCTGATTTCCGGTGCGGTGATGAAATCGCCGCGTGCACCAAACGGGTCTTTGGTACTGTAGTAGCCGTGAAGCGGGTGCAGCAGGCATTCAGTCATGTAATCAGCGATGGTCATTGGGCCATCGTTTTCGATGCGTGCCAATAAATGATCTTTCAGGCTCATGACACGCGCCGTGCGCGAAGTGCGAACCACAGACCGAGCGCGATCATCGGCACACACAGAAGCTGACCCATGGTTAGGCCGTAACCTCCCACATGCCATGCCAGCCCCAGCGGATTCCCGGGCGAGACGAACTGGGCATCGGGCTGGCGAAAGAACTCGACTAAGAATCGCGATGCGCCGTAGCCGGTGAGGAAGATCCCCATAATAAAGCCGGGTCTCTGAAACGTCCCACGCCGATAGGCCAGCCAGATCAGAACGACACCTAGCAGCACCCCCTCAAGCGCTGCTTCGTAAAGTTGCGATGGGTGACGGGCGCAGAGCCCGACCACGTCGGGGCAGTTCTGCGCTGCGGGTCCAGGGAAGATCACGGCCCAAGGGACGTCGCTTGGGCGACCCCAAAGCTCAGCGTTGGTAAAGTTGGCCAATCGTCCAAGCAAAAGGCCGGGGGGAACTGTGTAGGCCACCAGATCTGCGAGCGACAGGAGAGGCAGCTGGTGTCGTTTGCCATAGAGGTATGTGGCGATGACCACACCTAACAGCCCGCCGTGAAAGGCCATACCGCCTTGCCAGACCATCAGAATCTCAAGCGGATGCGACAGGTAGTAAGCGGGTTGATAAAACAGCACGAACCCGAGGCGCCCGCCTAAAATCACGCCGACGATGATCCAGGTGACCAGATCCTCAAGTTGTTCGGGTTTCATCGGAGGGGTCTGGCCGGGCCAAAGATCTGGTCTGCGCAATGCCATCAAAGCCATACGCCAGGCGATCAGGATGCCGACGATATAGGCCAACGCATACCAGCGCAGCGCGAACTCCATTCCGAACAGCGAGATCGAGAACAGCTCGGAGGAGAGATCGGGGAAATTCAGAACAGCCTGCATGTGCGTCTCATTGCCCGGGGTTTACGGGGCAAGTCAACCTTGAGCCCGGTCCATTCTTTACCCATATAGAGAGCAATCGTGAAATCGGAGAAAGCCCATGCAAACCCGCAACAAGATTCTGGACGATATGTCTCAACTGATGACCAACGCCATGGGCGTGGCGCAAGGGGCGCGGGAAGAGGCGGAAAATGCGATGAAGTCGATGATGGATCGGTGGCTGGCCGACCGCGACTTTGTTACCCGCGAAGAATTCGATGCCGTGCGTGCCATGGCACAGAAAGCACGCGAGGAAAACGCCGCGCTGGAACAGCGTATCGCCGCGCTTGAGGCGAAGCTGGACAAGTAACGTCCTAAAAAAATTAGAATTTTGGGCAAAGACATCCGCCGCGCAATCCTGATTTGGATTGTGCGGTGTTGTGTATTTTGCCGCTTTGTGGGGCTTAATCAAGATAAAGCTGCATCAAACGCCAATATTTTGATCGGCGTTGCAGGCTGTCCACAACTTATTGCTGTTATCCCCAATAAATAGGGTTGCCAGAACTTCGCTCGCGTCGCACCATATTTAGTACAGACAGACTGGGGAAGCCCGGCTTGTAGAGCAGGCAACTAGCGCTGGGGCGCTGCCAGCCCCAAAATGCTAGAGATTAGTGAGGTGGCATTATGGCCCTTTCCGAGCAGTATCTCGAAGAAGACCTTCATCCGATCGACATTGTTGAACATCTTGCAGAACATCACGACTGGGATTTTGACCGGATCGGGGATGATCAGATTGCAATGGCTGTCGAAGGACAGTGGCGCACGTATTCAATCACATTGGCCTGGTCGAATTACGACGAAACACTGCGCATGGTGTGTTCATTCGAAATGGACCCGCCGTCCGAGCGGGAATCTCAGCTTTATGAGCTGTTGAACAAGATGAATGATCAATGCTGGGCCGGGGCGTTTACCTATTGGGCCAATCAGAAGCTGATGGTTTATCGCTATGGTCTGGTGCTGGCCGGGGGGCAGATGGCCAGCCCCGAGCAGATTGATACCATGATCAACGCAGCCGTGCTGAGCGCCGAGCGCTATTATCCTGCGATCCAACTGGTGACATGGGGTAATCGCGATCCCGAAGAGGCGATGCAAGTCGCCATTGCAGAGGCCTACGGCCGCGCGTAAAGCTTTGCCCCGAGACGAATAACGAGAGGGGCAATCATGGACATGTCACGCGTCGCAGAGCAGGGGCTGGTGCTTTTGGGATGCGGCAAGATGGGATCGGCCATGCTCGCCGGATGGTTGGAGCATGGCCTTCCTGCCTCTTCGGTCTGGGTCATCGATCCCTATCCTTCGGATTGGCTGAAGGCGCAGGGCGTCAATATCAACACACCATTGCCCGAAGCACCTGCCGTCGTTCTTGTGGCGGTCAAGCCGCAGATGATGGGGGAGGCTCTGCCTGCGATCAAAGCGCTTGGCGGTGGCGGCAGCCTGTTCGTTTCGGTCGCTGCGGGCACGTCGATTGCCACATTTGAATCAGTTTTGGGCGCAGGTACCCCAATCGTGCGCGCTATGCCGAACACACCGGCAGCGATCCGGCAGGGAATTACTGCGCTGATCGGCAATTCTGACGCATCAGACAAAGATGTGACGCTCGCCGAAAACCTGCTGTCCGCCATTGGAGAAACCGTTCGCCTTGAGACCGAGACACAGATGGACGCGGTCACCGGCCTCAGCGGATCGGGTCCGGCTTATGTTTTCCACCTGATTGAAACACTTGCCGCAGCTGGTCAGGCACAGGGTTTGCCGCACGACCTGGCCATGAAGCTGGCCAAATCGACGGTCGCCGGGGCAGGAGCGCTGGCGATGGCGGCTGAGGAAGACCCCTCGCAACTGCGGGTCAATGTCACCTCGCCAAATGGCACCACTCAGGCCGCGCTTGAGGTTCTGATGCATGAGAAGCAAGGCTTCCCCGACCTTCTGCATCGCGCTGTCAAGGCTGCAACTGACCGATCCAAGGAGCTGTCTCGTGAGTGAGATTACATTTGACGATTTTCTAAAGGTCGATATCCGCGTCGGAAAGGTGATCCATGCCGAGCCTTATCCCGAGGCCCGCAAACCCGCGATCAAGATGTGGATCGACTTTGGCGATGAGATCGGTGAGCGGAAGACCTCGGCCCAGATCACCGCGCATTACGACCCGGCGACGCTGGTGGGCAAACAGGTGATGGCGGTGGTCAATTTCCCTCCGCGCCAGATCGGCAAGTTCATGTCCGAGGTGCTGGTGCTGGGTCTGCCGGACAAGACCGGCGAGATTGTCCTGATCGGCCCGGATGGCGAGGTTCCGATTGGCGGGCGAATGCACTGACGAAGAGGTCGAACGCCGTCTTTCGCCCAGCATTCTTCAGGTGCCCACCGCCTCGCGCCAGTGTTTACGGCAGAGTGAGACATAGGTCTCATTCCCTCCGATCTGAACCTGTGCGCCTTCGGTGATGGTGTTGCCGTTTTCGTCCTGACGAATCACCATGGTTGCTTTGCGTCCGCATTCGCAGATGGTGCGGACCTCACGCATCTCATCAGCCAGCGCCAGCAGGGCTGCCGAACCGGGAAACAGCTTGCCCTGAAAGTCTACCCGCAGCCCGTAGGCCAGAACTGGAACCTTTAAATCGTCGACCACTCGGGCCAGTTGCCAGACCTGTTCTTCGGACAGGAATTGAGCCTCATCCACGAAGACACAGGCAACAGCTCCCTCGCTTAAGCGATTTTCGATCATCACAAAGACATCATCCTGGGGCTGAAACGTATCAGCCCGTTCCGAAATACCGATACGTGAGGCAATCCGCCCCTCGCCGGCGCGCCCGTCGATGGCCGCAGTCATCAGATAAGTGTTCATGCCGCGCTCGCGATAGTTGTGCGAAGCCTGCAGCAGCACGGTCGATTTACCAGCGTTCATGGTGGAATAGTTGAAGTAGAGCTTTGCCATGGCGCTTGGTCTAATTCCCGCGATCCGCAGGGGCAAGCCTATCGATGAGCAATTCAAAGCGACGCCGCCGTTGCGGCTGCCGGGGCCGAGCAGATGCTCTTGGGGATGGAGAACCCCGCGCCCTCAACAGCGGCGTCGTCGGCCTACATGCGGCCTTAACGAGCAAGGCTAAAAATGTTGCCTTACATTCACTCTTTACCGGCACGAACGGCCGCCACTCACTCACAAAACCCCTGCATATCTGAGGGATAGTTAATTTATGGCATTTCAATTATGACTCGAATATGGGAAATTTCCCTACCCTTTCCCCGGTTTGGACAGGCGGGGGAAAGTGAGCGCAGGTAACAAGGGTAGCAAAATGGCAGATATCGGGGCCTATCTGAAGAAGCATACCGAGGCATTGGTAAAGGATGTCGGGATCGAAGCGGCGTGCGAGATCACCGGAAAGTCCAAAGCGACATTGGGAAGATACTATTCCGACAACCCTGAACATGCAGACCGCTTCATGCCGGTTGACGCGGTTGCACGCCTAGAGAATGCAGCGGCCTATCCGCATGTCACGGCTGCTCTTGCTGAGCTCAAAAATATCACGCTGTCTTATGATGGTCGTAACTCGGACAGCCCGCGTACAGGTGGTGTGAATTCAGATGTTATCGCGCTGAGCCAGCGGTTTGCGATGCTGATGACCGAATATCAGTCGGCCATCGAAGACGGAATCATCACAGTCAACGAGGCCAAACGCCTGCTGAAAGAAACCAGTATGCTGCAACAGGTCCTGATCGAGATGAAACTTCATCTGGAAGAAGAAAGCGTCAGCTGATCTGACGCTCCGTTCGATGCCGGGCCTCCGCATTGATCCGTGATTAGATTTCAACAAAAAAAGGCGGCCAGTGCGCCGCCTTTTTGTTTTATGAAGGGTGAACCTTCGTGAATTAGCCTTCGTCGTTGTTGGCATTCTTGCCGCGACCAGGGCTAGCCCCTTCAGGGCCATTCCCGCCACCGTTATTGCCCTTGGCGCCACCTTTGCCCTTGCCTGGCTTGTCTCCGTGGCCACCTTTGCCGGGTTTGTCACCGCCGTGATTACCTTTGCCACCACCCTTTCCAGGTTTGTCATCGCCGCCACCGGGCTTGCCACCCCCATCGCCGGGTTTGCCGCCTCCGTCACTGGGCGTGTCGCCTCCATCATTTCCTGAGTTGTTTCCGCCGCCGCTATCGCCCCCTGAGCTATTGCCCGAGGTTCCGGAGCCCCCGGAACCAGAGGTGCTGTTTGAGCGATCGCTGTTGCGATCTTCGCCAAAGTTTGCGCTCGAAATTGATGCGGTCGGTAAATCAGTCAGAAGCTCTGCTAACCCCAGGCATTGCGTCGATGTATTCTGCAGAATCGTGTCGAAATCCGACCGTTTCTGCAGATAAGACACGAACCCGCGCGTCACCTGCGAGCAATCGCACAGCGTGCCATAATCACCGGCATTCGCAGCAGTTTTCGCGGTATTCACAGTGCAAACCTGCGATTCAGCCGCCTTCGTTTCAGTTGCCATGAATCCAATAAATGGCGCTGCAACCAGGGCAGCCATTCCAACTCGTGAATAATATTTACGCATTAATAGGTGCTCCTTCGTCCACATTCCCTGAATGCGCTGGGCATCCGATGAGGATGTGGAACTCCGATATGAAGGAGACGTTATGCCTGTCTGAAAAATTCTTGAGAAAGCAGAGAGGCCCTGCCCGGAAAACCGCAGGCCCTGCGGATCAGCCGTGCCGTTTGACGATCACGGACCCCACTGAATAGCCTGCGCCAAATGAACAGATCAGCCCGACATCGCCATCGTTCAGATCATCTGAGTGCTTTGAAAATGCAATAATCGAACCCGCAGAAGAGGTGTTGGCGTAATCTTGCAGGATGTTGGGTTGTTCGTCCGGTTCCGGCTCGCGGCCCAGAACTTTTTTACCGATGAAATCGTTCATCGTTTTATTGGCCTGATGCAGCCAGAGCCGTTTCAGATCATCGCTGTTGATGCCTTCGGCGTCCATATGGTCGCTGATATGCTTGCTGACCATCGGCAGAACCTCTTTGAACACCTTGCGCCCGTTCTGCATGAACTGCATATCGCGACGGTCGATCACACCATCAGGGCGGGAACGGCGCAGGAAGCCGTTGTTGTTGCGGATGTTATTGGAAAAAGATGTGGCGCAACGGGTCGAGAGGATCTCGAAATGCGGGCCTTCGGCGTCCTCGATCCGTTCGACCAGCGTTGCAGTGGCCACGTCCCCGAAGATGAAGTGACAATCCCGGTCCCGCCACTCCAGATGGCCTGAGCAGATCTCGGGGTTCACCACCAACGCCGCCCGGACCGAGCCCGAGCGGATCATATCAGCCGCCGCCTGAATACCGAACGTGGCTGAGGAGCAGGCGACATTCATGTCAAACCCGAACCCATCGATCCCCAGCGCCTGCTGAATTTCGATGGCAATCGCCGGGTAGGCGCGTTCGTGGTTTGAGGCGGCGCAGATCACCAGATCGACATCTTCGGCACTGCGTCCGGCCTGTGCCAGCGCCATGCGGCACGCATCCACCGCCATCTCGGTCATGATGCCCGGCTCGTCATCGCTGCGCTGTCGCAGCGAAGGGTGCATGATCTCGGGGTTCAGGACGCCGGTTTTGTCCATCACATACCGGTTCTCTATCCCCGACGCCTTGACGATGAACTCTTCCGAAGAATGCTGCATCGGTTCCATTTCGCCCGCTGCAATCGCATCCGCATTCTCAGCATTCATCCGGTCGGTATAGGCGTTGAAAGCTTCCACCAGTTCGGCATTGGTGATGACGTTTTCTGGCGTATAGACACCGGTACCGGTGATGGCAGGAGTGTACATGGCGGGCCCTGATTTAATGATCTGCACAAAATGCAATTCCTTCGACCGTTGATCAAGATGTGTTGACCCAAGGGAATGCGCGGTCTTCCGCTTCATAACTTGAATAGTTCATAACTCGAAGTATATTCCCCGGCGATTCGGACGGAAAAGACCCATGTCAGACGAGATCAGCACCCGACTAGGACGCCTTAGCCCTGAGATTCAGGCGATGATGGGCGTCTATGCGCTTTATTGGAAACTGGAAGAGAGCTTTGACAGCATCGAAACAGACCTGAGCCATCAGGAATGTCACATGCTGATCAAACTGGATGTGCCCAAACGTATGGGCGTGCTGGCTGCGGATATGCTGACTGTGCCGTCTACGATCACGGCGACCGCTGATGCGCTGGAGCACTCGGGTCATCTGACCCGGCAACGCGACCCCGAAGATCGCCGCGCCTGGCTTTTGGTTCTAACCGAGCAGGGCGAAGAAGCCCGTAACATGCTGGTGGCTGTCGCTGGTGAGCTATTCCGCAGCGCTTCTGGCCTGAACACTGAAGAAACCGCCGAGTTTGCACGTCTGGCGCGCAAAATTCGCGACAATATCCTGAAAACCGGAATCCCCGAGGGACTGAAGAAATGAAACTCCTGACCTCTGTTTGCCTTGCGCTGGCCGTTTTGACCGCACCCGCCATTGCGCAAGAGCCTGCCAAGCCCGTGAAACTGATGCAGGTCAGCGAAACAGCGCCCGGCTTTTCACGCCAGTTCTTTGGCCGTGTCGCTGCGCGTCAGACTGTTGATCTGGCGTTTCAGGTCGCTGGACAGATTGTCGAGATGCCTGTGACCGAAGGGTTTGTGATCCCAAAGGGTGAACTGATTGCCCGTCTCGATCAGGAGCCGTTCGAGTTGCAGCGCGACCGCACGCGTCTGCAGAAGGATCAGGCTGATCGAACCCTGGCCCGACTGTCGCGCCTGCGTGGTACAGCAGCCAGTCAGGTGGCTGTAGATGATGCCGAAACCGCGGCACAACTGGCTGCGATTGCGGTACGGGACGCAGAATATGAGTTGGAACACGCCACGCTGACCGCTCCGTTCGATGCGTTGGTTTCAAGCCGCGCGGTCGAGGCGTTTAGCACCGTTTCTGCAGGCACCCCCATCGTGCGAATCCACGATATGTCCGAGCTAAGGATTGAGGTCGATGTGCCCGAAATCCTGTTTCAGCGCTCCGGGCAGCAGGATGACATTACGATCACTGCCAAGTTCCCGGTCAGTGATGAGATCTTTCCGCTGGAGATACGAGAGTTCGATGCTGAATCCTCAAGCGTGGGCCAGACTTACCGCATCCAGTTCGGTCTGACACCGCCCGAGGGGCTGCAGATTTTGCCTGGCTCATCCGTAACGGTCACGGTTCAGGTGCAGGATGAGCGTACCGGAATCATCATTCCCCCGACGGCCGTTGTCGCGGATGCCAGCGGCGCGCTGGGCGTTCTGGTCTTTTCTCCGGTCGGTGCCGACGAAGGCACCGTCCGCCGGGTCCCCGTTACGATTGAACCTACACAGAGTGGCGATGTCCGCGTGCTTACCGGTTTGTCCGACGGTGATGAAATCGTTGTGGCTGGCGGCGGGGCGCTGACCGATGGTCAGGCCGTCCGCCGCTTTGTCGGTTTCTCGAACTGAGGGCGCTTTCATGAGCATCGCACGCGCTTCGATAGACCGGCCGCTCTATACGTGGCTGTTCATCCTGATCGCCCTGTTCGGCGGCATTTGGGGTTTCTCGTCACTGGGCCGCCTTGAAGACCCGGCCTTTACGATCAAACAAGCAGTGATCGCCACACAATACCCTGGTGCCACGGCCGAGCAGGTCGCGCTTGAGGTCTCGGAACCGTTGGAATCTGCCATTCAACAGATGGGCGAGGTGGACATTATCACCTCTGTCAATCAGCCGGGCCAGTCGCTGATCGAGGTTGAGATCAAGTCCACCTATGACGGCAACGAGCTACCCGATATCTGGACCCGCCTGCGTGCCAAGGTACGTGATGCGGCACGCGGGCTGCCCTCAGGCGTTGGCGTACCGTATGTGAATGACGGGTTCGGGGATGTGTTCGGCCTGTTCTATGCGGTTACGGCCAACGGGTTCTCGGACGCAGAAAAACATGAGCTAGCGACGTTCCTGCGCCGCGAATTGCTGACGGTCAGCGGCGTCGCTGATGTCGAGGTGCAGGGCTTGCCGGATGAGGCGATCTTTATCGAACCCGACCTGTCGATCTCGGTCAATCAGAACGTTCCGCTGCAGGCAATCAACGAGGCCATCGTAAACGCGGATTCGGTCAACGCCTCGGGCTCGCTGCGGTCTAGTAGTGATCGGACGACCATCCTGACGGCTGAGGGATCGGACAGCGTGTCGGCCATCGCCGGACTTTCGGTCGGGTCGCAAGGGCAAGTGATCAACCTGTTCGATATGTCCGATGTCTATCGCGGGCGGCAGAACGATCCCGATATCATGATCCGGTTCAACGGGATCGAGGCCTTCACGTTGGGCATCGCCGGGCTGGCCACCGAAAATATCGTCGAAGTTGGTCAGCGCGCAGATGCCAAACTGGCTGAGTTGGATTCCGAAATTCCCTTTGGTGTCGAAATCCTGCCCATTTATCAGCAGCATGTTGTTGTCGATGAGGCCTCGAACGCCTTCCTGCTGAACCTCGCCATGTCGGTCAGCATCGTGGTCGCGGTTCTGGGCATCTTCATGGGCTGGCGTGCGGCCATCGTCGTGGGTTCCACCCTGTTGCTGACAGTTGTGGGCACGCTGCTCTTTATGTCGATTTTCTCGATTGAGATGGAGCGCATCTCGCTGGGCGCCCTGATCATCGCCATGGGGATGCTGGTCGACAACGCCATCGTTGTGGCTGAAGGGATGCAGATCTCGATGTTGCGGGGCAAAAATTCTCGTGATGCGGCGGAAGATGTGGCCTCAAAAACGCAAATCCCGCTGCTGGGCGCAACGGTGATCGGGATCATGGCTTTCGCTGGGATCGGGCTCAGCCCTGATGCGACCGGAGAGTTCCTGTTCTCGCTGTTCGCCGTGATCGGCATTTCACTATTGCTGAGCTGGGTGCTGGCGATCACGGTGACGCCTCTGCTGGGGCACTATTTCTTCAAACAGGGCAAAGAGGGTGAGATTGACGCTTATGGCGGCATTCTGTTCCGCGTCTATGGTGCAATCTTGAACTGGGCGCTGCGGTTCCGCTGGCTGGTGGTTGCCGGGTTGATCGGAATCACAGTCGCCTGCTTCGCGGGCTTTGGATTGATGAAGCAGCAGTTCTTCCCCAATTCGAACACGCCGCTGTTCTTCGTGCACTACAAGCTGCCGCAAGGAACGCCGATTGCGCGCACTGCCGAAGATATGGCCGTGTTCGAGGGCTGGCTGGCCGAACGTGATGATGTCGTTTCGGTCGCCACGTTTGTGGGGCAGGGGGCGACAAGGTTCATGTTGACTTATTCGGCAGAGAAACCGAACCCAAGCTATGGCCACATGATCATCCGTACCGAGACACTGGACGATATCCCTGCCCTGCAGGCCGATCTAGAGGCGTTCGGCTCAGCCCAGTTCCCCGAAGGTGAGTTCCGCACTAAACGCCTGATCTTTGGCCCCGGTGGCGGCGATCCGATCCAGGCCCGGTTCTCGGGCAGTGATCCGATTGTTCTGCGTCAATTGGCCAATGAGGCTGTGCAACGCATGTCAGCCGCGTCCCCGAATGCGCTGCATGTGCATCACGACTGGCGCGAACAGGAACTGGCCGTGCAGCCGATCTATGCCACCGAACGCGCCCAGACCGCAGGGGTGACGCGCGAGGATATCGCGGCCACGCTGCAATTCTCGACCGATGGCATAACCGGGGGTGTTCTGCGTGAGCGTGACCGCCAGATACCGATCATCCTGCGCCGTCCGGCGGATGGGGAGTATTCGATTGTCGATCAGGTGGTCTATTCCGATCAGTCGGAACGGTTCGTGCCCATCGAACAGATGGTGGATGGGTTCGAATACAAGGCGCTCAACACGCTGGTTCATCGACGTGACCGAGTGCTTACGATTACGGTTGGTGCCGACATCCCCCCCGAAATGACTGCGGCTCAGGTTCATTCCGAAGTACGCAGCGCCATTGAAGAGATGGAATTGCCGATTGGGTACAGTATGGAATGGGGCGGCGAGTTCGAGGATTCGGGCGACGCGCAGGCCAGCCTCGGGCGGCAATTGCCTCTGAGCCTGCTGATCATGGTGTTGATCTCGGTGCTGTTGTTCAACGCGATCCGGCAACCTGTCATCATCTGGCTGCTGGTCCCGATGTCTGTCAATGGCGTGGTCATCGGCCTGCTTGGGACGGGCCTGCCGTTCACTTTCACGGCGCTGCTGGGGCTGCTGAGCCTTTCTGGCATGCTGATCAAAAATGGCATCGTCTTGGTTGAGGAAATCGATCTGGTCCGCGCCACAGGCAAAGCCCTACGTCCTGCGATTGTCGAAGCGTCGGTCTCGCGTTTGCGTCCAGTGATGCTGGCGGCGATCACCACCATTCTGGGGATGGCTCCGCTACTGACGGATGCGTTCTTCGTGTCGATGGCGGTCACGATCATGGGCGGACTGGCTTTTGCCACCATCCTGACCATGGTTGCCGCGCCGGTCTTCTACATGATGTTCTTCAACCGCGAAGAAAAACGTCGTCTGGCGGTCAACTAATAGGAACGGGCGGCAGATTCAGCCGCCCACCTCTGTCTCGGGATCATGATGGCAATAAAAGCAAGATAGCTTGTTGCCATCAGGATCACGCAGATAAGCCACATAGAAATCGGGTTGGTAATGGGGCCTGATGCCCGGCTTTCCCTCATCCATGCCGCCGTTTTCAAGACCGATGGCATGGAACCGCCGGACCTGATCGGCGCTTTTTGCGGGAAAAGCGATCATTGTACCATTGCCGATGCTGGCGGGTGCTCCATCGAATGGCTTGCAGATCCAAAAGCCGGTTCCACTATCGGGATCGGTGCCCCATCCCGCCCAGCCATCGATCCATCCGGGCAGGCGCGGCTGCTCAAGGACTGCAAAGATCGCATCATAAAAGCGGATGGCCCGCGGCAGGTCGTTGCTTCCGTATGTGGTGTAGAGATCCATGAACGCTCCCCCTTGCTCTCATCATGTGGGCCACGAGCACGAAGGGGAAGAAAAAAGACCCCAGCCGAGGCCGGGGTCAATTCATACGTGCTGTTGCTAAGGTTTAGCCCTGCAGCGATTTCACCTCAACATCGCCCTCGGCCTGTGCCTTTATCGCCAGCGCTGCGGCGTTCGATCCCGCAGCTGTGGTGAAATATGGAATCTTGTCATAGAGCGCGATGGAGCGGATGGCCTTACTGTCCTCGACCGCTTGCGCGCCCTCAGTTGTATTCATCACCAACTGCACCTGACCGTCTTTCAGCATATCGACCACATCGGGGCGACCCTCATAGACCTTGTTGACCACCTCACAGGCGACGCCCTGTTCTTCCAGCCAGCCCTGCGTGCCGCGGGTCGCAACCAACGCAAATCCTTGCTCAACCAGAACATTGGCGGCCTCAAGCATTGCTTTGCCCTTGTCGGCATCTTTGATTGAGATAAACGCACGTCCCGAGGAAGGCAGGACCATGCCAGCCCCCATTTGCGCCTTGAGGAAGGCCCGCGGGAAGTCACGGTCCCAGCCCATGACCTCGCCAGTTGAGCGCATTTCCGGACCTAGGATGGTGTCGACGCCGGGGAAGCGGGCGAAAGGCATCACGGCCTCTTTCACCGAGAACCACGGCATGTTCGGGTCGGCCAGAGTCATCTGATCGGCAATCTTGGTGTCCTGACCTTCCTGATATGCGGGGCGCTGCGGGAAGTTCGCCAGTTTCTCACCAGCCATGACACGCGCAGCGATGGATGCAATCGCGCTGTCGGTCGCTTTGGCCACGAAGGGTACAGTACGCGAGGCGCGGGGGTTCACTTCGATCAGATAGATTTCATCATCCTTGATCGCGAACTGTACGTTCATCAGACCCACAACATTCAAAGCCTTGGCCAATTTGAACGCCTGATCCTTGATCTGCTCGATGATCTCAGCCGACAGCGAATAAGGCGGCAACGAACAGGCCGAGTCGCCCGAGTGCACGCCAGCCTCTTCGATATGCTGCATGATGCCCGCCACGTGAACATCAGTGCCATCGCACAGCGCATCCACGTCCAGTTCAACCGCGCCCGCCAGATAGCTATCCAACAGAACCGGGCTGTCACCAGAAACCACAACGGCCTCGTTGATATAGCGTTTCAGCTGATCCATATCACGCACGATTTCCATCGCGCGACCGCCCAGAACGTAGGAGGGGCGGATCACCAGCGGGAAGCCGATCTCTTCGGCAATTTCCAGCGCTTGCTCGTCGGTCGAGGCGATACCGTTTTTCGGCTGTTTCAAGCCCAGATCGTTGACCAGCGCTTGGAAGCGTTCACGGTCTTCGGCCAGGTCAATCGCGTCGGGCGTGGTGCCGAGGATCGGAATGCCTTCAGCCTCCAGAGCGTTGGCCAGTTTCAGCGGGGTCTGGCCGCCGAACTGAACAATCACACCGTGCAGCGTGCCGTTTTCCTGCTCTTTGGTCAGGATTTCCATGACGTGTTCGAAGGTCAGCGGTTCGAAATACAGACGGTCCGAGGTGTCATAGTCGGTCGAGACCGTCTCGGGGTTGCAGTTGACCATGATGGTCTCATACCCGGCCTCGGTAAGTGCGAAACAGGCGTGGCAGCAGCAATAGTCGAACTCAATGCCTTGGCCGATCCGGTTCGGGCCACCGCCGAGGATGACGACCTTTTTGCGGTCGCTTGGGCGTGCCTCGCATTCGACGTCACCCATCATGGGGGCTTCGTAGGTCGAGTACATGTAGGGCGTCTGGGCCTCGAACTCGGCCGCGCAGGTGTCGATGCGTTTGAACACGGCATTGACGCCCAGATTGCGCCGGGCGCGGCGGACATTGTCTTCGTCACGGCCGGTCAGGTTGCCCAGACGTGCGTCGGTGAAACCGAGCATTTTCAGCGCGCGAATGCCCTCTTCGGTAACGGGAAGCCCGTCTTTGCGGACCTGACGCTCGGCTTCGATGATCTCGCGGATGCGAGTCAGGAACCATGGGTCGAATTTTGTGACACCAAAGATTTCGTCATCAGTCAGACCGTGACGCATCGCTTGTGCGATGGTGCGCAGACGGTCGGGGGTCTGCTGGCTGATTGCCTTGATCACGGCGGCCTTGTCATCGGCCATTTCCCAGACGCCGACGTTCAGGCCAGGTATCTCGATCTCGTCAAAGCCGGTCAGGCCCGATTCCATCGAGGCCAGCGCCTTTTGCATCGATTCGTGGATGGTGCGTCCGATGGACATCGCTTCACCGACCGATTTCATGGCGGTGGTCAGATAGGGCTCGGAGCCGGGGAATTTCTCAAATGCGAATTTCGGGATTTTGGTGACGACATAGTCGATGGTCGGCTCGAACGAGGCCGGGGTGACCTTAGTGATGTCGTTGTCCAGCTCGTCCAGCGTGTAGCCCACGGCCAGTTTGGCCGCGATCTTGGCAATCGGGAAACCGGTCGCCTTGGAGGCCAGAGCGGACGACCGCGACACCCGCGGGTTCATCTCGATCACAACCATACGGCCATCATCGGGGTTGATCGCCCATTGTACGTTCGAACCACCGGTCTCGACGCCGATCTCGCGCAGAACAGCAATCGAGCCGTTGCGCATGATCTGGTATTCTTTGTCGGTCAGTGTCAGCGCTGGGGCCACGGTGATCGAGTCACCGGTGTGCACGCCCATCGGGTCGACGTTTTCGATGGAACAGACGATGATGGCGTTGTCGGCAGTGTCGCGCACCACCTCCATCTCGTATTCCTTCCAGCCCAGCAGGCTTTCGTCGACGAGGATCTGGTTCACCGGAGACGCATCCATGCCCGAGCGGCAAAAATGGATGTAATCCTCACGGTTATAAGCCACACCGCCGCCGGTGCCGCCCAGTGTAAAGGCAGGGCGGATGATGGCGGGAAGGCCGATTTCCTCAAGCTCATCCAGTGCCATCTGGACACCGGCGTCCAGATCGGTGGAGCCGTCTTCACGTTTGGGGGCGGTGACGATGGTCGCCTTAGGGTTCTCAAGACCTAACCGGTCCATCGCCTCGCGGAACAGGGCGCGGTCTTCGGCCATCTCGATGGCGTCGCGCTTGGCGCCGATCATCTCAACGCCGAACTTGTCCAGAACGCCCATCTCTTCCAGCGCCAGCGAGGTATTCAGGCCGGTCTGTCCGCCCATAGTGGGCAGCAAGGCATCGGGGCGTTCTTTCTCGATAATCTTGGCAACAACTTCTGGGGTAATCGGCTCGATATAAGTCGCGTCCGCCAGACCGGGATCGGTCATGATCGTCGCGGGGTTCGAGTTCACCAGAATGACCCGGTAGCCTTCTTCACGCAGCGCTTTACAAGCCTGAGCGCCGGAATAGTCGAACTCGCAAGCTTGACCGATAACAATGGGGCCCGCCCCGATTATCATGATCGACTGGATGTCGGTTCTTCTCGGCATGGCCTTGTTCCTTCGATTGTCCGCGAGTCAGGGCACCGCCCCAGCGCCCAAATTGTCCTGCGTTATAGGGACCGCGCGAAAAGGTGCAAGAGCTATCGGAAACAGGGGCGAAATTGCCGCTTTCCCCCCTTTCACCTGCTGGCGTATCCTCTATATCGCGCAGCACGGCAAATGAGGATGCACTTGCGTATTCGTTTCGATCAGGGACCAGCCGGGCGTGGCACCCGGTTTGAGCGTCCATCCAAAATCATCCGCGCGGATAGTGCGGAGGAGGTGCCCCAGGCTCTGGCGGCGCTCGATCAGGCGCGTGCAGATGGGGCCTGGCTGGCCGGCTACGCAAGCTATGAACTGGGTTATGTGTTGGAGCCGCGTCTGGCGGATCGCCTGCCCGAGGGGCGACGGCTGCCGCTGCTGTGTTTTGGCGTGTTCGGAGAGCCGGATCGCGTTGGTCTGCCAAAGGACTTGGGCGGTGTCACGGCGTTTCAGCCCCGCTGGGATGAGGCCAGGTATACACAGGCCTTCCGGACGGTGCACGACGCTATTGGCGCCGGTGATATCTATCAGGCGAATCTGACGTTTCCAATCGACCTTGAGGTGACCGGAGAGTCAGACGCACTGTATGCGACGCTCACAGCTGGTCAGCCTGTTGGTCACGGTGCTTTGGTCGAGCAGGAGGGGTTACCCGACCTGCTCAGCCGGTCTCCTGAGTTGTTTTTTCGCACCGATGCCGAGGGCCGGATCGAAACGCGCCCGATGAAAGGAACCCAGCCGCGCAGCGAGGACCCGGTCGAAGATGAACGTCGTAGGGCTTTCTTGTCATCAGATGAAAAGAACCGCGCTGAGAACCTGATGATCGTCGACCTGCTGCGCAACGATATCAGCCGCGTGGCGCTGGCGGGCTCGGTCAAAGTGCCCGAACTGTTCAAGGTCGAAACCTATGCGACGGTTCATCAGATGGTATCGCTGGTGCAGGCGCAATTACATCTTGGGGTTGGCCTATCGGATATTCTGACGGCACTGTTTCCCTGCGGCTCAATCACCGGCGCGCCAAAAATTCGCGCCATGGAGATATTGTCGGAGTTGGAGCCATGGCCGCGCGATGTTTATTGCGGCACCATCGGATGGGCCGCGCCTGATGGACGGTCTGAATTCAATGTGGCCATCCGGACGCTCATGGTCGAGGACGGCAAGGCAACCCTGAACGTGGGCGGCGGGCTGGTCTGGGACAGCACCGCCCCATCGGAATATGAGGAGGCGCTATGGAAAGCCCGCTTCGCCCACCAGCTGAGCTTGATTTCCGTCTGATCGAAACGCTGGCTTTTCGGCCGGGGCAAGGGCTTGTGCGGCTGGATCGTCATTTGTCCCGTATGGCCCGCTCAGCCAAGGCGTTCCAGATTGACTTCGACTGGACCGCTGCTCAGGCGGTCGTGAATTCGGTATCTGGGAAAACCCCGCTGCGTTGTCGCCTGACATTGGATGCATGCGGAAAACTCGATTTGACGGCCGGAGATTTGGCCCCGAACCCGCCGCTCTGGCGTGTCGGTGTGGCTGAGCAGCGCCTTTCTTCGTCGGATATCTGGCTGCGGCACAAAACCACCCGTCGGGCTATCTATGACAGAGCGCGTGCGAACCTGCCTGCTGGTGTTGATGAGCTCTTGTTTCTCAATGAACGAGATGAGGTATGCGAAGGCACGATCACCAATCTGTTTCTTGAGATGCCCGGCGGGCCGTGCCTGACGCCTGCACTGTCCAGTGGGGTTTTGCCTGGAGTTCTGCGCGAAGAGATGCTGGAGCACGATAACACGACAGAGGCGGTGCTGACCCTGGCCGATCTGCAGAAGGCGCAAACGATCCACTTCGGCAATTCGCTGCGAGGGTTGATCCGGGCGGAGCTTGTAACACCGTGAGCAGGCAAAACGAATGGGCTGCGCGCCCAGCTGCCGTGCAGCGACTGAAGCTCGAGTTTGGGCTGTTCTACTTCGCCGTACCGGTTCTGATCGCAGTGCTCTTTCCACCAGATTGGATGTTTCCGTCGCTCTTTGCGTTCACCGGGTTGGGTATTGTCTTGCTGCACAGCACGCCCGGATTTTCGTGGGCCGAGCTTCGCTATGGCTGGCGAAACTGGTCCTGGGGCGAGGTTCTGCTGTTCACAATTGCGATGGCATCCGTCTGCTCAACCCTTGTCCTGACACTGCGACCGCAAGCTGCCTTTGCCCTGTTGAAGCACCGGCCCGAGTTGCTGGCCTTCATCTGGGTCGGTTACCCGCTCGCTTCGGCCTTGCCGCAAGAGTTGCTGTTTCGCGCGCTGTTCTTTCGCCGCTATCACGCAATCCTGCCGAAGGGATATGCCGCCTATTGGCTCAACGCGGCACTCTTTTCGCTCGCTCACCTGATGTATTGGAGCTGGATCGTTGCCATCATGACATTTGTCGGAGGGTTGCTATTTACCTGGGCCTACGACAAGCGAGGGTCGTTCTTCTACGCCGTTTTGTTGCACGCCATCGCGGGCAACATCATCTTTGCAGCAGGATTGGGGATCTATTTCTACTCGGGCAACGTGCAAAGGCCGTTTTGACGGCGCGACCTGCCTTGACTTTCTATGCCCGACGGGGTGTATCGGCGCGACGAATTCTGCGCCCGAAGGGATATGATCCATGCACGCCTACCGCAGCCACACCTGCGCCGCTCTGACCGCCGCCAATGTCGGTGAAACCGTCCGCCTGTCCGGTTGGGTGCATCGTGTCCGAGATCACGGCGGCGTGCTGTTCATCGACCTGCGCGACCATTTCGGCGTAACGCAGGTTCTGTGCGACGGCGACAGCGCGGCCTTTGCTGAGCTGGAGAAAGTGCGGTCCGAGTGGTGTATCCGCATTGATGGCACGGTCAAAGCCCGCGACGCTGATCTGGTGAACCCTAAGCTGCCCACCGGCGAGATCGAAGTTTATGTGCGTGAGCTGGAAGTTCTGGGTGCCGCTGATGAGTTGCCGCTGATGGTCTTCGGGGATCAGGAATACCCCGAGGAAACGCGTCTGCGCTATCGCTATCTGGATCTGCGTCGCGAGGCGATGCAGCAGAACATGACCCTGCGCTCGGACGTTGTCGCCTCGATGCGCCGTCGGATGTGGGATCAGGGGTTCCGCGAATATCAGACGCCAATCATCACCGCCTCGTCGCCCGAAGGCGCGCGCGACTTTCTGGTGCCATCGCGCCTGCATCCGGGCAAGTTCTATGCGCTGCCGCAGGCACCGCAGCAGTTCAAGCAGCTGATTATGGTGTCGGGTTTCGACAAATATTTCCAGATCGCGCCGTGCTTCCGTGACGAAGACCCGCGCGCCGACCGCTCGCCGACCGATTTCTACCAACTCGACCTCGAGATGTCGTTTGTTGAGCAACAAGACGTGTTCGACACCATCCAACCCGTTCTCACGGGTGTGTTTGAAGAGTTTGGTGGTGGCCGCAAAGTCGATCAGGAATGGCCGCAAATCTCCTACAAGGATTCAGCGCTGTGGTATGGCACTGACAAGCCCGACCTGCGCAATCCTATTAAAATGCAAGTGGTCTCCGACCACTTCCGCGGGTCTGGCTTCGCGATTTTCGCGAAGCTGTTGGAGCAAGAGGGCACCGAAATCCGCGCCATCCCGGCGCCGACCGGTGGCAGCCGTAAATTCTGTGACCGCATGAACGCGTTTGCGCAGAAAGAAGGTCTGCCCGGAATGGGCTACATCTTCTGGCGCGATCAGGGCGAAGGAATGGAGGCTGCGGGACCTCTGGCCAAGAACATTGGCCCAGAGCGTACCGAGGCGATCCGTCAGCAACTGGGGCTGGGCGTTGGCGATGCCGCCTTCTTCTTAGGTGGCAAGCCGAAAGCCTTTGAAAAGGTCGCTGGCAAGGCCCGTGACGTGATCGGTGAGGATCTGAACCTGACCGAGAAAGATCGATTTGCTTTCGCGTGGATCGTGGATTTCCCGATCTACGAGCAAGACGAAGAAACTGGCGCGATCGACTTCGAACACAACCCGTTCTCGATGCCGCAGGGCGGCATGGACGCTTTGCAGGGCAACCCTCTGGACGTACGCGGCTATCAGTACGATCTGGCCTGTAACGGGTACGAGCTGGTCTCGGGCGCGATCCGGAACCACAAACCCGAGATTATGCTGAAAGCCTTCGAACTGGCTGGTTACGGCGAGGATGAGGTCAAATCCCGTTTTGGTGCTCTGTTTAATGCCTTCCACTACGGCGCCCCACCGCACGGGGGCTGTGCCGCAGGGATCGACCGGATCGTAATGCTGCTGGCCGATGAGGCCAACATCCGCGAGGTCATGATGTTCCCGATGAACCAGCGCGCCGAAGACCTGATGATGGATGCGCCGTCCGATCCGACTTCGGATCAGTTGATGGAGCTGGGTCTGCGCATTATCCCGCAGGACTGATCGAAACCGCCCGCCTCGCGCGGGCGGTTTTCGTTATGAGTGTCGAAGATTTACGCCAGACGTCAGTCTAGCGGGTTATGCATGTTCCGACGATTGCTGCGGATATGCTTCGCGGTCTGACGCGTCTGGCGGTAAAGCCAGATAAACAAGAAGGATGCAGTCAGGAAATAGGCCGTCAGCATCTCAGATCGCCTCCTGCCGTTCGAGGCGTTCCTGCACAAGGCCAGCGACCCGCGCCGCTTGAGCCGTGACCGGAGCCCCCTGCCTTCGCGATGCGGCAAGCCGAAGTGCTGCATCTTCGAGGACAGTGTCCTGTGCATCCCGCGCCACGCTTTGCAGAAACTGCGCCGCGTAATCCAGTGTTTGCTGATTGGTCGGTCCGGTCAGCACATCAGCGATATGGGCCATATCGTCTTGATAAGCCAGAGGATCAGGATGAACGATTTCATCGCGCACCGCATCTAAGTCGCTGGGTCGGCGATCTTCGGGCAAAAGCTCAAGGATTGTTTTTTGGAAATAGGATAGTGAGTTCAGAGGTTTGGCCAGAAATCCATCTGCCCCCGCACGCAAGGCGACCGATTTGGAATTGTCATCGCCTGACATGCCGAGGATGACCGCTATTCGCGGCACCGCGTGGGTGAGTTCAGCGATCAGATCAGCGCCAGAGCCGTCCGGCAGCCCCATATCGACGATCAGCACCGAGGGACGGTATATCTGCAGATGACGCCGTGCCGATTTCAGGCAGTCCGCACGTCGGATACGTGCACCGCTGTGCAGGCACATCAAGCGAATTGCATCGCAGGCATAGCGGCTGTCTTCGACCACAAGGATGGTCTGGCCCAGCAGCGGCCGCATCTTGGTGGCCAGCGCCGGAGGGGCGAAAGGTCCCGAATCGTCCATGGCAGAACTCCTGATTAGCAGATGCCTCACGCTAGGAACTTCCGGCTAATACAGGGTTAACGCGCGTTTTGGCGCACTTGCCCTTTGACGGGACAGACCCCATAACCGCTGCAACGCAGAACGGAAGGAGAGTTCCATGATCGGTCGTCTCAACCATGTTGCCATCGCGGTTCCCGACCTCGAGGCCGCTTCAGCCCAGTATCGCAACGCTTTGGGGGCCAAGGTTGGCGCGCCGCAGGATGAGCCCGATCATGGGGTGACTGTCGTGTTCATCGAACTGCCCAACACCAAGATCGAACTCCTGTACCCGTTGGGTGAAAACAGTCCGATCAACGGATTCCTCAAAAAGAACCCGTCGGGTGGCATCCACCACGTTTGCTATGAGGTCGAGGACATCATCGCCGCACGCGACCACCTGAAAGAGACCGGCGCGCGCGTTCTTGGGTCGGGTGAACCTAAGATCGGTGCTCATGGCAAACCGGTTCTGTTCCTGCACCCCAAGGATTTCAACGGTTGCCTGGTTGAGTTGGAACAGGTCTGACGCCGATGACGATCACTGCTGCTCTGGTCCTGTTTGCGGTCATCTGGTTTCTGACCCTGCTGATCGTACTGCCGATACGGATTAAAACGCAGGGTGACCTTGGGGATATCGTTCCGGGCACCCATGCGGGTGCGCCGGAAGTGCATCACATGAAAAAGAAGCTCTGGATCACCACGGGGATAACAGTGATTCTTTGGGCGATCATCGCAGGCATCATCATTTCTGGTCTGATCTCGGTGCGCGATTTCGACTGGCTCAATCAGCTGGAACCGCGCGAGTAGCGCTTCAGGCGCGCGTGTTAGACAAACCGTGATAGAGATGGGTGAAAGTTGCGGCCCCCAGGATCGGGATCAGCAGGTTCACCAACGGTACCGACAAGGGAACGGCCATCAGAATCCCTGCCACCCAGATGGTGAGGCTGTGTTTTGCGCGCAGTTTCCGTGCCCCTTCGCGGCCTAATCGGCGCATGGCGGCGAGGGTGAAATACTCTCGTCCCAGCAGAAAACCGTTCATGCCCCAGAAAATGAACAACGCGAAAGGCGAGAACACGGCGTAGAGGATCAGAGCCAGGAGATTGGCGACGATCAGGACACCCAGAAAGCTGAGCGTGTCACGCAGCGCATCACCAAAGGGAATACGTTGGGCCGGAGGCAAGCCGGGATAGTGCCGGTCCTCGACTGCTTGAGCTACTTCGTCGAGAAACATGGATGTGATCGCAGACGCCACCGGCACCATCAGGAATACTGACAGCACCATCATCAGCAGAAACGACGACACGCTGAGCAGATCGTTCAGCCATGTCACCTCTCCCAGTATCGGCAGTGTCGCTTGTTCCCCGACCAGAACATTGATCAGCCAGAGAAATCCGGCATAGGCCGCTACCAGCAACGCGAAGGTCAATCCGACACCCAGCAGCAGCACCTTGCGGAACCGGGGATCACCGATTTGGCCGAGCGCCTGAAGAAACGAATGAATGATGATCATTCCGAAACCCACTGGGTCAGGGCGGTGATATCGGGGCGTGGCCGTTCGGGTGGAGCCGTACCCTCGGTCGCGATGTGAATGAAACCCGCGATGGATTCGTTGTCCGTCAGACCCAGCGCCGCCTGACAAAACGCGCGATCATGGGATTGCCAACCCGACAGCCAGTTCGCACCCCAACCGGCTGCCAACGCGGCGTTCAGAAGCGCCAGGCAGACGGCTCCGGCGGAATAGGTCTGTTCGATTGCCGGGATCTTGTCCGAAGGTTTCTGTACCTCGATGATCGCGACTGCCAGATGTCCCATGTCAAACTGGCTGCGGGCCTTTGTAATGTCTTCCGGGGTCTTGCCGAGAGATTGACCGCGGGTCTCGGTCAGCTCGGCCAAACGCTGCATTGCGCCCTTTTCAATGACAACAAACCGCCAGGGTTCAAGCTTGCCATGATCCGGACTGCGCGCGGCGGCTGTGAGCAGGGGCAACAGCTCATCGCGGGTCGGGGCAGGCGCGACCAGGGTCTTCGCCGGGCGCGAGCGGCGCACTTGTAGAAAATCCAACGCAGCTTGGTTCTTCAGGGACATATGTTAACTTCCTTCACATGGGCAGTCTGTATGTCGGAGGCATGCCGACCGCTTTCAAGGGCAAACTGCCCCCGAAAGGATGACAAATTCAATCGGAAATACTGTCCGTGATCGGTTACCAGGGCAGAACTTAACTGCTATTCCTTGGGACCATCGGTTTCGCGAATCTGGTAAACACCTTCAGGCAGGTCCAGTGCCGCGGCCAGATCACGTACCTGTTCAGGCGACAGCGTGATCTTTTGGATCTGGTCGGTGCGGGTGTCCAACTGCTCGATTGTTACGCATTCGGCGAAGCTGTTGATCACAATATCTTCCTGCAAAGGCTTTGCGCCTTCATCCACCAGCGTGATGACCGTCGAGTCAAATTCGTGTTCGATAGAAAACATGAATGCAGAGTGCCGATCACGGGGCTGTAATGCAACCCGATAGGCGTGCAATCCGCGGTGGTCCCGTCTGGTAAGCCGGGTTATGCTCGGCCTCGGTCGAAGCGCCTGAAAGGAACCCCAATGCGCCGTCTTGCCCTGATGTTGGTGTTGCTTCTGGCCGCGTGTGACACTCCGTCTTTGGTAGCGGTTCCAGCCGAGAACTGGAAGCCAAACTCAACGAGCAAGAAGGCCACGGCACGCAGCTTTGAGAAAGTCGGGCGCGATGTTGCGATTGCTGCCGGAAAAGAGTGCCGCCGCCGTGCGCCCTCAAGCAATTGCGACTTTGTCGTATTGGTCGATCTGAATCCCAATGCACCTGCCAATGCATTCCAGACGCTGGATGACGATGGCCGTCCGCTGATTATCTTCACTCAACCGATGATCCGGTCGGCGCAAAACGCTGATGAAATTGCTTTTGTCATGAGCCACGAGGCTGCGCATCACGTTCTGGGCCATATCGCGCGGCAGGCGGCCAATGCGAAGGAAAGCGCGAAAATCTTCGGCGATCTCGCGCGAGAACGGGGCGAGGATACGGCAGGCATCGAACGGGCGCAGAAATTGGGGGCTCAGGTCGGCGTTCAAAACTACACGCAACAGTTTGAATTGGAGGCAGATCAGTTGGGCACGGTGATCACCCATTCGGCCGGGTATGATCCACTGGTCGGCATGATGTTCTTTCAGCGCATTCCCGATCCGGGTGACCGGTTCCTCGCCACGCATCCGCCCAATGCCAAACGGGTCGAGGCGGTCTTGCAAACAGCGCGTCAGTTGGGATTGCAGTAATGGCGGGTTTGACGCAGCTGGGCGTCGTCCTCAGCGATCGAGGATCAAAATACGCCGTGACGGGTGCACAGGTTACCAGTCGGGCCGAGGTGGATGCCGTGCTCGTCGATCTGAAATCCGACAAAGCCTATGCCAAGGCCACGCATAACACCTGGGCGGCGATGCTGCCGACAGGAGCACTTAAGGCGGACGACGGGGAAACCGGCGCCGCGATGGTGATTTTGCGGATGATGGAACGGGCCGGGTTGTCGGACCACGTCATCATCGTAACCCGTTGGTATGGCGGTAAGAAACTTGGCGGTGACCGGTTTCGAAGGGTTCAGGACGCGACACGGGCCTATCTGGATCATTTGGGCCTTTGACCTGAGTCAAGGCGCGCTTGGCCGGATCGGATAGCTTTCCCAAAAGCGTGACAGGGAAAGGAAACCGCATGTCCCACCGCGAAACGCTCAAACGTCATGCCGGTCTTGTGGACGAGATGGCCACAACGCTGGGCGTAGATCTGCAGGAAGCCGCACTCGACGGTGCCTTGCGAATTGATGAAATATCAGAGGCCGTCCTGCGCTGTACAGGCTGCCCCAACCCAGGTCACTGCGAATCGTTTCTGGCAGAAACTCCGGCCGCGTCCCGAACCCCGGAATATTGCCGAAACCAGGAGTTGTTGCAGCGGTTGATACCCTAGGCTCGGGGGCTGTCATGACACAGCTCGGTCAGGTGATGACACATCTCAGGTTGGTGCTGCGCATGGCACGCACGACCGGTACAGATTTGGTCGCAGCGCATCGTGATGGTCATCTGAGCCAGCAGGATTGGGCCGAGATGATTCAGCTTTGCCGCGGATGCGAATGGGCGTGTGCCTGCCCGGACTGGATGGATGACAACAAAACCGCAGAACGCGCGCCTTGCACCTGCCCGAACCGGGATCGGTTTACGGCGCTGAAGCTCCGAGAGTCATAGGTGAGCAGATGCCACAGGTTCCATTGGGGGAAATCGAAACGCATTTCTGGCTAACACGCTCGGTCGCACGCTGTATGGGGGTATCCCTGACCGAAGCGATGGCCGAAGGTAAACTGACCCCCGACGACTATGCCCAAATCGTAACCCGCTGCCGCGCCTCTGATTGCAGCGAGAAATGTCAGGTCTGGCTCGCAGCCCAGCAGTCACGGGCCAAGGAAGCACCTGCGTTCTGCGCCAATTCGAAACCGCTGAACGACCTGCTTTGATCGCCTTACAGTTCGGCGTGAGATCCGTCACACAGTGGTGGATTTGTGCTGTGTTTGCAGCCGCAGAAGAACAGCTTCTTGTCACTCTCAGCGGTGTATTTCATCGGCTCCAGCCCGGTATCCTTATGCGAGCCATCACAGAATGGCTGACGTTGGGATTTGCCGCACGCGCACCAGAAATAGGTTTTTCCCTTGGTCACTTCGACCGGAAAGGGACCTTTTTGAGCAATGATCGGCGCATCTGACATTTGGCGTCTCCGTTGTTGGCTGGCATCAGAAACACAGTGTAGAGCGTGGAAATGAAAAGGATAGAGCACCGGTTCAGATCGCGGCCCCAGCGTCGTTCCGCCTTAATTCACAACCTCGTGATCGATTCGGTTGCCAGATCAGTAACTTGGTCTTATTCTGACACCGGCCCCGAAAAACTGGGCAATATCAGAAAAGTAATAGAGGATTGACGGACATGAAACTGAAATTTGCTGCCATCTGCGCTACAGCTGTTGTTCTGACTGCATGCTCGCAGCAGGAAGAGCCGACCCCGGTCTACATCCAGCCTGATTATGATAAGTACGGTACGCCCAGCTGTGCGGCAGGCTATGAACTGGCCACGACCGAAGCGGGCCAGACTGTCTGTAATCCGGTCACACAATAAATCGCCTGCAGGCGGTCCCGGTTGGGGCCGTCTGCATCCGTACCGCTTAGACCGCCGCATTCGAGGCGGTTTTTTCTTGCCTTTTCACAGTCGCTGCTGAACCTGTGGTCACGAATTTCCACCGGACGGACCTATGCGAAATTTCTTTACCCGCCTGAATGACCGCACCCGCTGGAGCTGGCAGGGCCTGCGCGCCACATGGCGTGACGAGTATTCCTTTCGGAGCTGGGGCTGGGCCAATCTGATCTCGGCCGCGCTTGCGTTTCTTCTGCCATTGGGCCCGACAGAACGGGCGCTGATTCTGATCATGGGTTTGCTGGTGCTGGTGACCGAGCTGTTCAATACCGCCATCGAACGTGCTGTCGATCACACCTCAACCGATCACCATGCTCTTGCGGGGCAGGCCAAAGACGCAGCCAGCGCAGCGGTTGCGCTGACCGCCATTGCAGCAGGCGTGGCATGGGTGTTCGCGCTGATCGGGTTGTTCTGAGCGTTCAGCCTGACGACTGCAGCCGCCCCCACAGATCATACTCGCCAGCTTCATCGACTTCGACCGAGACGATATCTCCGGGCTTCAGAGCCTCGAACCCCTCGTCGATAAACAGATTTCCGTCAATCTCGGGCGCATCTGATTTGGTCCGGCAGGTTGCGGCTTCGTCATCGATCTCATCGACGATCACCTCAAGCGTCTGACCAACCTTCGCCGCCAGTTTCGCCTCGGAAATGGCCTGTGCCTTCTCCATGAACCGATCCCAGCGCTCTTGCTTTAGCTCGGCAGGGACGTGATCCGGCAGGTCGTTCGACCGGGCACCGTCCACGTTTTCATACTGGAAACAGCCGACGCGATCCAGTTGCGCCTCATCCATCCAGTCCAGCAGAGTTTGGAATTCAGCTTCGGTTTCGCCGGGATAACCGACGATGAAGGTCGAGCGCAGGGTGATGTCCGGGCAGATGGCGCGCCACGCTGTGATTTCATCCAACGTTTTTGCCCCCGCTGCAGGACGAGCCATGCGTTTCAGAACATCCGGGTGGGCATGTTGGAACGGAATGTCGAGATAGGGCAGCAAATTGCAGCCCGCATCCGCCATCAGGGGAATCAAATCGCGCACATGCGGATAAGGGTAGACATAGTGCAACCTTACCCAGGCGTCGAACTGCCCCAGCTCCCGTGCCAGATCGGTGATATGGCTGCGCACCTCGCGGTCTTTCCACGGGTTCATGTCATATTTGCGGTCCAGCCCATAAGCCGAGGTGTCCTGCGAGATCACGAGCAACTCGCGCACGCCGTTGTCGACCAGTTTCTCGGCTTCGCGCAGCACCGCATGGGCTGAGCGACTGGCGAGCTTGCCGCGCATATCGGGAATGATGCAGAACTTGCACTTGTGGTTACAGCCCTCGGAAATCTTGAGATAGCTGTAATGGCGCGGCGTCAGCTTGACGCCAGAGGCGGGCAGCAGATCGACATAGGGGTTCGGGTCTGGCGGCACGGCGGCGTGGACCGCATCCAGTACCTGTTCGTATTGATGAGGTCCGGTGACGGCCAAAATCCTGGGATGGTGTTCGCGGATATAGTCCGGCTCGGCCCCCAGACAGCCCGTCACGATAACCTTGCCGTTCTCAACCAGCGCTTCGCCGATGGCCTCCAGCGACTCGGCTTTGGCGCTGTCCAGAAACCCGCAGGTGTTCACAATCACGGCATCGGCGCCCGCATAATCCGGCGAAATGCCGTATCCTTCGGCCCGTAGCCGGGTCAGAATACGTTCACTGTCGACCAGAGCCTTGGGGCATCCCAAAGACACCATCCCAAGGGTGGGCTGGCCCCGTCGCGGAGTATCAGTGATCTGTGCCGAAGGGGCCAGATCAGGGCGGAGGTTTGGTGGGTTCGTACTCATGGCCGGGCATATAGAGGGGAAAGCTTCCCCTTGCAAATATTGCCCGCACAGGGCTGACTTGAAACAGAGCAGATAAGCCGGAAAGGCAGACCCATGAGGTGGCTCATTCGTATCGTTTTCCTTTTGGTTGCGGCCTTCGGGCTGGTCATTGGCGCGTTGCTGCTGATGCCCGGTGACAAGCTGGCGACCATTCTGGCCGAGCAGGTCAAAGCGCAAACGGGTCGTGATTTGAAGCTGTCGGGCGATGTCCGGCTGTCTTTCTGGCCGGTTTTGGGGATGGAAACCGGGCCGGTTACCTTCGGCAATGCACCCTGGGCCGGGTCAGAGCCGATGCTCAGCGCGCAAAGTCTGGCCGTTGGGGTTGATGCCTCTGCGTTGCTGTCGGGGGATATCCGCATCAAGCGGGTGCTGGCCGACAGTCCGGTGCTGCGATTGGAGCGGTCGGAGGGGCGCGGGAACTGGGAACTGCATCAGCCTGACAATTCCTCCGGCACCAGTGGATCGGCGCAAGCTGCTGAAAGCCGACCGGTCACGTTGGAGAGGCTGGAGCTAACTGATGCCCGGCTGGTCTATGTCGAGGACGGCGCGATCAGCATGGATTTTGCCAATGTCGACCTGTCTGCGCGCTGGCCCGGCATCACCGACCCTATGGAGATGCAAGCCAGCATGCCCGTGCCTGGAGGTGCGGTAGAAGTCGACCTGACGATCCCCGACTTGCCTGCCTTTTCCAACGGGGTGGTGACACCACTTGAACTGAGCCTGACCGCTCCGGGCGGAGATGTTCAGTTCTCAGGCCGGGTGAATCTGGCTGGTGAAATGGATGGCAAGACCACAGTTACAGCGCGTGACACGCATAAGATGCTGGCTGCGTTCGGGCAGGGCGGTGTAACGGTACCCGAAGGCTTGGGGCGTGTGGCTTCGGTCTCGGGGCAGATGACCTATACCAGTGATGGCCGGATTTCCTTGCGCGATATGGTCACGATTCTGGATAGCAATCGGTTGGATGGCGAAGCAGACATCCAGATATCCGATCCGCCGCAGATTACCGCGCGTCTGAAGGCCGGTGATCTCGATCTGTCGAAAGTGGCGGGAGAGGGATCATCTGGTGGAGGGTCGGGTTCGGACGGATGGTCGAAACAACCGATCGATGCCTCGTTTCTGGCGCTGGCGAATGGAACAATCCGCTTGCAGGCTAACTCAATTGCAGTGCCGGGCATGCGGTTTGGGCAAAGTGATCTGATGCTCAGCCTCGACCGCTCGCGCGCAGTTCTCAAGATGCAACCGGCTTCATTGTTTTCGGGCCAACTGAACGGTCAGGTCGTCGCCAACAACCGCAATGGCCTGTCGGTTGGCGGCAATCTGAAGGCTGACAATATCGATATCAAAGAGGCGTTGACCACGCTGGGGGATATCGAACGCTTATCCGGAACTGGCTCGGGCACGCTTGAGTTTCTGGGGGTTGGGCAGACTGAAGATCAGATCATGCGCTCGCTGAATGGCAAAGGCCGTATCGATGTGGGCAAAGGGGTAATCTCGGGGCTCGATCTTGACCGGCTGATGGGCCGCGGTGAGGGCGCGGGCGGAACGACTGTATTCAACAGTCTGACGGCCAGTTTCACGATGCAAAACGGTGATCTGACGAATAACGATCTGCTGATGCAACTGGACAATTTCCGCGCGGATGGGTCTGGGCGCGTGGGTCTGGGCGCGCGTGACATTGATTATCTGTTCACACCCGTAGCCTTGCGGGCCAATTCGGGTCAGGGCATCTCAGTCCCGGTTCGGATCGTGGGACCATGGAGCAACCCTTCGATCAAGCCGGATCTGAGCAAAGTCATCGAAGCCGCCGCCGAGGGCAAGATCAAAGAGCTGGAGGATGACGCCAAGAATAAGGTTTTACAAAAGGTTGGGGACGAGCTTGATACCACGATTACCGAAACCGGGCAGGTCGAGGATGCGTTGAAGAAGAAGCTTGAGGAGGAGGCCAAGAAAGGCCTTCTGAAGCTGCTTGGCGGGGATTAGCCGGGGGCGCACCACGCCCCCGAAAGATCAGATTGTCTGATCGTAGTCGCCAACGCCGGGTTCGGTGCGGATAACGGCGTCGATATCGGCAAAGATCGCGCGCATCTCGTCTTCGCTTTCACTGCTTTCACAAACCACGACAAGGTTCGGGGTGTTCGAAGACGCGCGCACCAGCCCCCAGCTGCCATTGTCCAGAATGACCCGCGCGCCATTGACGGTCACGACCTCTTTGATCGCACGACCGGCAAAGCTCTCACCCGCGTCGGCCTTGGCGACCAGTTTCTCGACCAACCGCTGCAGAATATCGTATTTCTCGGTATCAGCGGCGTACGGCGACATTGTGGGTGTGGACCACGTTTTGGGCAGCGCTTTGCGCAGGTCGGACATGCTCTGATCCGGATTGCGGTCCATCAGCTTGCAGATTTCCACCGCCACGCGCATGCCGCAGTCATATCCGCGCCCCACCGGTTCGGCCAGAAAGTAGTGACCCGATTTCTCAAACCCGGCCAGTGCGCCGATTTCCTTGACCCGGCGCTTCATATGGCTGTGACCGGTTTTCCAGTAGTCGGCTTTCACCCCATGGGCCTGTAGCTCAGGATCACTGGCGAACAGTCCCGTCGATTTCACATCAGCCACAAAGGTCGATCCCGGATAGAGCTTGGCCAGATCGCGGGCCATGATGACACCGACTTTGTCGGCGAAAATCTCTTCGCCTTCGTCATCCACTACCCCGCATCGATCGCCATCCCCATCAAAGCCAAGGGCCAGATCAGCACCGCTGGCTTTGACCGTGTCGGCCATGTCATGCAGCATTTCCATGGCCTCGGGGTTCGGGTTGTAGTTGGGGAATGTGTAATCCAGCTCTGTATGGCTCGGTACGACCTCGACACCAATGCGTTCAAAGATTTCAGGTGCAAAGGCGGCGGCTGTTCCATTGCCTGCGGCACACACGACCTTGAGCGGGCGGGACATTTTGAAGTCACCAATCAGATCGTCGATATAGGCCTCTTTCACGCCATCAACGAATTCATAGGACCCGCCTGCACGCGCAACGCCTTCGCCGTTCAGGACGATGTCACGCAGTTCTGACATTTCGTCGGGACCATGGGTCAGGGGGCGGTCAAAGCCCATTTTGACGCCGGTCCAACCGTTTGGATTGTGGCTGGCCGTCACCATCGCCACCGCAGGCACATCCAGATGGAATTGCGCAAAATAGGCCATAGGGCTGAGCGCCGGGCCGATATCTTTGACCTGAATACCTGCCTGCATCAGCCCCACGATCAGCGCGTTCTTGATCGACAGAGAATAGTCGCGATAGTCATTGCCAACCGCAATCACCGGCTCGATCCCGTGCTTATGCATCTGGCTACCCAGACCGAGGCCAAGAGCGGTCATGCCCGGCAGGTTGATCTCATTGGGGTATTTCCACCGCGCATCGTATTCGCGAAAACCGGTCGGCTTGATCATCGGGTCGCGCAAGAAACTCCAGGTGTTCGGGGTCACCTCGGCAAGGGGCTTGGTCATTACAAATCTCAATCGCTAAATTTGAATCGGGTTTTCTTTGGCGAGCGCATCAAAACGCATCAACGTGTCAATCAGATGGCTCATTTGATCCAGCGGAATCATGTTGGGGCCGTCTGATGGTGCATTGTCCGGGTCCTGATGCGTTTCGATGAACAAAGCGCCGACACCCAGCGAAACAGCAGCCCGCGCCATGACTGGAGCAAACTCACGCTGCCCGCCGGAAGAACCACCCTGACCACCTGGCTGTTGCACTGAATGGGTGGCATCCATGACCACTGGATACCCAGTTTTCGCCATCTGTGGCAGTGAGCGCATATCGGCCACCAGAGTGTTGTAGCCAAATGAGGTGCCGCGTTCGGTTAGCAGGATATTCTGGTTACCGGTGCTTTCGATCTTGGTAACGATGTTGGGCATCTCCCACGGAGCCAGAAACTGGCCCTTTTTCACGTTTACCGCTTTGCCAGTATTGCCTGCAGCCAGCAGCATATCTGTCTGGCGGCACAGGAAAGCCGGAATCTGAAGGATATCGACTGCCTCAGCCGCGATTGCGCACTGGGCTTCGGTATGAACATCCGTCAAAACTGGAATGCCCATGGTCGTGCGGATATCATCCAGCACCTTCAAGCCCGCATCAATACCCATGCCGCGCTTTCCGGACAATGAGGTTCGATTGGCTTTGTCGTAGGAGGCCTTGAACACATATTGCGCGCCTGCGGCATCGCAGGCCTCTTTCATGGTGCCTGCGATCATCTGGGCGTGATCGGCGGTTTCAAGCTGGCAGGGGCCGGCGATAATGGTCAGCGGAAGATCGTTGCCAACCGTCAGGTCGGCGATTTTTATATGTTTCATGGGTCTTTACGAGGATACCTGTTCACGAAGGACCGACGCGGTAAGCGAGATCATCAGGTAGATACCAGCAAATAACAGGAAAGCCAAAATCGTATTTTCGAACTTGCGCGGATAGCTGGGTTCATCGCTGGGCACCGGGTTCACCGAGACGGTCAGATAGCGCACTTTACGGTTAGCCTCGGTCCGGGTCGCTTCCATTTGCTGCATAGCGGTTTGCAGCATCATATCCCGTGCGACCAGATCAGCCTGAGCCATCTGGATCCGCACGCTCAAACGCGCCAGCGAGTTTTCGCCTGCCGAGACGTCCAGCATCTCGGCATTCAGTTCTTCGAGGACCACTTCGAGGCGCGCGATATCCGCGCGGACCCCATCAACCTTGGCTTGATTGGGGCGCAGATTGTCCAGCAAAGCCGCAAGTTGCAGTTCCTTGTCCTGCAACTCGAACTCGAACTGATCGATGCGCGCGCGTAGGCTTGCGATCACGCTTTGCGGATCAAGAATTGCGCCTTGCAGCTGAAGCTCGATCAAATCCTCCTGCGCCTGTCTGCGTGCGGCTTGCGCGGCTTCAAAGCTTTCTCGCGCATCGCGCATCTGGTCCTCACGCTTTTTCTCGGTCAGGCCATTTATGGTTTCCTCGGCGTAAGAGATGAGCCGTCTTGATAAATCTACTGAGATTTCAGGGCTCGGGGCCGCAACCTCCATGCGAATGATGCCATCGCTGGGGTCATAGCCGATCGTTATCATCCGTTTGTAGAGTTTGTAGGTTTCCTCGAGGCTTGCATCCGTAGATAGACGTTGGATCGGGTCAATCCAATCCTGCTGGAATATCTCGGCAAAACCGGTATCTCTTTCAAGCCGCTCCAACGCATCTTTGGATTCCAGAAATTCCTGTGTGGCAACTGAATCCTGCGCCGTGGCAAACTGAGTGCCTGCAAGGAAACCTCCGAACGACGCACCTCCACCATCGGCCTGCAAAATCGAAAACGCCGAGGCGCTGGCATACATCGGAGTGGCCACGCGGTAGAAGTAGGCTCCCACGATCAGTGTCGGCAACAGGACAAAGGCGGTCAGGCGCGCAAACAGCCCCATAAGTTTGCGACGACGACGGCGCGCAATGTCTTTCTGGATCTGACCAATCTCATACTCTCGCCGCTGGGTTGGGCTGAGTTCCGGACCAGGCAGATTCTTCTGTGAGTCTTTCGCGGTCTGCGGCAGATGAATTTTGATGTTGTCCTTCGCTACACTGCCGTCCTGTCCCGTTGTGTCAACAGCGGTCAGATCAAGCAGGTTGGCGCGTTGAAACGGATCAATTCCCTTTAGACGCAGCAGGCGAACCGCGTCATAGTCTGAGGTTGCCGCCAGGCCGTTTTTCTGCGCAAGCCGTCTTGCGACGCGCAGTTGCCGTCCTGTCAGCCCTTCCCGCTTGATCGCGTCCAACTCGGTCCCGGGCTGGACATCATTCGCGGCTTCGGGCGGTTGCGTGGCCTCACGAATACGCGCCATAGCGTCGGCGCGTGCCTGTGGCGTCCCCTCACCGCTTGGGGTGCGGTCGGGATTATATTTTCTAGCCTTGGGTTTGGTAGTCATAAAGCTGCTTCGCCTCTTCCAAGGTTTCAAACATATAGAGCTGACCATCCAGCAGAACCGCCGCCTGGCGCGCGAATTTCTCAAGCACTGCCGGGTTGTGCGAAACGATTACAAGCGTCGTGGTACGCAGTCTTTCCTGCAAGATGGCCCCGGCCTTCTTGTTGAATTCCACATCCGTTGTCGAGGGCATCCCCTCATCGATCAAATACATGTCGAAATCCAGAGCCAACATCAGCGCAAAGGTAAAACGCGCGCGCATCCCGGCCGAATAAGTGCCGAGCGGCTGGTTGAAATACTCCCCTAGATTGCACAGCCAACTGCAGTAGGCTTCGACATAGTCGGGGTCCATGCCATAGATCTTGGCGATGTAGCGCGCGTTCTCAAGCGCTGACAGGCGCTTGGCCACCCCGCCAGTGAACCCCATCGGAAACGAAACACGGCAGTCACGCCGGATCACACCTTCGTCAGGTTTTTCCAGCCCGGCCATCATGTTGATCAACGTTGTTTTGCCGGTTCCATTCGGGGCCAGCACGCCCAGCGAAGTGCCAAGTTCAACCCGAAACGACACCTGATCCAGAATCACCTTGCGGCGAGTTCCGGTCCAGAAAGACTTGCTGACATTATCAAATTCCAGCATGCGCGGCCTGTAGATCGCTCGGGTTCTTGTCGGTTTGAAAGCGTTGGTGCTACCGATCCATGTTGGCCACATTATGTCGAAATATGAAACAAATGATCAATGCATATCCGGGGCTATGACGACGAAGTGTTGCAAGGGCTGGACGTGTTCGACCGCGCCTGTCTTGACCCGGTGCAATTCGCAACGCCTGATGACCCCATGAGTTCATTGATCGAAGACATACGCGCATGTCGCCTTTGCGCGGACAAGTTCGCCCAGACTGAAACCGCGCACCAGCCGCGCCCCGTGGTATGGTTCCGCCCCGGCGCACGTATCCTGATTGCAGGTCAGGCGCCTGGCGCGCGGGTTCATGAGTCGGGCCGCCCTTTTACCGATCCGTCGGGGGATCGCCTGCGCGAGTGGTTGGGGGTCGATGAGGCCACATTCTACGACCGCGACCGTGTGTCGATCGTACCGATGGCGTTTTGCTTTCCCGGATATAACGCGCGCAAGGCGGATCTTCCGCCCCCGCCGATCTGCGGAAAGACATGGCATGACAAAGTGATGGCGGCGCTGGGCGAGGTGCCATTGACCGTGCTGGTGGGCGGTCACGCACATAAATACCATCTGGGGGCCAAGACGCCAGTAACCGAAACCGTCAGCCGCTGGCGGGACCATGCGCCGCGGGTCTTTGCCTTGCCTCATCCCTCGTGGCGCAATACGGGTTGGCTGAAGAAAAACCCGTGGTTCGAGGCCGATCTGCTGCCGGTTCTGCGCGCTCGGGTGCAAGAGGTGATGAATGTCTGAAACCACAGCGCTCGATGCCGCACATGCCGCTATGGAGGCGGTCCCGCAAGACGATGCGGCGCGTCTGCGGTTTTTTGAGCGACTTGCCGATAGTGAACTGTTTCTGATGCTGACCGAAGAAGCCCGCGACGAGAATATCTCGCCCGAGCTGTTTGATGTCGCCGATGGACGCTTCGTGTTGGCCTTCGACCTTGAAGAACGTCTTGCGCGCTTTGCGGGTTGCCCCGTGCCATATGTTGCGCTGTCCGGTCGGGTTCTGTCGTCGATGCTTTCAGGGCAGGGGATCGGACTTGGGCTGAACCTCGAGGTCGCGCCCTCGTCGATGTTGATCCCGGCTGAGGCGTTGGCATGGTTGGCCGATACGTTGCAGCATGGTCCGGAAGAAGTGCAGCAGCGGTTGGCCGAATTCAGCCCGCCTGCCGGTTTGCCCGACGTCTTGCTGACTGCGCTGGATACCAAACTGGCAACGGCCGCCGGGCTTGCCGCCGCAGCGTTTCTGGTGGCAACGAAGACTCAGGATGACGGTCAGGGCCATCTGCTGGGCTTTGTCGCCGCAATTGAAGGTGCGCAGCCCGCACTGGCGCGTGCGGTTTCCGAGGCTCTGACGTTTTCTGGTATCGAAGCCGGCGCGCTGGATGTGGGTTTCTTTGCACCTGATGAGCCCGCCGCGGCGGCTCTGGCCAAGGTCGGGCTGCGCTTTGATCTTCCGCAGCCTCAGACCCCGAGCATGGAAAGGGTCGCTCCGGGATCTGATCCTGCGCGGCCCCCGATTCTCAAATAGTCATCCGGCCAATCAATCGGCCGGTGCCAGCTTGTCCTGCGTGCGAGTTTCGAAGTCGCTGGCGTCGTGGCGCTCGTGCAATTGCGTATGCGGCTCACCAAAGGCGCGGTTGACCATGCGACCCCTCTGCACCGCGGGGCGTGCGTCGATTTCTTTGGCCCAACGCATGACGTTCTTGTAGCTCTCCACATCCAGGAACTCAGCCGCGTCATAAAGACGGCCCAGCACCAGCTGCCCGTACCACGGCCAGATTGCCATGTCTGCAATGGTATAGTCCTGACCCGCGATATAGGGCTTGTCGGCCAGTTCCCGGTCGAGCACATCCAGCTGGCGTTTGGCCTCCATCGCAAAACGGTCGATCGGGTATTGCCATTTCTCGGGCGCATAAGCGTAGAAGTGTCCAAACCCACCGCCCAGATAGGGTGCGCTGCCCATTTGCCAGAACAGCCAGTTCATGACCTCGGTCCGCTCGGTCCCGCTTTCAGGCAGGAATGCTCCGAACTTTTCAGCCAGATGGAACAGGATCGAGGCGCTTTCGAACACGCGGATCGGAGTGTCGCCCGAGCGATCCCAAAGGGCCGGGATCTTCGAGTTCGGGTTGGCGCCGACAAATCCAGAGCTGAACTGGTCCCCTTCACCGATATTGATCAGCCAGGCATTATATTCAGCACCCTCTTGGCCCAGGGCCAGCAACTCCTCAAGCATAATGGTCACTTTGACGCCGTTTGGCGTGGCTAGAGAATACAGCTGCATCGGGTGCTTTCCGACCGGCAGATCCTTGTCATGGGTGGCTCCGGCGATGGGGCGATTGATGTTGGCAAAGCGCCCGCCGCTTTCGCTGTCCCAGGTCCAGACTTTCGGAGGGGTATAGGTGGATTGTTCGCTCATCTCGTGCCTTTCCTTCAGAACCGGCCTGCGCGGCCGCTGCACCCACAGCTAATATTGCAGAACTCAAAGTCCAACCCCGAACGTGGCACGAACTTTGTAACATTCGGCGTGGTTCGGCTCACAAAACGCCGTCTGATGTAACAGCGGCGCGAGGGGGTCTTCGCGCGGTGCGAAAATCGCCTATTGTCTGGTCAGACCCCACAAGTCGGGTTCCTGGAAACCGTAAGGACATAAGGACCAACCACATGAAACGCTTTGCGCTGAGCCTTGCAGCAACAATCGCCTTTGCCGTTCCCGCATTTGCCGGAGATCAATATGTCGATGGCACCGGATTTGCCGTGTCGGGATATGACGTCGTTGCTTATCGCAGCCTTGATCAGGTCCCTGTCGGCCAATCGCAGCCCGAGGCCGTGCGTGGCCGCGCCGACTTCACAGCAGAATACAACGGTGCGACCTGGGCATTCGCATCCGCGGAAAATCGCGATAAATTCCTGGAAAACCCAGCCTATTACGCGCCGCAATATGATGGCCACTGTGCTTATGGTGTGTCGAAAGGCGGTAAGGTTCCAGCCAACCCGAACCTGTGGCGGATCGTCGATGACAAGCTTTATCTGAACATCACCGACGTGGTCGTCGGCTTCTGGGAAGAGGATGTACCCGCTAACATCAACCTGGCCGAAGGCAACTGGCCCGGTATCGAATCCGATGCCGCTTCGTCCAGCGTGATCCCGAAATTCACTTCGGAAGGTCCGATCTCGAACTGATTGCTTACACTGAACATTAAAGCCCGACCGCCAAGGTCGGGCTTTTTCTTTGGGCCGGTCTATCCGGCCAACTCAAATAAATCCCGCATGTGCTGATCCGCTTCAAAGCGTATCCTTACGCTCTTGGCGCCGGGAAACCTGCGCTCGCGGATGGGATCGGGGACAACGATTTCCCCAGAGCCCGAGCTTTTGGATTGAAATGACAGAATCTCGGTTTCGGCTTTTCTGCAACTGGTCAGAACCGAAGTCGGCAGCGCGACCCGGTTTGAACCTTCGCAAACCGAAGAGGCCACAAAATAGGTCAGATCGCGTCCGAAACAGCCGATTGCTTCCGGCACATGGTCCGACAGATCCACTTTGGGCTTCGCCACCTCATTCGTTTCGTTGTCGGATAGATCCGATAAGGCGCGTTCCGGGTTCAGCAGATCGCGGCAGGCTTCGATCTCATCCATGGCCAATTCGATCACGCGTTTTTTCAGGCGTGGTCTGCGTGGCATCGACGCACCAGACGGCCCTTTGCAGGTCAATCCCTCATTGCGCAGAAAATCATACGCCGCCTTGGCTCGAGAAAACTCGGCGTAATCCCCGCCGGTATGATCTGGATGATCATGGAAGGCGACACTGCGCCAGGCGTCACGAATCTCGTTTGCACTGGCGTTTTGCGACAGGCCCAAAACCTGCAAGGCTTCGGCCCGAGCCTTTATCTTGCTCACTGGCTCCATACTCAAATACTCGTTAAAACTACACTGACCCCAATTTGCCAATGGTCACTTTTTTGTCAAATTTCACTGGGTATTAGCGTGGGCCTGCGCAACAGTTGTTAGGCCTGAGTTTCGATTGTCGCTGGTATCGTTTCCGCCCTGCAGATGAAAATACGCCCCAGCCCTATTTGTGGAACTGGGGCGCATCAAAATCACGCTACATTCTGCAATTCAGCCCGAGGTGTGATGCCCAATGCAAAGCAGACGTCGCGCGTAAGCTCCGGGCGATTGAGCGTGTAGAAATGCAGCTTGTCCACACCACCGTCGATCAGGTCCGAGCACAGTTCTGTGCAAAGTGCGGTTGCCAAAAGCTCCTCGCGATCATCGCGAACGGCTTTGTCAAAGGCATTCTCGACCCATTCAGGAATCCGGGTCCCGCAGCGCTGGGCAAAACGGCGCGCTCCGTTCCAGTTTTCGATTGGCAGAATGCCGGGCACGATGGGTTTGTCGATGCCGGCCTTTTCACAAGCGTCACGGAAGCGGAAGAACGTTTCAGCCTCAAAGAAGAACTGTGTTAGCGCCTCATCCGCGCCTGCATCCAGCTTTGCCTTCAGCCAATCCACATCCGCCCGCGCATCGCGGGCTTCGGGATGGATATCGGGATAGGCACCGACACGAATGCTGAACATTTCGGTTTCAGCCAGAGCTTCGATCAGTTCCACTGAGTGGGCAAATCCATCGGGATGCGGTGTGAATGCATCCTGACCTTTCGGAGGATCGCCCCGTAGTGCGACGATATTTTCGACACCGGCGCGGGCAAACTTATCCGCGATCTCCAGCGTTTCCTGACGTGATGCATCGACACAGGTCAGATGCGCCGCGACCGGCAGTCCGGATGATTTGTGCAAGGTCGCCACCGCATCGCGGGTTAACTCGCGCGTCGTCCCGCCCGCGCCATAGGTGACCGAGACAAATCTGGGCTCCAGCGGGGCCAGTGTCTGGACCGTATCCCAAAGCCGGAATGAGGCCTCCAGCGTTTTGGGTGGAAAGAACTCGAATGAAATTTCAGGTTGGGTCATCACGGCCTCTCAGGATCAATTGCGCCCCTTGTGCCATGCTGGTGAATGTGAGACAAACTCATATTGTTCAAGAACAACATGAGTTATGTGATATATGCATATTGAGTTTCGACATCTGCGGACCATCAAGGCCATCCATGAATGCGGTGGTCTGGCGCGTGCGGCTGATCAACTGAACATCACGCAATCTGCGCTGAGCCATCAGATCAAGGGTCTGGAGGATCAAGCCGGGGTTGAGCTGTTTCTGCGCCGGTCGAAGCCGATGAAGCTGTCAGCGGCAGGTCTGCGTCTGCTGCGATTGGCGGAACAGATCTTGCCGCAGGTCGAGGCAATGCAGCACGAGTTTTCCTCGCTGCGCGATGGGCGCACGGGCCGTATGCATATCGCGATTGAATGCCATGCTTGTTTCGAATGGCTGTTTCCGGTGCTCGAGGCGTTCCGCAAGTCATGGCCGGATGTTGATGTGGATATTCGCCCCGGGCTGGCCTTCGACGCGCTGCCCGCTTTGCAGAAGGAAGAGGTCGATCTGGTGGTCTCTTCCGATCCCGAAGATCTGCCCGGCGTCGAATTTGTAGAGCTGTTTGACTATAATGCAGTTTTCGTCGCCGCCTCATCTCATCCTCTGGCCGAAAAGCCCTACATTGAGGCCGAGGATTTTCGTGGCCAGACCCTGATCACCTATCCGGTTGAACGCACGCGTCTGGATGTGTTCAGCCAGTTGCTGATCCCGGCACGAGTTGAACCGGCCTCAATCAGGCAGGTCGAACTGACCGCCGTTATCCTGTTGCTGGTCGCCTCGAACCGCGGCATTTCCGTGCTGCCGGACTGGGTGGTGCGCGAGGTCAAGTACAACTCCGACTATGTTACCCGTCCGCTGACCAAAGAAGGCATCACTCGCAGGCTCTATGCTGCGGTGCGCAGCGAGGACCTTGAAAAACCCTTTGTTCAGGAACTGGTAAAGCTGGCCCGCACCGAGGCGCGCGCGCTGCAATCGCAGTAGCGCCCGGTGCAGGGCAGCCATGCGCATCATTCCTCTTGGCAAGGCTGCATTGCGCCAGTATACGCGCGGCTTGACCGAACAGGAGCCTATGGAAAATGGTTGGCAGTGCAAATCTCAACATCATGATCAAAGCCGCGCGCAAAGCGGGGCGGTCTCTGGTCAAGGATTTTCGTGAAGTCGAGAACCTGCAGGTGTCGATGAAGGGCGCGGGCGACTTTGTGTCGAAAGCCGATATCGCCGCCGAGGCCATCCTGAAAGAGGAACTGCTGGGTGCGCGTCCGACCTATGGCTGGCTGGCCGAAGAAGGTGGCGCGATCGATGGCGAAGACCCGACCCGCCGCTGGATCGTTGACCCGCTGGACGGCACCACCAACTTCTTGCACGGGCTACCGCACTGGGCGGTATCAATCGCGCTGGAGCACAAGGGCAAGATCGTCGCCGGTGTGATCTATGACCCTGCCAAGGACGAGATGTTCTTTGCTGAAAAAGGTGAAGGCGCGTGGATGAACGATACTCGCATCCGCGTCTCAGGCCGTCACCGCATGATCGAATCTATCTTCTCGACAGGTCTGCCGTTTGGTGGCCGCTCGGACCTGCCTGCGACCCTGCAGGATCTGGCCCGATTGATGCCCGCCTGTGCTGGTGTGCGTCGCTGGGGCGCTGCTGCACTGGACATGGCCTATGTGGCCGCCGGTCGCTATGAAGGTTTCTGGGAACGTCGTCTGAATGCGTGGGACCTAGCCGCCGGTATCATCATCGTGAAAGAGGCTGGCGGCTTTGTTCAGGCACTGAACCCCGAAGGCAGCGTGCTTGAGGATGGCGAAGTGATCTGTGCCAATGAGCCGATCTTTGACAATTTCGCAAAGGTGATCCGGGGCTGATAGCCAACCCCGGTCGATTGATCGCAGTGCGCGCGTCCGATCCGGACGCGCGTTTTGGTTTAGAAGTCGACCTCGATCGCGATGCCTTGCTGGACCGCCAGATCGACAACAGCACTTGCCACCGCAAGATCCTGCAGCCCAACTCCGGTGCCGTCGAATAGGGTCACTTCATCATCGGAGGTGCGTCCGGGATGGGTGCTGTTGATGACCTCTCCGATCTGACGGATATCGCTTTCGGTTTTGGTTCCGGCGGCGACTGCATGCTGGCTTTCGCCCAATGTCACCGCCTGCGCGATCTCGTCCGTAAAGACATTGGCGCGGGCGATCAGGTCGGTGGCGACCTCTTGCTTGCCAACCGTGTCCGTGCCCATGCAGGCGATATGGGTGCCGTCCGAGACATGCTCGGACATCAGGTTCGGCGCGAAGGATGATGTGATAGTGATAATCACATCCGCCTGCACCATGGCGGGCAGGTCCACGGCCTCAAATGGCAATCCCGCTTTAACCGCGACCTTCTCAATGTTGGGCAGCATCTCGGGATGCAGGTTCCATCCGATGACTTTCTCGAAGGCGCGCTGTTCTAACGCCGCGCGCAGTTGAAATGTTGCCTGATGCCCTGCGCCGACCATCCCGATTACCTTGGCATCCTTGCGCGCCAGGTGGTTGATCGACACTGATGAGGCCGCTGCCGTACGCAGCGCGGTCAGAAGGTTGCCCCCGACGATGGCGCGGACGCGGCCTGTGTCAGGGTCGAACAGAAACACAGTGGATTGGTGGTTGATCAAGCCATGTGTTTCCAGATTGTTGGGCCAATACCCTCCGGCTTTCAGGCCCAGAGACATACCCGCACGGTCAAACCCACCCTTAAATCCATAGAGTGCATCCGCATGGCCAATCGCCTCGCGCACGACTGGGAAGTTATAGGCATCACCTGCGGCCATCGCGGCAAACACCTGTTCGACAGCGGTATAACTTTCCTTGCGACCCAGCAGAGCGCCGATTTCCTTTTCAGGGACGATGATCATCGCATATACCTTTCTTTATGATGACATCAAAAAGGGGCGGCACCGACGCGCCGCCCTTTGCTGCTTTTATCGGCAGATCAATAAGCCTTGCCGCGGGCCGACACCGGCCAAAGCGCCTCGACCTTGCCGCCCCGCACGCCCACATACCAGTCATGGACATTGCAGGTCGGGTCGCAGTGACCGGGCACCAGCCGCAGTTTGTCGTTGACCTTCAGCACGCCATCCGGGTCACCGATCACGCCGTGTTCGTCTGAACACTTGAGGTATTCCACGTCTTCGCGCCCATAGATGAAGGGCAGGCCGCTATCGACAGACTGCGCCTTCAGGCCTGCATCGCAAATCGCTTTGTCTGCCTTGGCGTGGCTCATCACACTGGTCAGGATGAACAGCGCGTTCTCCCATTCGCCCTGATCGATCCGTTCGCCGTTCTCGTCGAGAATGCGACCATAATCCGCATCCATGAAAGCGTAAGAACCGCATTGCAACTCGTTGTAGACGCCCGAATTGCTTTCGAAATAATACGATCCGGTTCCGCCCCCCGAAACCAGTTCGCATTCGATCCCTTCGGCCTTCAGCCCGTCGACCGCGTCTTTGACCATTGCAATGGCTATATCCAGCTTTTCCTTACGAGCCTCATAGGTGTCGAGGTGCTGCATCGCACCCTGATACGCCTGAATGCCGGTGAATTTCAGGTTTGGCGCGGCCTGTGTGGCCTTGGCGATTTCAATCACGGCGGGGGTTGTGGTGACACCACAGCGGCCCGCGCCGCAGTCGATTTCGACAAAGACTTCCAATTCAGTGCCATGCTTAGCGGCTGCAGCAGACAGGTCAGCAACATTTTCCACATCGTCGACGCAGACAATCGTGCGAGCGCCAAGCTGGGGCAGACGCGCCAAACGGTCGATCTTGGCCGGATCGCGCACCTGGTTCGACACCAGAACGTCTTTGATACCTCCGCGTGCGAACACCTCGGCCTCGGATACCTTTTGACAGCAGACACCAACCGCACCGCCGAGTTGCTCCTGCAGTTTCGCAACGTCTACCGATTTGTGCATCTTGCCGTGCACCCGGTGCCGCATACTATGCGCCTTGGCGTAGTCGCCCATCTTCTTGATGTTCCGCTCCAGCGCGTCCAGATCGAGGATCAGGCAAGGCGTCTGGATTTCCGACTCATCCATGCCAATCGCGGCAGGGATGTCATAGCCAACTTCGAGTTGATCGATATTCATGGGTTTGTTCATCCTGTTTCTCCTTACCCTGTCAGCCAGGGCAGTTTATCCAGATCCACGTTGCCGCCGGTGATGATCACGCCGACGCGCTTGCCTCGGAAGGTGTCGGGGTTTTTGAGGATCGTAGCCAGTGGCACTGCCGAGGAGGGCTCCATCACCACCCGGAGGTATTTCCAGGTCAGTTTCATGGCCTCAATGATCTCAGCATCGGAGGCGGTAAAAATGTCGGTCACATTGTTGGATACAAAGTGCCAGGTGTTTTCCTTGAGCGGTACCAGCAGCCCGTCGGCGATTGTTTTGGGCGCGTCATCCGCGATGATGTGCCCCGCCTTGAAAGAGCGATAGGCATCGTCTGCCTGCTCGGGCTCAGCCGCGTAGATCGCCGTGTCCGGCGCAAGGTTCGAGACCGTCAGACAGGTGCCCGAAACCATGCCGCCGCCGCCAATTGGGGCGATCACGGCGTCCACGCCATCGGTTTGCTCCAGCATCTCAGCCGAGCAGGTGGCCTGACCGGCGATGACGCGTGGATCGTTGTAAGGGTGCACGAACTCTCCACCCGTCCGCGCCTGTACCTCAGCAAACGTCGCTTCTCGGGAGGAGGTGGAGGGCTCACATTCGGTGATCGTACCACCATAGCGGCGCACGGCGTCCTTCTTGGCTTGCGGTGCGGTGCGCGGCATGACCACGTTGCAGGGGATGCTGCGTCGACCAGCGGCATAGGACAACGACAGAGCGTGGTTGCCGCTAGAATGCGTGCAGACGCCTTTTGCGGCCATATCGTCACTCAGGTCAAACACGGCATTGCAGGCCCCCCGCACCTTGAACGCGCCCGCTTCCTGAAAGTTCTCGCATTTGAAGAACAGCTGGGCGCCGGTCAGGTCATTCAAATAGTCCGAGGTTATGATGGGCGTGCGGCGAATATAGGGTCTGATCCGGTCATGCGCGGCGCGCATGTCGTCGATGGTCAGATCGGCCGCCGGGATATGGTCCAACATCGTTTCCTCCTCAGGCTGCGGCTTTGGCGTGGCCCGTCGGACCGGTGCGATAATAGTCCTGCGCCGCGGCCACGCCGCTGCCCAGTTCGATCGGATAGTTCAGATCCGCCATCGCCATCTCGATTGCACCCAGACCGGACAGCACCATCACATCCGTTAGACTGCCCAGATGGCCGATGCGGAAGGCTTTGCCGTTCAACTCGCCCAGACCGATGCCAAAGGACACGCCATAGGTGTTGAACGCATGATCGGTCAACACGTTGCTGTCATAGCCTTCGGGCACATAAATCGCGCTGACAGTGTCCGAGTAGAGATCGGGCGACTGCGCGACCAGTTTCAACCCCCAGGCATCGACCGCGCGGCGGACGCCCTCGGCAAGTCTGTGGTGGCGGGCATAGACGTTTTCCAACCCTTCTTCGAACAGCATCTTCAGGCTTTCGCGCATGCCATAGATCAGCTGCAGCGGCGGCGTATAGGGAAATCCGCCCGACGCATTCGCGGCCATCATGTCGCGGAAATCGAAGAAAGTGCGGGGCAGTTTGGCGGTTTCCATCGCGTCCAGAGCCTTGGGGCTGACGCACAGGATCGCCATGCCCGTGGCCAGCATGAACCCTTTTTGCGAGCCAGAGACGGCGATGTCCACGCCCCAGCGGTCAAACTCAAACGGCATCGAGGCCAGAGAGCTGACGCAATCGACGAACATCATCGCCGGGTGGTCGGCCGCATCCATCGCTTTGCGCACCGCTTCGATGTCCGAGCGCACGCCGGTTGCCGTTTCGTTATGGGTGACCAGAACGGTCTTGATCTGATGCGATGTATCCGCTGCAAGCGCGGCCTCGAACTGATCGGCGGGTGCGCCGGTACCCCAGGGGCATTCGATGACCCGAACGTCCAGACCATGCCGCTGACACAGGTCGATCCAACGATGGCTGAACACGCCGTAACGTGCCACCAATACCGTGTCGCCGGGGCTGAGGGTGTTGGTGATCGCAGCCTCCCAGCCACCGGTGCCGCTGGCGGGGAAGGTGACGATCTCGCCATCGCTTGTGCCGAACACTTTCTTGGTATCCTCAAGCACCGGTGCAAATGTCTCGACAAAGTCCGGCGCGCGGTGGTCCTGAGTTTGCACCTGCATCGCAAGCCGCAGGCGATCAGGGATATTGGTCGGGCCGGGAATGAAGACCGGGTTCTGGTTTGACATGGCTCTTGTCCTTTGCTCTCGAACCAAGTGTCACCCGTGTTTCGCTTTTTTGCAATTTTCTTGAAAAATATTTTCATTATAGATAGATAAATGGCAAGCAACTGAAATGTAATAGGTTTCAGTTTCTCGAAATTGCGCTCGATAGACCGTTGGAAACGACCGCGTCCAAAAGATCGGAGAGATCAGCCGGAATGGAATCGCAGAAAAGACCTCGTGGCAGGCCGAAATCACTGTTCAAGGAAAGCTCGGCGGGAACCATGCAATCGCTCGACCGCGCGTTGGGCGTTCTTACTACGGTGGCGCGGCTCGAACGTTCGGCGCTCAGCGATCTTGCGCGTGAAGTGGAAGTTCCGACCGCGACCACCCATCGTATCCTTGTGACCCTGCAGAAACATGGGTTCGTCACCTTCGATGAAGAACGCCAGGAGTGGATGATCGGGATAGAGGCTTATCGCACCGGAGCTTCGTTCCTACGCCGCAACAGCGTACTTGAGATTGGCAGGCCGATCCTGCGGCGTTTGATGCAGGAAAGTGGTGAAACGGCCAATCTGGCCGTGCCGGATGGCGGACAGGTTGTGTTCGTTGGGCAGGTCGAGACTCAGAACCCGATCCGGGCGTTTTTTCCGCCCGGCGCGCGGACGCCCATGTATGCCTCGGGCACGGGCAAGGCGATTTTGGCCGCGATGCGCGAAGAGCGATTAAGCAAATTGTTGGAGGCCAGCGCGCATATATCTTTTACAGCGAACACGAGGCTCCCTGATACAGGTCTGATGGAGGATCTGGCCCTGACCCGGCAACGCGGTTGGTCCCATGATCATGAAGAGCGCTATGAAGGTATGTCCTGCATCGGCGCGGCCATTTTTGATGATCGAGGTGAACCTTGCGGGGGTATCTCGGTTTCTGGACCGACCGTGCGGTTCAGCAAGGCGCGTGCGCCGGAGCTGGGAGCGCTGGTCACCCATGCGGCAGAAGAGATCACGCGGCTCAGCGGTGGACGGTTGCCAGAGTAAACAGCGCTATTTGCGCGGCACTTTTGGGATACGCGATTGCGATAACTTGTACTCGTGTTCGGGGTGCGGTGGGTGGCCGTGTGTCCGACTCCAGAACTCGGTTCCGCCGCGCCTGAGCCAGAGCGGGACGCAGAGCACCAGCCCGACAAAGAACCCTCCGGTATGCGCCCAATAGGCGACGCCGCCTTCATCCGGATTGCTGGACAGGCTGCCGAAGAATTGCAGACCCAGCCAAACGCCCAGCATCACAAAGGCAGGGATCGTGAAGACGCGGAAATAGACGATCAGAATCAGCAGGATATCCACTCGGGCTTTTGGGAACAAAAGCAGATATCCCCCCATCACCCCAGCAATTGCTCCGGATGCGCCGATGGTCGGAACCACCGAATCCGGGGCTGAAATCACGTGGATCAGGCCCGCCCCGATTCCCGCCAACAGATAGAATGCGAGAAACAGGAAGTGCCCCATTTCATCTTCGAGATTGTCGCCGAATATCCATAGAAACAGCATGTTTCCGGCCAGATGCATCCAGCCCCCATGCAGGAACATCGAGCTCACAAGCGTTTCCAGCGCGATACCGTCCGAGATGCGCGCCGGAATGACGGCATAGTCGAAATAAAACCGGTTGATCAGCCGCGCATCCTCCATGATCCCCACATAGCTGAGGAAGATCAGGATGTTGGCAGCCATCAGGGCGTAGACGACAAACGGAGTACGCCCCGAAGGGTTATGGTCACGGATCGGAAACATGGCGCGACGCTGGGCTTTTCGTCGCCCAGCGTCAAGGTCCGGTTATGCCGCACCTCCCAAAAGGGCGGCGTTGCCTCCGGCGGCAGTGGTATCGACGCAGACATGGCGTTCTCCCAACACGCGCGCGCGATCGGGCTGGCCGGGGATCAGAGCAATGATCGGGCCATCCCGCCGGGCCAGGTGCTGCTCGATCTGACGGGCGGTATCTTCGTCGCCCCACCACAGAACGCCCGAGAATCCGGCCAGGTTTTCAAGCCGGTGCAGATCTAGTGCCCCGGTCATCCGGATTGCCGTCCCACCCTGAGCTTTCACTGCATCGACCTGTGCTTGCGCGGCCTCAGGTCCAGGTCCCATGCACAATAGCGGTGGCCGTGCATATTCTGTCAGACGGTTCGATTCGCCAGTGGGGCCGGGCAGCGATTGGGTGCGGGGCGGGGCTGGCTGACCTTCGGGGGCGCCCAGCTCTGCCGCGCTTTCCCAGCTTGCTGAACTTGCCTGCCGATCCGGGGCACAGAACCGCGCCATATAGTTCGGGCCACCCGCTTTGGGGCCTGTGCCTGATAGGCCCTCGCCTCCGAAGGGTTGCGAGCCCACGATCGCGCCGATCTGGTTGCGGTTGACATAGATGTTGCCGGCATGGATCGCCTCGGTCACATGCTGCACCCGGTCATCGATCCGTGTGTGCAGACCGAATGTCAGGCCGTAACCTGTGGCGTTGATATCCGCGATTACCTTATCGATATCCTGTGCTTTGAACCGGGCGACATGCAGAATCGGGCCGAACACCTCGCGCTGCAGCGCTGCGATGCCAGGGATTTCGATCAGAGTTGGCGCGATAAACGTGCCTTCGGGTGGGGTGGAGAGTTCTTTCAGAACACGTCCCTCAGCGCGGGCTTTGGCCACGTGATCCGCGATGGTCTGCCGGGCCTGCTCGTCAATCACCGGACCGCAATCGGTTGAGATCAGCCAGGGGTCGCCGACCTGTAAAGCATCCATTGCGCCCTGAAGCATGGTCAGAACATCATCGGCGATGTCTTCCTGCAGATAGAGGCAGCGCAGGGCTGAACACCTTTGACCTGCCGACTGGAACGCACTTTCGATGATCGACTGCACGGCCTGTTCGGGCAGGGCGGTGCTGTCCACGATCATGGCGTTCAGACCACCGGTTTCGGCGATCAGAGGCGTGCCCGGTCGCATATGCTGCGCCATGGCGGTCCGAATTTTCAGCGCGGTCGCTGTCGATCCGGTAAAGGCCACGCCTGAGACCCGTTCGTCAGATGTCAGGGCCGCACCCACTTTCGGCCCACCCGGCAGCAGCTGCAAAGCATCGCGCGGAATGCCTGCCTCGTGCATCAGTTGAATGGCACGGTGCGCGATCAGCGGCGTTTGCGGGGCAGGGGCGGCGAGCACGGCATTGCCGGTAGCCAGTGCTGCCGAAATCTGCCCGGTGAAAATTGCCAAGGGGAAGTTCCACGGGCTGATACAGGTGAAAATCCCTGCAGGTTTGGCTGCAGGAATATTGGCGGCGTAATAGCGCAGGAAATCGACCGCTTCGCGTAGTTCGGCAACCGCATCGGGCACGGATTTTCCGGCCTCGCGGGCGAGCAGGGCAAACAGCTCTCCGAAATGCGCCTCATAGAGATCGGCAGCTTTGTTGAGCGCGGCAGCGCGCGTCTCAGCCGAGGCCTGCCACGGGCACGCGCTTGCCAGCGCCAGTTCCACGTCTGTCGTGCTGGCGGCGGCGACAGAACCGGGGCGATCTTGCGGCTGCGCCGGGTTTATGACGGGTGTGTCCGCCTCAGGCTGTGCGTCATCCGACAGCAAAGGTCGAGCGTACCAGTGATGGGCGCGGTAAGCATCGCGCGCGATATCGATTTGATCCAGGGTCGGCGTATGATGCAGATCGAACCCTTTGGAATTGGGGCGCTCCGGCGCGAACAACTCGGGCCCGGTCGGTAGCGGCTTGGCAGGTGTTTGAACCGCCAGAAACGGGTCGGTTGCAACGATTTCCGGGGCGACATCCTCATCAACGATCTGGTTCACGAAGGATGAGTTCGCACCGTTCTCCAGCAAACGCCGCACCAGATAGGCCAGTAGATCCCGATGCGCCCCGACAGGGGCATAGATGCGGCAGCGCGAATTCTGCTTGTCTCGCACGATCTGATGCAAGGTTTCGCCCATCCCATGCAGGCGCTGGAACTCGAACGGCTGGTCGTCGGCCATATGCAGGATCGCGCTGACCGTGTGGGCGTTATGGGTGGCGAATTGCGGATAGATGCGGTCGGTCATGCCCAACAGTTTGCGGGCATTGGCGATATAGGACACGTCGGTCGCCGCCTTTTGGGTGAAGACCGGAAAGCCATCGACGCCTTCAACTTGTGCACGCTTGATTTCGGTATCCCAATACGCGCCCTTGACCAGCCGCACCATCAGCTTGCGGTCATGCCGCTCCGCCATCTCGTAGAGCGTATCCAGCACCAATCCGGCGCGCGGGCCATAGGCCTGCACAACAATGCCGAACCCATCCCAGCCTGCCAGCGCGGGTTCGGCCATGACCTCTTCGATGACCTGCAGCGACAGGGACAGCCGGTCGGCCTCTTCGGCGTCGACGTTCAGACCCATGCCTGCAGCCTTGGCCAACAACGCCAGCGCCCGCAGTCGAGGCACCAGTTCGTCCATCACCCGCCGTTCCTGCGCCAGCTCATAGCGGGCGTGCAGCGCGGACAGCTTGACCGAGATGCCGGGGTTCTCGCGGATGTCCTTGTGGATACAAGCCTCGGCAATGGCGGCGATGGCACGCGAATAGGACAGGTGGTAGCGGGCGGCATCGGCCTCGGTCCGCGCAGCCTCACCCAACATGTCGTAGGAGTAGGTGTAACCTTTGTCCTCCATCCCCTTGGCGCGCTTCATCGCGGATTGAATGGTTTCGCCCAGAACGAACTGACGCCCCATCTCTTTCATCGCGCGGCCCACAGCGGTACGGATCACCGGTTCGCCCAGGCGCTTGATTGCACCGCGCAGGGCACCGACAGGCGAGGACTTGTCTTCGTCCAGGACCCGTCCGGTCAGCATCAGCGCCCATGTCGAGGCGTTCACCAGTGACGAGGATGATTGACCCAGATGTTTGCCCCAATCGGAGGGCGCGATCTTATCTTCGATCAATGCATCGATGGTATCGGCATCCGGCACCCGCAATAGCGCCTCGGCCAGACACATCAGCGCCACGCCTTCGTCGGTGGACAGGCCGTATTCCGCCAGAAACACCTCCATCATACCGGGTGACGTGCTGGAGCGGATATCGCGCACCAATTGCGCCGCGGCATTACAGATCGCCGTTCGGTCGGGCTGTGACAGCGCGGCTTGAGTGATCAGAGCGTCCAGAACAGCGGTCTGGTCGGCATAGGTTTGCGTATCGATTTTGGTGCGCAGGATATGTGACATGTGTACTCCGGGGCTTTTGCCTAATATATCGATGAAACAGCAGGCAAATGGACTGAATTTTTAGATTGAGCGGTCGAATAGACCGAAATCGGAGGTGTATCTGATGCAAAACGATTTATCCGACCTTGACCGGTTTGATCGGGCAATCCTGACCGCGTTGGCCGAAGATGGGCGGATCTCGGTAACGGACCTGGCGCGCAGGATCGGTCTGTCAAAATCGCCAACGCAGGCGCGGCTCAAGCGACTTGAGGCCGATGGGATCATCACGGGCTATCGCGCCATGCTTGATCCGATCCGACTGGGGCTGGATCATGTCGCCTTTGTCGAGGTGCGCCTGACCGATACCCGCGAAAAGGCTCTGGCCGAGTTCAACGCGGCGGTGCGCAAGGTGGCCGAGATTGAACAGGCCCATATGATCGCGTCGAACTTCGACTATCTGCTCAAGATACGCACCCGTTCAATGACGGAATACCGCACGGTTCTGGCCGAAAAAATCTCATCCCTGCCGCATGTTGCCAACACATCCACTTTCGTGGCGATGGAGGCGGTGAAAGAGACCGGGCTGCTGAACCCGCTAAAAAACGGTTGACGTATAGGCCGACGGGATCAGGTTAGAGAGGATGAAGCACACACTTGCACTTGTATTTCTCGCTACCTCTGCTGCGCAAGCCGCTGCTGACTGCCCCGTCGCGCCGGATCATACCTCCGGGATCGACGCGCTGATCGCGCAAGCCCAAGGCGCGGTGACCGAGCGCGAGGCACGGGGCATTTCAGGCCAGATGTGGCAGCTTTGGACCGATGCGCCGGATGTCCGTGCGCAAACCCTATTGGACCGCGGAATGTCTTTGCGCGAGGCATGGGATTTGGCGGGCGCGCTGGCCGAGTTTGACGCTTTGGTCGCTTATTGCCCCGATTATGCCGAAGGCTATAACCAGCGGGCGTTTGTCAATTACCTCCAGCAAAACTATGGCGCGGCCCTCATTGATTTGGACCACGCGATAGCACTATCTCCGAACCATGTTGCTGCGCTGAGCGGGCGAGCATTGTCGTTGTTGGGGTTAAAACGCCTCGACGAAGCACGTGAGGCGCTGAATCACGCCCTTGAGTTGAACCCGTGGCTGTCCGAACGTGCTTTGCTCGCACCAGGTGGACTGCTTGATCCGCCGGGTGAAGATATCTGAGCCAAACGTCCCCGGTGCCGGTGCTAAGAGGCGGATGCTCGCCGTTCAACTAACCGATGAGCTCGCAATGGTGGTTTCTGCTTCGGCTGCCGCGAATGCAGAGCTTAGTACGACCGGCTGCAGCAGCAGGACCCTAGCGTTTCCGAACTAAAAACGACCTAGGCGGCTTTTGCTTTGCTGCGGCAATAGCAGGACGCATGTACCGGTATAGTTGCGCGGGCCGAGGCCTGATCCAGCAGCAGTTTGATATGCCGCGCTTCGGTTTCTTCTCGGCGCCGGACCAGACATTCGTGCAAGCCGTGCAGACTCCAAATATTGCGAGGGTGCTGACAGGCGCGGGCTAGTGTGTCGTCAAGGCCCAGATCGGCACGATAGACGGCCTCGGCCTCTTCGTATTGGCCAGCCTCCATCAACAATGCCCCCAATGCGTGACGGGTGGGCTGCATCCAGCCCCAGGGCTCGTCATAGACCAAGGCATCATCCAGTTCGACAGACCGGCGCAGATACGCCAAGCCACCTTCGTGATCGCCGGATTTGAACGCAATCTCTCCATCCATCATGGCCTCGCCGATCATCAAGACATCCTCTGCGGTGTTATTGAAGACCAGACGGCTTTCCGGCACGGCTTCGCGTGCCTGAACCGCAAGTGCGCGCGCTTCCTGCGCGGCATCCAATTGCCCGAGATTGGCCAAAGCTACGGCGCGCGCCTGATGGATCGCGGCTGTGGTGTAGCTGTACAACTCAGCATCCCCCGGCAGTGGCTCGTCCAGAATTTCCTGCCACATGCCAAAGCGGACCATAACGTGGATCTTTTTGCCGTAGAAAGATTCGAACAGGTCCGGGAAAAAGCGGATCACGTTGTCGGGCAGCATCCGCATCAGTTCCTCAGATGCAGCCAGCGCTTTTTCGGGTTGTCCAAGGAACATTGCGCCATAGGCTTCGAAATGCACGTTGTGGACGCGGTAAACCGTATAGAAGTTCTCACCCCCCGCCATCGCTTCGTATTTCTGGTCGACGGCGGCGGCGCGATGATTGCGCCAGACGACATTCTGATACTCGCCGCAGAGAACGTCGATATGCGTGGCCATATGCACCAGATGTCCGCTGTCGGGCACCAGATCGACCAGCCGGTCGCCATGTTGCAGGGCCTTCTCGGGTGTGGGCGACATCTCCATCAGGTGGATATACATATGAAGCAGGCCGGGGTGGTCCCACGCGCCCGGCAACGTGTCAAAGGCGCGTTCCAGCACCGTTTGCGCTTCGGTGGTTGATGCACCTTCAGCGGGCACCCCGTTCTTCAGATCCCAAAGCGTCCAAGGGGTGCGATTCATTAGCGCCTCGGCGAAGATCGAGGAGACCTCAAGGTCGTCCGGATATGCGGCATAGACTTGGCGCATCGAATCCGAGAACGCGTCATTCCATGGCCCGTAATCCTCAATCGTGGGATCTGTTGGAAATCGGTGGGCGATGGCCTCGATCAGCGCGGCTTCGACCGGGCTAACCCGCTCGCGCAGCGCCATCGCTGCGTCGATCGCCTGATGTGCTCGTTCCAGCGTGGCCACTTTTTCATCGGGCTCAAAAAACTCCCAAGGTTTATTGTAGTTGGGGCCGATTGCATAAGCGACGCCCCAATGTGCCATGCCGCAGTCCGGATCCTGAGCTATGGCCTGCTCAAAACAGTGCGCTGCCGCTTCATGATTATACCCAAACAACCAGATCAGCCCCTGATCGAACAGGCGCTGCGCATCTTGAGATCCAGTGGTAATCCTGCGTTGGTAGGTGCCAAGGTCAAAATCGGTCATTTGGAATATCCCCCATGGTGTACATGCGCAGACGCTCAGCAGTGCGCTGTGTCGCGGATTTCCACACAATATCACATTTCTGTGATCAATGCCGGAGCGAGATAAGCCGAGGATGGCAAAACCAAACAAATAGGTGATTTCGCTTCTTGACGCCCGGGGGCGCATGGACTACTCAGCCCAGACGCTGAGCGGGTATAGCTTAATGGTAAAGCCCCTGCCTTCCAAGCAGGCTATGTCGGTTCGATTCCGTCTACCCGCTCCAGTTCAGCCCCTCCGCCGAATGCGTCAAAAGGCCCGGATCGTGTCCGATTTGCGCCCAATGCTTGACCCCATCGGCCTCTGCCGCCAAGAAGCGTTGAAACGCGCCAGATAACGGCGATGACCAGAAGACAAGGGCCAGACATGGCAAGAACACGCTCAGCCAGTCCAGCGAATGCACACGCGCCCGGTGCGCATGAAGAGCGGGCCGGGTCGAAGAAGATCGGCGTATTGCGGTCGCTGTGGCCTTTCATGCTGCCGTATCGCTTGTTGATGATCGGTGCGACTTTGGCGCTGATCCTGACTGCCAGCATGACATTAATGCTGCCTTTGGCTGTGCGCCGTGTGGTTGATAATTTCCGTATTGAAGATGGCGAGCTTCTGGATTGGTATTTTCTGGCCGCTCTGGTCATTGCTGGTATCCTCGCCATAGGCACGGGTATTCGATATGCGCTGGTGACCCGACTGGGTGAGCGCGTGGTGGCCGATATCCGAAAGGCTGTATTCGACCGCGTGATCGGGATGAGTCCCGAATTTTACGAACGCATCATGACCGGAGAAGTCCTGAGCCGGATCACCACCGATACAACGCTAATCCAGTCGGTGCTGGGCTCGTCGGTGTCGATTGCCCTGCGTAATCTGCTGATGTTCGTAGGCGGATTGGTTTTGATGTTGCTGACTTCGGCCAAGCTGACCGGGATGGTTCTGCTACTTATTCCGTTGGTTGTCGTACCGATTTTGGTGCTGGGTCGCCGGTTGCGGGTGATCAGTCGCGAAAATCAGGATTGGATTGCGGCGTCATCGGGAAACGCGGGCGAGGCGTTGGGCGCGGTGCAGACAGTGCAAGCCTTTACCCATGAACAGGCCAGCCGGGCGCAGTTCGGTGAGATGACAGAAACTTCGTACGAAGTTTCTCTGCGCCGAATCCAGACCCGCGCGATCCTGACGGTCATCGTTATCTTCCTCGTTTTCTCGGGCATCGTCGGTGTGCTATGGATGGGCGCGAATGACGTGCGTAACGGGGTGATGACCGAGGGCGTGCTGATTCAGTTCGTGATCTATTCGATTATCATGGCAGGCTCGGTTGCCGCATTGTCGGAAATCTGGAGCGAACTGCAGCGCGCGGCGGGCGCAACTGAGCGGCTGGTCGAGTTGCTGAATGCTCAGGACACAGTAAATGATCCGTCGCAGGCCAGAGCTCTGCCTGCGCCAGTCCGGGGCGAGATTCACTTTGACGATGTGACTTTCCGCTATCCCGCCCGCCCGGATGTCGTTGCATTGGATCATTTGTCGCTGCAGATCAAACCCGGGGAAACGGTGGCTTTTGTCGGCCCGTCTGGTGCGGGCAAGACGACCGTGATCCAGATGATCCAGCGGTTCTACGATCCGGATGCCGGGCAGGTCAGCCTCGACGGGTGCGATCTGCGCGACCTCAACCGTGACGACTTCCGTCAGCACATCGCGCTGGTGCCACAAGACCCGGTGATCTTTGCCACGTCGGCGCGCGAGAATATCCGCTTCGGCCGCCTTGATGCGACGGATGCCGAAGTTGAGGCCGCCGCCCGGGCTGCTGCCGCGCATGACTTCATCTCGGCTCTGCCCGAAGGGTATGACAGCTTCGTGGGTGAGCGCGGCGTAATGCTTTCAGGTGGTCAGAAACAGCGTATCGCCATCGCGCGCGCCATCCTCCGCGATGCGCCGGTGCTGCTGTTGGACGAGGCGACCTCTGCGCTGGATGCGGAAAGCGAACGCGCGGTGCAGGGCGCAGTTGATAATATGAGGGCAGGGCGTACCACGCTGATCGTGGCGCACCGTCTGGCGACCGTGAAGAAGGCTGATCGTATTGTCGTGCTTGAGGCGGGACAGATCGTAGCGCAGGGCACGCATGATGATCTGGTGGCGCAGGACGGCTTGTATGCCCGTCTGGCGCGTTTGCAGTTCACCGACGGAGTGGCCGCAGAATAAAGTGACGCTCCGGCACATCTTGTTTCGCCGTAGCGTCATTCTACATTTTCCCGAACCTGATCGCTAAGCCCTTGCTTGCGCATGCTGTGTTTTGCTTCCATCTTGGAGGCACAAACAAACCTGTGCGCGACACGGGAGACAGATCAGGGGAGGAGCCACATGGCCTTTGTGGGATTGGAAGACAAGGCGCGCATCGAGCAGGAGATGGCGTGGGAGGACCGGGATGTGCCCGTCACCTTCCATCAGCTGTTGTCGCGGACGGCGGGCAAGTTCCCGAACCACAAGGCGATCAGCTTTCAATTGCTATCTGGCCCGACTGACAAGGCAGAGACGCTGACATGGTCGGAGCTGCTGGGCAAAGTCAATCAAGCGGCCAACCTGTTCCGCTCGCTAGGCATCGGCGAAAAGGACGTGGTGGCTTATGTACTGCCCAACTGTAACGAGACGCTGGTTACCATGATGGGTGGCGCGGTTGCAGGGATCGTGAACCCGATCAACCCTCTGCTTGAACCCGAACAGATTGCCGCGATCCTGCGTGAGACCAAGGCGAAGGTCGTGGTCACGCTGAAATCCTTCCCCAAAACCGATGTGGCCCAGAAGGTGGAAGAGGCCGTGCGCCACGCGCCGGGGGTCAACACGATCCTCGAGATTGACCTGAACCGCTATCTGACGCCGCCTAAATCCTGGCTCGTGCCGTTCCTGCGCCCCAAGATGGGCGACAAGGAAAAACTGGCCCATGCGGATTACAAGAACTTCAATGCCGAGTTGAACAAGCAGCCGAAAACGCTGAATTTTGAGGACAGTCAGGAAGACCGCGTCGCCTGTTATTTCCACACCGGCGGCACAACGGGCATGCCAAAGGTAGCGCAACACAAATACTCTGGCCTGATCTACAACGGCTGGTTGGGCAACACGCTGCTGTTTGACGAAAACGACGTCATCATGTGCCCTCTGCCGATGTTCCATGTCTTTGCGGTGCATGTGATTGTGATGGCAGCTGTGTCCTCGGGGGCGCATGTGATTTTCCCAACGCCCGCTGGATATCGCGGGGACGGCGTGTTCGACAATTTCTGGAAGCTGATCGAACGCTGGAAGGTCTCGTTCATCATCACCGTGCCAACGGCAATCTCGGCCAAGATGCAGCGCCCGGTTGATGCTGATATTTCAAGCGTAAAAACCGCCTTCTCAGGCTCAGCCCCGCTGCCCGTCGAACTGTTCCGCCGCTTCGAAGAAGCGACAGGCGTCACCATCGTCGAAGGTTACGGCCTGACCGAGGCAACTTGTCTGGTGTCGTGCAACCCTGTGGATGGAGAGAAGAAGATCGGCTCGATCGGCATTCCGTTCCCCTATACGGATGTCAAAATCCTGCAGGACGGACCGGATGGCCCTAAAGAATGCGGCGCAGATCAGATCGGTGAAATCTGCATTTCGAACCCCGGCGTCTACACGGGCAACACCTATACCGAGACAGACAAGAACACGAACCTCTATCATTTCGACAAATACCTGCGCACAGGCGATTTGGGACGGTTTGATGAGGATGGCTACCTCTGGATCACCGGTCGCGCGAAGGACCTGATCATCCGGGGTGGTCACAATATTGATCCTGCCGAGATCGAAGAGGCTCTGCTTGGCCACGAAGCCGTCGCCTTTGCCGGGGCCATCGGCCAGCCGGACGCGCACTCGGGTGAGGTGCCTTGTGCGTTTGTGGAGCTGGTCGAGGGTGCGTCAGTTACCGAAAAAGAGCTGATGGAGTATTGCAAGGTCCACGTCCACGAACGCGCGGCGCAGCCCAAGCATATGACCATTCTGGATGAGCTGCCGAAAACCGCGGTCGGCAAGGTGTTCAAACCGGATCTGCGCAAACAGGCCATCACCCGCATCTACAATGGTGCCCTGGAAACTGCAGGTGTCGCGGCGCGCGTTGTGTCCGTCATCGATGACAAGAAACGCGGGCTTGTCGCACAGCTTGACGCGAACGGGTCTTCCGAGGACGATGTGGCCAAGGTGCTGGGGTCATTCACCCGGCCGTGGGAGTGGTCTGAGTAAGCCGCAGGAGGGACAATGGACTATGAACGCCTGATCGACGAAGAAACCTGGGCGTTCATACGTCGCACGGCCGAAAGCTATCCTGATGACGCGGTCGATATGTCCATCGAAGATCAGCGCCGCGTTTATGATGCGATGTGTCAGGAGTTTCGTCAGCCTCGTCCATCGGGTGTTGAAGTAGAAGACCGTGACGCGGATGGTGTTGCGGTTCGCCTCTATACTGCGGGTGATCCGACCCGAAGCGTTGTGTATTTTCATGGCGGTGGGTTCGTTGTCGGCGGTTTGGACAGCCATGACGATGTCTGCGCCGAGATTTGTGTGCAGACCGGATACCGCGTCGTGTCGGTCGACTACCGGCTGTGTCCGGAACATGCGCACCCCGCCCAGTTTCAGGACAGCTGGACTGCAACCTGCTGGGTTGTCCGGGAATTCGGCGATCCCATCGTATTGGCCGGGGACAGCGCGGGCGGTAATCTTGCCGCAACAGTTGCACATCATGGCCGGGGTCGATTGGACAATGTGCTCGGGCAGGTTCTGATCTACCCTGGGCTGGGCGGAGATCCCTCGCATGGCTCATATATCGAACACGCTAACGCCCCGATGCTTACGCGCGACGATGTTCTTTTCTACCAATCGATCCGCTGTGCGGGCGACGTGCCGGATAATGACCCAACATTTGCGCCTTTGCAGGATCGCGATTTCTCGGACCTCCCACCTACGGTTGTGGTGACAGCCGATTGTGATCCGTTACGCGATGACGGGCCTGCCTATTGCAAGCGCATCACAGCCGCCGGTGGGCATGCGCATTGCGTCAATGAACCTGGGCTGATCCACGGCTATTTGCGCGCCCGAAGCACGGTAAAGCGCGCCGCCGACAGCTTTGAACGAATATCGGTCGCCATCGAGGCGCTGGGGCAGGGGATCTGGTCCTACGATTGAAGCCTAGATCAGGAAAGGTTCGGCTTTCATCGTATCTGCCACGGGCGCGCCCATCCGGGTCAGGATGGTCGGTGCCAGCTGTAGCTGATCAATCACCGTAGCGGCCTCAGGACCTTCGGCGTCACCGAAGTAATATAAGGCTGTCTCCTGTTGCAGCGGACTGCGCCCGCCGTGGTGGCCGCGCTCATCCTGACCGTGGTCTGCTGTAACGATAACCTCGTACCCCAGTTGCCGCCAGCGGGGGATGAAAGGGGCGAGCATTTCATCCGCGACAAAACAGGCGTGATCCATCTCGGGGCAGTCGTGGAAGAAACGGTGGCCCATGCTGTCTAGCGTGCAGGTGTGCAGAATGCCGTAGTCCAGCCCGAAGCGCAGGCACAGGTTGGTGAGCGAAGCGAACAGATCCACATCGCATGGCGTCATCTGGTTGGCTTTGCCATAGCCGGTCATGGTGTGGAACCGGCCATGGTTGATGGTCTTGCTGTCCGGTTCGTCATATTCCACGTCGCGAACGTAATCGAACGGGTGGCGATTGAAGAACTGCGACCAATAGCTGTGGGTGACGGCGCCGGTCACTCCCCCGGCTTCACGCACCTGGCTGAACACATCCTTATGGCTCAGACGGAATACGTTGCCATTGCCGGTACAACCATGCTCTTGCGGTGTCACGCCGGTGTGGATCGACGCATAGCAACTGGCCGAGGTGGAGGGCAGGACGGCGCGCAGCTTCCACACGCGGGCTTCACCGGTGTCGACCCAGCCTTCGAGGTTGCCAAAGAGGCGGCGGAAATTGCGCCATGGGACGCCGTCGAGGATGATCAAAAGCAGTTTGCGGTCCATGTTTCAGCCTTCTTTTTGCTCTTTCCAGTGACCCTATTGGATTCGCGATTCCAAGGGCGTCCGTTCGCGCCCCCAATAGCAAAATCCCGACACCTGTCATCGGACAAGATGTCGGGATTATGAGATTTCATGGAACTGTTACGATGTGATCAGTTGCCGGCGCTCTCCATCTTGCGATGCGCGACAACCTCTTCCAGCCAACCCAGATGCATTTCTGGCACCGAGCTGAGCAGAAGGTCGGTATAATCATCGAACGGCGGGCTGAGCACCTGGCTTTTCGAGCCGTAGCGCGCGACGCGTCCCTGATACATCACCGCAATACTGTCGCTGATCGCACGCACCGTCGCCAGATCGTGAGTGATGAACAGATAGGCCACATCCTCGATCTTCTGCAGGTCCAGCAGCAGTTTCAGGATGCCATCCGCCACCAGTGGATCGAGCGCCGAGGTGACTTCATCGCAGATGATCATCTTCGGTTTGGCCGCCAGCGACCGCGCGATGCAGACACGCTGTTTCTGACCACCCGACAGCTCCGCCGGATACCGATCGATGAACTTTTCGCCCAGTTCGATTTCATCCAGCAGTTCGATGATCCGCTTGCGTTTCTCGGCCCCGCGCATGTTGAAGTAGAACTCCAACGGGCGACCGATGATAGTCCCGACGGTTTGGCGCGGATTCATCGCGACGTCAGCCATTTGGTAGATCATCTGCAATTCACGCAGGTCCTCGCGAGAGCGGCCAGCCAGATCAGGGCTGAGCTTGCGCCCTGCAAAGGTGATCTCTCCATCACGCGGCGGCAGCAGGCCAGTAATCACCCGCGCCAGTGTGGACTTACCTGAGCCGGATTCGCCCACGACCGCCAAAGTCTGCCCCGGATGAAGCTCAACATTGACGTTGTGCAGGACGTCGAAATTCAGACCCTTGTAGCGCGCAGTGATACCCTCGACGGTCAGCACAGGTTCTGGCGTGGGTTTCTTTTCTTCGTGCTCGATGGACCGGACCGAGACCAACGCCTGAGTGTATTCCTCCTGCGGGTTGTTGATGATCTGATCGGTTGTGCCGTATTCAACGGTATTACCCATCTTCAGAACCATGATGTCATCGCTTACCTGCGCAACAACAGCAAGGTCGTGGGTGATATAGAGAGCGGCGACACCGGTATCCGCAATGGCCTCTTTGATGGCCATCAGAACGTCGATCTGCGTGGTTACGTCCAGCGCTGTGGTGGGCTCGTCGAACACCACCAGATCCGGTTCCGGACATAGGGCAAGTGCAGTCATGCAGCGTTGCAGCTGGCCGCCCGAGACCTGGTGCGGATAGCGATTGCCGATATTGTCGGGGTCAGGCAGACCCAGCTTGGCAAACAGCTCGCGCGCGCGGGCCTCGGCCTCTTTGCGGGTGAACTTCTTCTGTTCGACCGCGGCCTCGACCACCTGATCCATGATCTTCTTGGCCGGATTGAACGACGCCGCAGCGGATTGGGACACATAGGTGACCTCACCCCCGCGCAGTTTGCGGATATCACGCAAGGATGTCTTGAGGATATCGCGCCCGTTGACCCAAACCTCGCCACCGGTGATTTTCACACCTCCGCGGCCATAGGCCATCGAGGCCAGACCGATGGTAGACTTGCCCGCCCCGGATTCACCGATCAGCCCCAGCACCTTGCCGCGCTCAAGGTCAAAGCTGACCCCGTGCACGATTTCGATGTCATGGGGTTTCTCACCCGGCGGATAGACGGTCGCGCCGATTTTGAGGTCGCGGACCTTGAGAAGGGTATCACTCATCCCCGGCCTCCTTTCAGCGATGTGGTACGGTTCAGAACCCAGTCAGCCACAAGATTGACCGAGATTGCCAACGTCGCGATGGCGACAGCGGGCAGCAGGGCGGCGGGAATGCCGTAGACGATGCCTTCCTTGTTCTCTTTCACGATGCCACCCCAGTCAGCCTCGGGCGGTTGCACGCCGAGACCCAGGAATGACAGAGTCGAGACGAACAGCACGGCGAAGATGAAGCGCAGGCCCATCTCGGCCACCAGCGGTGACAGCGCGTTGGGTAGGATTTCGCGGAAGATGATCCAGGCGATCTTTTCGCCCCGCAGACGCGCGGCTTCGACATAGTCCATGACGGTGATGTCGACGGCAACAGCACGGGCCAGACGATAGACACGGGTCGAATCCAGCAGACCCATGACGACGATCAGGATCGGGACGGTCACCGGCATCACCGAGAGGACCACGAGGGCGAAGATCAGTGTCGGGATCGACATGATCAGATCGACAAAGCGCGACAGCACCTGATCGACCCAGCCGCCCATCACCGCCGCAAAGAAGCCCAGGACCGAACCGGTCACGAAGGACAGTATCGTTGCAGCCGTCGCGATGAAGATGGTGGTACGCCCGCCATAGATCATCCGGCTCAGCAGATCGCGGCCGATATTGTCGGTGCCCAGCCAGAAATTCGACTCGGTGAAACCTTCGGGAGCGATCCCAAGCATGATCTCGATCTTCGAGGGTTCCCACACACCGCCGACAATTTCAGCCATGCCGTAAGGCGCGATGAGCGGCGCGAACAGCGCCACGAGAAAGTAGAGGGCCGTCAGGAACAGCCCGATCAGTGCAGAAATAGGGATGTTCTTCATTTCGGATGCCTCAGACGCGGGTTGGCCAGGATCGAGACGATGTCTGCAATCATGTTGAGGCCGATATAGACGGCGGCGAAGATCAGACCGCAGGCCTGTACCACCGGAACGTCACGTTTCGCCACGTGGTCAACAAGGTACTGTCCCATGCCGGGATAGACGAACACCACCTCGATCACCACGACGCCGACCACCAGATAGGCCAGGTTCAGCATCACCACGTTGACGATCGGAGCGATGGCGTTCGGGAAGGCGTGGCGCGCGATAACCTGAAACCCGGTCAATCCCTTGAGCTCGGCCGTCTCGATATAGGCCGATTGCATCACGTTCAGAATTGCCGCGCGGGTCATGCGCATCATATGTGCCAGTACCACAAGCGTCAGAACCATCACGGGCAATGCAATCGCCTGAAGCTTCTGCAGCAGGCTCATGTGGTCACCGATCATCGCAACGGATGGGAACCAGCCCAGCTTCACCGCGACGAAATACATCAGCAGATAACCGATCAGGAATTCCGGGATCGAGATTGATGCCAGCGTAACGGCCGAGATCAGCTTGTCGGGCCAGCGGTCCTTATAGCGCACCGCGATCAGACCCAGAAGGATTGCCAGAGGTACCGAAATCAGGGCGGCCCAAAAGGCAAGAAACAGAGTGTTGGACATGCGTTGACCGATACTCTCGGCAATGTCACGACCATTGGTCAGCGCAGTACCTAAATCACCCTGCAACGCGGCAAATAGCCAGTCGAAATAGCGGGTGATGGCGGGTTCATTCAATCCCAGCTCTTCGCGCAGGTTGGCGAGGGCTTCGGGCGTAGCGGACTGACCGAGGATGGATTGGGCCACGTCACCGGGCAGGATGAGCGTGCCCACGAAAATCAGCACAGATACAGCTAATAGCAGCAAAAGGCCCAGCGCAATGCGCTGGACCACAAGTTTCATCGCGATTCCCATATCAGGCAGCAACCCACATGGTCATCGGAGCGTAGAAGTTGTTCAGATCGAATCCGTTCTCGGAATCGATCCAGCCATCCACGTCCGAAGTCGTCGCGTCGATGAACTGGTTGAACATCGGACAGATCAGGCCGCCTTCATCACGCAGAATGGTGGACATGTCGGCATACATCTGGATCCGCTTTGTTTCGTCCAGCTCGCCGCGGGCTGCGAACAACAGCTGGTCGAACTGTTCGTTATTGAACCGCGTGTCATTCCAGTCGGCGGTCGACAGATAAGCGGTTGAGAACATGAAATCCTGCGTCGAGCGACCACCCCAGTAGCTGGTGCAGAAAGGCTGTTTGTTCCAGACCTCAGACCAATAGCCGTCATTGGGCTCGCGCTTAATCTCGATATTGATACCGGCAGCGCCACAGGATTGCTGGAACAGAGCTGCTGCGTCTGGCGCACCCGGGAACGAGTTGTCAGATGTGCGTAGCAATACCGCTCCGTCAAAGCCTGACTGCTCCAGATGGAACTTGGCCTTGTCCGGATCGTATTCGCGCTGCTCCAACTCGGTAAACAGCGGGTATGAGCTGTTGATTGGTGTGTCGTTGCCAATCGAGCCAAAGCCGAACAGGATTTTATCGACCATTTCTTGGCGGTTGATGCCGTACTTCAGCGCCATCCGCAGGTCTTTGTTGTCGAAGGGGGCGGTGTTGGCGTGCATGATGAACACATAGTGACCCGGACCAGACGTAGTGCGCAGGTTGATGTTTGGCGCGCGGCCAACCAAGTTTGCCGTGCGCGGCGGAACGCGGTTGATCATATGCACCTGACCCGACTGCAGCGCCGCGACACGCGCGGTGTCGTCGTTGATGACGATCAGTTCGATCGTGTCGGCATGGCCAACATTATCATCCCAATAGTCGGGGTTCTTTTCACCAACGAAGCGCACGCCAGGTTCGACATCGCTCAGGACATAGGGCCCGGTTCCGATTGCCGCGGTTGGATCGTCTTTACCACCATTGGGTTGAATGAGCAGGTGATAGTCGGTCAGCAGATAGGGCAGGTCGGCGTTGGGTTTGTCCAGTTCGACAATGAATTTATCACCCTCGACGCTCATGGCCTTGATGCCGCGTAGCAGTCCAAGCGCACCTGACTGCGATTCTTCGCCGGCGTGGCGCTCCATTGTGGCCAGCACGTCGTCGGCGGTCATGGTCTTACCGTTCGAGAAGTTCACACCCGAGCGAATCTTGAAGGTCCAGACGCGCGCATCGGCGGATGCCTCGAAGCTTTCGGCCAAACGCGGCCACAGACCGCCTTTGGGGTCCAGTTCCAGCAGCGGTTCGCCCCACAGACGCAGCACCTGCGTTGCAGTCGCGTTTGCGGCCAGCGCCGGATCGAGGCTGTCAGAGGAGCCGCCGCCCTGAATACCAACGCGGATGGTACCGCCTTTGACCGGTCCTGCCGCCCGTGCCGCGGTTGCGAATACGCTGCCCGCCATTGCGACGGATACACCCAGAGCAGCTGCCCGGCCCATGAATTCACGGCGCGACATTCTGCCTGCCGCCACGAGTTTAGACATGTGAGTGAGTTGATCGTTCATCCAGAAATCTCCCAATTGGTTGGATGGTCAGCCCGTTTTCGGGCTTTTTATTGACGCATGAGTCAAACTAGGCGCATTTCAGGCCGACGGGCAAGCAATAATCTGTCACCCAATGGGCCTGAAAGTCATATAAGCTTGCGTGGTATGGTATCCTCTAGCTTTTTCGAAAAAACCAAAACCTCGTTTTCATAGGCGTTTATCTGTGCGCGCAGGAAAAAATGCCCGGAATCCGACCACATTTCACACTCGGTTTCGGATCTGAGTTGGATATCATCCCGTTCAAGCTCTTGCGTCCAGCGGCATTCGCCGCGGGCCGACAGGGGATCATCTGGTTGGATTGACCATTTTTCATATGCAGTGCTGCCGTTGATCAGTCCGTGCATCTCGTCGCGGATCTTCCCGAAGTCATCCTCAATGATCATGTGCGTTTGACCCGTGTTCATGTCGATCTCAACCCTACGCGCGTTGTGCGATTCGCGCACTGTCGAGACTGGACGGGGGGATTCGGCATCTGGCGGAGCAAAGCCGCACTCGTCCCTGTGGCCCGGCTCACGCGTTGGCACGACGATTTCACCGCCGGTCAGGTGCAGCTCTGCTGTTTCGGGTGAGGGCCAAATCAATGGCCAATAGGAGCTTGAGATTGCGACCCGCAAGCGATGCCCCTTGGGTATGCGATAGGCAATATGATCAAGGTCCAGTTCGATGTCATAGCTCTCACCAGGGGTCAGAGTGGTTGGCTCGGCGTGGTCTTCGCGATGCGTCAGATTCAGTACACCATAGGTGATCCGGGTCGAGGCCCCGTCGGGGTGCAGATGGTTCAGCCGAACGGCAACCTGTGCCTGCAGTTTGTCGGCACTCAGGCGCAGCCGGATTTTGGGCGCGCCGACGATCTCGATATCATCGCCCAGTGGGGTGCTGTCGAAACAGGCCGACAGCGCATCGTCGCTCCGCTGGTCACCCGGCATGTCGGGACCAAGCCAGATCGCGCAATATTCTCCGCCTTCCATCCCGCATGTGTGCGGTGACCGGATGCGTGCATCCAGCGGGCCATCGCTGCCTAACCCGTCATCTGCGAGGCGCATTGCCACCGTAGGAAGATGCGAGGTCGCCCCCACGGTCTCGGCAATCCATCGTCCCGGTCTTTCACTGTACCAGCGCGCCGGTCGGACGCCGTTCATCACATAAGCACGATAGTCGGGATCATCCGTAACGCCGGTGTCTTCGCCCTTAAGCCAGTGATCCCACCAGCGCAGTGCCTCTTGCAGAAACCCGATGCGAGGCTCGGGGATCGCAAAATGCGGATATTTGTGAACCCAAGGGCCGACGATTCCTTTCGCTGGCGCGTCGAGCGACTCGACCAGCAATGGCACAGTGTTCTTGTAGGCGTCGCCCCAGCCGCCCACAGCAAGAGTGGCCGCGCGAATTGCGCTGAAATCTTCGCAGACCGAACCATGCCGCCAATAGGCATCGCGCGCCTGATGGCGCAGCCAGACCGATGGCAGGAAAGGTTCAGCTTCAAGCCGTTTCAGCCAGAGATCACGCCAGTTTTCCCGTAGCGCGGGGTCCGGCGCGCGCGACGAATAAGACCACATCGTCGCCCCCCAACCCAGATTCTCGTTCAGCAGACACCCGCCTTTATAATGGATGTCATCGGCATAACGATCCGCTGTCGAGCAGAGCGTGATAATCGCTTTCAAAGCCTCGGGCTGCATCGCGGCAACCTGCAGGGAGTTGAAGCCGCCCCAACTGATCCCCATCATCCCGACCGAACCGTTGCACCAAGTCTGATCCGCCAGCCACCGGATCACCTCAACGGCGTCATCCAGCTCCTGTTGCGTGTATTCATCCTCCATCAGCCCTTCGCTATCGCCATTGCCGCGCATATCGACCCGGATACAGGCATAGCCGCGCTTGGCAAACCACGGATGGGTCAGCGCATCGCGCGTCGTCGTTCCGTCACGTTTGCGGTAGGGCAAGTGCTCCAGAATAGCCGGAACAGGATTGTCGAGCGCATCCACAGGCCGCCAGACGCGTGCCGACAGGCGGCAGCCATCGGGCATGACGATACCCATGTCGGCGATGTCTTCGATTTCACGAAGTGTATTGGGGGGCTGAGCCATGGGTTTGATCTCCGGGCCAAAACTGACCCGGCCAAGATGTCAGATCAGTCCCGGATTGCAATCACCAGATCCATGACATTTGTGCCCGTGGGACCCGTGATCAGCAAAGCCCCGGCCATATCGAGGAAACTGCCGCTGTCTGCACGGTCCAGGTAGCCCTTGGCCTCGTCCGCCCATGTCTCACCTGTGACGATCGCTCCGGCCGCATCTGTTGGTCCGTCGGTGCCATCGGTGCCCCCCACGATGACCGTCAGATTTGATTGTCCGGCGATTTCACGTGCCAGGGCGAGAGCCAGCCCCTGATTGCGTCCTCCGCGCCCCGGCGTGTCGGGCAGGACAACTGTCGGTTCGCCTCCGAACACCATCACACCGTTCGGCATATCGCGCAGCTGCGCGCCGATCCGGGTTGCGACGGTTAAATAATCGTCATGCATCGCTTCTTCATCAGCCAGAACCTGAAACCCGGCCTGTTGCGCGGCCAGCGCCGCCGCATGGCGGGCATGGGCATTGGATGCGATGATCGAGGTTTGTGCCTCAAATTCTGGGGTATCGGGCAACGAACCGATGCCTGATCCGATCACGCCCAGATCGTCGCCGGGTACATCTGAAATCGCCAAAACCGTCGCGCACACGCCGTGAAAATGAGACAGCAAACCACCGCCTTTGATCCGAGACAGTTTGCGCCGTTCTGCATTCATCGCACCGATATCCAAACCATCTGCCAGCAGTTGGCGATTCAACGCTTCGAGATCGTCCAGTGTTTTGCCCGGCACGAGGTCATCGGCCAGCGACGAAGCTCCGCCCGACACCAGCAACAGCAGATGGCTACTGGCGGGCAGCCCCTCAACGGTTTCGCGCAGGGCGCGCCCTCCGGCCAGGCTGCGGGCATCGGGAACCGGGTGCGAGGCTTCAAGAACCTGGATATGCGCGGGTAGCCCCTCACCATGGCCATCCTTGGTTACTACCAGTACGGGCACATCGCCAAACCGCTCTGCCGCCGCACGCGCCATCGCGCCTGCAGCTTTTCCAACGGCCAGTATCTGGTCGGGGCGGTCCATGCCTTGCGTCGCATCCAGAGTCGACCGATAGCCATCAACGGCTGCGACGCCCGCGTGCCAGAACTCTAGTGCCTGTTGAGAAGTCTGCATCAGCTTTCCATCCAAATCGTGACTGGCCCATCATTGACCAGTTCCACCGCCATGTCGGCCCCGAACGCCCCGGTCTCGACCGGAATGCCCAAAGCTGCCAATTTGCGCGCGAACGCTTCATACAGTTGCTCACCTTCGGCCGCGGGCGCTGCCGCTGAAAAGCCGGGCCGGTTTCCCCGCGAGGTATCCGCTGCAAGTGTGAATTGGCTGACCACCAGCGCCGAGCCCTGAACATCCAGGATCGAGCGGTTCATCTTCCCTGCTTCATCCTTAAATATTCGCAGCTTCGCAATCTTTTCCGCCAGTTGCACGACCTGAGCCTCACCATCCCCTTGCATCGCGCAAACCAGGATCATCAATCCCGGCCCAGATTGACCGATCACGGCGCCATCGACGCGAACCGAAGCTCGGGAAATTCGTTGAAGCAATGCGCGCATGTTCTTGTCTTCTCGTTCAGTCAGGTTTCGGGCTCAACCGCGCCACTCGATAATCTGCTCAACCTCGGCGCGTTCTGTCCGAAACGCATTGGCCGGGTGATCAGGGTCGGGATAGCCGAAAGAGATCGCGCAAAGGATGAGGCGATCTTCCGGGATGTCGAAATAGCGATGCAGAAACGGGCCATATGATGCGACCGCTGCTTGCGGAATGGTGGCCACGCCTAAGGCTTGAGCCGCCAGAGCGAACCCTGTTACGAACCCGCCGCAATCCATCGCGCCGTATGCGCCCAGCTCTGCCGGGCTCGACAGGATCGCACAGTGCGGCGCACCGAATAGAGAAAAATTTTCCATCATCTGCCGGGCCGAGGCAGCGCGGTCGCCTTTCTCAACCCCCACGGCGTCATAAAGTGCCCAACCGCAGGCGCGTCGGCGCTCTTGATAGACGCCGGAATATCGAGTGGGGAAGGGCAGGTCAGGGGACGGTGTGCCGCTTGTTGCCTCTTGCAGGAGAGCCGCGCGGAACGCGTCGGTCTCAGGCCCGCCGATGATCGTCAGCTGCCATGGTTGTGCGTTGCACCAGCTGGGCACGCGGCTGGCACTGGCCACGATCTGTTCGATCTGATCGCGGGGCACAGGATCAGCCTTGAACGCGCGACAGGAATGGCGCGCGTGCAGCAGCTGGTTCAATGTTGAAAAGGTCACTTACCCCTCCGATCCGGTCGGCGCGAAGATGACCTGATGGTGCGCGATGCGCAAGGCCGCTATTGCTGACCGGTAGCCACCAGATAGCCAACTCCTGCCGCGATCAGCAGACCCAGAACGACAGCGATGGTGATCTTGATTGCGGACCAGGGCCTCTCACCCTGAACGCGTCCGGTCCGGCCATTGACCACAAAGCGATAAGTTTGGCCGCGATACTTGTACGCGGCCATCCACACCGGCAGGAGGATGTGCTTGAACGTGACATCACGCACGTCCGTGTCGATCGCATGGATGCGCTGCCGGTCCCCACCTATGTCAAACCGGACATCGCGTTCGATCACGCGGGCCATGTGCGCACGCGCCTCGGCATATCCGTCCTGCAATTCAACGGTATAGGCTTCGGCCCGGAATCCGGCCAGATACTCTGGCTGATAGGGCTCAAGCGCGGGCAGGTCCCATGGCTCCAGCGCATCGGTATAGGATTTTGGCAAGGATCGAGAGGCAAGCACCAGAACATCATCAAAGAACCGCGCCACGCGTCCCGATTTCGGCGTCCAACGCACCTTTGGCACCTGTTGCTGCACACGTTTGCCGTCCCGCATCACGGTGCGGGTTTCGTAGTATACGACCCCGCGCTCGCCCCGGTAGCTCGATTTGGTGTCGGCGTCGAAGGTCCAGTAGGGCACATAAATGCCCTGCATTTTTCGCCCCTTGCGCGCATACTCCTTAAGGCCATTCGGCGCGAACCAAAGCCGCCCCAACCAGTCGCCCATCGCTTTGTGGGCGCTGCGTTCATCCAGGGCGAACGGCAACACGCCGCGTGGTTTGATGTGACGGTTCACGCCCGTATCCGTAACCACCGGAGTGGCGCAGAATGGGCATTCAGCCGCATGGGTGTTCGGGTCGAACTCGACCTGCGCAGCGCAGTTCGGGCAGGTCAGTACGCGGGTTTCTTCGATCTCGCTGTCTGGTAACCGCTCCGCGATGGCTGCGTCGAAATCCAGTTCGCGCAAGCTGGCACCGCCCCAGGGACCTGCGCCAATGGGTTCGGAATGGCCACAATGATCACAGGTGAGCGTGCCATCACCCGGGTTGAACCGGTAATCCGCCCCGCACTGATCGCAGGGAAAACGGTGTTCGTCTTTGGCCATTCCAGATTCCGATCTCAGGTTGCCAATGGCCAGATCACGCGCCCGGCGGCGGAGGGGGCAGGATCGTGAACAACTGCGCCAGCTCCTGCACGTCGCCCGCCTTTTTCCACCCGTCCTGACCGGCGGTCCAGACATGGGTGTCGCGCGTCAGTTCTCCTTCAGCGGCCATACGCCCCATCTTGGCCTTCGAAAACGGCCCGCTGGTTTGTCCGTCAACCGCGATATGCCACACATGTTCGACGGGTGGCGGAGGCGGCGGCGCCGCATGCGCCGAGGGTTGCGGGGCAGCGGGGGCGGAACCGCCCCAAGGGCCGCTTGGCTGACCCGCTGCCATATTCGACATCTGCTGCGCCATCGCCATGCCCATTCCCATGCCGAGCCCTGCGCCCATGCCACCGCCCTGACCGGGGTTGTTGGCCGCCGCCGTCATCGCTTCGGCTGCCGAATATTGCGTGAATTTGCCCAAATCACCGGCAAGACCCATCGAGGTGCGCTTATCGAGCGCAGCCTCAACCGCAGGCGGCAGCGAGATATTCTCGATGTAGAACTCGGGCATCTCCAGCCCGTAACCGTCGAGAACGGGCGAGACTTCCGCAGCGATCAACTTGCCCAGATCAGCGGTGTTTGCCGCCATGTCCAGAACCGGGATGCCGGAACTGGCGATAACGCGGCTGAATTCCTGCACAATGATGTTGCGGATCTGAAAGCTGATCTCGTCCATAGTGAATTCACCATCGGTACCGACGATCTCGATCAAAAACTTGGCCGCATCTTTCACGCGTACCGTGTAGGTGCCGAACGCCCGAATGCGGGTGGGCCCGAACTCGGGGTCGCGCAGCATGATCGGATTCTTGGTGCCCCATTTCAGGTCATTGAACCGGGTCGTGTTGACGAAATAGATCTCGGACTTGAAAGGCGACTGGAACCCGTGATCCCAATGCTGCAGCGTCGTCAGGATCGGCATATTGTTGGTCTCAAGCATATAGAGACCGGGCGTGAACACATCCGCCAGCTGCCCCTCATGCACAAAGACCGCCGCCTGACCTTCGCGCACGGTCAGCTTGGCCCCGTATTTGATCTCGTGCCCCTCACGTTCGAACCGCCAGACCATGGTGTCGCGGGTATCATCGACCCAGTGAATGACGTCGATGAATTCGCCGGTCAGAAAATCAAAAATTCCCATTGGATTACTCCTGTCTTCGGGGTCAGAGCGACTGCCCCATCAATTCGCGTGCAATGATACGGACCACCGGGCGCGCCTCTTCAGCGGTCATGCCAGAGCGCAGGCGTGGGTCGTAGAGGATGGTCAGCAGCTTCTCATCATGGCTGGTGAGCAAGGCAAACTCGTCATCATCATTGAAGATCGACGGTCGGGCCTGCGGGCTGTCGTTTGGCAGACCCAGCCCCTGCGCAAGCTCTTCGTGGATACAGCTGAGGCGCACAAGATCGGGATGCTCGGACCGGATTAGGGCGACCGCTCTTGTATAAGTCTGCGGTGATCCGCTCGAGGCTGAGGCAAAAACGAAGCAATAGAACGACCGTGGCAGCTTATCAAAAAGATCAAGTTGCGCCTGTCCGATGCCAGGGATCAACTGCCGCAACCGCGCTTGTACATAAGCCGTGTCATCTTCACCCGCCACAAAGACGTGGAAATTTGCGTTGCGGCTCACGGTTGAGACCGGATGGCCCGTCAGCCGGGATAAGCGATCCGCATAGGCATTGATCTGAGCCGCGTCCAACTGCCGGACCTCAGGCGCGACCGAAGGGCCGAACTCAGGTTTGATGCGAACTGCGGCTGACCAGCGGCTCAACTGCCTACGAGTCCGGCCTGCGCCGTTTGACACGCCCTGACCGGGATATTCGTTGTAGAAGGCGATCGTCTCGAAATTGCGGGCCAGATCATCCGCGTCATATGGCGTATCCGGCCCCCCTCCATCCGTGCGCAGCAAGCCGCGGGTCAGCAGATTGTTCTCTACGCTCTGGTAGTACCGTGCCAGATCGAGGCTTGCGGCAGAGGGTTCGACATAGGCGTTGCTGGGTCCCTGCGGCTGAACCGGGCGCGGCTCGGGTACGACCGAGGTGGTCAGTACCTCGTCACAGCTGGCCAGAGCCAGCAGTGACAGGCCAAGCACAGCAGCGTTGATCCTTGGAAACGGCCACACGCGCGTTGATCCCCTTACCCGGGAACGGCGGTTCCGGCATTGTCGCCAATGCCATCCTGTCGTGCCTTTGCCGCAGCCAGCGTATCGCGCAGCTCCGCTTCCATCTTCTGCAGCTCCTCTTCGGCTGCGGCGCGTTTGGCTTTGCCTTCATCCGCAATCGCAAGGCTTTCGTTGATCGTGCCGATCAGGTCTGCATTGGCCTGCTTGACCGCTTCGATGTCGAACACGCCGCGCTCCATCTCTTCGCGGATCATCTTGTTGGATTCGCGCAAATTAGCCGCGTTTGAGGTCAGCAGCTCATTGGTCAGATCATTGGCATCGCGAACCGCTGCCGCCGCTTCGGCGCTGCGCTGAATGGTGACCGCTTGTGCCAGCTGCGTCTCCCACAGTGGCACGGTGTTGACCAGAGTCGAGTTGATCTTGGTCACCAGCGATTTGTCATTCTCCTGCACCAACCGGATCGAGGGCAGCGACTGCATCGTCACCTGCCGTGTCAGTTTCAGGTCATGCACCCGGCGTTCCAGATCGTCGCGGGCGGCGCGCAGGTCACGCAGTTCCTGTGCTTTCATCACTTGCTGGTCCTCGGGCGCGGCCTGAACCTCGGCCTCTTTCTCTGGAATGTCGTGGCTGTCCAACTCGGTCAGCTTTTCTTCTCCGGCCGCGATGTAAAGCGCCAGCTCGTCATAGAAATCCAGCGTCTTTTCATAGAGCAGATCAAGGGATTTGATGTCTTTCAGCAGCGTATGCTCATGCCCCAGAAGGTTGTCCGTGATCCGGTCGATCTGGCTCTGAACCTCTTCGTACTTCGCGGTGAATTTGGCGAAGGGCGCGGCCTTGCCCAGCAGTTTTTCCCACCAGCTGCGTTCACGCCGAACGTCCAGCTCGCTGACCGAAAAGCCGCGTATCGTGGTGACGATGTTGCGCAGGCTGTCGCCCGCTGGCCCCACATCCTTGTTTCGTACATCGGCCAGCATCGCCTGGCTGATCTCTTGCAGTTCTGCCTGAGCAGAGGAGCCGAATGACACGATCGAATTGGTGTCGTCCATGTCGATCTCTCCCATCCGTTTGCGGATCTCGGCGCTCACGGGCTCGTCCGCCTCTTCCAGCGGGATAATGTCGGTCCGCGGTTCGGGCAGCGTGACTGCAGTCACTTCCTGCACCAGCGTTTCCGCTTCGACCGCTTTATTCTTGATATCATCGGACATGGGGATAATCCTCGTTCAAATAGTGGCCGGTCAATCCAACCGGACGCCTTCGCGCTGCAACCGATCGCGCAGCACATCAATTTCAACCGTCAGATCACTGCGGTCATCCAATAGCATTTTTCGCGTCCGTGCCGCGAAATTCTGTTCCAGATCGTCCAGAAGTGCAGAGTAATCCTCAAGCGCTTGCGCATCGCGGGTGCGGGCGTAGACGTCCGAGAACTTCACGGTCGCATCGCGCGCACCCTGCAAGTAGACCGTCAGATACCTCCTAGCACCCGCCAGATCACGCGGATCTTCCTCGACCGTGCGAAACAGATCGCGGGCGGTGTCCTGAAAGCGTTCGACACGCGCTTCGATACGGCGGTCGCCGGCGCGTTTGATTGCATCGGTCATCTCGGTCAGGTGGGTCTCGGCATCTTCAACCACGCGCGCCACGCGGTCTTGCTGGAAGGTATCGATCCCCTCCATCCCTTTGTCTTTCATCGGGTCGAGGCCGAATGCGACCGAATGCAAAACAGTTGCAGAGACGCCAAACAACACTGGGGCCAGCAAGCTCACTTGTGAGGCTGTTTCAGCGCCCAGAAACTCGGTTCTGTACGAGGCCAAAGCAGCGCCCAAGCCAGTCAGAACGCTGGAGAAAATCTTGCGCGGAAAGGCAGGTCTGCGTGCGGTGCGGCGTGCGTTGTACGCGGCCTCGGCCCGCAATCCTTCGCGCAGCAGGAAGGCGGCCGCAGTCAGCAGCCCCGCCGCGACCAAGCCGATGGTCATGCCGATGGCGCCGTCGTTCAGCGACAGGAATACCAGCGGAATGGCGGGAACAAACAGCACATTCGCGCGCGCGCCTGCGGGTTCGACACGGGCGCCATCAAACTGACCGCGTCCAGACTGATCCTGTGCAGAAGCATCGCCTTGCGGGCTGAATTTGCCGCCGTATCGTTTGGCCATATCCTTACAGGCCCCCCAGCAGACCGGTGCAAACGCCGAACAGCAGCACCAACAGGGCCGCATAGGCCAATTTTTGTACTCCGGTGCCGGACATGGTGCCCCCCAACTATGGCTGTCACAGAAAAGTTAGGCGATACGCGGGCTTGGCGCTAGGGGGAAGGTTGAATAACCCGCGTCACTTGCGAGGTTTCTTGCCGACCGCCGGTCTTTTGCGTTGTGGTCGTGCGGGTCGCTTTGCCGGAGCTTTACCGCCATCCTCAGCGCCGAGCCCCAGTTGGTCGCGCATGACACGGCGGCGGATTTCCTCAACCTCGCCGGATTTCAGATCGCCCAGCTGGAATGGGCCGTAAGAAACCCGCAAAAGTCGGTTCACCACATAGCCGATATCTTCGATGGCGCGACGGATCTCGCGGTTCTTGCCTTCGCGCAACCCGATGGTCAGCCAGGCGTTCGCACCTTGCTGACGGTCCAGTGTGACTGTCATGGGTTGAAACCGCTCTCCGTCAATCACCAGACCCTTGCGCAGCGGTGCGAAGTCTTCATCCTTGGGCCGCCCGTTCACCCGCACCCGGTATTTGCGCAGCCATCCGGTCGAGGGCAGTTCCAGCTTGCGCTTGATGCCGCCATCATTGGTCAGCAGCAGCAACCCTTCTGAGTTCAGATCGAGTCGCCCAACGCTCATGACCCGCGGCATATCCTCGGGCAGGTCGTCAAAGATTGTCTTGCGGCCCTTTTCATCGCGCGCTGTGGTCACCAGACCCGGCGGCTTGTGATACAGCCACAGGCGCGAGGGTTCGGGTTCCGATACCGGCCTACCATCGACAGTAATTTTGTCCTTTGAGGTGACGTTAAGGGCAGGGCTGCTAATCGCCTTGCCGTTCACCGTCACACGACCGGCTTCGATCATGCGCTCAGCCTCGCGGCGCGAGGCGACGCCGGCGCGGGCCAGCACTTTGGCGATCCGGTCGCCGGGAGGAGGGGTGTTGGTCATCCCCCGGCCATAGCCTATCCCGGCGGCTTGCGAAAGGCAGGTTTCTGAGGCAGTCAGAGGTATGGAGTTCAGATCGCACATGAAACTGGCGCTAGAGCAGGCGCAAGCTGCAGCGGATCGCGGTGAAGTGCCTGTGGGTGCGGCCATCATTGGGCCAGATGGGCAGGTCGTTGCGGTAGATGGCAACCGAACCCGCGAATTGAACGATCCCACTGCCCATGCCGAGATATTGGCGCTGCGTGCCGCCTGCGCTGCGGCCGAGTCAGAACGGCTGCCAGATCACGATCTATACGTGACGCTGGAACCTTGCGCCATGTGTGCGGCGGCACTGGCTGCGGCGCGTATCCGGCGTGTGTATTACGGTGCATCCGATCCGAAATCGGGCGGCGTCGCCCATGGCGCGCGGGTATTTTCGCATCCGCAGTCACATCATACACCTGAAATCTATGATGGGATCGGTGCCGAAGAGGCTGAGCTATTGCTCAAGGATTTCTTCGCAAGGCGACGTTAGCACGCTACCATCTCAGGCTGTAAACCGTGTGATTACCCGGCAGACCTTTCAGGGAAACCGATCTAGGTGCACCAAAGGTCAGCGCCTCATGCCCGTCCACCAAAAGCTGGGTTGCGTCAGACAAACAGACCTCTCCCGGTGCGGCAGAGGCCGCAACTCGGGCGGCTTTGTTCACCACCGTTCCAAAGAAATCGTCATCGGTCTGGATTACATCCCCCGTATGTACACCTACGCGAATCTGCAGGGGCGGCTCGCCCTTCTCTGTCGCGTTGCGTCGTTGCAGGTCGGCGGCGGCCATCAACGCCGCCCGCGCCGAGGAGAAGCTGGACATAGTTCCATCCCCCAGCGATTTCACCAGCGTTCCACTTTGCGCTTCGATGACTTCACGAGCCAATTCAAAGTGTTTTTGAATTGCGTCGGTCCACACCCGGTCTCCGAGCTTTTCGGCGATAGCAGAGGAATTGACGATGTCAGTGAACATGACCGATGCCATTCCCTCGCGCTGAGCCTGACGAAACCCGTCACGCGCGGCTGCAACCAACGCGTCCAACGCTTTGTGCTCGATACCGAGTTTCTCCATGTTCGGGATCGGGTTTGACACGTGGCAGTGCACCATCTTCCACACACCGTCTTCCAGATGCAGGATAAAGGTAAAGCGGTGCACCATCGCCCTCTGGTTGCTGGCAAAGCGCAACGTGGCCACGCAGTTGGCCCAGCCAACCGGGCCGCATTCAAACGCCTCCAGACTGTGTTCCTGCCAGTCGTAATCCGGAATTTCGGCCACGTGATCGGGAAAGCCTTTGCGAAACAAGGAGCCAGACCAGAACTCGCCGTGAGCTGAGCCCTGATATCTCAGATGTTCTGAAGTCGAAAGCATATTGAACAGTGCCGCACCGTCCTTGTCACGAACCGCTTGGTTCCACCGCCGCACCACCGCGATCAATTCTGGCGAAGGGCGGATTGGCTGGTTCATACCCCTTTCACCACCATTTCGCGTGGGATATCAGCCAGAGGCTGGCCGCCATCGCCTGTCACCACAAAACTCTCGGTAATTGCCAACCCCCAATCCGGGGTCCAGAGGCCGGGCATCAGGTGAAATGTCATGTTTTCCTGAAGTTCTGTCGTATCTCCGGGCCGCAGGCTCATGGTGCGTTCGCCCCAATCGGGTGGATAGCTGAGCCCGATGGGATAGCCGGTTCTGTTAGCTTTGACATATCCGGCGCGGGCGAAGCTATCATAGACGCAGGCCGCCACCTCTTCGCACGTCGTACCCGAGCGGGCAGCCGCCAAGGCATCGTCGATGGCCGCCAGAACCGCAGCTTCGGCCCGGTGGATATTGCTGGGGGGATCCCCGAGATAGAGGCTGCGACTGGCCGGGCAGTGATACCGGCGATAGCAGCCTGAAATCTCGAAATAGGTTGCCTCTCCACGCGCCAGAGGCCGGTCGTTCCAGGTAATGTGCGAGGCGGAAGCTTCACGGCCCGAAGGGGCTATCGGTACGATTGCTGGGTAATCCCCCGCAAGACCGGGCAGTCCGGCGATACCAGCGGCCTGCACTTCGGCAACCAGTTGGTTTTTGGGCAGACCTTCCCGAAACGCGTCGCGCAGAACGCCGTGCATATGCGCTGTCAGTTGGCCCGCTTTGCGCATCATCCCGATCTCGGCGTCGCTTTTGACGGCGCGCTGCCAGTTCACGAGGCCGGTGGCGTCAACCAGTGTCCCGAAAGCGGTTTCAAGAATGCGGTGGCTGGCGGCTGAGTAGTAATAGTTGTCCATCTCAACCCCCAACCCTGTGGTCCAACCGCGTTCGCGCAATGCGAGGACAAGAGCATCGACCGGGTGGTGATCAGGGTGCTGCACATGCTCTTCGGGCCAGTCCAGCAGGTCCGATGGTTCCAGCCATGTGGTCTGCGCCGCACCGGCCTTATCCTGCGTCCGGCCCCACCAGAGCGGTGAGCCTTGCGCGGGCAGGATCACCATCTGCGGGACATAGAAACTCCACCCGTCATAGCCTGTGAGCCAGGCCATGTTAGAGGGATCGTTGATCAGCAGGGTCTCAATCCCGCGTTGCGCCATAGCTGTGCGGGTTTTGCTGATGCGAGTCGCGTATTCCTGCGCGCTGAAATCAGAAGCTGGCATCAGAGTGTGATCGCCTGCATGATTTCAGGTTCGATCACATCGACCCCCGGCAGACCTTCTTTCAAAGCCTCAGCCGACTGCTCAAGGATCGGGAAGGTTTTGTAGTGGCAGGGTATCACCGTCTTGAAGTTGAAATAGCGCTTGGCCGCATAGGCCGTGCCTTTCATGTCCATGGTGAAATGGCCGCCTGCCGACAGAATGCCGATATCGGGTTTATAGTAATCCCCCATCCAGTCCATATCCGCCATGATGTCGGTATCGCCTGAGACATAGACCATGTGACCTTCGGCGGCGATCATGTATCCAACCTCGGTCCCACCTGTGCGCAGTCCGTCGGGTGTAGAAAAGGTCGAGCTGTGAGACGCCGGAACCATCGAGACCTTCACGCCGTTCAGATCCACCGTGCCGCCTTTATTGAAGCCAACGGTCTCGATCCCTTCGGCTTCGGCCCAATAGCCCATCAGATCATATTGCCCGACAACGGGAACTTTCAGGTGCTTTGCAAGCGGCAATACATCAACAACGTGGTCGAAATGAGTATGGGTCAGCAGTATGTGGGTCGCGCCAGCGACCGCGGCGTCATGCTGATCCTCAGACAGCACTGGGTTGCCCGTCAGCCACGGATCGATCAGCAGAACCTGTCCTGCGGTTTCAATGCGAAAGCTGCCATGCCCCAGCCAGATGATATTCATAAAGATTCCTCCCACTTTGTGCTTGGAGCCAGCCTAGCATCGGCTATGTAAAAATCCATGGATTGGACGCAGGAAATCGATGGTTATTGTGAGCGGCTTTCGCCCGCTTATTGGGCCGAGCCAGTTAACGCCGTGACCAATGCCGCATTCCTGATCGCAGCATTCATCATGTGGCGGCGCGTGCGCGGGCAGGGGATGCCGCTGGCGATGGCTTTGGTAGCGGTGCTGGCGCTGATCGGAATTGGAAGCTACCTGTTTCACACTCATGCGCAGGTCTGGGCCGCGCTGACCGATGTCACTCCGATCCTGCTGTACATCCTTATCTACATATTCGCTATTAACCGTGATGTCTGTGGAATACGGACGCTCTATGCGCTTGGGCTAACGGCATTGTTCTTTCCATATGCAGCCCTGACCGTTCCCATCTTTCAGCTGTTGCCCGGGCTTGGGGGCTCGGCGGTCTATGCACCAGTTCCTCTGTTGATTCTCGTCTATGCTTTTCTATTGCGTCAGAGAGAGCCGGAAACCGCACGTGGTCTGGCAATAGGGGCGGTGATCCTGATCGCCTCAATCACGTTCCGAGCGTTGGATGAGCCCATTTGTTTGCGCCTGCCGATGGGAACGCATTTCATGTGGCACATCCTGAATGCGACGATGCTGGGCTGGATGATCGAAGTCTATCGCAGAGCCGTTGTCGCAAAACGCTTTGCGTCAGTCTCGAAACGCGGCGGCTAGCGCGTCAGGCAGATCGAACTCTTTCAAAACCCGCGCGCGGCCTTCGGCAGACATCTTGAGAGCCGTTTTCTCAACGATACGCTGGATTTTCTCGGCTGAATGCTTGGCTGCGAACGGCGCGAAATACCATTTCAGGAACACAAAGCAGATTACGTCCTCAAGGGCCTGAACTTCGGTATCACGCTTGATTCCCTGTTTGCGCAGCATCTTCTCGGCGGCCTCGATCTGATCCACGCCGTATTCGGCCTGCTCCATCAGGCCGCGCACGACATCGGCGTGGTACACGCCCTGCGCTTTGCGCCAGGCCAGATAGCCCGCGCGGCCTTCGGGATACTCGGTGCGCTTCAGCTTCCAGCGCTCGACATGCTGTCCGCGCGCTGCAATCCGCAGGGCATCTGATGAGTCGGGGAATAAGCGATCCAGTTCGGCGCTCATGCGTTGGCCATAAAGCAGCGCTTCGGGCTGGCCATCCTCAAGGTTGGGATCCTCTGCGTTGGCCGCATCGATTGCATTCAGAACTGCTTGCTTGCGAGTGCTCATCTTCCGCTCCGTTAGCTTGCCTGCACATCGCCCATCGAGGCGGGAGGCTGGGTTTTCTACACCATGCTAACGGCTTATCGCCGCGTGTACAGCGGACAAATACACGTGCGCCGGATCAGGAGGGGGAGGACTGATCCGGCGCTTCAGGCAGGGCTATTTACCCGCCTCGGACTGGCCCTTGGTTACGGGTTCTGACACCGGCTCGGGGAAGCTGAGGTTTCGGGTCAGGTTGTTCATGTCGATCCCGAGTGCCATGGCCGGAGCGCTCAGGACAGATGCAGACAGGACAAGGGCGGTGACGAAGGTTTTCATGGGGTTTCTCCGATTTGCGTTTGTCACATCCCTGAGGTGAACCGTTCAGTTCACTTTTTCAAGATGCAAAATGAACTATTCGGTTTACTTTTGTGCATATGGGTCATTCAAAAATGCATGGGGCGATTTACGCCAAGTGGGCCAGCAGCGGTCTTGCGGGTGCTGCGGCAGACAGGTAAACGCCCTCCTTAAGCGTATATGAGGGTTTCCGATGTCGATTGACCAAAGCACAGCCGCCAAGGTGGCCAAACTGGCCAGGATCAAGGTCGAGGATGACGCGCTGCCTGCGCTGGCGTCCGAGTTCAACAATATCCTTGGGTTTATCGAGCAACTGAACGAAGTGGATGTCGAAGGTGTCGAGCCGATGGTTTCGGTCGAGCCGATGCGCCTGAAGCGTCGTCAGGATGTAGTCACCGACGGAAACCAGCAGGACAAGGTCCTGTCCAATGCCCCCGATGCGCGCGAAGGGTTCTTCGCTGTTCCCAAAGTTGTGGAGTAAGTCATGAGCGATCTGAACAAACTGGGCCTGGCCGAGGCCCGCGACGCGCTTCGCAAGGGTGATGTGACCTCGGTTGAGCTGACCGAATCCTGCCTCAAGGCGATTGACGAGGCCGATGCGCTGAACGCGTTTGTCCACAAAACCCCCGAGATCGCTCTGGAGCGCGCTAAAGCAGCGGATGAGCGGATCAAGGCGGGCGATGCGCCGTCGATGTGTGGTCTGCCCATCGGTATCAAGGATCTGTTCTGTACCAAGGGCGTGCCCTCGCAGGCGGCTTCGAAAATTCTCGAAGGCTTCAAGCCCGAATACGAATCCACCGTGTCTCAGCAACTGGCCGATACCGGTGCCGTGATGCTGGGCAAGCTGAACATGGACGAATTCGCCATGGGCTCTTCCAACGAGACCTCGGTCTATGGCAACGTCGTCAGCCCTTGGCGACGCGGCAATGACGATGCTCAGCTGACACCCGGCGGTTCATCGGGCGGCTCGGCCTCGGCAGTGTCCGCCGATTTGTGCCTGGCTGCAACCGGTACCGATACTGGTGGCTCGATCCGTCAGCCTGCTGCGTTCACGGGCATCACCGGCATCAAACCGACTTATGGCCGTTGCTCTCGCTGGGGCATCGTGGCCTTTGCGTCTTCGCTGGATCAGGCTGGGCCGATGACCAAGAACGTGCGCGATGCGGCGATCATGCTGGAAACCATGTGCGGCCACGACCCCAAGGATTCGACCAGTGCTGAACTGGCCGTCCCGAATTTCGAGGCGATGCTGACCGGCGACATCAAGGGCAAGAAGATCGGTATCCCGAAAGAATACCGCATGGACGGAATGCCCGCTGAGATTGAAAAACTGTGGGCCGATGGCGCCGCTATGCTGAAAGACGCAGGTGCCGAGATCGTCGATATCTCGCTGCCGCACACAAAGTACGCTTTGCCTGCCTACTATGTGATCGCCCCGGCCGAGGCGTCCTCGAACCTCGCCCGTTACGACGGTGTCCGCTATGGCCGCCGCGCGCAGCTGGCGCAGGGCGATGGCATCACCGAGATGTACGAAAAGACTCGCGCGGAAGGGTTCGGCCACGAGGTTCAGCGCCGTGTGATGATTGGCACCTACGTGCTCTCGGCAGGTTTCTACGATGCCTACTATAACCGGGCGCGCAAAGTTCGCACCCTGATCAAGAAAGATTTCGAAGATGTCTTTGCCGCAGGCGTCGATGCGATCCTGACCCCGGCGACACCATCGGCGTCGTTCGGACTGGGTGAGATGACTGAGGCGGATCCAGTGCAGATGTACCTGAACGACGTGTTCACCGTGACCGTGAACCTCGCTGGTCTCCCCGGTATTTCGGTGCCTGCAGGTCTGGACAAACAGGGGTTGCCACTGGGTCTTCAGCTGATCGGTCGTCCATGGGACGAGGGCGATCTGCTCAACACCGCCTACGCGCTTGAGAATGCTGCCGGGTTTGTGGCCAAGCCTGGAAAATGGTGGTAATCCTCAAGCCAGATACGGCACTACACAACCGGAGCAGCCAAATGCGCCAATTGCTTCTGATCCCGGCCTTGGGGCTGATTGCGGCTTGTAACACCGTGGCACCGGTCTCGGGTACGGGTTTCAATACGCCGGAATATCAGGCGCAACGCGAGGCTGAATTGGCCGGGCAGGGCCTGGGGGGCAACCCTCTTGCACCGCCCGAGGCGATCTCGGAACAACCGCTTTCGGCGCAGGGGACGGTTGGATCTGATGCCCCGGTGGGTGACGCGTCAGATATTGCAAACCAAACGGCCATTGCCCTGGCGAATACATCCGGTCAGGAAGCGAACGCCGCGCCTCTGACTGCAACAAACAACAACAGTATCTCCGACGAACAGGATTTCGAGGCCGTCTCGAACCGGCGAACCATCGACGATGACGCCGCCCGGATCGAACAGAACCGACAGACCTACGAGGTCGTCGCGCCCACCGTTGTGCCCCAGCGCGGCTCTGACGGTCAGCCCAATATCGTACAATATGCGCTGAGCACCTCAAACCCTGTCGGCACCCAGCTCTACAGCCGTGCCGGATTCAACCTGCAGGCCAAGGCAGAACGCAATTGCGCACAATTCGCTTCGCCCGATCAGGCCCAGATCGAGTTCCTGTCTAACGGCGGTCCTCAGCGTGATCGTAAAGGGCTGGATCCGGACGGTGACGGCTATGCCTGCGGCTGGGATCCCAGCCCGTTCCGCAGTGCTGTCAACAACTGAACTCTCTCCCATCTGGCAGCCATCGCCTAATTTCGGCCCTCGAAGGGATGGGCTGAAGCCCACGCTGATCGTACTGCACTATACTGCTATGGAGAGCGCCGCGGCCGCACTCGAACGCCTCTGCGATCCCGGTCCGGAAGTCTCTGCGCACTACCTGATCGGCGGCGATGGCACACTCTGGCAGCTTGTCCGCGAGGAAGATCGCGCCTGGCACGCCGGGGCAGGGGAGTGGCACGGGCAGACAGACATAAACTCCCGCTCTATTGGTATCGAACTGGATAACCGAGGCGACCATCCATTTGCCGATCCCCAAATGCGAGTGCTCGAACAGCTTCTGCCGCAGATTATGCAACGCTGGGCCATTTCCTCAGAGGGCGTGATCGGCCATTCGGACATGGCACCGGGACGCAAAACCGACCCCGGCCCCCGATTTGACTGGCAACGACTGGAGCGCCAGAGCCTGGCCGCCCAACGCGGCAGCACCGCTCCGGAGGGCACCACACTCCGTGCCCTTGCCCAAACCCGTGGTTATACTGCCCCGATCGACGACGCCACGCTCCTCGCCGCCACCCGCTTGCGCTTTCGTCCCTGGGCCACTGGCCCCGCACAATCCGACGATCTCAAGGCTCTCGGCTCATCCCGGGTGATAACCTGATCCGCCCTTCATCTGGCCAAAAATATCCCGGGGATGAATTGGCCGCAGGCCAAGAAGGGGCTGGCCCCTTCTCCTCTTGACGTCCCCGATCCCAAAGCATACCCAACCCACTGCGCGGAGGGCCGGATGGCCGCTGGGGCCGCAAAGCCCGAGAGGAAAGTCCGGACTCCACAAGGCAACGGTGCCGGGTAACGCCCGGGCGGGGAAACCCGACGGAAAGCGCCACAGAAATCAGACCGCCACACACGTGTGGCAAGGGTGAAACGGTGGGGTAAGAGCCCACCGCGCCGCTGGCAACAGCGGCGGCACGGCAAGCCCCACCGGGAGCAATGCCGAATAGGGTCCCCGCGCGGGCCGGTCGGTGCAAACCGATACCGCCGCTAGGCTCGCCTTGGCCGAGAGGGACCGGGTTGGCAGCTCGAGCCGCGTAGCAATGCACGGCCTAGAGGAATGGTCATCGAAGGGGGCAACCCCGGAACAGGATCCGGCTTACAGGCCCTCCGCGCGTATCTTCTCAGCCTGTTGGTGGGGTGTAAGCTCCGGTCAGTGTCGCAGCCTTTTGGGCCACCGCGACAAAATCTTCGGCAGGCCATGCGCGTACGGTTTCGATCCTCGAGACCGCACCGGTGCTGGCAACCGCCATCCCGATTGCAACCGCATCTGTGCCGTCAGGAACTTCACTGATGACAACAACATCGTTGCCGCCTGTGGTGAAGTAGAAGGAGATCAGCCTTCCGCCCGCCTTCTCAAGCAGCGCTCTGACCGGGCCGGTACGATCCTGAGGCTTTGCCACCATCGCCTTGACGGCCTCGGACGAATAGGATGCGTAAGTAATGAAAACAGGCATGGGTCTCTCCTTTGGACTTGAGTTTTGTGGAACCTTTATGCTGACCGGTTCCGTGGCCTCTCGCACGCACCAGCGCGCGAAACCGAACTGGCCCGGTCGAAAAGGCGACCAAGCCAAAGCAATTGCGTGAGTGGTGCGGGTGGTCCGCGCCCCGCTCCGGTGGTTGGGAGCAGATTTGGCGCAGGGTATGGCGCACCCTATCACAAACTCGTGAACACGCCAAACCGGGGCACCAGGTCACCTCTGATGAATTGTTCCCCAAACCCGCCGAATCCGGTTGACTCGGGCGCGCGAGCAGGTAAAAGCGCACGCTCATAAGGATTTCAACCGAAAGGCCCCTGCCTTTTCGGACGCAGGAGATAACCATGGCGAAGCCGACGACAATCAAGATCCGTCTGAACTCGACCGCGGGCACGGGCCACTTCTACGTGACCAAGAAAAACGCGCGCACCATGACCGAGAAAATGACCATTCGTAAGTACGACCCGGTCGCTCGGAAGCATGTCGAGTATAAAGAAGGCAAGATCAAGTAATCTGCCCTCTGACGTGAATTTCTGAAAAGGACCCTGTCTGGCAGGGTCCTTTTTTTGTTGTAGGCGCTCAGAAAGGGCGTTGCAGGGGCGCATCAGCATTTTCAGTGTTCTGATCCGCAGCGGCTTGCTTTTTCGCACTCGCTGCCACTAGGCTTTAGCAACCCTTTCCAAAATGTTGACCGCCATGAAAAAAATCTTGTTGCCCGCCCTTGCCGTTCTGACCCTGTCAGCCTGCGAAGACCCATTCAACCGTGAAGGCGTAGGGTTCACCGGTATTGATGGCGAGCCGCGCACGATCTCTGAGGTCGAAGGCGCGGCGGCTTTTGTGCCTCAAGCGACCAATATCCCCGCGGAACTGGCCGAACTGCCGACCGTTCGCGTGGCCTCGAATGAAACAGACCCGAACAAACTGGCGCGTGTCGCGATCGACAACGGTGGCCGGACTGACACGACCGCAGTTCCGCTTTCGGGTCAAAGCACCAATCTGTTGCTCAGCACCGTCGAAGTGAACAGCACCCTCTATGCCGTATTGCGCACGACCCAAGGCGACACGCGGGTCGACAATTCTATTGGTGCAGCATTCGGCGAACAAACCGAACGCTTTACCGGCTGCTTGCCCGCTGGCGACGTTTTCCGCAAAGGCTCTTCCGAGCGTAGTTCGGGCTTTGCGGTGCCGCTGAATTGCAGCTAAATCAGAAAGACCCCAATCAAGCTAAACCCCCGCCAGTACGGCGGGGGTTTTTCGTTATACACCACTGTTCCGCCATTCAGCAAAGGTCATGACCGTGCGCAAACCTGCGCTGGTCATGAGCGCTGCAAATGCAGTGTTGAAGGTGCTTTAGAGGTGTCCGACGTTAGTCGGCAGAAGACGTTGACGCCTGAGAACGCCAAGCTGAAAGGTTCGAAGCGACCGGCGCCCAAATGGGTAGTGCAACTGTTCGCAATGGGAATGAACTCCATCAGAACCTCTACTCGTTATGAATGAGGGGGCATCAGGGGACAGGCGTCAGTTTAGGTGCCCTTTTTCCGAGGCTAATACAAAACACCTGTGTTTTGTTGTTGCATGCTGAGCGGTCGTTTGTCCTTATTTCTCTGCAACCTGTTCGCACTCAATCTCAGTAGATGAACCCTATTAGTATCATTTAGCGGAATTAGTAGTGTATTGGTGCGATTTGGTTTGTTCCGTTGGGATTCTGTCTGATGGGAAATTGCACAGGTTGATATCCGCACGTTTCGCTATGCCTTCGTATGGTAGGCTTGATTTATTGGAAATTCCATGTTTGACGGCCCCTAAGCACCGAGCGCCAGTGTAGTCGATCAAAATGAACCTGCAGTACGTGGTGTGGAAGCAGTAGACGGGATACGAACAAACTCTTCGAGAGGGTTAGATCGCGCTGATAGGCAGGTACGACGACAGCCACCTGTTCTTGGGGTACGCTTCGGAGTATTAGAAAATGCAACTCAAAATGCTCATGAACTTCGATCCGCCCAAACATGATGGCGATAGACCGGATAGGCAAAATGACACATGGCTGATCACACTTCAAAGTTGATAGCTGGCGAACAACAAGATCCTGCAAATAGAACTGAAAACTATAAAATGAAAACCTTGGATTTACCTGCGCACTATATTGCACTTGATGATTTTGGAGGATTGCAGACCCTATACGCAGGTTTTGCAGAAGCGGTCGCTGCTAGAGGGCATCAAATATGCACCGTCAACAGAGCAAAAACGCGACCCCTTGCTCATTTCGCCACATCGCTGGAGCAGATTGGCGTAGAAGTGCAGTCTCCGCAAACCTATCGCGTTGCTAACATTCTGCCAACCTCGATGCCAAGGACACGTAATCGCGTTCAGCGGACGCTGTTGAATAAACTGATCGGTCGCTCAAATCTCGATCACGTAGTGTGTTGGAACGCCCCGCCCGATCCATATATGAGGTCGAGAAACCGAAAGTTCGCTTTTTATGATCACGGCTTCTCTTCGATAAGAATAGTGAACACATGGCGACAGCAACAGCTGGCTAGAATGAATGGAATCATCAGCGTTTCTGAAGCCAATAAGTATCTACTCGAAAATTTATGGCAGTATGAAGGCAGGATTCATGTGGTTTGTAACCCTGTGCGTCAGGCGATCGCCGATCGCATCCTGAACAAAAAGAAGACGCCAATAAATGATATTCGAATTACATGCGCAGCGCGTCTGGTCTCTTTCAAAGGGTTCGCGAGCTTGGTCCACGCGACGGCCGATCTGTTAGATCAAGGTTATCCTGTTAAACTCACGATCGCTGGTGATGGGCCCGAAACTTCAATACTCAAGAAAACGGCGCAAAGATTGTTGCCAGATGACAAGGTAATATTTCTTGGTCTGGTGAAGGATATGGGCGCATTGCTCGATGAGACCGATATTTTCGTCGCACCGTCGCTCCGTGAGCCTTTTGGCCTTTCTCCTCTTGAGGCGTTGGCCTCGGGCATCCCGACGGTTCTATCGAACATTGATGGTCATCCGGAGATTTTGCCTTTTGACGGTGCGGCAACGCTTGTAGAGCCAACATTGTCGCTCAGTGAATATGCTCAACTCGGATCGACAAACGCGAAAATGCCGAAATACGTCTATTTTCCATCAAGTCGATCAATCGCAGAACCAAAGGCGCTTGCGCCAGATTTACTTGCAGCGGCGTTGGCGCAAGTGATTGAATCGTACCCGGATCACGCCAATACTGCATTCGAAGCAGCACGACAGATACGTCATGACTGCAGCATCGAGAAGTATACGGATAAACTTTTGCGGATTTTTAAAGAGATCTTTTAAGATTTGTATCAAGGTGACACGCTCTATTTGTAAGAGCGCTGAAAACGATTTGCATCACGTTTCCAATCTGTCTCAATGTGCTTCGGAAGATTGTTAGGGGTTAGGGGCAAATTTTCGTTGCAGATGGATATAGTAGCCGCACATTTGATGACAGCAGACGCACGATTGCTCTTCATCTTGTGCGTAACCAGAGAGTGCCAAGTCTATTGAGTCAGCAACTACGGAAGTCTCTTAGGGCCCGAATTCTATCGGTAAAAAAAGGGAGCCCTTGGGGCGCAGCTTGGGGCGTAGGACAACGAGTGGTGACAGGAATTCGTATAGGCCTCTTATCAGACTGGATGAGTATCGCCCGATCTATGAGGAGGTACCGCGGGCATCGGCCTGACTTGCAGGACCCGGTCTAGAATTGTAGAGAGACAGATTGTGAGCTTGCAAATTTCTTTCTAGCAGTTTTTCATTCTAATGCTCCTGAGAAGATTGGCCATTTCTCAGAAAGATGAAATTATTTAGCTCAGGCTTGAAGATATCGAGCCCATCTTCTGGGATTCGTGTGCTCAGCAGAAAGTGTTTCCGGAACGAAAGAGCCTGCCGAGACTGGGTCTCGGCAGGCTCCGCCAGTCCTGAATGGGCGTGAGAGAGCTTTACTCTCTGTTCCCCAAAAGCTGCAGCAGGAACATGAACATGTTGATGAAGTCCAGATACAGGTTCAGCGCTCCCATGATGGCAGCTTTGCCCAGCCATTCCTGATCGCCCGCATGGGCCATCTGCAGGTAGGTGTTCTTGATGTTCTGCGTGTCATAGGCGGTCAGACCGGCGAAGATCAGAACACCCAGGATCGACACGGCAAACATGATGGCCGGCGATTGCAGGAACAGGTTGATGATCATTGCGACCACCAGACCAATCACGCCCATCATCAAGAATGTACCCATGCCGGACAGGTCTTTCTTGGTGACATAGCCGTAGAGTGACAGGCCTGCGAAGGCGATCGAAGTCACCAGGAAGACCTGTGCTATCGAAATGCCGGTGAAGGCAACGAAGATCCAGCTCATCGACAGGCCCATGACGGCCGCGAAAGCGTAGAAGAACAGCTGTGCGCCGGCTGCGGACAGGCGGTTGATGGCAGCGCCAAACGCAAACACCATGCCCAAGGGCGCAAACATCACGATCCAGCCCAGGATGTTCGGGCTCAACGTTACCGGATCGCGGAATACCGACAGCAATTGCGGGCTGGTGCCGACGGCCCAGGCCACTGCAAATGTGATCAGCATGCCTACGGACATGGTGCCGTAGACTTTGTTCATATGGGCGCGCAGGCCCTCATCGATCTCGGCAGCGCGCGCGCCGGACGCCGTCCGGATCGTGTCGAATTGTGCCATAAAGGGTCTCCCTCTGATATTCTGCTCTCAGCCTGCGATTGCAGGCCGGTTTCCCAGCAAATATCGGAGAGTGTGGCCCGCGTTTCAAGGGTTTTAGGCCTAAAACTCAGCAAAACTGTCAGCAAATTTGGCGGCAGTGTTAAAAACGCCGCCAAATACCTGGCATTTCCGTATTAATACAGGTGCTTGTGCCAATTGTCCGGGGCATCCCAGACAGGGCGTTTCGCTTCAACCTCGGCCTGGGACCGGGTGACACCGATATCCTCGAGTGCACGATCATCCAGCTGTGCAAGCGCTCTCCGCTGTCGGGCGAGGCTGAGCAGGCTCAGTATCCGCGTACCAAACGCCGCATTCCGAACGGGGCGACGGGTTGAGATAGCTATATGGGTCATGATCTTTGCCCTTTCGTGGTTGCTTGATGAAACACTGCGCTTCAATCAATTTCCTTGATCTATATGGATCAATCTGACATATTTTGAAAATGAATGTTTATGAACTGTCACATAAGGAATCGTGAAGATGCGAAATCTGGACATCACCACCTTGCGCTCTTTCGTGGCCGTTGCTGACTACGGCGGCGTGACGCGGGCCGCCGGTTTTCTTCATCTGACGCAATCCGCCGTTTCGATGCAGCTCAAGCGTCTGGAAGAGCTGCTGGGATTAGAGCTTCTGGACCGTTCAGGCCGAACCATTGCCCTGACAGCCTCGGGTGAGCAGTTGCTGGCCTATGCCCGACGCATGATCGCATTGAATGATGAGGTGATTGGACGCCTGACGGATCAGGCCTTTGAAGGAGAGGTCACCTTGGGCGTGCCGCATGACGTCGTGCATCCATTCATTCCAAGGGTGCTGCAGCGCTTCAACGCGAGTTTTCCGCGGGTCAGCGTAAATCTCGTCACGTCGAATACGCGCCAATTGAAGGATGAGTTCGCGCGTGGGGCCTTCGATCTGATTGTCACGACCGAATCCGGGGCAGGTGAGGGGGCTGAAACGCTGCACCACATGCCGTTGCGTTGGGTCGGAGCATTGAACGGATCGGCCTGGCGGCAAAAGCCGCTGCGATTGGGGTTCTGCCGGAACTGCATTTTCCGTCCTGTCGCGACCTCGGCACTGGATGATGCCGGGATCAACTGGGATATGAGCATCGACAGCGATTCGGACCGTACGGTTGAGGCCACTGTCAGCGCCGATCTGGCCGTCGGTGTGCTGCTGGAAGGCACGCAACCCAACCATCAGGAACTGATCGACCATGGCGGCGCACTGCCGGACCTGCCGGTACAGTTCATCAACCTCTACGGGGCCGAGCGGGTGCGTGAGGAATATGTGGCCGAGCTTGCCAACCTGCTGCGCCAGAACTTCACACGCCCGAGTGCACATCCACTCAAGGCGGTTAGTTGATCCGGATCACCACTTTTCCAGTGGATTTGCGCGCGCGCAGCAACTCAAGGCCCTGTGCTGCCTCCTGCAGGGGCAGCACATGGCTGATATGAGGTTTGATCCTACCCTCTGAATGCCAGCGGAACAGCGTGTTGAAGCTGTTATGGACAACCTCGGGCCGGAAGGTCAGATACCCTCCGATATAGACACCGATCACGCTGAGGTTCTTGACCAGCAGATGGTTGGCGGGAATTTGCGGAACATCACCCCCGGCAAACCCGATCGGCAGCAGACGACCCTCGGGGTTTGTGGCGCGAAAGGCGGACTTGAACACATCTCCTCCGATCGCGTCGTAGACGACATCCGCGCCGCCAAGCGCCAGAACCCTTTCACGCAAATCTTCACCCGCGTCGATCAGATGGTCTGCTCCAGCCCGCTGTGCCACGGCCAGCTTGTCTGCGCCACGTGCCTGCGCAATCACTGTTGCCCCCATCAGCTTGCCGATCTCGACAGCGGTCAGCCCGACACCGCCCGCAGCGCCCGTCACCAACAGCGTTTCGCCCGGTTGCAGGCGTGCCCGATGATCGAGGGCAATGTGGCTTGTGCCATAAGCGATCTGTATCGCTGCGGCGTCTTCGAAACTCATGGAATCGGGGATGGGGACCGCTCTCGCGGCCTCGAATATACCTGATTCGGCAAGACCGCCCTGGCCGGAATAGACCGCAACGCGATCTCCGGGCTTCAGATTCGTCACATTGTTTCCGATTTCGTCGACAATCCCGGCGATTTCCATGCCAAGCGTAAACGGCGCATCCGGCGTGTCCTGATATGTTCCCTTTTGCATCAGCAGGTCCGCAAAGTTCAACGCGCAAGCACGGATCGAAACGCGAATATGACCCTCGGAGGGTGAGGGCAGTTCGACCTTGCACAACTGTGCAGGGGCTCCCTGGGTCTTGATATGGTATGCCAGCATCAACGCTCTCCGGGTTTTGACCGCTATAGGCGTGGGGTCGGGGCGTTTTGTCAATTCCTATCCGAAAAGCTGCGGAGATCGGAAGGCACTGTTTCTTAATTGGAAACGCATTGATCTCAAAAAACCCTACAACCACAAACCACTGTGTGCATTCCGCGACTCAACCCGCTTGAAAAAATATTCTATTGCGGCAATATTACCCTATGGTGCTGTTCGGGGGGCACGATCCGGATTAGGGAGTTCTTAAGCAGCGACCCGCTAACTTAGCGGAGACGGCTGCTGTCGCGTTTTCCCGGACAGGTGTTTGTGTAAAGGAGACTACCAATGACCCATCACGTCGATGTCCATGTGGGCAAACGCGTCCGGCATCGCCGCTGGCTGATTGGCATGACCCAGCAGCAGTTGGCGCAGCAAGTTGGTATTAAGTTTCAGCAGATCCAAAAATATGAAACAGGTGCCAACCGGATTAGCGCGTCTCGCCTTTGGGATATCGCTGAGGCATTGGATGTACCTGTCGCCTTCTTCTTTGAAGGACTGGAAGAGACTCAAAAATCGGACGCTGACAAGAAATCTGTCCCGGCTGACCTGATGGGCGATAAGGAAGCGCTCGATCTGGTGCGTTCATACTACGCCATTCCGGAAAACCAGCGCCGCCGCCTGTTTGAATTGGCCCGTGTGCTAAGCGACGTCGCCTGACACAATCGACTTGACTTCGGGGGGCTTCGGTCGCACGGGTAAACCATGCAACACACCCTACTGAGTGATCTTGATATTGCAGAAGAAATGGCCGACGCGGCGCGGACGGCCATCCTTCCTTATTTCCGCCAGACAAATCTGGAAACCGACAACAAACTCGCAGACGGGTTTGATCCGGTCACGATCGCCGATCGTGAGGCCGAGAAAGCCATGCGCGCCGTATTGGCGCGGCATTGCCCGGACGACGGTATATTCGGAGAAGAGTTTGGCCAGAGCGCCGGAACAAGCGGGCGCGTCTGGGTTCTGGACCCAATCGACGGCACGCGTGGTTTCATCAGCGGTACACCGACGTGGGGGGTATTGATCGCGCTGAGCACGGATACCGGCCCGGTCATGGGTGTGATTGATCAACCCTATATCGGCGAGCGTTTTGTCGGCGGCAACGGACATGCCTTTGTCAAAGGCCCCCTTGGCCAGACCAAACTTGGCACGCGCCCGACGCGTTCACTGGATCAGGCGATCGTTTTCACCACCTTCCCCGAAGTCGGTACTGAGGCCGAGGGCGCTGGTTTTCACGCAGTCGCCTCGCAGTCAAAACTGACGCGCTATGGCATGGATTGTTATGCTTATGCGCTTCTGGCGGCCGGGCAGATTGATCTGGTGATCGAGGCCGGATTGAACGCCTATGACATTCAGGCACCGATCGCGGTGATCGAGGCGGCAGGAGGTGTCGTCACCGACTGGCAAGGTAATCCGGCCCATGAAGGTGGGCGTGCGCTGGCTGCGGCCACCCCCGAACTCCATGCCGTTGCTCTGGATATCTTGCGCAACCACTGAAACGGGTTGCCGCATGATCGCGGCGACCGTATGCTAAACACGGCTGGTTCTTGCGCCCGTTTTCCACCAGCCCGGCACTTCACGCATGAGACGGGCTTATGCGGGAGTGCAAAAAATGACCGAATTCCTGATCCGAAACGCCGATGTCATCGTGACGATGGATGATACGCGGCAAGAGCTCGCGAACGCCGATCTGTTGGTCCGAGACGGGCAGATTGCCGACATCGGCCATGGGTTGACCACCAGCGGAGAGATCCACGATGGGTCCGGCTGCGTGGTGACACCCGGCTTGGTGAACACTCACCACCATCTCTATCAAACTCTCACGCGCGCGGTGCCGGGCGGGCAGGATGCGCTGTTGTTCGGCTGGCTGCAAACGCTCTACCCGATCTGGTCTCGGTTTGGCCCGGAAGAGATGTTCGTCTCCACCCAGATCGGCCTCGCAGAGCTCGCGTTGTCGGGCTGCACGCTCAGCTCTGACCACCTCTACCTCTATCCGAACGGCGCGCGGCTTGAAGACACGATTCACGCCGCAGCTGAACTGGGCCTGCGCTTCCACCCGACGCGTGGCGCGATGAGTATCGGTGAAAGCGATGGGGGCCTGCCGCCCGATGCCCTGGTCGAGGCGGAAACAGCCATCCTCGACGACATGACCCGTGTCGTGGATGCCTTTCATGACCCTTCCGAGGGATCAATGTGCCGTGTCGGCCTCGCCCCATGCTCTCCATTCTCAGTCAGTCGCGAACTGATGCGCGATGCGGCTCTGCTGGCCCGAGACAAGGGCGTGATGTTGCACACGCATCTGGCCGAAAACGACGAAGATATTGCCTATTCGCAAGCCCAATTTGGCTGCCGCCCCGGCCAGTATGCCGAAGACCTCGGCTGGACGGGTTCGGACGTGTGGCATGCCCATTGCGTCAAATTGGACAAGGCCGAGATCGATCTCTTCGCCCGCACCAGAACTGGGATCGCTCACTGCCCGTGTTCAAACTGCCGCCTTGGTTCAGGCATTGCCCCGGTTCGTGCTATGCGTGATCGTGGCGTTCCGGTCGGCCTCGGGGTCGATGGATCAGCCAGCAATGACAGCAGTAATCTGGTTTCTGAGGCGCGTCTGGCCATGTTGCTGCAACGGGTCGCGAATGGGGCTGATGCAATGTCTGCGCGCGAAGCGCTTGAGATTGCCACGCGTGGTGGGGCGGATGTGCTGAATCGTACGGATTGCGGTCGCCTTATGCAGGGCAAACGGGCCGATATCGCCATCTGGGATGTCTCCGGCATCGAAAGCGCCGGCAACTGGGATCCTGCTGCCTTGCTGCTTGCAGGACCAACGCGCGTCAAACACCTCTTCGTCGAAGGCCGGCAGATTGTCCGGGACAGTCAGATCATCACCATCGATCTGCCCAAAGCCATTGAAACCCAAAACCGCCTCGCCCGCGCTCTGATCGACTAGCGGATCCGCCCTACATCTGGCCAAAAAATATCCCCGCCGGAGGCATGCGCCACAGGCGCATCCCTCTCACGCTTGCACCTTTGAGCCACCGATCCAGACATCCGCCACCGCCCGATCATCGCCCATCATGATCGTGGGAAACACCGCCTCCCACAGATCATCTGCGTGTGCTTCACGCTGCGCAATCGCCGGGGTCGAGGCAAGGTCGAGGATAACCAGATCCGCCTCCATTCCGGTTGCAACGTTGCCGATACAATCGTCCATATGCAATGTCCGCGCCGACCCCACGGTTCCCAACCACAACAGTTGCGCCGGATGCAGCGGAGCGCCCCGCAGCTGTCCGATCTCGTAGGCGGCTGCCATGGTCCGCAACATCGAAAAGCTGGACCCGCCACCGGTATCCGTGGCCAGTCCCACACGATGTCCTTCACGCATCAGGCCCTCCATATCGAACAGCCCGGAGCCAATAAACGTGTTCGAGGTCGGGCAATGAATTAGCGCCGCTTCCATTTCGTGCAGCCGATCCCGCTCTCGTTGTTCCAGGTGGATGACATGGCCATAAAGGCCATTTTTCCGCAGCAGACCAAACTGCTCATAGGTATCCAGATAATCCCGCGCGTCGGGGAAGAGGGATCGGACCCACTCGATCTCATCTGTCTGTTCACACAAATGGGTCTGCATCAGACAATGCGGATATTCACCCCACAGCGCCCCCATGGCCTCAAGCTGTTCCGGTGTCGACGTGGGTGAAAAGCGCGGCGTGATGGCGTAAGAAAGCCGATCGATCCCGTGCCATTTCTCCAACAAGGCTTGCGACTGATCATAGGCTGTCTGGGCCGTGTCGCGCAGACGCTCGGGGGCATTGCGGTCCATGCAGGTCTTGCCTGCCACAACCCGCTGACCGCGCGCCTGAGCTGCCGTGAAGAACGCATCGACGCTTTCAGGGTGAATCGTGCAGAAGCTGCACATCGTCGTTGTGCCATGCGCGGTTGTCAGGTCCAGATATCGGTTGGCAATCTCCGATGCATAGGCCAGGTCACCAAACTTCATCTCCTCGGGGAAGGTATAGCTGTTCAGCCAATCGATCAGGCGCTTACCCCAACTGGCGATCATCGCGGTCTGAGGGTAATGCACATGCGGATCGACGAATCCTGCCATGATCAGATGGCGGCCATAGTCCTTGATCGCCGCCTCAGGATGCGCTCGCGTCAGGTCCGACGCCGTGCCAAGCGCTGCGATGCGCCCGTCTTCGATCACCAAGGCCTCGTGTATTACCGCCGCCTCGGTAGGCTCGCCTTCGAATGGCGATCCATTGAAGCTGAGTACGCGCCCTTTCAAAAGCGTCTTTTGCGCCATTTTCCCTGTTCTCCGCCCGTTTGGGATCGCTCGGCAGCATAGGGGTGCAAAAGATGTGGGTAAATCCAAGCATTGTCATTGTTTTCCGGTAGCTGCTTCTTCTATCTAGAAGCAATCGCGCGGAATGAGGGGCAGAGCATGACCACAGGCATTGACGAAGCCGGACAAGATCAGCCGCGGGATGAGGATGCCTATGCGCTGGACAGGCGAACTGTCGCGGCCATTCTTTATGCCGTGGATGTCGAGGATCGCGACAAGCTGATCGAGCTGATGGAGCCGCTGCACCCGGCTGACATTGCTGACCTTCTTGAGCAGATCAACCCCTATGACCGGACCCGGCTAATCCGTCTTTATGATAAGGAATTCGACGGCGATATCCTGTCAGAACTGGATGAATCTGTTCGGGAGGAGGTCATTGCCGTTCTAAAGCCGGACGTGCTGGCCGAAGCCGTGCGGGACATGGAAAGCGACGATGTCGTCGATCTGCTGGAGGATCTCGAAGAGCCGCAGCAGGAAACCATTCTGGATGCGCTGGAGGATTCCGAGCGGATCGCGGCCGAGCAGGCACTCTCTTACCCGGAAAACTCGGCGGGCCGCCTCATGCAGCGCGAGGTCGTCATGGCCCCCGAACATTGGACGGTGGGGCAGGCGATCGATTTCATGCGTGCAAACGACGATCTGCCTGAGCAGTTCTATTACGTGATCCTGGTCGACCCGCGCCTCAAACCCGTTGCGCAGGTGTCTCTTGGCAAACTGATGGCAACCCGGCGCGAAATTCCTCTGCATGATATCGCCGACGAGGAACTGCATACGATCCCTGTCGATCAGGATGAAGAAGATGTCGCCTATGCCTTTAATCAATACCACCTGATCTCGGCCCCGGTGGTGGATGCCGACGGGCGTTTGGTCGGGGTGATCACCATCGATGACGCGATGGTGGTTCTGGATGAGGAATACGAAGAAGACATGTTGCGCCTCGCCGGTGTGTCTGACGAAAGCTCGATCTCGGATAGTGTTGCCGCAACCAGTAGGCGGCGGTTGCCATGGCTGGGTGTCAATCTGGTCACTGCGATCTGCGGATCTCTGGTGATTTCACAGTTCGAGGCGGCGATTGACCAGTTGGTGGCGCTGGCGATTCTGATGCCCATCGTGGCGTCGATGGGCGGGAACGCGGGCACGCAATCGCTGACGGTCGCGGTGCGCGCGCTGGCAACACGCGACCTGACGGGCTCGAACGTGGGCCGGGTTATCCGGAGGGAACTGCTGGTCGGAATGCTGAACGGGCTGTGCTTTGCCATTGTACTGGGCACGGTAGGGATGATGTGGTTCGATTCTCCATTGCTGGGTGTCGTGATCGGGTCGGCCTTGGTCGTGAACATGATCATCGCAGGCTTCGCGGGTACGGTAGTACCGGTGGTGCTGGATCGTCTGGGCGTTGACCCGGCGCTGGCGTCCGGGACCTTTGTGACCACCACAACGGATGTCATGGGGTTCTTCATCTTCCTGGGGCTGGCCAGCATGGTGCTACTGTGACCGAAACGACCGATCTGACCGAAATCAAAGCTGCCGCCCGGAAAGCGGCCTTTGCCCGCCGCAAGGCTGCTTTTAACGCGCGGCCTCCCGGCGCAGCGGGCCGCCTGTCCGAGGTTCTGGCCGGGCACCGTGGCGTTCCCATTTCCGGCTACATGCCCATCCGCACCGAGATTGATCCGCTACCCGCCATGGCCGAAGCCGCTGCTTATGGCCCGGTTGGTGTGCCGGTTATTCAGGCCGCAGGCCAACCGCTGCGTTTTTCGCGCTGGACGCCTGAAGGGGCTTTGAAAGACGGACCGTTCGGCGCCAAGGTGCCCGAGATCGACGATTATTTCGACCCCGAGATCCTGATCGTGCCGCTGGTGGCCTTCGACGCAAAGGGTGGTCGACTGGGCTATGGCGGAGGGTTCTATGATCGTACACTGGAAGGCCTGCGCGCTATACGCCCGACGCTGGCCATCGGGTTCGCCTTCGACGCGCAGGAAGACGACGGTCTGCCGCTGGAGCCGACAGATCAGCCGCTTGACATGGTGATCACGGAAAGTCGTGTGCTGAGCTTTCGCTCTTAGAACCCAAGTTTATAAAGTCGCCCGGCTACTTTCCGGTGAATGACCGGTGGCAGAATATCTTCTAGCAGAGCACGCCGCGCGACTTGCCGGTCTGGCTTGTCGGCGGTGCCGGGGCGCGGCTTGAACAGCGTCGTATGAGACTTGCGAGAACTGTCCCAGGTCGCAGTGTAGTAGTACAGCGCGATGGACTTGCGGGGCTCGCCATCCGGGTGGTTCACGGTTTCAGGGTTGCCGTGCCAGCTGGTCGAACTGGTGTTGAAAATGCACATACGGTTGAACTGCGGCACAAACCCCGCGACTTTCGCTGACATGTCCTCGTTCCAGACCTCGAACGAGCCGCCATATTCCTCGCGCCAATCCTTGTTCAGATAGATCAGCATGTTCACACGGCGCTCAAGGTTCAGTCCGGCATGGTGGTTGAAATCCGCGTGAATATCGAGGTGCCCGCCATTCGACACGACGTGGATACCGCCGCCTGCAAAATAGGGGTCCGGGATCAGCCCTTTGATGCCAGTCAACTCTTCAAGGAACGCAAGAACGGGGCGTGAGTTCAACGCATAGAACAGCTGCCGCGTATAGGGCGGCAAGCGGTTGGGCTGATAGCTGGTTTTCAGTTTCTCCTGCGCGCGGTCAAAGCTGGTTTCGGCCTCGGGCAATTGCTCAAGATCCTCAAGCACACGCTCCAGAATGGCAGGGTCGAGGAAATTGTCGTAACCGCCATAGGGAAACGGCGTCTTCGACTGATAATCTTCAGAGATACTCTGCGCTGCAGCCCGTGCGTCTTTAGTGGGCAGCAGGAGGGTTTCAGGATCAAGGGCAAGGACAGGAGAAGACATAACACGAGACCTAACAATAAATTAAAACACCGCTTTCTCCGCGAATTTTGCCGTCGACACAAGTCGAGTGTCAACCGTTTCAGCTGCGTCGAACTGTTCCAACCAGTGGTCAGCGGATAATAGTGAACAATTCCAGCTTCCAAGGCGCCATTGTTCGCTCGGATTTTGATGGGTGCCGGAACTAAGTGCCTCAGGCTCGGGGTCGTGTGGGAACCGCTTGCGCTTGCAGGATGCCGGACTTAGGACAGTCTGCATGAAGATACTCTTTTTGGGCGACGTGATGGGGCGCGCGGGACGCGCCGCCATACAGCAGCATCTGCCACGTCTGCGAGACGAATGGCGGTTGGATTTCGTTGTGGTCAATGGCGAGAACGCCTCGAACGGGATGGGGCTGACCGGCGATCACGCCAAATTGTTGCTGGATGCGGGGGCAGACTGTATTACGCTGGGCGATCACGCGTTTGATCAGAAAGATATGCTGCAGTTCATCGAGAAAGAATCGCGCATCGTGCGGCCGGTGAATTTTGCCAAAGGTGCACCGGGGCGGGGGCATCGGTTGTATACGGCACCGGGCGGACGCAAGGTGTTGGTGGTTCAGGTGCTGGGTCAGGTTTTCATGAAACGACCCTTTGACGATCCGTTTTCGGGGGTTGAGCCGATCCTGAAGTCGCACCCGCGCGGCGGGCAGGCCGATGCCATCATCGTGGATATGCATTGCGAGGCGACATCCGAGAAGATGGCGATGGGCCATTATTGCGACGGGCGGGTCAGCCTGGTGGTGGGGACGCATACACATGTGCCCACAGCGGACGCTCAGATCCTGCCGGGCGGCACCGCGTATCTCACCGACGCGGGGATGTGTGGGGATTATGACTCGGTGATCGGAATGGACAAGCAAGAACCGATGCGCCGTTTCATCACCGGAATGCCCAAAGCCCGGTTCACGCCTGCGAATGGCGAGGCGACGCTGAGCGGTGTATTTGTCGAAACCGACGATCGCGACGGGCGCGCAAAATCTGTGCAGATGGTCCGCGTGGGCGGGCGGTTGCAGCAGGCGGGCCTCTGAGAACCATGTCAGGCTTGCTCTGACGCACGCAATGCGTGAAACTGGCTGTCAGGCGCGTATGCCAGGCCAGGGTTCGGACAGAATACCAAGAATGCAATTCCTTCAACTGACAGAAACAGGCAGCGCGGTCTTGGCGCTGATAATCGTTGCGGGCATGTTCGTCATGTTCCTGCGCGAGATCTATCCGACCGAAGTCGTCGCTATCGGCGGAGCTGCGTTAATGCTGGCCACCGGCATTCTGCCCTATCAAAGTGCCTTGGCGGTGCTGTCCAACCCTGCGCCGTGGACGATTGCGGCGATGTTCATCATCATGGGTGCCTTGGTGCGTACCGGTGCCCTCGATGCTTTCACTTCGGTCGCCCAGAAGCAGGCACAGGTCAATCCGCGTATCGCCATCGGTTTGCTGATGGGCTTTGTCGTCGTCGCTTCGGCTGTGGTGTCGAACACGCCTGTTGTTGTGGTGATGATTCCGGTCTTCATTCAGATCGCACGGACCTTGGATGTTCCGGCGTCCAAGCTGCTGATCCCGCTCAGCTATGCGGCGATTCTTGGCGGCACACTGACGCTGATCGGTACCTCGACCAATCTACTGGTCGATGGTGTGGCCCGCGCGCAGGGCATGACCGCCTTCACCATCTTCGAGGTGACGCCGCTGGGCATTGCCCTCGTCATCTATGGCATGGTCTATCTGCGTTTCATCGCGCCGCGACTGCTGCCCGACCGCGACAGCATGGCCGAGATGCTGAGCGACCGATCCAAGATGAAGTTTTTCACCGAGGCCGTGATCCCCCCCGAAAGCAACCTGATCGGACGCGAGGTTACCGGGGTGCAATTGTTCAAGCGCCCCGGCGTGCGCCTGATCGACGTGATCCGAGGCGACGAGTCGCTGCGGCGTAACCTCAAGGGGGTTGAGCTGCGGGTGGGCGACCGGGTGGTTCTGCGCACCGAAATGACCGAGCTTCTGAGCTTGCAGACCAATAAGGAACTCAAACGGGTCGATCAGGTTTCGGCGGTTGAAACCAAGACGGTTGAGGTGCTGATCACGCCCGGATGCCGGATGGTTGGGCGCACGCTGGGTGCCATGCGGCTGCGTCGTCGTTATGGCGTCTATGTGCTGGCGGTGCATCGCAGGAACCAGAATATCGGGCGTCAGTTGGATGATCTGACCGTGCGCGTCGGCGATACGCTTTTGCTTGAAGGCTCGCCCGCCGATATCCAGAAACTGGCCGCCGATATGGATATGGTCGACGTCACCCAACCGTCGGCGCGAGCGTTCCGGCGCAGCCATGCCCCGATTGCCATCGGAGCCCTTGTCGGGATCGTCGCGCTGGCTGGGCTGGGGATTGCGCCGATCCTGGCCCTGTCAATAATCGCGGTTGCCGTTGTTCTGCTGACCCGGTGTATCGATGCCGACGAGGCGTTTTCATTTGTCGAAGGCCGCCTGCTGGCGCTGATCTTTGCGATGCTGGCCATTGGCGCTGCGCTGGATAAGTCGGGCGCGGTGTCGCTGATTGTCGAAGCCATCGCCCCGGCCTTGGGCATGCTGCCGCCCTTCCTGATTATCTGGGCGGTGTATTTGCTGACTTCGGTCCTGACCGAGCTGGTGTCGAACAACGCGGTCGCTGTGGTCGTCACCCCCATCGCGATCTCTCTAGCGCAGGCCGTGGGGATCGATCCACGCCCGCTTGTTGTGGCGGTGATGGTCGCGGCTTCGGCCTCGTTCGCGACGCCCATCGGCTACCAGACCAACATGATGGTGTATGGTCCCGGCGGGTATCGGTTTACCGACTTCCTCAAGGTTGGTGTACCGCTGAACCTGACGGTGGGCCTGCTGGCTTCGCTGCTGATTCCGTTCATCTGGCCGCTGTAAGACCGGCGCGGAATCGCCGACCTGAATGCGCCGGGTCTTGTAAATGACGATCCGGTCACAATCTTTTCGATAACGACCTACGCGAAAGGATGGGATCATGCCTTTTCCAAAACTCGGACAGGCCATCGTGGTTGGTGCAGTCCTATTGGCCCTGCTGGGCAGTCAAAGCCATGCCGGAACGGTGACCGGTTCCGCTACATATCGCGAACGGATCGCCGTGCCGGAGGATGCGACTCTGTACGTGGAGTTGCAGGATATCTCGTTGGCGGATGCGCCGGCGGTCACTCTGGCGGCACAACGTTATGCTTTGACCGGGGTGCCGACCGAGTTCGAGCTGAGTTTCGATGACGCGCTGATCCGGGATGGCATGACCTATGCGGTAAGCGGGTCGATTTATCGGGGCGATGAGTTGTTGTTTATCACGGATACGGTCCACCCGGTGTTGACCAACGGGGCCGGGGACGAAACCGATCTTGTATTGGTGCAGGTCGGCGGTCTGGGCGCGGCAACTTTGGAAGATACGAGCTGGACCGCAATCGGCATCAACGGTGCCACCATTGATGTCGAGCGGCCGCCGCAGCTGTCATTCGGGCAAGGTGGCTCATTCAGCGGTTTCGGAGGTTGCAATCGGTTTACGGGGCAAGCTGAGATATCCGGTGAGCGTCTGGAGTTTCCAGATAACATTGCGGCAACCCTGATGGCTTGCCCGCCCGCGCTGGAAGAGGTCGAGGATCAGTTTTTTGCCGCGTTGCAGGGTGTCACGACCTATGCCGTTGCGGGCAACAGCCTTGTCCTGCTCGATTCCGCGGGTGAGCCGGTTTTGAAGTTCTTCCACACACCGTAATCAGGCAACGGCGCGGGATCGTCCCGCGTTGCGGCCCGAGAAGATGCAGCCACCAAGGAACGTGCCCTCCAGCGCGTTGTATCCGTGATAGCCTCCGCCGCCGAAGCCTGCGACTTCTCCGGCTGCGAACAGGCCGGGGACCACTTGACCGTCTGCACCGATCATCTGGCTGTCGAGGTTGGTCTGCAACCCACCGAGCGTTTTGCGGGTCAGCACGTGCAGTTTGACCGCGATCAATGGGCCGTTTGACGGATCAAGGAACTTGTGCGGTTTGGCTGTTCGGATCAGCTTGTCGCCTCGATAGTTCCGCGCCGCGAGGATCGCCATCATCTGAGCGTCCTTCGAGAACGGGTTGTCGACCTGAGAATCCCGCGCCTCGATCTGGGCCCGCAGATGGGTCTCGTCAATCAGACCTCCGCCAAGCTGGTTCATGCCGGTGACCAACTCGGTCAGCGTGTTGGCAACGATGAAATCCTCGCCTTTTTCCTTGAACGCCTCGACCGGAGCTGTGGCCTTTGAACCAGACAGGATGCGCTGACGGATTACCTCTTTCCAACTGCCCGAAGTGAAATCGGGGTTCTGCTCGGACCCTGACAGTGCGAATTCCTTCTTGATGACCTTCTGCGTCAGGATAAACCAGCTGTATTCATAACCAGTTTTCAGGATCTCACGCAGCGTCCCGAGCGTATCGAACCCCGGCAGACAGGGCGGTTGCAGGCGATTGCCGCGCGCATCGAACCACATGGAGCTTGGGCCAGGCAGGATGCGAATGCCATGTGCGGGCCAGATCGGATCCCAATTGCGCACGCCTTCGGTATAGTGCCACATCCGGTCGCCGTTGATGACGTGCCCGCCAGCCTTTTCGGTGATCGGGATCATCCGACCATCCACGTGGAACGGAACGCCCGCCACCATATCCTTCGGTGGTTCCCCCAGCCGGTCGCGCGGCCAGTTCTTGCGCACCATCTCAAAGTTACCGCCAATGCCGCCCGAGGTGACGATGACCGAGGGGGCATAGACCTCGAACTCGCCCACTTCATCGCGGTTGGTTTTACCGCCGCGCTGGGCGGAGTCGGTGGCCAGAACCTCTCCGGACACGCCTTTGGCACAGCCGTTCTGCATGATGATGTGGCTGACCTGATGGCGGAATTTCATCTGGATCAGCCCGGCGCTGACATGCTCCTGCACACGACGTATGAAATGCTCCAGCACGCCCGGCCCGGTACCCCAAGTGATGTGAAAGCGCGGAACCGAGTTGCCATGCCCGTCGGCATAAGACCCGCCGCGTTCGGCCCAGCCAACGACAGGAAACCAGCGCAAGCCCATCTCATGCAGCCACGGGCGCATCTCTCCGGCAGAAAATTCGACATAGGCCTGCGCCCATTTACGCGGCCATGCGTCCTCATTCCGGTCAAATTGCGCGCTGCCCATCCAGTCACGCAGAGCCAGATCGTGGCTGTCGCGGATGCCCATACGACGTTGTTCAGGGGTGTCGACCATGAACAGGCCACCGAGGCTCCAGAACGCTTGCCCGCCGAGGAAATGTTCGGGCTCCTGATCCACGATGATCACGCGCTTGCCACGATCCCCCAGTTCCGCCGCGGCTGCCAGACCGGCAAGGCCGGCTCCGACCACAATCGCGTCTGCTGTGTTGTTGGTCATCGGATCTCCTTTCAGCGGTTGCGGAACCAGAGGATGAAGGGGGTTACCACCACGTACATGGTGATTCCGTAGACGGCCGCAGGCACGGCCAGAGGGCTGAATCCCGTTGTGGTGCCTGTGATCAGTGCCGCCAAAGTAATCCCCATAGCCGAATTCTGAATGCCTGTTTCGACCGAGATAGTTTTCGCCTCATCCCATGTCAGCTTGGCGATCCGCGCCAGCCCAAGTCCGATAAGCAACAGCGTGATATTCAGCGCGATCAACGCAGCCCCGATAGAGCTGAGGTTCTCAATGAAGAACTGCCAATTCCCGGCCAGCGCAGCCAAAACGATCAGCACGAACAGGATCGAGGCAAGTGTCGAAAGAGGGTTGTCGATCCGAACTGCGAACGCTCTGGCAAAGTGGCGAATGCTGACGCCTATCGCGACAGGCAACGTTGTGATCAGGAACAATGCGGTAGCAAGTGCGCCAATGGATACTTCCGGGGCTGTCTCACCCATGAAGTAATCGATGGACCATGCGGCCAGGATAGGAACTGTCAGGATCGACAACAGGCTGATCACAGCTGTCAGGCTGACTGATAGCGCAACGTCGCCTTTGGCAAACTTTGCGAGGATGTTACTGGTTACGCCGCCGGGGCAAAAGCTTAGAAGCATCACGCCCACGGCGATCTCAGCGGGTAGCCCGAACATCGTGACAGTTGTGAAGGCAGCCAGTGGTATCAATACAACCTGACTGATCGCACCGATGGCGAATGGGTATCCGCGGGTGAGAACGCGTCGGAAATCGGCGGCCTCAAGCCCGATCCCCAGCGACAACATGATAATGGCCAGCGAAAGCGGCAGGCCAACATTTATTAGCAAGTCCAAGAACAACTCCTCCCAAAGCCGTTCGGGCCAGCCTATGCGAGGGGGCATGAATCAGGCAACCACGCCGTTAAGTCACCCGTAGCGTTGAGCGAACCGGCGCAGGATTTCACCCGGCTGAGTCACGTCAGCGGCATGGCACATATCGATCAGACCCTGCGCATCTTCAGGCGGGAAATAGCCATGATCTTTGTAGATATGGATGCGCTGTTCAAAATCCCTGGCATCCGCTTCGGGGTGGAACTGGGTGGCATAGACATTCTGACCCCATCGGATCATCTGAATCGGGCAAGGGTCCGAGGCCACAAGATGCACGCAACCGTCCGGCAGGGATTGCACCGCCTCTTTATGACCAACAAATGCTTCGAATTCCGACTGCAGGCCTGCGGTCAGGGGGTCCTGCGCACCATCGTCGGTCAGGCGGCAATCCGATGGTCCGACCGGTTCGCCATATTGCCGTTTGCTGACATCGCCTCCCAGATGCGCAGCGAGGATGCCCAGACCATAACAGCAGCCCATGAACGGATGATCCTGCGTGGTGATCTGCGGCATTAACCCCATGATCGCACCCTCGATCTTTGCATCCAGTGCGGATTTGCTGGCCGGATCGTCGCTGACACAGCCCGGACCACCGCCCACGATAACACCGGCGTAGTCGGTGACATCCAACCCCTCGGGCAGATCTTCGCAATCCAGCCGGATGCGGTGGGTTTGCGCGGGCTGAAGGCCAGTTTTGTCCAGAATCGAGGCATATTCGGCATCCGACGCATCGGTTTCCGGGCGCAGTTGCAGGATCAGAAAGCGTTTCATACGCAGCCTTTAGCCATCAAAGCGGCCAGAACACAAGGATCGCGGGGATTGAAACGGCTATGATCAGAATCTCCAACGGCAGACCCATGCGCCAGTAGTCTCCGAAGTGATAGCCTCCGGGGCCCAAAACCAGCGTGTTGTTCTTGTGCCCGATCGGGGTCAGGAACGCAGCCGAAGCGGCTACGGCGACTGTCATCAGGAACGGATCGGGTGAGACATCAAGCGTGCGCGCCATCTGTATCCCGACAGGCGCCGCGACAATGGCCGTAGCGGTGTTGTTCAGCACATCCGATAAGGTCATCGTAACAACCATCAGCACTGTGAGGATCGCCCAAGCGGGCAGGCCATTGGTTAGCTGGATCAGGGCGTTGGCGATTAACTCGGTCCCGCCCGAGGTTTCCAGCGCGCTGCCCAGCGGGATCATCGAGCCCAGTAGGACAACCACAGGCCATTCGATGTGATTATAGATATCCGCAATCGGCATGATCTTGGTCAGCACATAGGCGACCACGACGAGACCCAGTGCGATGGGCAGATAGATCAACCCGATGCTGGCGGCCAGCACGGCGGCCGCAAACAGGCCAATGGCCAGCCACGCCTTGTCATTGGCTGTCACATTCAGTCCGCGTTCAGCCAATGGGAGACAGCCCAGCCATTCCGTCACATCCGCGCTGCGGTCACGGGGGCACAGCAGCAACAGGATGTCACCGGCCTCAACCTCGGTCTTGCGCACCTGTTTGGTGATCCGACGCCCTTGACGCGAAATCCCCATCAGCACCGTACTTTGCCGCCACGCCAACCCCAGTGCCTGCGCGGTGCGCCCGGTGATGCGGGCGCTTTCGGGGACGACGACCTCGATCACTTCCAGCCCGTCACCCTCGGCGGTCAGCACCTCTTGCCGCCGCGTATCCGAGAAATCCAGATTGAGCGCGGCGCGGAATTCATCCAACGCCTCGGGCCGCGCCTCAAGCACCAGCGCATCGCCTTCGTGCAGCGTGGCATGGGTCGAGCGGCCATAGCGGCGCTTTCCGTCTCGGATCAGGCCGATAATGGCCACATCGGATTTCTCGGCGGCCTCATACAGTTCACTGACCCGCTTGCCGATATGCGGTGACTCGGGCGGGATCGTCAGCTCGGCGATGTATTCGGCCAACGCTTCGGTGCTTTCCTGCTGCACGCCCCGATTTGGGATCAGACGCCAGCCGATCAATGCGACGAAGGCCAGTCCGGCAATTGCGGCGATCCCGCCGACCGGGGCGAAATCGAACATATGAAACGGCTCGCCCAGCGTTTCGGCCCGGATCGAAGCGATGATGATGTTCGGGGGCGTCCCGATCAGCGTGGCCATACCGCCGAGGATGGTGGCAAAGCTGAGCGGCATCAGTGACAGGCCCACCGGGCGCGCCGCCTTGCGGGCCGTCTGAATGTCGACCGGCATCAACAGTGCCAGCGCTGCGACGTTGTTCATGAAGGCCGACAGAACCGCCCCGATCCCGCCCATCAGGGCGATATGCGCGCCAAGCCCGCGCGAGGCATCGACCAATGTTCGCGTTATCATGAACACAGCACCCGACCGCACCAGACCGGCAGAAACCACGAGCACCAAAGCGACAATGATCGTGGCGGGATGTCCAAACCCGGCGAAGGCATTGTCGACAGGGACAACTCCCAATGTGACTGCAATCATCAAGGCGGTGAAGGCCACAAGGTCATAGCGGAACCTCCCCCACAGCAGCATTCCGAACACGGCGATGAAAAGGGAAAAAAGAATGATCTGATCTGTCGTCATACCGCCACCATAGCCGCACAGGATGTTGGGGCAAGCCGATCCCTTGATCCTGCCCCCCGCAAACGTCTATATGAGCGCCGAACACGCAATCACGAATAACGAGGACGCACCATGGCAGGCCATTCCAAATGGGCCAACATCCAGCACCGCAAGGGACGTCAGGACGCCGCGCGGTCCAAACTGTTTTCCAAACTGTCGAAAGAGATCACCGTCGCGGCGAAGATGGGCGATCCTGATCCCGACAAGAACCCGCGCCTGCGTCTGGCGGTGAAAGAGGCCAAGTCGAACTCGGTCCCCAAGGACGTGATCGACCGCGCGATCAAGAAATCGGTGGCCGGTGAAGGCGACGATTACGAAGAAATCCGGTACGAGGGCTATGGCCCCAATGGCGTGGCCGTGATCGTCGAGACGATGACGGATAATCGCAACCGGACCGCCTCGACCGTGCGTTCGACCTTCTCGAAGAATGGTGGGAACCTGGGCGAAACCGGCTCAGTCGGGTTCATGTTCGACCGGAAGGGTGAGGTGGTCTATCAGGCGGATGCAGGCGACGCGGATACCATTTTCGAAGCTGCGATTGAGGCCGGCGCCGAGGATGTCGAAAGCTCGGAAGACGGTCACATTATCTGGTGTGCCGATACCGATCTGAACGATGTGTCGAACGCGCTGGAAGAGGCGTTGGGCGAATCCGAATCCACCAAGTTGGTGTGGAAGCCCACCACCACGACCGAGCTGGGTCTGGAAGACATGCAAAAGCTGATGAAGCTGGTGGATGCATTGGAAGATGACGATGACGTTCAGCGCGTGACCACCAATTTCGAAGCAACCGATGAGGTTATGGCGCAGCTTTGATGCATCGCGGCAATCGAACACAGAACCCGGCCATGTGCCGGGTTTTTGCGTTTTGAGGGGCCTTGGCCCATAAGGCCTGCCCTTATACAGTCATTCCGGAGAAGTAAGAACACCGCGAAAGGCGCGACGTAAGGCAAGCGCAAATGGCAGCAAAAACCACTGATCCGGGGCGGCGAAATCTGCCGGTTCTGGCTGGGCAAAGCATCCTGTCGCAGGTGGCATGGACGCTGGGCAGCCCGTCCGTAGTTCTGCCGTTTCTGGCGGTATCGCTTGAACTGCCCATGTTTCTGGCCGGAGCTTTGGTGTCGATCCGCATGGCTGGCAACATGATCTCGGATGTATTTTTTGCCCGGCCAATTGCGGCGCAGGCCCGCAAGAAGCGCGGGATTGCCCTGACCGAGATCGGCATCGGCGGTTGCCTTCTCATGGCCCTGTTGATTGCAGCAACGGGCAGCGTCTCTCTGACTGCGATTGCTTTTATCATGGCGTTCTTCCTGATCGGGATGATCGAAGAAAGTCAGTCGCTGATGCTATCAGATCTGTTGGGGGATCATCTGAAATCGAAATCACGGATGATCATCCATTATTTGCAGCTGGGGGCGGGCGGCCTCGGCGCGATCGGCCTGGCGCTGTTGCTGCATGAGATCACCAAAGAGAACCCGCCCTTCTTGCGACACTCTGCCGTGATCATCGCATCAGTAGTGTTCTTTCTGTTTTCGGCGCTGTGCATTCTGGGGATGGCCGAATCTGCGCCTGATGACGAATCTGACCAATCGTCCAAAGGACAGCATCAATCGCTGAGCGATATCATCTTTGGCATCGTGCGCATGTTCGAACAGGAATGGTTCCGCCGCTATATGACCATGCGCCTGCCGCTGGTGGTCGTTACGTTGTCTGTTCCGTTCTTCGCTCTGATCGCGGCTGAGGCGCATCATTCGTCGGCCAAAGGCCTGACCGCAATGATCATCTCGTCCGCGTCCGGCTATCTGGTCTCTGCCCCTTTGTGGCAACTGGTGAACATGAAATCGCACCGCGCGGTTATGGTGACCGGAAATCTGATGGTTTCGGTGACCGGAATCGTGCTTCTGGCGTTTCACTATCTGCATATCGATCATGCGGTTCATCTGCATGCGGTCGCGCTGTTCATCGTTTCGATCGCGGCCACGGGGATTGCCAGTGCGCGCAAGCTTTATTTTCTGGATGTGGCCCCGAAGGATCAGCGTGTGCAGGGGGCCGCGGCAATCAAGGCGATCTGTCGGCTGGCTGGTGTGATCCTGTCCTCGGCAATGGCGGGCGTGGCACATATGCATGAGGTCGCCTCGGCGATTGTCTTCATCGTGCTGGTCAGTCTTTGGGCGGCGTTTGCCTGTTACCGTATCGTGCAGCCGCAAAAGGCCGAGGCGCCGCAGGTCTAATTCTGTGGGATCAGTGCCTGAGCCGCCGCGCGTCGGACCGCTTGGGTCAGCGGGGTCAGGGCGGGGGCCAGAACCCGTCCGATCTGCCAAGTCAGCGCGATATCCAGCGGGGCGTTGGGCAGGACTTCTACCAGTCGCCCATCCGATATCGCCGCGCGCACCAGCCCTTCGGGGTTCATGCCCCATCCCAGCCCGGCGATGGCAGCTTCGACAAATCCCTGTGAGGAAGGCAGAAAATGCGATGGCGGTGAAATCCGGCTGCTGGTGTGCGCAGCGAGCCAGGTTTTTTGCAAATTGTCCTTGCGATTGAAAATCAGGCAGGGCGCGCGGGACAAGGATTTGTCCGAAACACCATCGGCAAACCATTTGTGCATGAAGGCCGGGCTTGCGGTCGGCAAATAGCGCAGCGTTCCCAGTGACAGTGCCTCGCATCCCGGAACGTGCTGACCGCCCACGGTAATCGCGGCGCTGACTTCACCCCGTCGCAACCAGTCAGCTGAATGATCCTGATCATCAATAACCAGATCGAACAGCAAATCGTCTGCCTGCGCCATCGCCTCAATGAACCAGGTGGCAAGGATATCGGCAGGAACAGCAACCCGCACGCGGGCCGGGCCATCGCGTTGATCCAGCGTGATTTCGCGCGCAAGCTGCGCCTCCAGCAGCCCGATATCTTCGGCGTGCCGGGCAATGCGCAAACCCGTCGGCGTTCCGGTGCAAGGCGTGCCGCGATTGATCAAAGCTGCACCCACCCGATCCTCCAGCGCCTTGATCCGTTGCGAGATGGCCGAGGGGGTGACCGCCAGCTCTGCCGCGGCTGCATCAAAGCTGCCATGGCGCAGGATCGCCGAGAGGGCGGACAGGTGATGGGGATCGAGCAGCATTAGTCAAACTTAATTTAGTTAAACATCTTTAATTTGATAGGCGGATGGGTAACCGATAGTCAACGGCTCAGATACTAGGAGGTCGCATGTTCTCAGCACCAATCGCCGGGTTCGCCCTGGGTTTCAGCCTCATACTCGCCATCGGTGCGCAGAACGCCTTTGTCCTGCGGCAGGGTCTGCGGCGTGAGCATGTCTTTGTGCTGTGCCTGACCTGCGCGGTGTCTGACGCGATTCTGATTGCGGCAGGGGTCGCCGGGTTTGGTTCGCTGGCGCAGGCTGTACCGTGGTTTGAAACCGTGATGCGGTACGGGGGTGCCGCGTTTCTGATCTGGTACGCGCTGCGCAGTTTCCAGTCTGCACTGAAGGGGGGCGCCGCGATCGAATTGGACGAGACGCGACGTTCCAGCCTGCGCGTCACGCTGCTGACCGTCTTGGCCTTCACCTGGCTGAACCCGCATGTGTACCTGGATACGGTCGTGCTGATCGGGTCGATCTCGGCCCAATATGATGATCGTTTGGGATTTGCGCTGGGTGCTATGACCTCAAGCTTCGTGTTCTTCTTCACGCTGGGATATGGCGCGCGCATTCTGACGCCCGTCTTTACCCGCCCACGTGCCTGGCAGGTGCTGGATGTGGGGATCGGCGTGGTCATGATGATGATCGCTCTGAAACTTGTTATCATGTGAAGGGTTGTCCCCGGCGAGATTCCGGTGTTCAACCGTTTGCATGACCTCTCGCCCTGACACCTACCGCCCGCTGATTGGCATGTTCTGGATGCTTGCCGCCGGGTTGTCTTTCGTTGGCATGAATGCACTGGTGAAAATCCTTGGTACCAGCATGAACCCGATTCAGGCGGCGTTCCTGCGATATGTATTGGGGCTGGTTTTTCTGCTGCCGGCCTTGCGAGCGATCTTTGGCACCCCTTTGACGCGCAGAAATCTAACCTTGTTCGGAGTGCGCGGCGTGGTCCATGCGATTGCGGTCATGTTGTGGTTCTTCGCGATGACCCGCATCCCGCTGGCCGAGGTAACGGCGATGAACTACCTCACGCCGGTTTACGTGACCTTGGGTGCGGCACTGTTCCTGGGGGAAAAGCTGGCCTTCCGTCGCATTGCCGCTATCGCCGTGGCACTGATCGGCGTCGTGATCATCCTGCGCCCCGGTTTCCGGGAAGTGCTGCCGGGTCACCTGGCCATGCTGGGCACCACGCTTGCGCTCGGAGGGTCTTATCTGCTGGCCAAGCTGCTGGTGCGCGATGTCCGGCCCTCGGTCGTGGTTGCGCATCTGTCGATCTGGGTCACCATTGCCCTGATCCCCTTTGCCTTGGCAGTGTGGGAGACGCCCAGCCTGCGCGATTTGGGGATCTTGTTCGTCATCGCCAGTTTCGCAACCGCCGGGCACTATTTCATGACACTTGCACTGCAAGCCGCGCCCGTTGCGGTCACGCAGCCCGTTACTTTCCTGCAGTTGATTTGGGCGACATTACTGGGCACATTGGTCTTTCATGAACGCATCGATTTTTGGGTCATCGCCGGAGGCACGCTGATCCTGACCGCCGTCAGCTTCATCACCTGGCGCGAAGCCAAGATCGCGCGGAGAGGGTCCACGCCACCAACACCCGCGCAAGGGTCAGAGAACCCGGCGGAAGGCAGAAAAATGGTTATTGATTGACGAGTCAATAAAAACGCCTTAGCCTCCACTCATCAGCAGATGGTGCAGAGGGGCGGAGATGCCGAAACTCGGAATGGAGCCGATCCGGCGGGAAGCGATCGTCAAGGCGACGATTGCCGAGCTTGGCGTGCAGAAATCCCTTGATGTTACGGTTAGTCAAATCGCCAAACGGGCTGGCATGTCCAGCGCGCTCGCCCATCACTATTTCGGCGGCAAGGAACAGATCTTTCTGGCCGCCATGCGCCGTATTCTGTCAGATTTTGGCGCCGAAGCGCGAACCCAGCTTGACGCTGCCGCCCCTGATGAGCGCGCACAAGCCATTATTCGTGCCTGCTTTGCACCATCCTGTTTCACCCCTGATGTGATTGCAGCGTGGATGACGTTCTATGTGCTTGCACAAACCAATGACGATGCGCTGCGTCTTTGGCAAATCTATCAGGCTCGCATCCGGTCGAACCTGATCCATGCGCTGCGCCCACTGATGCGAGACCCGATTGAAGCAGCGGAAGATATGATCGCGTTGATCGACGGGCTGTATATCCACGCCGCCCTCAATGCACCGCAAAAACCGCAGCTCGCGGTAAATCACGCCCTGCGTGTTCTAGAGATCTTTCTCGAGGCCGAAAAATGACAAAACCGAACATTCTGATCCTGATGGTGGATCAGCTCAACGGAACCCTCTTTCCCGACGGTCCCGCTGACTGGCTTCATGCACCGAACCTGAAGAAACTGGCCGAGCGCTCAACCCGGTTTTCCAATGCATACACTGCGTCGCCTTTGTGCGCGCCCGGGCGGGCTAGCTTCATGTCCGGTCAGTTGCCCTCGCGCACCGGGGTTTATGACAACGCCGCCGAGTTCCGCAGCGATATCCCGACATACGCGCATCACCTGCGTCGCGCGGGTTATTACACCTGTCTGTCAGGTAAGATGCATTTTGTTGGCCCCGATCAGCTGCACGGGTTCGAAGACCGCCTGACCACCGATATCTACCCCGCCGATTTTGGCTGGACGCCCGATTACCGCAAACCCGGTGAACGGATCGATTGGTGGTATCACAACATGGGCTCGGTCACTGGCGCAGGTGTCGCCGAAATCTCGAACCAGATGGAGTATGATGACGAGGTCGCCTACAACGCCACGGCCAAGCTCTATGATCTGGCGCGTGGCAAGGATGACCGTCCGTGGTGTGTGACCGTCAGCTTTACCCATCCACATGATCCCTATGTGGCACGTCGCAAATACTGGGATCTCTATGAGGATTGCGAGCACCTGCTGCCCGAGGTTGCGGATATCGGCTACGACAATCAGGACCCGCATTCCAAACGCATCTTCGACGCCAATGACTGGCGCAGCTTTGACATCACGGAAGAAGACGTTCGGAAATCCCGGCGCGCGTATTTTGCCAACATCTCCTATCTCGACGATAAGATCGGAGAGATCCTGGAAGTGCTGGAAACCACACGGCAAGAGGCGATCATCCTCTTTGTTTCCGATCACGGCGACATGCTGGGTGAGCGCGGATTGTGGTTCAAAATGAACTTCTACGAAGGCTCAGCGCGGGTGCCTCTGATGATCTCGGCGCCGGACCTGCCTGCGGGCTGCATTGATGCGCCAGTGTCCACGATTGATGTGACCCCCACGCTCGGGTCGTTGGCCGGCGTGGACATGGCCGAGATAGCGCCCTGGACAGATGGTGAGGACCTCGTGCCGTTGGCGCAGGGTGTCGAACGCACCGCGCCGGTGGCGATGGAATACGCGGCCGAGGCGTCTTACGCGCCGCTGGTTTCGCTGCGCTATGGCAAGTGGAAATACAACCGTTGCGCGCTGGACCCTGATCAGCTGTTCGACCTTGAGGCCGACCCGCATGAGCTCACCAATCTGGCGGATAACCCCGAGCATGCGGGTACGCTGCAAACCCTGCGCGCCAAGTCCGAAACCCGCTGGGACTTGGATCGTTTCGATGCCGATGTCCGCGCCAGCCAGGCCCGCCGCTGGGTCGTTTACGAGGCTTTGCGGCAGGGTGGCTATTACCCGTGGGACTACCAGCCGCTGCAGAAAGCGTCCGAACGCTACATGCGCAACCACATGGACCTGAACATTGTCGAGGAAAGCCAGCGTTTCCCGCGTGGCGAATGACCTGACCCCGAAGACCGGAATACCAACAAATGACCTACCCAACCCAACCCACCGCCAGCCACTTCATCGGTGGTGAATATGTTGAAGACACTTCTGGCACAGCGATTGAGGTGATCTATCCGGCGACGGGCGAGGTGATCGCGACCGTGCATTCGGCCACGCCGGCAATTGTCGAACGTGCCATCGAAAGCGCCCGTGCGGCCCAGAAACAATGGGCAGCCACCAGCGGAACCGAGCGTGGCCGTATCCTGCGTCGGGCCGCCGACATGATACGCGAACGCAATCATGACCTGAGCGTGCTGGAAACCTTCGACACCGGTAAACCCTATCAGGAAACCTCGGTCGCCGACGCGACCAGCGGTGCCGATGCGCTGGAGTATTTCGGCGGCATGGCCGCGACACTGACCGGCTCACATATCCCGCTTGCCGATGGTGACTGGGCGTACACACGGCGTGAACCGCTGGGCGTATGTGTCGGGATTGGCGCGTGGAACTATCCCACTCAAATCGCCTGCTGGAAGGGCGCACCTGCGCTGGCCTGCGGCAATGCGATGATTTTCAAACCGTCCGAGACCACACCGCTTTGCGCGTTGAAGGTGGCGGAAATCCTGCATGAGGCCGGGCTGCCAGCCGGGCTTTACAATGTGGTGCAGGGTCTGGGTGAGGTTGGTGCAACTCTGGTGAACGATCCGCGCGTCGATAAGGTGTCGCTGACCGGCTCAGTACCGACCGGCAAAAAGGTTTATGCGGCTGCGGCCGCCGGGTTGAAGCATGTCACGATGGAGTTGGGCGGCAAATCCCCGATGATCGTGTTCGACGATGCCGATCTGGAAAATGCGGTATCGGGCGCTATACTGGGGAACTTCTATTCCTCCGGTCAGGTCTGCTCGAACGGGACCCGCGTGTTTGTGCAGAACGGTATCAAAGAGGCGTTTCTTACGCGGCTCAGCGAACGGCTGCAGCAGGCGAAAATCGGTGACCCGATGGATACGGACACCAGTTTCGGCCCAATGGTCAGCCAACGGCAAATGGAGATCGTACAGGGCTACATCGCAAAGGGCGTCGAGGAAGGCGCACGTCTGGTCAACGGAGGCGCGCGTGTGGATCGCGACGGCTTCTATCTGCAGCCCACGGTCTTTGCCGATGTCACCGACGAGATGACCATCGCCCGCGAAGAGATTTTTGGCCCCGTCATGGCGGTTCTGGATTTCGCGGACGAAGATGAGGTGTTGGCCCGTGCCAACGATACGGAATTCGGACTGGCTGCGGGTGTGTTCACCCGTGATCTGACCCGTGCGCATCGCGTCGCAGCCGGGTTCGAGGCAGGAACATGCTTTATCAACAGCTACAACGACGCCCCGGTCGAAGTGCCCTTCGGCGGCTCAAAACAGTCGGGCGTCGGGCGCGAGAATTCAGCGGCGGCGATCGAGCACTATTCGCAGCTCAAGTCGGTATACGTCCGGATGGGCGATCTGGAAGCGCCTTTCTGACACCAAGGGCGCGTAATACGAATTCCGGGCGTGCCCAGTGCCGCCCACTGCAGGGTCAAGGGCCCAGGGGACTTAAATGGAAGCAGATTTTGTCATCGTAGGCGCCGGATCCGCCGGATGCGCAATGGCCTATCGGCTGAGTGAAGCCGGAGCTTCGGTTCTGGTGATCGAACATGGCGGCACCGATGCGGGTCCGTTCATTCAGATGCCGGCGGCGCTCAGCTATCCAATGAATATGTCGCGCTATGATTGGGGTTACAGGTCCGAACCCGAGCCGCATCTGAACAACCGCCGCCTGGCGTGTCCGCGCGGTAAGGTGATCGGCGGCTCTTCATCGATCAACGGGATGGTCTATGTGCGCGGTCATGCACGCGATTTCGACACCTGGGCTGAGATGGGCGCAGATGGCTGGTCGTACGCTGACGTGCTGCCCTATTACAAACGGATGGAGACATGGCATGACGGTGGCCATGGTGGCGACGCCACGTGGCGCGGAACCGACGGGCCGCTGCATGTATCGCGCGGCCCTCGTCAGAACCCGTTGTTCAAGGCCTTCGTCGATGCCGGACAGCAGGCCGGATATGAGGTGACCGGCGACTATAACGGCGAAAAACAGGAAGGCTTCGGCCCGATGGAGCAAACCGTCTGGAAAGGACGGCGCTGGTCGGCGGCCAATGCCTATCTGAGGCCCGCCCTCAAGCGGGACAATTGCGAGGTTGTGCGCGGGTTGGCGTCTCGAATCGTGATGGAAAACGGGCGTGCCACAGGCGTTGAGCTGATCCGTGGCGGCAAGCCTGAGGTCGTCCGTGCGCGGCGCGAGGTGGTGCTGGCGGCCTCGTCGATCAACTCGCCCAAGTTGCTGATGTTATCGGGCATTGGCCCGGCAGCGCATCTGGCTGAACATGGTATCGAGGTGGTCGCGGATCGGCCCGGTGTGGGTGCCAACCTGCAGGACCATCTGGAGCTTTACATCCAGCAGGCCTCATTGCAGCCCATCACGCTCTATAAGCACTGGAATCTGATCAGCAAGGGGGTGATCGGGGCGCAGTGGTTGTTTACCAAAACAGGTCTGGGGGCGTCGAACCAGTTCGAAAGTGCAGCCTTCATCCGCTCCAAACCTGGCGTCGAATATCCGGATATTCAGTATCACTTCCTGCCCATGGCGGTGCGCTATGATGGTCAGGCTGCTGCCGAAGGGCACGGTTTTCAGGCGCATGTCGGGCCGATGCGATCCCCGTCGCGCGGGGCGGTGACTTTGCGTTCGGCGAAGGCCGAAGATGCGCCGGTGATACGGTTCAACTACATGAGCCATGAGGAAGACTGGGAGGATTTCCGCACCTGCATTCGCCTGACCCGCGAGATATTCGGGCAAGACGCGTTCAAGCCCTTTGCCGGTAAAGAAATCCAGCCCGGCGCTGATGTTCAGGCCGATGACGAACTGAATGCCTTTATCGCCGAACATGCCGAAAGTGCGTATCACCCCTGCGGCACCTGCCGTATGGGGCGCGCGGATGACAAAAACGCAGTCGTCGATCCGCAGGGTCGGGTGATTGGGGTCGATGGGCTGCGCGTGGCCGATAGTTCGATCTTTCCGCAGATCACCAACGGCAACCTCAATGCTCCCTCGATCATGGTGGGGGAAAAGGTCTCGGACCATCTGCTTGGCAAGGACGCGCTGCCGAAGGCCAACGACAGGCCGTGGATCCATCCGGAATGGACGGTTGCGCAGCGATAAATCCCGGTATTCTTTGGCGCGGATTTGATCCGCGTCAAAGCAACACTTGCCGGGTATCTTTAGCCTTGGGACGTAACGCAGATATAGGAGCGCACAGAATGTCCCACACCCCGCATGAACTGGCCGAGGAATTCCCCGAAAAGGTCGAATTGATGAGCCAGCTCAAGCAAACGGACGCGCATTTTGCGCGCCTTGCGGATGAATATCACGAGGTCAATCGCGTTGTGCATCGTGCCGAAACTAACGTCGAGCCGATGGACGAGTTGGCCGAGGTTGACCTGCGCAAGAAGCGCGCGGCGCTCAAGGATGAAATCTGGGCGATTTTGTCGAAAAGCTGAACGCAAGTCGGGGGCTCTGCCCCCGTCTTGTTTGAGTTACTTCCAACACAAGAAAATCAGGTGACCTCGTAGGGCAGGGTACCGCGGGTATGAGCGTCGATCGTCAGGCGGCGCTCCAACGGTGGGACCGAGCGCTGGTGGCAGGTTTGGCGTTCGCAGATGCGACAGGAAATGCCGATGGGCTCGAACGCGCTGGCATTGTTGATGTCGAGATTATCGGCATAGACCAGCGCCTCGGCGTGACGGATTTCACAACCCAGAGCAATAGCATAGCGGCGCACCGGCGCACCGAAGGAACCGCCGGATTTCGAGACATCGCGGGCGAGCGAAATATACCGGACGCCATCAGGTGTTTCTGCCAGCTGCTGCAGGAAATGGCCGGGCGTTTCGAAAGCGCGATGGACATTCCACAACGGGCAGGCCCCGCCGAAGCGCGCAAATTGCAGCCGCGTGGCCGAGTGGCGTTTGGTGATCGTTCCGGCCTGATCGACGCGGACAAAGAAGAACGGAATGCCCTTGGCGCCGGGTCGCTGCAAGGTGGATAGGCGATGGGCGACCTGTTCGATGGATGCCCCGAACCGATTGCTCAGCAACTCCAAATCATGCCGGTAATCCTGCGCTGCCGCGAGAAAGGCGCTGTAGGGCATCTGCGAGGCACCGGCGAAATAATTGGCCAGACCAATCTTGGCAATCGCGCGGGCCTCTTCGCTCTGGAAGCGGGCGAAGTCCAGCGTCGCCTCAAGCAGTTTGTCCTGACTGATCAAAGCCACCTGCAGCAACAACTGGAACACCTGCGTCTGAGGGGCCGCGCGTGAGGACAGGCGCAGGGTTTTGTCTTCGGCGCTGTAGCTGCGCAAGGTTTCGGTATCGGTAAATGTGACGTGTATGCCGCGTTCGGACAAGCTGTTCAGGGCGGCTTGTCGAATACCTCCGGCCTCCTCTGCGCGGGCGGCAAACCGTTCAGCTGCGCGATCCACGGCGTCGATATAGTTGTCGCAATAATGGAAGAAGTCGCGGACCTCTTCCCATGGGCTGGCCTGAATGCGGGCGTCTTCGCGTCCCAATGCCTCGTCCAGAGAGGCGAGGCGTTCATGCGTTTGCCGATACGTGCGATGCAGTTCGATAAACGCCCGCGCCAGAGCAGGGGCATTGGATGCGGTCAGGCGCAGGTCGGCCAAAGGCGGCATGGTGTCGGCAAAGACCGGATCGGCCAGAGCTTCGCGCATGTCTGAAACAAGGCGCTCGCTGTCACCGGTGCTGAGTTCGGTGACGTCCATGCCGAACTCCTGCGCCAGAGCCAGAACAACCGTCGTCGAGATCGGGCGGTTGTTGTTCTCCATCTGGTTGAGGTACGGCAGAGAAACGCCCAGTTTTGTAGCGAATTCTTTTTGCGTCAGAGTCAGGCGCGTGCGCATTTCGCGCAGTTTTGCGCCGGCATAGAGTTTCTGGGTGGCCATAGTGGTTCTTTGCAGCTTTCCTGAAACTGCAAGCTAACTTTGCAAACCCTTGCGCGCAAGCGTCTATAGGCCCAATTGCTTCTCACGCCAGATGACGCTGCTGATCGCGAAGATTGCAAGGATCGAAGTTGCCAGCATCAGCCACAGCAAAGGCATGGCACCGGTTTCGCGCGTCAGCAACGCACCTGCCCAGGCGCTGAGGCCAGCGCCGCCGCCCAACATGATCGCCCCGCTGAGGCCCGAGGCGGTAGCGGCCAGATGCGGGCGTACGGACAAGGCCCCTGCGGTGGCATTGGGGATCGACATACCGTTGCCCAAACCGACAAAGGTCATCAGCCCGAAGAAGCTGATTGCGGTGCCCATATCCATCAGGAACAGGGTGGCTGAAATCATGACGCCGGTGGCGTTTAGCCAGCAGCCCCAAAGCACCATGCGGTTGACTCCGAAACGCACGGAGTAGCGCCCGCTGATGAAATTCCCGAAGAAATAGCCCAGTGCCGGGGCGCCGAAATACACACCGACCTCAGCCGCAGTCATACCGAAGACTTCGGTTCCGATGAATGGCGCCCCGCCCAAATAGGCGAAGAAGGCCCCAGACGACAGCGCCGAAGACAGCGAATAGCCCCAGAAGCGCGGAGAGGTTAGCAACTCGGGGTATTCGCGGAACTGCTGCACCAATGTTTTACCGCTTGATGCGGCCGTTTCTCCGAAATCCTGAAAGGTCAGCCAAAGGGTGAGGGCGGCCAATCCGAAAGGTAGCCAGAAATTGGCTTTCCACCCGAACGCTTCCTCAAGCAGGCCGCCAACCGCAGGGCCGATCATCGGGACTACGGCCATCCCCATCGTGACATAGCCGAGCATCGATGCGGCCTTGTCCTGAGCATACATGTCCCGTACCGCGGCACGGCTGAGGACGATGCCCACAACGATCACGGCCTGGCTCATCCGGAAGGCCAAGAATATTTCGATCGTCGGTGCGTAGATGCAACCTAGCGTGGCCAGCAGAAACAGCGCGAGCCCCCAAAGCAGAACCGGCCTGCGCCCGGCCTTGTCAGCCAACGGGCCAATCAGGATTTGCAGAACAGCATTGACAAGCAGATAGAGTGCGATCGACAGCTGCATCGTCTTGTAATCGGTCTGGAAATAGGTCGCCATAAAGGGCAGGCTGGGCAGGTACAGATTCATGCTCAGCGCGGACAGGCCTGACAACAAGACGAGCGTTGCAAGCGAAGGTGGCGTACGGCTGACTGAGGGTGAGCTGAACTGCATGGTTCACCTTTAGTGCCTGCGCGTATGAATTACCATCGGCAGTTGTGGCTTGATGTGTTAATTAGCAAATTTGCATTTACTTCACGAGATATTGCTATAGATTTGCAAATTTGCCGAAAATGTCTTTGGGGTTCAGATCAGGCCCGTTATGGTCCCGCAAAATTTCACAGGGGACTACCGTCATGAAAGACATCCTTTCCGAGCTTGAAGATCGCCGCACCAACGCCCGGCTTGGCGGTGGGCAGAAACGGATCGACGCGCAGCATGCGCGCGGCAAGCTGACCGCACGCGAGCGGATCGAATTGCTGGTCGATGAGGGCAGCTTTGAAGAGTTTGACATGTTCGTCAGCCATCGCTGCACCGATTTCGGGATGGAAAAACAAAAACCTGCGGGGGATGGGGTCGTAACCGGGTGGGGCACGATCAATGGCCGTATGGTTTATGTGTTCAGTCAGGATTTCACCGTGTTTGGTGGCTCGCTGTCGGAAACCCACGCACAGAAGATTTGCAAGATCATGGATATGGCGGTGCAGAACGGCGCGCCGGTGATCGGGATCAACGACTCGGGTGGGGCGCGGATTCAGGAAGGTGTCGCTTCGCTTGCCGGTTACGCCGAGGTGTTCCAGCGCAACATCATGGCCTCGGGCGTGGTGCCGCAGATCAGCGTGATCATGGGCCCCTGCGCCGGTGGCGCAGTTTATAGCCCTGCCATGACCGACTTTATCTTCATGGTCAAAGACACATCTTATATGTTCGTCACCGGCCCCGACGTCGTGAAGACGGTCACAAACGAGGTCGTCACCGCCGAAGAGCTGGGCGGGGCCTCGACCCATACCAAGAAATCCTCGGTTGCGGACGGCGCGTTTGAAAACGATGTCGAAGCCTTGGCCGAAGTGCGCCGCTTGGTCGATTTCCTGCCGCTCAACAACCGGGAAAAGCCTCCTGTGCGCCCGTTCTTTGATGAGCCTGACCGGGTCGAAACCTCGCTGGATACATTGATCCCGGACAATCCGAATACGCCCTATGACATGAAAGAGCTCATCACCAAGATCGCGGATGAGGGTGATTTCTACGAGATTCAGGAAGACTACGCCAAGAACATCATCACCGGTTTCATCCGGCTGGAAGGGCAGACCGTTGGCATCGTAGCAAACCAGCCGATGGTTTTGGCAGGCTGTCTGGACATCGACAGTTCGCGCAAGGCGGCGCGGTTTGTACGCTTCTGTGATTGTTTTGAAATCCCGATCCTGACCCTCGTGGATGTACCGGGCTTCCTGCCGGGGACCAGCCAGGAATATGGCGGAGTGATCAAGCACGGCGCCAAGCTGCTGTTTGCTTATGGTGAGGCAACCGTGCCGAAGGTCACCGTCATCACTCGCAAAGCTTACGGCGGGGCTTATGACGTGATGGCCTCGAAACACCTGCGCGGCGATTTCAACTATGCCTGGCCCACCGCTGAGATTGCGGTGATGGGGGCCAAAGGCGCGACCGAGATCATCCATCGCGCCGATCTGGGCGATGCGGAGAAGATCGCGCAGCACACGCAGGACTATGAAGACAGGTTCGCTAATCCCTTCGTCGCCGCCGAGCGGGGCTTCATCGATGAGGTGATCATGCCGCAATCCACCCGCCGCCGCGTGTCGCGCGCGTTTGCAAGCCTGCGCGGCAAGCAGCTGAAGAACCCGTGGAAGAAGCACGACAATATTCCGCTGTAAGTGAACTGAGCAATCCTGAGCCGTTGTTGCATGACACACTTTGCCAGACATAAGACCGCACCGCCCCCCAGGTCAGTGCGGCTGACCCCGGAGGGAGGAGCCCGCCATCGGCGGGTCCGGGGTTTGGTCTTTGCAGCCTTGATGGCGCATCTGGTCAGCCTGGCACATGCGGGTAACACCCTGCCGGTGCCTTCGGGCCAGCCGGTCGAACTCAACAATGTTCTGTTGGATAACAATCCCGGCGAGCTCTGGGTGCGGTTCCGGTTCATTGCGCCCAAGATCGGGTCAACGGCAGGGCACATCACCTATGATATCGCCGTGATCGACATGGAGCACCTGTGTCAGACGCTGGCCGTTCCATATGTCGCCAAACATGGGCTAGAGCCCGCCCGCGTGGTGATCTCATTCTCGGATCGACCTGTTGAATTCGGTACCTCAGAACCGGATGCAACTCAGTTCTTTGAGGCCTACCGGCTGGAGCAATCCAAGTGTATCTGGGAGGGGCTCTGAGCATGATCAGTGACAATCATACACTCAGGGCAGCTCATTCCAATACTGCGGCTTCGGAGGTGCGCATGATCGCTCTATCCCTGCAACAAGGCGGGTTTTCCTGCCTTTTCAAAGTTCTAACCCCGATGGTGTCGACATGTTGAAACATCGTGGATTCCCCGGCCGGCTTACCGGCACAGACTTTCAGTTCACCATTCGGCGTGCCAACCCCAAGGGTGTAACGCCGTTGACCCGACGTGAGCGGTTTCGGGATCGCAAACCCGCCGACAAACGCGCTGATGCAGCTTTCATCGAGGCGCTTTGGGCGCATTTCGGCGATCAGCCGTTTGAGCGCGGAAATCTGGACGCCGGACGCCTCAGCTGGCTGTTCGGACGCGAAGTAGTGGCGGCGGAAGACCCGTTCGACCCAGCCAGTTACGAAGCATCGCTGGTGATCGATCTGGACGTTGCACGTCAGTCGTTTCCCGAAATTTTCGAAGGGGCAAACTGATCGTGTATAGGGGCGTCGCGCATAACCTGAACTCGGGTCATGACGGTGTGACCCTGCCCGCGAACGGGCAGGGTGCGCTGTTTGGATCAGAAGTTCAACTGCGCGGCAAACTGAACGCGGCTGGCATCGAAGTCGTCGCCAGAAATCGTATCGTTCCGCTCACCATAGATGTACTCGGCGCTGAGCGTCAGGTTGTCAGTTGCCTGATAGAAGGCGTTGACGTGGATAGTTTCGAGTTCGGTGAACGACAATGTCCCAGTCGAAGTCGGCAGGTCATAGTCCTCGTAGCCATACGAGACACCCACATTCCATTTGGGGGTCAACTGCTGTCGGAGTTCGACAGTGAAACCGTCAACATCGTTGGCTTCACCACCAACGATGGGATCACCCAGGCCAATCAACCAGGGGCCAAGGGCTTCACCGGTGACATAGTTGGCCTGGATCAGACCACCTTCCCAAAGACGCGCCGAGGCGGACAGAGTCAGACCTGTCTGGTCAACCTCAGTGCCGCCATCTTCGGCTTTACCGTAAAGAAGGGCACCGCGGGCAATGTACTTGCCGTCATTATATTCGGCCGAAGCAGTGAAGACCGGATCATCCGAGTTCGAGCCTCCAACATTCTCTTCGATCGAGACGGCGAAGCTGGTGTTTTTCACCGATGTGTTGGTGTAACGCACCTGCGGAACCCGCGCGAAAGCAATACCAACAGGGCCATTGAATTCGACCGAAGTCGGATAAGTGTCCAGTGGCTGGAAGTTGGTCCAATATTGACCGATCAGCCATTGGTCGCCAATCCGGATGTTGGCGTGACGGATCCGGAATTCTGCGGTGCCGCCCGAGCCAAACGCATCAACTTCGATCTGGCCCTGAATGTCACCGATTCCCGATGGGGTGTTGGTGCGCAGTCCGATCCGCGATTGACGGACCGTGGCACCAAAGGTACCGCTGGTGGCAGCCGAGGGCTCTCCGACCACGTTCACGAAGGCGGTGTCGCCCTGATCGAAATCGAAGTCATAGAAGAAGTCAGCCTTGACGTAACCATAAACGTCCAGCGTGGTGTTTCCGATCTGCAGATCGCCGGTGCCCGATCCGGCTTTGCCAGCTTCAAGTGCTTCAACCCGGGCGCGCAGCGCGTCCAGTTCGGCCTGAGTTTGTGCATCTTGCGCCAAGGCTTGCATTCCGGTCATGGAAAGCGCGCTGGCAGCAAGCAGGCTTGCGGTTTTACCCTTAAATATCATGGGGATACTTCCTTGTGTGCGAGTGTGCATCGACACCGTTTCACGCAAGTGTGTGTGAGGGAAATCACCAAATTGAGAGAGAATCAGCGCGAATTCTCAAACAAAAGTGTTAACGAATGTTCATCGTTTCACAGCTCAGTGAGACCAATTTGTAAATCGCTGTTTCTATGGGTGAATTCTACTCACAGCCTGGATATTCGACGTGAAGTGCGAGGCGCAGCATTCATCCGCCCGAGTGTGATTTGTAACGGGAACGTGACAACGGCGGCGGGTAAATCATCTGTGCGCCCCAAACCACGCATAGGCGCAAATCTGCGCGGGATTTCGCCGGATGGGCAGATTTCAGCCGGATTTTCCATTGGAAACAATGAGTCTGTTGCGCCCCGGATTGTACAGTGCAAGCTGAACGGGCCGTGCGGCTCTACTTTGCCTGCGTCGCACAAGCACCTACTATTCCGTACCCCTTCCTTCCGCGGGCAGGCTTGTGTTCCCCACATGGTCCTGCCCGCGTTTTTCTTTTCTGCACAGACACGAAAAGAACGGCAAAAAGCTGCGCATAACGCCGATTTGTCGGCTTTGATATTGCATAACAATGCTGGGTTTCGGCATCTGGCGACAAAGACGTCAAGAAACCTGAAAGGGCAGTATCCATGCGAACCTCACGAATTTTCCTTGTACTCGCGACCTGTGCGGGCCTTGCGGCCTGTGGTGACACAGTGGGCGAACAGGCCATCCTTGGCGGCGGCGCCGGGGCGGTCGGTGCGGCGGTCCTCAGTGCGGACCCGCTGTTCGGCGCTGCGGTCGGTGCCGCGGGCAACGTGCTGTATTGCAAGACGCAGAACAACTGTAACTAACTCTGAATTGATCGGGGCGGTCCAAGCCCCGTCCGTCATCGCGCATCACGCCGTCGTGGGGTTCATGCCCCACGGCGGCGTTTTGCGTTTCCAGAACACCAAGACAAAGGACGTTCCATGTTCAACAAGATCCTGATCGCCAACCGGGGCGAGATCGCCTGCCGGGTCATCAAGACCGCTCGTAAGATGGGAATCGGCACCGTTGCCATTTACTCGGACGCGGACAAGAACGCGCTGCATGTGTCGATGGCGGATGAGTCGGTGCATATCGGCCCACCACCTGCCAACCAGTCTTATATCGTGATCGACAAGGTCATGGATGCGATCCGCCAAAGTGGCGCGCAGGCAGTGCATCCCGGTTATGGCTTCCTGTCCGAGAACTCGAAATTCGCCGAGGCGCTGGACGCTGCGGGCGTGGCTTTTGTCGGCCCTCCGGTGGGTGCCATCGAAAGCATGGGCGATAAGATCACATCGAAGAAGATTGCGCAGGACGCGGGCGTTTCGACGGTGCCCGGCTATATGGGCCTGATTGAGGATGCGGACGAGGCTGTCAAGATCTCCAACGACATTGGCTATCCGGTTATGATCAAGGCCAGCGCCGGTGGCGGCGGTAAAGGCATGCGGATCGCCTGGAACGATGAGGAAGCGCGCGAAGGTTTCCAGTCGTCCAAGAACGAGGCTGCGAACTCGTTCGGTGATGACCGTATTTTCATCGAGAAGTTCGTGACCCAACCGCGCCACATCGAAATTCAGGTTCTGTGCGACAGCCACGGCAACGGCATCTATTTGGGCGAACGCGAATGCTCGATCCAGCGCCGCAACCAGAAAGTGGTGGAAGAGGCACCATCGCCCTTCCTTGACCCGGAAACTCGCAAGGCGATGGGCGAGCAGGCGGTGGCCCTTGCCAAGGCTGTGAACTATGCCAGTGCCGGTACCGTTGAGTTCATCGTGGATGGCGAGAAGAATTTCTACTTCCTCGAAATGAACACCCGCCTGCAGGTGGAACACCCAGTGACCGAACTGATCACCGGCGTGGACTTGGTGGAGCAGATGATCCGTGTGGCCGCTGGTGAGGAACTGTCGATCACCCAGGATGACGTTACGCTTACCGGCTGGGCCATCGAAAACCGCCTCTATGCTGAAGACCCCTATCGCGGCTTCCTGCCCTCGATCGGTCGTCTGACCCGTTATCGCCCGCCACAGGAAACTGCGGCTGGTCCGATGCTGGTGAATGGCAAATGGCAGGGTGATGCCCTCGAAGGACCGTCAGCTGTGCGCAACGATACCGGCGTCTATGAGGGCGGCGAGATCAGCATGTATTATGACCCGATGATCGCAAAGCTCTGCACATGGGCACCGACTCGTGAGCAGGCGATCGAGGCCATGCGCGTGGCGCTGGATAGTTTTGAGGTCGAAGGCATCGGCCACAACCTGCCGTTCCTGTCGGCGGTGATGGATCATCCGAAATTCATCAGCGGCGACATGACCACGGCCTTTATCGCCGAAGAATATCCGGAAGGTTTCGAGGGCGTAGAACTGCCCGAGGCCGATCTGCGCCGGATCGCAGCCTCTTGTGCTGCAATGCATCGGGTGGCCGAGATTCGCCGCACTCGCGTGTCGGGCAGGATGGACAACCATGAACGCAAAGTTGGTTCCGATTGGGTTGTCACCCTGCAGGGTCAGGAATTTGCCGTTGCCATCGATGCAGACAAGGATGGCTCGACCGTGACTTTCGCAGATGGCACCACTTCACGTGTTGCATCGGACTGGACGCCTGGCGACCAACTGGCCGTGCTGGACGTGGACGGCAGCCCGCTGGTTCTGAAGGTTGGCAAGGTTTCGGGCGGTTTCCGCATCCGCAATCGCGGCGCGGACCTCAAGGTGCATGTGCGTACTCCGCGTCAGGCCGAACTGGCTCACCTTATGCCCGAAAAGCTGCCGCCAGATACGTCCAAGATGCTGCTCTGCCCGATGCCCGGTCTGATCGTGAAGATCGATGTCGAATTGGGACAGGAAGTACAGGAGGGGCAGGCGCTCTGCACTGTCGAGGCGATGAAGATGGAAAACATCCTGCGCGCCGAGAAGAAGGGTGTGGTTGCCAAGATCAACGCAGGCCCCGGCGACAGCCTGGCCGTCGACGATGTGATCATCGAGTTCGAATGATCATGTTCGCGCTTTCGCAATATCACACCGGGTCTCCGGCGTTCCGCGCCGGGGTCTTCGGGCGTGGCGAAAGCGCTCAGCCGCCCTCGCGCCGTTCGCGGATTTCGCGTTCGCGCAGAGGGGTTTTGTCGATGGACCGACCGATCTCGCGCACGCTCCAGGGGCTGGGCTTGCGCAGCTTGACCACGCCGTCCTTGTCGACAAACACCATCTGGAACCCGCGCGGTCGCAGCTGCGAGCGGATTGGTGACCGCGCCTTTGGATCGGTATCGGTCAATACGATCACGTCGCGATCCCGCATCGCCTCTTCTCCCTCCAGCAGCATGTCGATCTGCTGTTGGAAACGCGGGTCAGCGGGCGTGTCGGCGAAGACGACGATTGGGCGATTGACCCAGAGGAACTCATCCAGCGTGCTATCGCCGGCGGGCCGGACAAAAGCGTCATCCGCAGGTGCGGACCCGTCGGCTGCCATGGCGGCCAGCGGGAATAGTGCCGAGAAAACAAGAGCAAGCGTGCGTGTCATGTGGCCTCCTGTTGTGATGAATATAGCCTCTGCTTGGGCGAATGCGACTGGCGAAATGTCCATAAGCATCAAAAATATGTTCATCAGACGCGGTTCTATCCATCAAGTAGCCACCAGAGGGTACAGAAAACCCGCCATTCCTTCGATCTTTCGGACAGGAGTGTAAGCGGATGGAAATTATACTGCATTGCGGCGCACATCGGTGTGCAAGCACCAGTTTCCAGAACTATCTAAGCCGGAATACTCAGATACTCGCCAATCAAGGATTGGCATATTGGGGGCCGGAACGAACACGTTCCAATGGCCTCAACAGCCTGAACAAGCTAACGCCCGAGGTCTGTGACAGGATACGTCGCGAGTTGGATGCATGTCAGCAAGATGGTGCGATGCAGCTTTTGGTCAGCCAAGAAAACTTTGTGGGCTCGATGTCGCGCAATATTGCCTTCGCGTCACTTTATCCCGGACTGCAGAAGCGCGGGCGTCTCTTGGCGCAGGCCTTTGGTGGCAGAGAGACCAAAATCGCTCTGAATATCCGAGCGTTGGACATGTATTGGTCTTCCGTGGCCACCTACAAGTTCAAACGTGGCGGTGACCCTATCGAGCCGGCAAAATGGAAACGCATCGTGCAAAGCAAGCGGAGCTGGCGCGATGTCATCACCGACTTAAATCACGCCTTCCCGAACGTCCCATTGCTCGTTCTGCCTTTCGAGGATTTCGCGGGCTGTCAGCAGGCGCAGCTTGCGGCGCTGATGACTGGCCCCGCGCCCGCATTCAGCGACGGCCTTGCGCTGAATGCTGCACCCATGCCCGCGCCCTATGGACTGAGCGCTGAACAGGCGATGAAGCTTTGGGCCGACTACGCCGATGATTTGGAATGGCTGGCCTCAGGTGCTGATGGGCGGGCCGAACTGATCTGCCGGACAGATGAAAATATGTGCGGGGCCACCCCCGCCGAAACCGGAATTGAACAGAGGAAACCGACATGACCGACACGAAAGACTGGCAGGCGCTGGCCGAGAAAGAGCTGCGCGGACGCCCGTTGAACGATCTGACCAAGGAAACATTGGAAGGCATCGACGTCAAACCGCTCTATACGCAGGCAGATACCGCTGATCTGCCGCATATGGATTCTTTGCCCGGTTTTGGTCCGTTTACACGGGGCGTGAAGGCGACGATGTATACGGGCCGCCCGTGGACCATTCGCCAATATGCCGGTTTCTCGACCGCCGAGGAATCGAACGCCTTTTACCGGCGCAATCTGGCCGCGGGTCAGCAAGGTGTTTCCGTCGCCTTCGACCTAGCGACGCACCGCGGCTATGACAGCGACCACCCGCGCGTGGTGGGCGATGTCGGCAAGGCAGGTGTGGCCATCGACAGTGTCGAGGACATGAAAATCCTGTTCGACGGTATCCCGCTGGACAAGGTCTCAGTCTCGATGACGATGAACGGCGCGGTGATCCCGGTTCTGGCCAGCTTCATTGTTGCGGGTGAAGAGCAAGGGCATGACAAATCCGTGCTGTCGGGCACCATTCAGAACGACATTCTGAAAGAGTTCATGGTGCGCAACACCTATATCTATCCGCCTGAGCCGTCGATGAAGATCATCTCGGACATCATCGACTACACCTCGAACGAGATGCCCAAATTCAACTCGATCTCGATCTCGGGCTATCACATGCAGGAAGCCGGGGCGAACCTGGTGCAGGAACTGGCCTATACGCTGGCGGACGGGCGCGAATATGTCCGCGCCGCAACCGAGGCCGGGATGGACGTGGACAAGTTCGCAGGCCGTCTGTCCTTCTTCTTTGCCATCGGCATGAACTTCTTCATGGAGATCGCCAAACTGCGCGCCGCGCGGACCCTGTGGCATCGCGTGATGACCGAGTTTGGTGCGAAATCCGAACGCTCGAAGATGCTGCGCACCCACTGCCAGACTTCGGGCGTGTCGTTGCAGGAACAGGACCCCTATAACAACGTGATCCGTACTGCTTATGAGGCCATGAGCGCGGTTCTGGGCGGCACGCAGTCGCTGCACACCAACGCTCTGGACGAGGCTATTGCGCTGCCCACTGATTTCTCGGCCCGCATCGCGCGGAACACGCAGCTGGTGCTGCAGGAAGAGACCGGCGTGACCGATGTGGTCGATCCTCTGGCGGGTTCCTATTATGTCGAAAGCCTGACCAACGAGCTGGTCGAAAAAGCCTGGGCCCTGATGGAAGAGGTCGAGGAAATGGGCGGTATGACCAAGGCCGTCGCCAGCGGCATGCCCAAGCTGCGGATCGAGGAAAGCGCGGCGCGCCGTCAGGCCATGATCGACCGGGGTGAAGAAGTCATCGTCGGCGTCAACAAATACCGCAAGGAACAGGAAGACCCGATCGACATTCTGGACGTCGACAACGTGGCCGTGCGCGAAGCACAGGTCGCCCGTCTGGAACGCATCCGCGCCACTCGAGACGAGCCCGCCTGCCAAGCGGCGCTGGACGCCCTGACCAACACCGCCAAAGAAGGCGGCAACCTGCTGGCCGCCGCCGTCGAGGCCGCCCGTGCCCGCGCATCCGTAGGAGAGATCAGCATGGCAATGGAAAAGGAATTTGGCCGCCACCGCGCCGAAGTGAAAACCCTGGCCGGTGTCTATGGTGCCGCTTACGAAGGTGACGAAGGTTTTGCCGCGATCCAGAAATCCATTGAAGATTTTGCCGAGGCCGAGGGTCGTCGTCCGCGTCTGCTGGTGGTCAAGATGGGGCAGGATGGTCACGACCGCGGTGCCAAGGTGATCGCGACGGCGTTCGCGGATATCGGGTTTGACGTGGACGTTGGCCCTCTGTTCCAGACCCCTGCAGAAGCGGCACAGGACGCGGTGGACAACGATGTGCACGTGGTTGGGATCTCATCACAGGCTGCCGGGCACAAGACATTGGCGCCACAGCTGGTCGAGGAGCTGAAAAAGGCCGGGGCCGAGGATATCATCGTCATCTGTGGTGGTGTCATCCCGCAGCAGGACTACCAGTTCCTTTATGACCACGGCGTCAAGGCAATCTTCGGTCCCGGAACCAATATCCCCGATGCTGCGCAAGATATCCTGCGTTTGATCGGCGAAGCCAAAACCTGACGCGGGCCAAGATTTTTCGTACGAAAAATCTTGTGATCCTGCGCCTTTGCGGAAAACATGCGACCAGACCCATGCGGTCTGGTCGTTTGTCTTTGGGAGGCGTCTTCATGTTACTGGATCATCTGGCCGTTGCAGGCGAAACGCTGGAAGAGGCCTCTGCCCATATCGAACAGGCGCTGGGCGTGCGGTTGCAGGCGGGCGGCAAGCACGAAAAATTCGGAACGTATAACCGGCTACTGGGTCTTCGCGACGGGCTTTATCTGGAAGCTATTGCAATCGACCCCGAAGCCCCCAACCCTCAAAGGACCCGTTGGTTCGATCTGGATCGGTTCGCCGGATCACCCCGCCTGACAAACTGGATTTGTCGGGTTCCGGATATTGAGGCATCGCTGACCGTCTTTCCCGATGGTGTCGGCCAGCCTATCGATCTGGCCCGGGGGGCTCTACGCTGGCGGATGGCGGTCCCACCAAACGGACGTCTGCCGTTCGACAATCTCTTTCCCGCGCTCATCCAATGGGAGGGTGATCTGCATCCGGCGCAAATGCTGCAAGACAGCGGCTGCCGGTTGCGCCGCCTGATCGTGTGCCACCCGGATGCTCTGGATCTGGCCAAGAGCTTGGGTGCGCTGGATCATGTCGTGTTTGACAGCGGCCCCGCTGCATTGTGCGCCGAAATTGAGACACCCCACGGGCTGCGCGTGCTGGAATGAATATCCGTCAAGCGGTAGCCGAAGACGCACCCGAAATTGCGGCGATTGCGAATGCGATCATCCGTGACACGCTGATAACCTTCACCACCGATGAGCGTAGCGTCGAAAGTGTGGCCGCAGAGATCGAAACCCGAGGCCCTGCCTTTCTGGTGGCCGAGCGCAATGGCGAGGTTCAGGGTTTTGCGACCTACGGGACCTTCCGCGCGGGTCCCGGATACGCGCAATGCTGCGAACATTCGATCCAGTTGGTGCAGCAAGCCAGAGGGCAGGGTATGGGCCGGGCGTTAATGCAGGCATTGGAGGACATCGCAGCCGTAAGCAAAGTACATGTTCTTGTCGCGGGTATTTCATCGGCTAACCCTGCAGCGATCGCCTTCCATTCGGCGATTGGCTTCGAACAGGTGGGCCGTATGCCCGAAGTGGGGTTCAAATGGGGGCAACGGTTGGATCTTGTTCTAATGCAAAAAATACTCGGCCCGCAGTCATCTGTCGCACCTGACAGTCGCGTCAAGTCACGCTAGGGTGCGCCCATGTCAATCTGGAGCAGAATAGCCGACGCGCTGAACGCGCTGGCCCAAGGCGAAAGCCTGACCGCAGTTTTCGAAAAACTGCGCACGCCGCCCGAGCGCTCGGTGGCCTTTGCAATTGCCGTCGTGGCACTTGGGGCCAAGATGGCAAAGGCCGATGGTCAGGTGACACGGGATGAGGTGACGGCATTCCGCGAAGTGTTTCAGATCGCGCCCGAGGATGAAGACGGCGCGGCCAAGGTCTTTGACATGGCCCGAACCGACGTTGCGGGCTACGAGGACTATGCCCGCAAGATTGCCGGCATGTTTGCCGAAGACAGCACGACGCTCTGCGATTTGATGGAGGGGCTGTTTCACATCGCCATGGCGGATGGGTTTTATCACCCCAACGAAAACCAGTTTCTGGAGGATGTCAGCCGCATCTTCGGCCAGACCGACGCGCAGTTTATGGCGTTGCGGGCGCGTTTCGTGCCGGATGCCCCGAAGGACCCTTATACCGTTCTGGGCGTGGCGCGCGATGCTCCACTGTCGGAAATTCGCAAGGTCTGGCGACAGCTCGTGCGGGAAACGCATCCCGATGCAATGATAGCCCGTGGCGTTCCGGAAGAGGCCGTGCGTTTGGCCGAGAAAAAGATGATCGACATCAACCGCGCCTGGGATGAGATCAACGGCGCCCGGGTCTGAGCCGTGCGTCTGGCGACCTACAATATCGAATGGTTCGCCAACCTGTTTGATCGTAAGGATAATCTCGTGGTCGACGACAGCTGGTCGGGTCGCCACGATGTGACCAAGGCCCAGCAGATCGAAGCAATTGCCAAGGTTCTGACGGCGATTGACGCCGATGCCGTGCTGATCGTCGAGGCCCCGAATACAGGTAAAACCCGGAATACGGTGCGCGCCCTGCAGGGTTTTGCTGCGGCCTTCGATCTGCGCACAAACCATGCGATCATGGGATTTGCCAACAACACCCATCAGGAACTGGCATTGCTCTATGACCCGGAAGTGCTGAAGGCCCGTCACGACCCGATGGAGACCGACGATGCCCCACGGTTTGACCAAGAGTTTCGCATCGATCTGGATGTGGATGCGACCGAGGATCAGGTACAGTTCTCGAAACCGCCGATGGAGATGGCGATTGAGACAACCTCGGGGCAGGTGTTCCGTCTGATCGGGGCGCATCTGAAATCCAAAGCCCCGCATGGGGCCGGGTCGCGCGACGAGATGATCCGTATCTCGATTGCCAACCGTCGCAAGCAGCTGGCCCAGGCGGTTTGGCTGGCCCGGCGGGTCAAGCACCATTTGGCAGAGCAGGAACCGGTTATCCTGTTGGGGGATCTGAATGACGGGCCGGGGTTGGACGAGTTTGAACATCTCTTTGGCCGCTCATCGGTCGAGATTCTGCTGCAAGCGGGATTGTACGACCCCCATGCTGCGCAAGCACTGGAACTGCGCCCCGGTTCGGTTCCGGCAACAGCGCGCTTTGCCCGCCCGAAAGAAGGGCGGTATCTCGAAGCACTTCTGGATTACATCATGATCAGCGATGACCTGCGCGCCTATGAGCCGGACTGGCGCATCTGGCATCCGTTTCGTGACGCTGCCTGTTGGGCCAATCCCGAGCTGCGCGAAGCCTTGCTCGCCGCGTCCGACCACTTCCCGGTGACGCTGGATATCAAGCTCTGACCTTTCAACCTTCGCCGCAGCTGCTTATATTCACGATATGAGACATCTTATGCTGATCTCTGCGGTATGCACCGCACTGGCCCTGCCTGCTCAGGCGCAGGAAGATTCGGACAAATCCCTTATGGAGCGGGGTGCGGAGTTGTTCTTGGAAGGCCTGCGCCAGGAAATGGAACCCACGCTCGAAGACCTGTGGGGGCTTGCAGATCAGTTCGGCCCGGCCTTGCAGTCATTTATGCAGGAAATGGGCCCGGCACTGGCTGAGCTGGCCGCTCAGGTGCGGGATTGGAGCGCTTATGAAGCGCCCGAGATGCTGCCGAATGGTGATATTATCATCCGCAAGAAATCCGAAGAAAAACCTGAGGAGCGCGCTCCGCAAGAAGAACCTTCGGACGGCTTCACCGATATCTGATCATCCGCGCACAATCACACGCGGTTCGGATTTCAGCGCCGATGCCAGAGAGCTAAATCGTGCCTCGGCCACCTCGTTGAACAACGGGCCAGCTGCTTTGGGCAGGCGCAGCTCAAGCACTTGTTTCTTAGGGTAAAAGCGTAGTTTGCCCATGGTCGCGTCACTCTGCATCCACAACATTGCTCCAAAGCGGAGCGCCTTACCCAGAATCTCGGCCTGCTCCTGCCCGCGCTCGTCGAGCAGTTCATAGAGGTCGATGAAGCGGCTACCCTCGCGCTTGTTGCGATATCTGTGTTGTAGTGCCAGCCCGATGAACACCCGCTCGGAGTGCTTGATCCCGCTCATGTTGGCGCGGGTGACGTATTCGAAACAGGCTTCGGCCCGGTAATCCGGGTGGGCACGCCAGCTTACGTCATGCAAAAGACAGGCGGCCTTGATCAGCCGTATCTTTTGATCGGGGGCCGAACGGAACAGAGGCGTGACAAAATCGAACAGGTGTTTCCCAAAGCCGGGCAGGCGCGCATCCTTGGCCTCGGCAAAACGGCAGGCTTCGATCAGCGGATCACGGTCGCGCAGACGTTGAGGCATCTGCTCATACAGCAAACCCTCGCGAATCCCATAGCTTGAGATCGCGATATCCTTGGGTTTGAACGTGCGAATCAACCGTGTCAGCACATCCATCGCATACGGGATCAACGCCATACGTGATCCCGAAACGCCGGCCTGCGCGCGCAGCGTATCCGGGTCGTTATTTTCGATGAACTTTATGGTTTCACGCACTTGACCTTGAGTCATGCGGTATTCGTGCAGAACGTTTAGCGGATAACCCCGGCGCAGCATGTCCAGCCGGGCAAAGGCGCGCCAGCTGCCGCCGACCAGAAACAGACGGTCGCGCTGGGGGCCCATCCGGTCGCGCATCTCTTCCAGAGTTTTCTTGATATAGGCCTTGCGCGCACGTCGTCCGCCCTTGATATCGCGCAGCTTCAGCGGCCCCAGAGGGGATGTCATGCGCCGCCCGACCTTGCCGCCGCCAATCTCGGCCAGCTCGACCGAAGATCCGCCGATATCACAGATAAGCCCATAAGCGCCCGGCCAACCCAACAACACGCCCTGCGCTGACAGCCGGGCCTCTTCCTCGCCATCGACTACGTTGATGATCAGACCGGTTTCAGCTTCGACTTGGGCGCAGAATTCCGGCCCGTCGCTGGCCTCGCGCACCGCGGCCGTCGCAACCGCATGCAGGGCAGGCAAACCCAGATCGTTGGCGAGAAACTGAAATCTCCGCAAGGCGGCCAATGCCCGTTTGCGGCCTGCCGGGTTCAGCCGGCCCGTTTCAGACAGGCCCGCACCAAGTTCGCACATCACCTTTTCGTTGTAGAAATAGGCGGGCGAACGTGCTGCACCGTCAAAGATCACCATCCGGACCGAGTTCGACCCGATATCGACGACCCCGACCCGAGACAGCGCGCGGGCACCCGGGTCTTCGAACAGAGGCTTTCCGAAAAGCCCGTGATCCGGGAAATCAGTCTCGGCGGTCTTGGTCATGGTGTCCCCAGGTCTTTTGCGCGACAGGATGCGAGATCACCCCGCACCGGTCAATTGTCGACATCCGATTGTTCGGCTTCTGTGTTCAATAGACGCACCGCCAGCGTACGGGTGATGTCACGCTTTTCAGTCAGCGCAATGTCATCGAGTTGCTCGACCATCCGCGCGGCGGCTTCAAAACTGCGATCCATGTGTTTGACGAGATAGGCGATCACATCCGGCCCGGGATTGAGCTGTCGGTCGGTAAAAAGCTTGGCCAGCACCGCGCCCAACAGCGCATCGTCGGGCGCCTCAAGCGCGACGTGATGCGCGCCCTCGACCCGGCTTTGCAGATCGGCCAGGGGCAATTGCCAATGCTTCGGGGCGGCGCGTCCGGTCATCAGCAGGGCGTGCCCTTCTGCGAGCACCAGGTTGTGCAGGTGAAACAGGGTTTTCTGTTGCTCTGCATCAGCCGCGATCACCGGAACATCCTCAACCGCAACGGGCGCGCGGGCCAGATCGGGTACGTCGTCATAGCGCAGGGCGGCTGCCTGCACGATCCGCCCGCCGGTCTCGGCTGCCCAGACATGGGCCAGATGGGTTTTGCCAGATCCAGCAGGGCCGCTTAGCACCAGCTTGTTGCCGGGCCAGGACGTGGCCGAGATCATCGCAACCGCCAGCGCATTGGCAGGCGAGACAAAAAAATCCTCGCGGCCCAAGGCGGTCTTGGACGGCAGATCAAAGCTCAGCTGGGTGGCCATTATTCGTCTTCCTGCGGCAGCCCTTCAAGCCCGGTATAGAGGCGGCTGCCCATATATTGCTGGGTCGCGAACCGCGCCAGCACGCCTAGGGCCGCAGCGACTGGCACCGCAACCAGCATGCCCACAAAGCCAAACAGGGCGCCGAAGACAGACAACGCCAGCAGCAACCAGACGGGATGCAGGCCGACCGAACTGCCAACCAATTTCGGGGTCAGAAAGTTGCCTTCGGTCACCTGCCCGATGGCAAAGATACCCGCGACCATGCCGACATGTGCCCAGTCACCCCAGAACTGAAACAACGCCAGACCGATGGCCAGGGTGCCTCCGATCAATGCGCCCAGATAGGGAATGAACGTCACCAGACCGGCGATGAAACCAACGATCAGGCCAAACTGCAGGCCGACCAACATCAGCGCCACCGCATAGTAGGTGCCAAGGATCAGGCAGACGGTTCCCATTCCGCGCACGAACGAGGCCAGAACCGCATCGATTTCACCCGCCAAACGCTTGATCGTGGGCGCGTGATCGCGGGGCAGCAGCTCTCCGATCCGGGCGATCATGCGATCCCAATCCATCAGCAGATAGACGGCCACGACGGGGACGATAACCAGCAGTACAACAACGTTGATCGCGGATCCCAGCGAGGTAAGGACGGTCTGCAGCACATCCCCGGTCTTGGATTTCAACGTCTCACCGAACGAGACCAGCATCTGGTGCGTGTTAGATTCGCGGTCCAGCAGGGCCGGGAACTGTTTCTCGATAAAGGCGCGCAGCTGTTTGAAAAGACTTGGTAACGTATCGACAAGATCCAGCAACTGGGTGATCAGCGCAGGAACCACCATCAGGATCATCAGGACAAAGCCAAGCACGCCGACAACTGTAATGATGCCTGTCGCGGCCATCCGTGACAGACCCAGCTTTTCCAGCCGGTCGGCCACGGGGTCGAGGAAATAGGCAATTGCTCCGCCGATCACGAAAGGCAGCAGCACGTCACCCAGAAGGTATAGAATCACCACAAAGATCGCGGTGGCGAAGCCCCAGTATCTGAGCTGATCCTTCACCGGCAAGGCCATGGCGCATTCCCTCGTTGCACAGCGTTGCCGTGTTCTTGGCCCATGACGCCCCATGATGCAAGCGGTTCATCGGGCGCGGTTTTCGTGCGTCAGTCGGTCAGAGTGCCCAGTTCCGGAGTATCCCCCGTGGCCGTTTCGTCAGGCCAGTTGGTGCGCCAGATTTCCGCCGACCAATGTCCGCAATGTACCGAAGGCCGGTCAAAGCCTGGCAGGGCGGATAGCAGCGGTGCGACCACCACATCGTGGCGTGGAACAGCGAAATAGGGGAAGGAATAGCGTTCACGCCCGGATCGATTGACGACCCGGTGCGGGGTCGATTTCAACCGCCCGCCTGACCACAGCTCCAGCATGTCGCCGATATTGACCACGAAACCGCCGGGTGGACAGTCTGGCGTAATCCAGCCTCCGGTGCGGGTTTGCACTTCAAGTCCACCGACCGGATCGGGTGCGATGATCGTCAGCGCGTCGGTATCCTTGTGCGGGTGGATGCCATAGCCGCCTTCATCCGGGGCCTGCGGCGGATAATGCAGCAGGGTCATGTTGGTCATCGGATCGCGAAATGCCGCGCGCAGGGTATCTGGCGGTACCGCAAGCCCCACCTCCAACGCGCCCAGCAGCAGATCGGTCACGCCATCCAACTGTCGCCAGTAACTCAGGATCACATCGCAAGCCTGCGGCACTTCGCGAGGCCAGATGTTGGGGCCGTAAAGCGGGCAATCCGCTCGGATCGGAGCATTCTCAGCCGCTTCGAAATGCAGCTTGTACCCTTCGTACTTGTCTGCCGCGCCCGAACCATCATTGGGCGTAAAGAATCCCATCGGGATATACCCACGATAATTTTCGCGGGTGATGGCCTGATCCCATTTGCTGGTCTCTTCGATATCAAAGATCGCCCGCACGCAGTCGCGTACCTGATCAATGCTTTCAGGTTCAATGCCTGTTCCGGTGATCGACAGAAACCCGATGCTTGTGCACGCGTCCATGATCTGCGCGACTGTGGCCTGAAACTGCGGATCAGCAGGATTGGCGAGCGGAGCGATGTCGATGGTTGGGATATGGTCCATCAGGTGATCCTCACGCCTTGCCGCTCCAGTTCCCGATGCACGGGGGTCAGGTTCATATTGTCGAGTTCCTGATTGCTTTTCAAAGATATAGCCGCGGCAATACCCGCGCCCTGACCCATGACCGCGCAGCAGGCCATATTGCGCGTCGCTGCGTGGGCGACGCGATCCGCCCCATGCGACCGCCCGGCGACCAGAAGGCCCTTGATGCCTTTCGGCAGCATCGAGCGATAAGGGACCTGCATGTAGCGCCCCGTCGTCGGCAGGATCAGAATGCCATAGCCGTCGATGAATTCCGGATAGATTCCGATTGTATCCTCGAACCGACCCTGATGGCGGGCATCATCCTCGGTCATGTTGTAAACCGCGTCGATCTTGCGGGTATCGCGAATGCCGATGGTCATTCCGAAATTCCGCAAACGGGCGTTTTCGCAACCGGGCATGAAGCGGCGCAGTGCGTCGATGGCCAGCATCGTTTGACGGCGCCCCTCGATCTCGCCCCGTGTCAGGCTGTCGGGGTTGGTACCGTCGACCTGATCCAGATGGATCAGGTTCATATAGGTCAGCTCTCCGGTGTCGTGCATCGCCCCCCAGGTGCCCGCGATGGTGTTCAGATGCGCTGGGATCAGGCCCTCTTCGATGGCCTGCTGGAAAGGTTTTTTTACAAACGGAGAGAACATGTCGTCCTCTTTGCCCGAGGTTTCGATATTCCACTCACCGCCACCACCCCAGTCCTTGTAGGTTTGCGGATCGGCCTTGATGCCTTCCATAAAGGCGCGTTTGTCCACGCCCGCCAGATGGAACATGACCGATGCGGCCATCATGTCTTCACGCGGGGTCTTATGTGTCGGGGCACCCGCACGATGGGCCACATCGGCATCGCCGGTGGCGTCAATCACGACACGGGCCAGAATCGCTTCGCGCCCGGCTTTGGATTCGGTGATCACGCCGGTAATCCGGTCACCCTCCATAATCGGAGCTACGAACTGCCGATGCAGCATGGGATGCACGCCCGCCTCTTCGATCAGGCGATCTGCGACCAGTTTGAAACCTTCGCTGTCCAACTCATAACTCAGCGACTGGCTCTCGGGCACGGCAGCGCCCATATCCTTGGCGCGGGTCTCGAACTCCATCCCGATGCCACCCGCTTCGACGGTTTGCTCATGGCGATACCAGGCAAATCCCTCGACACCGACCGCGGTAATGTTGCCGCCCATGCAGCCGAAGCGATCCATGATGGTAACCTCTGCTCCCGCGCGCGCGGCAGCCAGCGCGGCGGCCAACCCGGCAGGGCCTGAGCCGACCACCAGAATGTCGGTTTGGTGGATCACGGGGATTTGGCGAGCGGGTTCCTGGATGGTCTGCATGGGCGCCTCATGAAATTGCAGTCTTGTCAGAATTCAGAACCCTGACTGGCGGGTCAATCAAAAAACCGACTGACCTTGGGTCGCAAAATCGCCAATGCGCGATTGCCCCCGGCGAGGCTTTGGCATAATCACCTTTTGATGTCGAAATTCACCTTTAAAGGTTAAACAATGCGCCTCAGCCGTTACTTTCTGCCCGTTCTCAAGGAAAACCCCTCCGAGGCTCAGATCGTCAGCCACCGGCTGATGCTGCGCGCAGGAATGATCAAGCAGGCTGCGGCCGGGATTTATTCCTGGTTACCGCTGGGCTTCAAAGTCCTGCGCAAGCTGGAAAACATCGTGCACGAGGAACAGGCGCGGGCAGGGCACATTGCGATCCAGATGCCGATCCTGCAATCGGCAGACCTGTGGCGCGAATCCGGACGCTATGATGACTACGGTCAGGAAATGCTGCGGATGAAAGACCGGCATGACCGCGATATGCTCTATACGCCCACGGCTGAAGAACTGGTGACCGATATCTTCCGCGGTCATGTAAGCAGCTACAAAGACCTGCCGCTGACGCTCTACCAGATCCAGTGGAAGTTCCGCGACGAAATCCGCCCGCGTTTCGGCGTGATGCGGGGGCGCGAGTTCTATATGAAGGACGGCTACAATTTCGACCTGACCAAAGAGGACGCGCTGCACGCCTATAACCGCCATCTGGTCAGCTATCTGCGCACCTATGAACGCATGGGTCTGCAGGCCATCCCGATGCGTGCTGACTCTGGTCCGATCGGCGGAGACGACACCCACGAATTCCTCGTGCTCGCAGATACCGGGGAATCTGAGGTGTTCTATGACAGTGCTGTCACCGATCTGACCTTTGGCGACCGCGAGATCGACTATGACAGCCGCGAGCAGTGTCAGGCGATCCTCGAAGAATTCACCTCGAAATACGCGCGCACCGACGAAACTCATGACGAGGCGCTGTTCAACCAGATCCCGGAAGAGCGTCGCCGCGTGGCACGCGGGATCGAAGTTGGTCAGATCTTCTATTTCGGCACCAAGTATTCCGAACCTTTGGGCGCAACCGTCCAAGGGCCGGATGGCAAGCCGGTTCCCGTTCACATGGGCAGCCACGGTATCGGCGTCAGCCGCCTGATCGGCGCAATCATCGAGGCCAGCCATGACGACAAGGGCATCATCTGGCCCGAAGGCGTGACTCCGTTCCATTGTGGCATCGTGAACCTGAAGCAAGGTGATGAAGAGGCGGATGCGGCTTGCGAGAAAATCTACGGCGCGCTGACGGCGCTGGGCTTGGAACCGCTTTATGATGATCGGAATGAACGGGCGGGGGGCAAGTTTGCCACCATGGACCTGATCGGCCTGCCGTGGCGGATCACCGTGGGTCCGCGTGGTCTGAAGAATGGTGTGGTTGAACTGACCTGCCGCCGCACGGGTGAAAGCGAAGAACTCAGCCCTGAGGCAGCCGTGACCAAAGTCGCGGAAATCTATCAGGGCATCGCCTGATCGAGGCGATGTAAATTTGATTGCGTGCGTTCAGGGTGCTGGGCGCACCGACACGATGTCCCCATCCGCGTCGCTGCCGCGCGCGATGACGATGGGGCGGCCCATGCGTCGGACCAGATCGCGCAATTCGAAACCAAGGAACCGCAGGCCGCAAATGCGATCCCCGGTCTTTCGGTCCGTGATGCACAGACGTCCCTGACGAAATGCCAGATGATATCCCTTGTCTTTGAGAATATCTGCCAGGCTGGACCAACTTGCTGCGCTGCTGAACAAGGGGCGGATCGCGGCCCGTAACAATGCGGCGCTTTCACAATCCAATTCCGTTGCTGCTGGCCGGGCTATAAACGGGCCCGATCCTTCTATGTGTTCCTGAATACTCATTGAGCGTACCTCCGCTCTTAACTCTTTAAAATGTGTCCCCCAAATATAGGGTGCAAAGTTTCTCACAATAATCAATTTGTGAAATAAAATTGCGCGTCCAATGTTGCGATTGTGACTCAGTTGACCCGCTAACGTTTCACATTGACTTCATAGCTGAAACAATAAGCGCTTGTCTGTGAAGGTGTTCACAACCACCGGTATAATTGAAATCCGAACCTTTCCCGCGAAGACAGAGCCATCAGACATGAACTCATATCGATTCGGGTTCCGAGCCGCGCCCAGTGGGCCGCAGATTTGCCGAGCCGGGTTCACGAGATGAGAACCGGCTTGACCATTGGACGAAATGCCGAGAGGGTCGCGCCAAACCGATCACCGAGGCAGCATGGCCAAGACACCACCGCCCTTCGCCCCATTCGAATGGAAAATCGCCTGGCGCTATCTGCGTGCCCGCCGCGCCGAGGGCGGCGTCAGCGTGATGACGTGGATTTCGCTGATCGGGATCACGCTGGCGGTGTTTGCGCTGATCGCGACGCTGGCGGTGCGGTCCGGGTTCCGGTCAGAATTCGTGGGCACCATTCTGGGGGCCAACGCGCATGTCACCGTTTTCTCGGCAGGTGAGGTCAATGCACAGGGTCGGCTGGATCGCACCATCACTGATTTCGACGGTATGGCGGATCGGGTCGCACAGGTGCCGGGGGTCGAGCGTGCCGCCCCGCTTGTCAAAGGACAGGTATTGATCACCAACGCCGACCGCAGCGCAGGCGTGCAGGTCTTTGGCATCCGCCCCGACGATCTGGCCGACTTGCCGGGTATCGCCGAAAGCGAACAGGCCTATGGTGACCTGTCCCGGTTCGCCGAAGGTATCGCCATCGGTTCGGGCGTGGCTCGGTCCATCGGGGCAACGGTGGGGGATCGGGTGAAGCTGACCTCGCCCAATGGGGTGAAAACCGCTTTTGGGACGTCTCCACGCGTGAACGCTTATGAGGTGGTCTATGTCTTCTCCGCCGGGCGCTACGACATCGACCGCACCCGGGTCTACATGCCGTTTGCCGAGGCGCAGAGTTTCTTCAACCGAGAAGGTGTGGCGGACGAGATCGAGGTGATGGTCGAACGCCCCGAAGAGCTGACCCCGATCCTGATCCCGATCCTCGAAGCCGCTGGAGAGCGCAGCCAGATCTGGACTTGGCAGGACGCCTCGGGCGGGTTCCTGCGCGCGTTGGAGGTCGAGGACAATGTGATGTTCATCATCCTGTCGATCCTCGTGCTGATCGCGGCGATGAACATCGTGTCGGGCCTGATCATGCTGGTGAAGAACAAGGGCCGCGACATTGGCATCCTGCGCACAATCGGACTCAGCGAAGGCTCGGTGTTGCGGGTGTTCTTCATTTGCGGGGCCTTTACCGGCATCATCGGCACCGCGATGGGGGTTATTCTGGGGTGTCTCTTCGCGATCTATATCGACCCGATTTTCTCGTTCGTGAACTACGTCATGGGCGGCGGCGTCTGGGACCCGTCCATTCGCGGCATCTATGCCTTGCCCGCCGAATTGCATCTGAGCGATGTTCTGAAGGCCATCGGCCTGTCGCTGGGTCTGTCCTTCCTTGTCACTTATTTTCCGGCCCGCCGCGCGGCGCGGCTGAACCCGGTTGAGGCGCTGCGCTATGAATGATGTGACGCTGAGGATGAACAGCCTGACCAAAACCTATCTTCCGGGAACGCCCGGCGAGGTTCAGGTGCTGCGCGGTGCCGATCTGGAGCTTCACGCGGGTGAGGCCGTGGCGCTGGTTGCGCCATCGGGCGCGGGCAAATCGACCCTGCTGCATATCGCGGGCCTGCTGGACACGCCGGATACCGGCGAGGTCGAGATCGCAGGGCAGGGAGCAACGGGCAAAGGAGACCGCACACGCACAGCGATCCGGCGGCGCGATGTGGGTTTTGTCTACCAGTTCCACCACCTGCTGCCCGAGTTTACGGCGCTGGAGAATATCGTGCTGCCGCAACTGGCCAACGGCGCATCAGAAAAAGCGGCACAGACGCGGGCGATGCAGTTGCTTGACCGTGTTGGCGTCGCGGCGCGGGCTGATCATCGACCAGCGGCCTTGTCGGGCGGGGAACAGCAGCGCGTGGCTTTCTGCCGGGCGCTGGCCAATCAGCCGCGCGTGCTGCTGGCGGATGAGCCAACCGGCAATCTGGACCCCGAAACCTCGGATCAGGTGTTTGCGGCGCTCATGGCGCTGGTGCGGGACGAGGGGCTCTCGGCGCTGATCGCCACGCATAACCTCGATCTGGCGGCGCGGATGGACCGCGTGTTGCGGCTGGAGGGGGGCGTGCTCAGGCCAGCTGCGTGATTGCGACACCGATCGCCATGACCGCAATGCCGCCCGCCCGCATCAGGGTCAGCGGTGTGACCTGAGCGCCGAACAGGCCGAAATGGTCAATCGCTGCCGTGCTGATCAACTGGCCCAGCAGCACAAAAAACACCGCATTGCCCACCCCGAAATGCGGAGCGACATGGGTGATCGACAGCACGTAAAACGCGATCAGAACACCGCCCAACAGCAGATGTCGCGGGGCTTGCGCGATCTTGGCGAAGGCTTCACCGCCACCGAGCACCAGCAGCGCCAGGGCCGAGGCCACAAAAGCGATGGCAAACAGGACCACCGCCGCCGCATTGGGTGATCCGATCAGCCTGCCCAAGGCAGCGTTCAGGGCGGCAAGGATGGGAACGCCGATCCCTGCGGCCAGCATGATGGCTGCGTATTGTGTCATTGCCTTTGATCCCTGCTCCGGTTTCGTTGATCTGGATCATTGCGCCCGCAAGGCTGTCGGGCAAGTCTCGATTTGCAAGGCAGAAGGAAGAAAAGCATGATCCGGTCGACACTTGGCGCAGCTTCGCTGGCTGTGCTCTTCACGATACCGCAATCCGCATTGGCGCAGGACGTCGAAGCGGGGGCTGAGCTTTATCAGCACTATTGCGCTACCTGTCACGGGTTGGACGCAACAGGACACGGGCCGATGGCCGGGGTGCTGGTAATCCAGCCAACGAATCTGAAGGTTCTGGCCGATGCGGATGGTGTCTTCCCAACCGCCCGCGTGGTGGCGCGGATCGACGGACGCGATCCTTTGGTCAGCCACGGCAGCCCCATGCCTGTCTACGGCCCCTTTTTTGAAGGCAATGACACCGCGATCAAAACCCCGGCCGGACAGCCCATCCTGACTAGCAAGCCCATCGCCGATCTGGTCGCCTTTCTGAAAACCCTGCAAGAGGGCTGAGCCTCAGCGGCAGATGCCCTCAACCTCTGCCTCCGCCCAAGGCAACTCCACGGCGCTTTCGCGCCTGTTGCCGGGCAAGGTCGAAACATCGAAATGCGCGCTCAGCATATCGTGCAGCCGTTTGGTGCGCGGGGCATCCGGGTCCAGCGCACGGCAGCAGACATATTCCTCGACAATGGCACCCTGCTGTTCGAAGCCGTAGGACAGGAAGTCGGGCGAGGTCTCCAGATCGAACAGGTAGGGGTCGTCGTTGCGCCCGTGCTCAGCCGCGGCGCGCAAGGGGTGATAGCCTGTGACCTCGCGGTTCTGCCATTGCCATACGTGGGTTAACTCATGCGCCAGCAACATCGCGGCGATCAAGTTCACCCGCTCGGGGTATTGCGACATGTAATCGTCCAGATACCAGTCGCGGGTGAAATACACCCGATTGAACAGTGCAACGGCTGCGGGCCTCCCGGTGACGACTTCCTCTTTCACCGGCGGCAGAATCCGCTCGCGACAAGCCAACCGGGGGCGGGCCTTGCGTTTATATGAGATCGCCGCGACCGGAGCGCCCTCGACCAGACGCACCCGATCAAGGTTCAGCGTATCGCCCTGAATGTTCGCGGCAAATGCGCGTTCATGCTCGGTCAGGGGGCGACCGCAGGATGCAAATAGCAACATGATCAAAATCAGCAGGGGGCGGGCCATATTACAAAGCCTAATACGCCCGCCCGTCTCTGCAAGCCGTTTTCACAGGCTCATCGCCAGAACCCGGCTGATTTCGGTCAGTGAGCGCCCGGATTGGTCCATCCAGGTGTTGAATGCTTCCTGAACTGCCGCCATGGCCTTTTTCGATGTGGCAGGTTTATCGATGACCCCTTCGGCGATCAGCCGCGCAGTCACATCGCGGGACAGCATGAAACCGTCCCGTCCGGCAAAGCGCATCGCGAATTGAGCGGTTGTACCGCCCAGTCGAGAGCCGCGTTTGCCCAGCATTGCCAACAGGCCGATGAAATCCGTTGAAGGCCACCCGCCCAGCACCTGCCCAGCACCGCCTTCTTCTCTCAGTTCCAGCAAAAAGGCCGCGTTGTCGCGCACGGCGGCAATCTTGGTTCCGTTGCGCACAATCCGCGTGTCCTGCAGCAAGGCGTCGAATTTCTCGTCATCCATAAAGGCGCAACGCCCGACATCGAATCCGTCGAAGGCGGTCTCAAAGCCCTCCCATTTCGACTCGATGACCTTCCAGTTGAATCCGGCCTGAAACACGGTCTTGGTGATGATGGACAGCCACCGATCCTCAGGCAGTGCTGCAAACTCGGCAGGGGTTTTCGGTTTGCTCAGCTTGGCCTCCAATGCATCGGGCCCGCCATGACGGTTGGCCGCCATATCAAAGATATCGTCAAAATGATGCATTGCCTGATCTCCCTTCGCTCGAAGTTGGTCTTATTTGAGTTCGCGTGACAAGGGTGATTGTGGCGTCGCAGCTGCAGAGTCTTTTTATAATTGACTAGTCAATCAATATCCCTAACCTAGCGACATGAACGGTACCTTGCTTATGCATGAGAAAGCGGTCGGGACTGGATAAGTGGGCTGACTTTGAGCCCGGCGCGGAAACTTGCGGCGGGTTTTACTGTTCCCTTTCCTTTTCCGGTCGAATTTGTGCATGTTGCGTCAGGTGCTATTACCATTGAATTCCCCAGCGTACTTTGGTGCGATGAAGGGCAAGTAGAATAAAACAGGGAGTAAAATCATGAAAAAGCTTAGCGTAAGCCTTTTGGCCCTCGCCGTTGCCGGGTCGGCCCAGGCCGCCGACATGGGCGCGGTGGACGAGCCGATCAAGCTGGCGATCAACGAGTGGACCGGTCAGCATGTCACCACACATGTGGCGGGTGAGATGCTGAAGGCCGCAGGCTACAACGTGGAGTACGTGACCGCCGGTATGATGAATCAGTTCCAGGCGCTGGCGGATGGTGACATCGACGCGACGCTGGAAATCTGGTCCTCCAACGTGTCCGACGAATATGCCAAGAAGATCGACGAGGGCACTGTTGTCGAAATCGGTGATCTGGGCCTGAATGCCAAGGAAGGTATTGCCTATCCCGCACACGTGGCTGAACTGTGCCCGGGCCTGCCCGCCTGGGAAGCGCTGAAAGAGTGTGCTCAGGTCTTTGCAACGGCTGAAACTCTGCCCGGTGGCCGTCTGGTCGACTACCCCGCCGATTGGGGTACACCGGGTGCTGATCGTATGACCGGTCTTGAGCTTCCCTTCAAAGCCGTTCCTGCCGGTTCCGAAGGCGCGCTGATCGCTGAACTGCGTGCGTCGACCGAGCGTAAGTCGCCGCTGCTCATCACCTTCTGGCAGCCGCATTGGGCGATGTCGGCCTACGACGTGCAGTTCGTTGAACTGCCTGCGGGCGAAGAGGCGTGCTTTAACGATCCCGCATGGGGCCCGAACCCCAACGCGGTAAACGATTGCGACTTCTCGCCTTCGCGCATCTTCAAAGCGGGCTGGAGCGGCATGGCAGACAAATGGCCCGCCGCCTATGAGATCCTGACCAACTATCAGCTGTCGGTCGAAGATCAGCAACCGATGATGGGCGCAATTGACGTGGACGGCGGCGCGGTCGAAGAAGTCGTTGCGGCATGGATGGCCGAAAACGAAGACAAGTGGCGTCCGGTCGTTGACGCGGCAACGCAGTGAGCTTGCCTAAGTGACTGACGCTACGACGCCAGCCATCGCCTGCCAGAACCTCTGGCAGGTGTTTGGCACCGGTGCTGACAAAGCCTTGACCGACGCGCTGTCTCGGTCAGGGAATGACGCCGACAAAGCCGCCACCGATCTGCGTGAACAGGGTTTCATCCCCGCCGTTCAGGACGCCAATTTCGAAGTCAAAGAGGGCGAGCTTTTCGTCATCATGGGCCTGTCGGGTTCAGGTAAATCGACGCTGATCCGATGCATCTCGCAATTGCTGCCCGGTACGGGTGGTGAAATCCGTGTGGATGGCGAGAACGTCATCGGCGCGTCCAAGAAGGTGCTGACCGATCTGCGGCGCAAGAAGCTGGGCATGGTATTCCAGCATTTCGGCTTGTTCCCGCATATGACCGTGGCTGAAAACGTGGCCTATCCGCTGCGGGTGCAGGGCGTAGGTAAAAAGGAACGTCTGGCCCGCGCGCAGGAAGTGATTTCTCTGGTCGGTCTGGAAGGCCGCGAAGACAGCTTCCCCCGGCAGCTTTCAGGCGGCCAGCGCCAGCGCGTGGGGATCGCGCGCAGCCTTGCGGTGAACCCGGACATCTGGTTCCTGGACGAGCCGTTCTCGGCCCTCGATCCGCTGATCCGCCGCCAACTGCAGGATGAATTCCTGCGCATTCAGGCGACGCTGAAGAAATCCATCGTCTTCATCACCCACGACATTCAAGAGGCGCTGAAGCTGGCCGACCGCATCGCCATTATGCGCGACGGCAAGATCGTTCAGATCGGCACGCCGACGGATATCGTACTGCGTCCGGTGGACGACTATGTGCGCGAATTCTCGAAGGACGTGGCCAAAGGTCAGCACGCCAAGGTTGCCTCGGTTATGCGGGACGAGACCGGCTGCGGCCCCGATGATCCCGGCCTGACCACTTCGATGACGCTGGATGCGGCACTTGCGCATTGCATGGAACTTTATGAGCCCGTGCCCGTGCGTGATGCAGACGGCAATGTTGTCGGCACGGTTCATCCGTCCGACCTCGCCGCCGCGTTGCAGGTGGATGAAGCATGACCGCCGTGACGGACATCCCCGCGCAGCAAGCGCGCCTGACCGCAGGGGCGCAGGCTGCACTGATCACCGTGATCGTTGGCGCGGTTTGTCTCGCGCTGGAGGGCGTGGCCCCGTGGCTGGTCAAATGGCCCGCCGCGTGGGAACTGCCTGCAACTCAATGGGTTGGGGCGTTTCTCGACTGGTTTCTGAACGGCATCAAACCGGCCATGCGGCTGTTTTCGGACCTGATGACCTATCCGATGGATGCTGCCAATTATGTGCTGGGCAACACCCCTTGGCCGATCCTGATCGGTATCGTGACCGCCCTCGGCTGGTATCTGGGTGGTTTGCCGATGGCGGCACTGGGCTTTGTCGGTCTCAGCTTCGTGCTGGCCTCGGGTTATTGGGCCGAGAGCATGAATACGCTCGCCCTCGTCGCCGTGTCCGTGCCCGTGGCGCTGATCATGGGCGGCGCGATCGGTATCCTCGCCAACGAAGTCCCGCGCGTGAAGGTGTTCGTGCAGGCGGTACTGGATATCATGCAAACCGTGCCGACCTTTGCCTACCTGACGCCATTGCTGCTGCTCTTTGGCTTTGGTCCGGTGGTCGGCCTGATCGCCTCGGCCATCTATGCGGCGCCGCCTATGGCGCGTAACGTGATGCTAGGGTTGGAACGGGTCGAATCCGAGATCAAGGAAGCCGCCATCATGTCCGGCGGCACTCGGATCCAACAACTGTTTCAGGTCGAAATACCCGCCGCCACAACACAGATCATGGTCGGCGTAAACCAATGCCTGATGGCCGCCCTGTCGATGGTCATCATTGCCGCCGTCATCGGCGGTTTCAACGACATCGGCTGGGAAGTTCTGCTGACCATGCGCAAGGCGCAGTTCGGCGAATCCCTGATGGCTGGTCTCGTTATCGTCGTCTTCGCTGTTGTTATCGACCGGATGAGCGGCACGCTGGCGACCGAGCGCAAACGCTATGACAGCCGCGTCGTCTGGGCGATGCTGGGCTTTGCTGTGCTGTTCACCGCTGCCTTCTGGGCGTGGCTGCCGAACCCGTCCGAGCTTACCGTGCTGGACCCAATGGCCGGGGCTATCGACAGCGGCCTGACCGCGTTCACGCAAGCCAACGGGCCGTGGCTGGATGCGCTCAAGAATAACTCGCTGTTCTATGTGCTCCTGCCGCTGCGGATCGGGCTGGACCAGGCAGTGCTGCCCTTCACCTGGGGCTTCGCATGGACACCCTCGATGAGCTACGGCCTCTTTGCCGTTGGTGCCGCAATCGCACTGCTGATGGCATGGCGTGGGCACCTGACTGGAGGGCTGGTGGTTCTGATCCTGATCGGCATGCTGGAAACCGGCATCGCCAACCTGCCATGGCCCTTTGTTCTGACTGGGGCTGCCGCACTGGGCTGGGTCGCAGGCGGCTGGCGTCTGGCGGCGCTTTCGGTGGGTCTGCTCTGCACCATCCTTGTCTCAGGCCTGTGGGAACGCGCCTTGCTGTCGCTCTACCTCAGCGGCGCTGCGGTGTTCTTCTGTGCCGTGCTTGGCGGTCTGATCGGTCTGGCCAGCGCGGTCTGGTCGCCGGTCTGGACCATCGTGCGCCCGATCTGCGACATGCTGCAGACGATCCCGCTGTTCGTGTTCCTGATCCCGGTTCTGATGGTGTTTCAGATCGGAGAGTTCTCGGCTTTCCTCGCCATCTGCGCCTACGCCATCGTCCCGATGATCCGCTACACGCGGCATGGGCTGGTCAACACGCCTGAGGAAATGATGGAGGCCGCCATCTCCAGCGGCGCGACCGAGTGGCAGATCATGCGTGATGTCCGCGCGCCTTATGCTGCGCCGACCATCCTGCTGGGTCTGAACCAGACCATCCTTTACGCCTTTGCGATGCTTGTGATCGCGGCACTGATCGGTACCACCGGTCTGGGTCAGTCGATCTATCTGGCGCTGGGACAGGCGGATGTGGGGCTCGGCATCTCCGCCGGGGCAGCGATGGCCATTCTGGCCCTGATCGCCGATCGCATGGTGCAGGGCTTTGCCGAGGAGCGCCGCAAGGCGCTGGGCCTGTAAAATAGGGCAGGGGCGGGCAACCGCCCCAGGCCTCACTTGATTTTGGACAAAGACCAGCGCGCATCCATCCCCTAAACTGGGCGCGACACGTTCGGAGATGACCATGACCGGTTGGGGCTTTTTCCTCGCAGCGCTTGCCACCTTTCTTCTCAGCCACATGATCCCGGCGCGCCCGGCAGTACGTGGCTGGCTGATAGGCACGCTGGGCCGTACCGGGTATTTCGCGACCTATTCACTGGTCTCGTTGGCTGTTCTGGGCTGGCTGGTCATCGCCGCCGCCAACGCACCTTATGTCGAGGTCATCCCGCCATTCCCGCTTCTCCGCTGGATACCACTGCTGGCCATGCCCATCGTTTGCTGGTTGGCCATTGTAGGGCTGTCGATCCAGAACCCGTTCTCGTTCGGCGGGCTGGGGCATCGCCCGTTCGATCCCGAAAACCCCGGTATCCTGCGGACCACGCGCCACCCGATCCTTGTGGCGCTGATGCTCTGGGCGGTTGCGCACTTGCTGGCCAATGGCAGCCTGTCGCATGTCATCCTGTTTGGCCTGTTCGCCGGATTTGCCGCGATGGGCATGGGGCTGATCGACCGGCGCACCGCCCGCAACATGGGGCCAGACTGGCCTCGCCTGTCCCGCAACACTGCACGCCTGTCCCTGCGCGCGCCCCGGCCATGGCCACGTCTTTGGGTCTGGCTGACAGCCTTCGCGACTTATGCGGCCCTCCTGTATCTGCACGAAGCTGTGATCGGGCTTTCTCCGCTGCCCTGATGCCTTAGAGTGGCCGAACCACCTTATGCGTGCTATCTGATCTGTCACCATCCGAAGTCTTGAGGTCCCAAAATGCATCTGGCCTATGTCACAACCACCGATCGCGGTGCCACCGACCGCCTGCTCAGCGCCTTTGCCGAGGCTTTGACAGATACGGGCACTGCGCTGGCCGGAGTGGTGCAAACCAACACCGAATGCGCCGAAGGTTACAAATGCGATATGGACCTGAAGGTACTGCCCACCGGCGAGATCATCCGCATCTCGCAGTCCTTGGGCAAGAACGCGCGCGGCTGCCGTCTGGACCCGGCCGAACTTGAGCGTGCAGTCGGTCTGGTCACGCAATCGCTGGACAACGCACCGCAGCTTCTGATCATCAACAAATTCGGCAAGCACGAGGCGGACGGTCGCGGATTCCGCCCGCTTATTGCCGACGCGTTGGAACGCGGGATTCCGGTGCTGGTGGGCCTCAATCAGCTCAACATCGAACGGTTTCAGGAATTCGCAGGCGGCATGGCGGATGCGCTTGATCCCGATCTGGGCAGCCTGACCGACTGGCTCGACAATATCACCCAGACCGGCGCGCAGCGGACGGCCTGAACGCACCGATTGTGCAATTCCGCGCTGCGCTTGACTGTCACGGTTACGGAAGCGTGAAAAAACTGGACTTGTGTCCTTGCTTCAGGTCTAGCTTCGGCAAGCGAAGCACCCGGTGACCTGCAAGTTGCAGACGCGCCGGGCAAGTCGGGGCGCGCCATGACCAATTTTCAGTCGGGCTCTTATCATCCGCTATCTGTCGATGGTGGTTTGAAGCCGCGATTATGGGCAACAGATCGCTTCTGGCTCGGGCTTTTCACCAGCTACTTTCTTCTGCACGTTGTCCTGCGGCTTGCCACCGGCGGTGCGCTTGGGTTGGACGAGGCCGAAATCCTGCTGGACGCCCGTCAGCTGGATTGGGGCTACGGCCCGCAACTGCCGCTTTATGCCTGGCTGCAATGGGCGGTGTTTCAGATCACCGGCCCCGGCCTTCTTGGTCTGTCACTGCTGAAAAACGGAATATTGCTGGCCACGGTGGCCACGCTCTACCTGACCATCCGCACCCGGCAAACGCCACCGATCGCGGGGCTGGCTGTGCTGTCATTACTGATGCTCTATCAGGTCAGTTGGGAATCGCAGCGCGCGCTGACACATACCGTTCTGGCCAATCTCTGTTCGGTACTCAGCATTGCGGCGATTTGGCACCTGATCCGCAACCCTTCGACCAAGGGCTACGTTCTGCTGGGCGTGGTGATCGCGGCGGGTGGGTTGTCGAAATACAATTACGCCATCGCGCTGCTGGCCATGCTGCTGGCCGCGCTCAGCCATTCTGAGACACGTAAACCGTTCCTGTCGGTCCGCATACTGCTGTCGTTTGGTATCGCGGGTCTGCTGCTGACACCACCGATGCTGTGGATTCTCAACAACCCGGAGCTTGCTTTTGCAAGTTCGCATAAGCTCGACATGACCAGCACCGGGCCTGTCGCCCTGATCGCGGTGCAAGGCGTGGCCGAGCTTCTGCTGGCCGCGCTGAGCTTTGTGGCGCTTCTTCTGGTCGTCCTTGGCGCGCTTTGGCTGATCTACCGCGAACAGGGTGCGGCGGTTCCCGCGGATGACCTGTTGCGCTTGATGGTGCGAACTCTGGTCTGGGCGCTGGCCCTCATGGCGCTGATTGTGGTGTTCAGCGGCAGTACCAATGTGAAGGACCGCTGGCTGCAACCGTTTCTGATTTTTGCGGGCCCTGCCATCGCACTATGGCTCCTGCCGCGGATCGGAGCACCCGGTACCCGCAAATTCGCTCAGTTGATCGCGTGTCTGGCAGGGCTGATCTGCCTCGCGATTCTGCACTATAACCTGGCCGGAGACGCCAAACGCGCAGCACCCTTTGCTGAGCTGACATCGCAGATACTCGCGCAATCTCCGCCCGATGCGTCCATTGTCGCGCAGAATTGGCTGGCGGGTAACATCGCCTATCTAAACCCCGGGCAAGCGATCTATAGCGAGCGCGGCATGCAGCCGTCGGGCCCGGTCCTGCGGGTGTGGGAGGCGGATAGGAAAGCTCCGGAAGATATCGATCCGGCGCGCGTTGTCACGGTGACGGCCCCATATCGTTTTGACGATGGTGAAGACATGTCGCTGTCTTTCGCGCCGGTCGCGGAATAACCCGGTCCATGGGCCGAAGGTGCGCAAATTTATTGAGGAAGAAGATGGTGGGCGACCCTGGAATCGAACCAGGCGTGCGTCTCCGCGAGGGAGTTACAGTCCCCTGCCACACCTTGCGGCCTGTCGCCCACTGTCAGGCGTTGCACCTGACGTGGAGGCGTGATTACTAGCGCGTCTAAAGGGCGTCAACAGGAAAATACCGCTTTGACGCAGGAAACCGAATTCCCGGCCCGGAGGCCCGTGACATGAAGAAACCAAAGTGGGTCGTTGAGAAGGAACAGGCACGCAAAGCAGCGGCCTCGGAGACCGTCTGGCTGTTCGGCCTGCATGCAGTTCGCGATGCATTGATGAACCCGAAACGGCAAAAACTGCGCCTGATCGTCACCCGGAACGCGCGTGATAAACTGGCGGAAGCCATTGATTTTGCTGGGATCGAGGCCGAAATGGTCGATCCGCGCAAATTTACAGCTCCGATTGATCCCGGTTCGGTCCACCAAGGGGCGGCGCTTGAGGTGAAACCGCTGGATTGGGGCGGGCTTGCGGAAAACTGTATCGGGCGGGAAAACCCGCGCGTGCTGCTTCTGGACCGCGTCACCGATCCGCATAACGTTGGGGCGATTCTGCGCTCGGCCGAGGTGCTGGGCGCCAGCGCCGTAATCGGTACGCGGCACCATTCGGCGCCCGAGACCGGCGCGCTGGCCAAAACTGCCAGCGGCGCGCTGGAACGCCAGCCCTATCTGAGGGTGCGCAATCTGGCCGATGCAATCGTGGAGTTGCAGAATATGGGCTTTCTGGTGCTCGGGCTCGACGGCGAGGCGGAGGAAACCATCGAGACCGCTCTGCTCGACAAACGCAAGCAGCCGGTCGCGCTGGTTTTGGGGGCCGAGGGGCCGGGTCTGCGGCAAAAGACCAAAGAGACGGTGGATCAACTGGTCAAGATTGACGCGGCGGGTGGATTTGGGTCACTCAACGTCTCAAATGCCGCGGCGATTGCCCTATATGCGTCACAGCACAGATGACAGGAGGCCCCAATTTCCACCTCGCATAAAATCGCCACCTGCTGCTATTGCGGCACCCGCGCTGCACTGGTTCTGAGGGGCAAGCAGCAGCATGAGCTGAGTTGCTCAAGCTGTGGTGCGCCGCTACACAACCTCAAGATGGTGCCCAAGTCCAAGCTGGTTGATCGGCCTGATGGAAAATACAAACCCGCACGAAAACCCCAGAAGTATAAGAAAAAGAAGAAGAAAAGCCTGTTTTCGCGCGTGCTGGACGAAGCCTGGGATGTGATCGAGGATGTGTTCGACTAGCGAATGTTCACATCGGCGTCATGGGGGTTTCGAAGCAACCAGGAAATATGCATTTTAGAATCTTCGAAGATCAAGCCCATGAATCACCTGATGTTGTCCCGTCGTTCCTTTGTAACCAGTTTGACCTGCCTTGCAGCCGCGCCAATGGCTCTGGCGCAGGACAATCCTATGTTTTACGTCGACAAAGGCGCGGCGGTCTCGGGTTACGACGCGGTCTCTTACTTTCAGGTCGGATCTCCGGTGCCGGGCGATCCGGATATAGCCTTGATCTGGAAAGGTGCCCGCTGGCAGTTCGCCTCCGAAGACAATCGCGATCGGTTTGAACGAAACCCGCGCGCCTTTGCACCGCAGTTTGGTGGCTACTGTGCCTATGCGATGATCAAGGGCTGGCTCAGCAGTACGGACCCGAAGGCGTGGCAGATTGTTCAGGGCAAGCTCTACCTCACGCATTCCGTAGAGATTGAGCGTATCTGGAAGCAAAACGTATCACAGAATATCAGAAAGGCCGAGGTCCACTGGCCGTCAGCGCTTTACCAGTGACGGGCAGTTTTCCGCATTTCGTGATCTGTCATCACAAAAATGAGCGCACCCTCTTTTTTTTACCGAACTCGTGCTTAAATGTCACAGTGACCGCGGAATGGAACTGCCGCGGGTCATTTCACTGTCCCTCGTTCCAACAACTGGCGCTCAGGTTCTTACCTGGGCGCTTTTTTCTTTCGGCGCTCCTGCTTATGGTGCGGTCATGGCTGACTATTCCGACGAGTTCCTGACCCATATTCTGAAGCGCACCAAGGTGGTGGCCGTGGTTGGCGTATCGATGAACCCGGTGCGGCCCAGCTATTACGTCGCCCGTTATCTGTCGCTCAAAGGCTACACGGTGATTCCGGTCAATCCGGGTCATGCGGGCAAGCTGCTGTTTGGCCAGACGGTGCGGGCCTCATTGTCCGAGATAACCGAGCCCGTCGATATGGTTGATATCTTCCGCCGCTCCGAGGCCGTGCCGCCCATCGTTGATGAAGCGCTGGCCGCGTTTCCCGACTTGCGTACCATCTGGATGCAGATTGGTGTTGAGCATGACGAGGCCGCAGCCAAGGCGCAGGCGCGCGGGGTTGACGTGGTCATGAATCGCTGCCCCAAGATCGAATATCAGCGCCTGTTTGGGGAATTGCGGATGGGTGGGTTTGCCACCGGGGTGATCTCGTCTAAGCTGTAGGCATCCGGCGGTCTGCGCATCTTTGGCCTGACCGCGGTGCGCGGTCCGATCCGCGAACAAATTCCCCGCAAGCGTAGAAACAAACAGAAAATGAGTGATCATCTATGGCATTTCCCCAACCTCCCTACGAGGGTGCCTGCCTGTGTGGGTCCGTGCAGGTCCGTGTAGCTGCGTTGCCCCTTCTGACCGTGGCCTGTCATTGCCGCGACTGCCAGAAACTCAGCGCAAGTGCATATACCCTGACCACCATGTTCCCGGTCGACGCGGTTTCCTGTACCGGCGCGTTGGTTCGGGGCGGGCTCCGCTCTGACGGGCGGGCGCATTATTTCTGCAAGTCCTGCCTGAACATCGTCTATTCCCAGCTCGGCCACGCCCCTGAACGCATCAACCTGCGCACATCGATCCTGAACCAGGCCGCGCTATTCGAGCCGTTTGTCGAGGTCATGACCGATGAAAAGATGCCGTGGGCGCAGGTTCCTGCCGTTCACAGCTATGCGCAGGCCCCTGCAAGCCGCGACGAGCTGCAATCCCTCATGGACGCGTATTCCGAACGCGGGCGTTAGACTATGGCTCAGTTCGCTGGCCTCAGTTGGGCCGCCTGTTCCTGACGCCGCTTCTCCAGCACCACTTCACGCGGGACCCAGTCATAACGCGTGTCTTCGACCAACGGCCCCCAATACAACACGCCGCCATATCGCCACGGATCCAGTACGACGCCATCATACATGCTCTCACCCTTGCGGCTGATGATGGCGGTGCTGTGGTCGATGCGGAACGGGTTGTCCGCGTTGGCGATGGCGCGGTGCATTTCCAGCGTGCGGAACTGTTCCTGGTCCAACCGGCGCTCAATATCCTCGGCCCAATGCCAGCACAGGCCACGCGGGCGCAGGCCCTTGTTGACTTTGGCGTTGTGGATCAAGGGCGGGTCGGTGATTTCGTATTCCTGCACCAGCTGAGCGGTGTAGGCATAGGTGATACGGGCGGCTCGGGTGGCCTCTTCCGGGTCAATATCGGGGCCGAGGCTTTGGATTTCCGCAGCCAGGCGCTGCACCTCGTCCCCTGTCGACGGCGGAGGCATGGCGCAGGCGGCGAGGGTGGCAAGCACAGTTGCAAACGCCAATATTCTGATCATTCACGCGCCCTTCGCCTCGCTATACTCCGACGTCAGAGTATAACGGGCTGAGCTTGCGCACGGAACCCGGATGATCAGCTCTGAGGGCGGGCCGCTTTTTCAGCAATGCCGCTGGTGCCCTGTCGACGGGCCAGTTCTGTCAGCACATCGTCCAGCGCCACTTCGCGCGCGGCCAGCATGACCAGCAGGTGATAGAGCACATCTGCCGCTTCGGAGGTTAGCTTCTCCCTGTCCCCCTTGGCCGCTTCGATGATTGCCTCGATCGCTTCTTCGCCGAACTTCTCGGCGCATTTCTCAGGACCCTTGGCCAGCAGCTTGGCGGTCCAGCTGCTGTCAGGGTCTGCCCCTTTGCGGGCCTCGATCGTGGCGGCCAGATCGTGAAGGATACTCATGTCAGCCTCATCGGAATGCCAGCGGCGGCCATGTGCTCCTTGGCCTCGCGGATGGTGTATTCGCCGAAATGGAAGATCGAAGCGGCAAGAACCGCGCTGGCCCCGCCTTTGGTCACGCCTTCGACCAGGTGATCCAGATTGCCGACGCCTCCGCTGGCGATCACCGGCACATCCACCGCGTTACTGATCGCGCGGGTCAGGGGCAGGTTGAACCCGGCCTTGGTGCCATCGCGATCCATCGAGGTCAGCAGGATTTCCCCCGCGCCTTTGGCCACCACGGTTTTGGCGAACTCGACCGCGTCGATGCCGGTGGGTTTGCGACCGCCATGGGTGAAAATCTCCCACTTGCCGAGGCTGACAGTCTTGGCGTCGATGGCGCAGACGATACACTGGCTGCCGAACTGGTCCGCCGCCTCGGCGATCACATCCGGGTTGGCCACGGCGGCCGAGTTGAAGCTGACCTTATCGGCCCCCGCCAACAGCAGGGCGCGCACATCGTCCTTGGTGCGCACGCCACCACCAACGGTCAGGGGCACAAAGCACTGCTCTGCCGTGCGCTGCACCACATCGAACATGGTGCCGCGGTTCTCATGCGTCGCATGGATGTCCAGAAAACAGATCTCATCCGCTCCGGCAGCGTCATAGGCCTTGGCCGATTCCACCGGGTCGCCCGCATCGCGCAGGCCAACGAAATTCACACCTTTGACCACGCGGCCATCGGCGACATCCAGACAGGGAATGATGCGGGTTTTCAGCATGGGGTGTCCTCTATTGCGGGCACCCTTACCGGCAAAGCCCTGCCGATGCCAGACTTGTGATTGTGATCTGACGTGAAGCCATGGAAATTAGAGGTGAAATTCATGAAAAGGATTATCGAGATGCGACATCTTATTCTGGCTTCAATACTCACATTCGGAGGCGCACTGTCCGCCATGGCTGAAGACATCATCAAAGTAGAGACCAACAAATCCGTGGCTGAAGCGCTGGACGCGCTCGAAGCTGCCGTTGGCAACGCGGGCGCGACTGTGTTTGCGCGAGTGGACCATGCCGCAGGGGCGGAAAAGGTCGGCACGCCGATCCCACCCAATCAGGTGCTGATCTTTGGCAACCCAGCTTTAGGCACCCCCGCCATGCAGATCGACCCGCGCGCGGGGCTGTTCCTGCCGCTGAAGGTGCAGGCCTATGAGGACGCGAACGGGCAAGTCTGGCTGGCCTATGAAGACCCGAAAGAGACGATGGACGAGCTCGATGATGTCGAAAACTCACCCGTTGTCGAGAAAATGCGTGGTGCGCTGGCGAAACTGACCGCCGCTGCCGCGCAGTAACTCAGCTCAGGGCGCGAATGGCCTCTTTCAGGTCAATCGCGCCATCATAAAGCGCGCGGCCCGAGATCGCACCGTTCAACTCGACACCGCAATCGCGCAGGGCGATCAGATCGTCCAGAGAGCTGACGCCACCCGAAGCAATCACCGGAATCGAAACCGCCTGCGCGAGCGCTGCCGTGGCCTCGATATTCGGGCCTTGCATCGCTCCGTCGCGGTTGATGTCGGTATAGATGATCGCGGCGACGCCTGCGTCCTCAAAGCTGCGCGCCAGATCAGTGACCTGCACGTCGGTCTCTTCGGCCCAGCCCTTGGTGGCGACCATGCCGTTGCGCGCGTCGATGCCCACGGCAACCTTGCCGGGGAAGGCTTTGGCCGCTTCGCGCACCAGATCGGGGTTCTCGACCGCAACGGTGCCCAGAATCACCCGCGCCAGACCTTTTTCGATCCAGGTTTCGATCGTGGCCATATCGCGGATCCCGCCACCCAACTGAGCGGGCACGTCACAGGCTTTCAGAATGGCCTCAACGGGTGCCGCATTGACGGGCTCCCCGGCAAAAGCACCGTTCAGGTCCACCAGATGCAGCCATTCACACCCCGCCTCGACAAAGGCGCGGGCCTGCGCGGCAGGGTCTTCGTTAAAGACCGTTGCCTTATCCATTTCACCACGCAGCAGGCGCACGGCATTGCCGTCTTTCAGGTCGATAGCGGGGTAGAGGATCATGTCGGGCGGCCCTATATCTCTGTTACACGCGCGGGATATCGCACAGGCAGGGCAGGGGCGCAACGCGACGCTAAGTCAATCTTGCCCGGTGCCGAACGGCAGGTCAGACTGACCGGAAAGACAGGGAGACAACCATGAAGACATATACTCTTGCGGCAGTATTCACCGCGATGGCGACAAGCGCCTTTGCCGCCGATCCGGTGGACGGCCTCTGGAAGACTGCTCCGGGGGATACGGGTGGCTATCTGCATGTGTCGATTTCCGAATGCGGCAGCGCCATCTGCGGCACCATCGACAGCGCCTTCGACGCGGATGGTAACCAGCAACTGGAATACGAGAATCTCGGCAAGCAGATCATCTGGGATATGATCCCCGAAGGGGACGGCAGCTATGATGACGGCAAGATCTGGGCTCCGGATCGCGACAAGACCTACAGTTCGAAGATGACGCTGGACGATCAGAACAAGCTGACAGTCAAGGGATGCGTTGCAGGTGGTCTGGTCTGTCGCGGGCAGGTCTGGACCCGCATCGAATAACGCCTATGGCGCCCAGGTCAGGAAGTTGCCGATCATGCGCAGGCCGACATCCTGGCTTTTCTCAGGATGGAACTGCATCCCAACCATCGTGTCGCGGCCAATAACGGCCGTGACCTCTTGCCCATACTCTACGAAAGCCAGCCGCTCTGCCGGATCAGTCACCCGGAAGTGGTAGGAATGGACGAAATAGGCGTGATCGCCCGAGCTTACCCCGTCAAAGACCGGGTGGTCGCTTTCCAGCACCAGATCGTTCCAACCCATATGCGGCACCTTCAGGGCGCTGTCCGAGGGCTCAATCCTGACAACATCTCCGGCCACCCAGCCCAGACCGTCGGTCTCGGAATACTCATGGCCCGTGGTCGCCATCAGCTGCATGCCGACGCAGATGCCCAGAAACGGGCGGCCCTTCTGCTCGACGGCTTCAACCATCGCGTCATAGATGCCTTTATGGCCGCGCAGTTCGGTGGCGCAGGCCGGGAAAGCTCCATCACCGGGCAACACCAGACGATCCGCCCGCGCGACAACATCCGCGTCCGAGGTCACGACGACGTTGCCTGCATCCATCTCACGCGCCATGCGTTGGAACGCCTTCTCTGCCGAGTGCAGATTACCGCTCTCGTAGTCAATGATGGCTGTCAGCATCTACAGCGCGCCCTTGGTCGACGGAATCGCATCCGCCTTACGCGGATCAGTCTCGACCGCATCGCGCAATGCGCGAGCGACGGCCTTGAAGGCAGCCTCGGCAATGTGGTGGCTGTTGAAGCCGTGCAACTGGTCGATATGCAGCGTGATACCGCCATGGGTGCTCAGCGCCTGAAAGAACTCGCGCACCAGCTCGGTGTCGAACGTGCCGATCTTTTGCGTCGGCAAATCTACGTTCCAGATCAGGAACGGGCGGCCCGACAGGTCCAGCGCACAGCGCACCTGCGCGTCATCCATGGGCAGATGGCATTCGCCATAGCGCCGGATGCCCTTCTTGTCGCCCAGAGCCTGCGTCAGCGCCTGACCCAGCGCGATTCCGGTATCCTCGACTGTGTGGTGATCATCGATGTGATAATCGCCCTTGGCCCGGATCGTCATGTCGATCAGCGAATGGCGCGCCAACTGGTCCAGCATATGGTCGAAAAACCCAACGCCGGTCTGATTGTCATACTGGCCGGTGCCGTCCAGATTGACCTGAACCGAGATCTCGGTCTCGGCGGTCTGACGGTTGATCTTAGCGCTGCGCATGGGCGAATTCCTTTTGCTACAGGGGCGCTTATAGACGCGGACGGGCGGCCTATCCAGACCGCTTTGAGCCTTCATCGCAAACTGTTGCAGGGGATTGCACCCGGGCGCGGCCCGTGCCAGCCTGCGGTCAACACGAACCAACAAGGCCCGGCCCATGTCCACCTGCGTCTTCATCCAGATCCGCTGTAAACCCGGCTCCACCTACAAGGTGGCCGAAGAGATCGCCCTGCGTGAAATCCATTCCGAACTATATTCCACTAGCGGCGAATATGACCTGCTGCTGAAGCTCTACATCCCCGAAACCGAGGATGTAGGCCATTTCATCAACGAAAACCTGCTGGTGATTCCCAATATCGAACGCTCGCTGACCACGATGACGTTCAAGGCGTTCTAACCCAGCTCAAACGTCGTCACGCCGAAGATTCGGCTCAGATCAATATCCGGTTCGTGATCGGAGTACATCCGCGCGGTTTCAAAGACCTTGTCCAGCCCAAGCTCGTCGGCCAGCGCAAAGGCCGAGGGGTTGGGTTGAGGCATGTCGACGAATACCTCATGCGCGTTGTGGTCCTCGGGAATCGTCGAAAGGACAGCGGCCAGCAACGCCCTCGCTATTTCTGTCGTGTCCGCAAACAGGGGGCCGACCTTGTAACCCGTCAGACAGGGGCGCAGCGTAGCATAGCCCCTGATCCTGCCATTCTCGGTATAGAGTTTTGAAACGTGGCTGTAAGCGCTCAGCCAGCTTTCCAGAAACAGGTCGCGAGGTGCGGGGAACAGCGCGCGATCATATGCCTTCAATTCATCTGACGCGCGGTTCAGATCAACAATATGATCGTTCGGCCCGGTTTCTAGCTTGGCCAGTATCAGGTGTTTCGTCCCGGCGAAACGATAGTTGTTATAAGCAAAGGTGAAGCCGGACTTGCGATAATTGTCCTGCTGTTCGACCACGCCGTCCAGCCCCATGTTGCGCCCCGTGCAATGGGCCAACGCGTGCTGCGCGATTTCAAGCCCATGGCCATGGTGCCGGAACTCGGGCTTCACGATATAGAATCCCAAAAAGGAAAACCGGTCGTCGTAATTCACGGCTGAAACGGATGAGATCATCTCATCATCCAGAAACCCGCCCAGAAACCCGTCGGGGTCTGTCGGGCGAAAGCACTTCGCATCGTGCACGCCGGGGTTCCAACCCTCGCGACCGGCCCAATCCACAGCATGTTCGACTTCATCAGCGGTAAGGGGGCGAATGACATAGTCCGACATAGGCGAATTCCGTGCATGATTGAAATCATGGCCAGAATGGCGCATTGCCTGCCAAAGAACCAGCATGTTCGGAGAGTTTGGTATCTGGAGCGGGCGAGGCGATTCGAACGCCCGACCCTAACCTTGGCAAGGTTATGCTCTACCCCTGAGCTACGCCCGCATCAGATACATATGTGGTCCGAAGACCTCTCAATGGAGCGGGCGAGGCGATTCGAACGCCCGACCCTAACCTTGGCAAGGTTATGCTCTACCCCTGAGCTACGCCCGCGCCGTTGAGTGAGGAGGGATGTATAAATTCCCACACGAGGCTGCAAGCGGAAAAACACAAAATACAGCAAAAATCTTTCGACGGAAATCAGAGGCTGGCGTGTTTAAGAACTATGGCAATGAACGAAACGAGGGGTTGGGCACAGGAAATGACAGATATTGCAGACATTAAAATGGCAGCGCTGGCCGCGTTGATTGTTCTGACCACCCTGATCTGCGGTCAAAGCGATGAAACACTGGCAGAGCTGCAGCCTAACCTCCCGCATGCTCCTTTGATCGAGACGCAGGTTTTGACGGGCTAAATCGCGCGCTCAAACAGCCAAGACGAGATTCGCGATCGCGGCAATCAGAATTGCGGTGAATGTCAGACCCATGCCGATCTGGCGCAAGATGATGATCTGTGGTGTCTTGCCAAAGCCATAAGCGTGCAGCAACCGCCCCGCCAACAATGACAGCCCCAGCAGGTTCACAAACCAGCCGCCAGCACCCTGCAATTCGACCATAGCGATGAGCAGCAAAGCAAAGGGGGCGTATTCGGCGCAGTTCGCATGGGTGCGCATCGCCTTGATCATGGCCTTGTCGCCATGATCCCCGACCGAGATTTTGCCCACCCGACGTTGCCGGATGACGTTCACGCTGAGCGCGACGTACAGAAATGCGATCAACGCGGCGTAGATCGGGGTGATGGTCAGCATGGGGCCTCCTGATGTTGAAAGGGCCGCCCGGTTCCCCGAACGGCCCCTGTCAGCTTAGAACGCTAAACCGGTTATTCCAGTTCCACCAGCAGGTCCTTTGCGTCAATCTGACCGCCGGGCTGGACGTGGACGGCTTTGACCACCGCGTCACGTTCGGCGTGGATGCCAGTTTCCATCTTCATTGCTTCGATGGTCAGCAGCAGATCACCTTCCTTGACCTCCTGGCCCGCGATAGCAGCCACAGTGGCAACGACGCCCGGCATCGGTGCACCGATATGGCTGGGGTTGCCGACTTCGGCCTTGGGCCGCTGCGTGGTTGAGGCCTTGACCAGGCGGTTCGGTACCCGGATCACGCGGGGCTGGCCGTTGAGTTCGAAGAACACTTTGACCTCACCATTCTCATCCGTTTCGCCAATCGCCTGACAGCGGATTTCCAGCGTCTTGCCCGGATCGATCTCGGCGGTGATCTCCTCACCCGGCTCCATGCCGTAGAAGAACGTGCGCGTGGGCAGTGTGCGGACCGGACCATAGGTGCGGTGGCGGCCCATGTAATCCAGGAACACCTTGGGATACATCAGGTATCCGTTCAGGTCCTCGTCATCGATCTCTTTCCCGTCCAGCTGTTTGGACAGATCGGCGCGGGTGGCCTCCAGATCGACCGCTTCGACATGTTTGCCAGGGCGTTCGGTGTTGGGGGCTTCATCCTTAAGAACCTTCTGGATGATCGTATCCGGGAACCCGCCCGGAGGCTGGCCCAGATTGCCGCGCATCATGTCGATGACCGAGTCGGGGAAGGCCACGTCTGTTCCGGGGTTTTCCACGTCATCGCGGGTCAGGCCCTGGCTGACCATCATCAGCGCCATGTCACCGACAACCTTCGATGACGGCGTCACCTTGACGATATCGCCGAACATCTGGTTCACATCCGCATACATCTGGGCGACCTCGTGCCAGCGCTCCTCTAGACCGAGGCTGCGTGCCTGTGCCTTGAGGTTGGTGAACTGACCACCCGGCATCTCGTGCAGATAAACCTCGGAGGCCGGGGCCTGCAGGCCCGACTCAAAGGCTGCGTACTGACCACGCACAGCCTCAAAATAATCGCTGATCTCACGGATCGCCTTGATATCCAGCCCGGTGTCGCGCTCGGTATGGCGCAGCGCCTCGACCACAGTGCCCAGCGTCGCCTGAGACGTGTTACCCGAGAACGCATCCATCGCGCAGTCCACCGCATCCACGCCCGCCTCGGACGCGGCCAGAATGGTGGCGCTGGCGATGCCGGCCGTGTCATGGGTGTGGAAGTGGATCGGCAAGCCGACCTCTTCCTTGAGCGCGCGGATCAGGATGCGGGCCGAGGCCGGTTTCAGCAGCCCCGCCATGTCCTTCAAGCCCAGCACATGCGCGCCTGCGTCGCGCAGCTCTTTCGCCATGCCGACATAGTATTTCAGATCATACTTGGCGCGATCCGGGTCCAGAATGTCACCGGTGTAACAAACCGTGCCCTCACAGATCTTGCCATTCTCAACGACTGCATCCATGGCGACCCGCATATTCTCAACCCAGTTCAGCGAGTCGAAGACACGGAACACATCGATATTCGTCGACGCCTGACGCACGAATTCCTGCACCACGTTGTCGGGGTAGTTGGTATAGCCAACCCCGTTTGCCCCGCGTAGCAGCATCTGGGTCATCAGGTTCGGCATCGCCTCGCGCAGGTCGCGCAGACGCTGCCACGGGCATTCCTGCAGGAAGCGATAGGCCACATCAAAGGTCGCACCGCCCCAGCATTCGACACTGAACAGCTGCGGCAGGTTGGCCGCGTAGGTCGGCGCCACCTTGATCATGTCGATCGAACGCATCCGGGTTGCCAGCAGCGACTGATGCCCATCGCGCATGGTGGTGTCGGTGATCAGCAGCTGACGCTGTGCCTTCATCCAGTCGGCAACCGCCTGCGGGCCTTTCTGCTCCAGCAGGTTGCGCGTTCCCATTTGCGGCTCAGCCTTCAGCGCGGGCGCTTTGGCTTCTTTCAGATCGGCACGGGGCTCAGGGCGGTCCTTGGTTTCCGGATGGCCGTTCACGGTGATGTCCGCGATATAGTTCAGAACCTTGGTGCCCCGGTCGCGGCGCTTCTTGAACAGGAACAGGTCCGGCGTCTCGTCAATGAACTTGGTGGTGTATTCATTCGACAAGAAGGTCGGGTGTTTCAGCAGATTCTCGACAAAGGCGATGTTGGTGGAAACACCGCGCACGCGGAACTCCCTCAGCGCGCGATCCATCCGCGCAATCGCCTTCTCGGGCGTCGGTGCCCAGGCGGTGACCTTGGTCAGCAGTGAATCGTAGAACCGCGTGATCACCCCGCCCGCATACGCGGTGCCGCCATCCAGACGAATGCCCATGCCGGTGGCCGAGCGATAGGCGGTGATGCGGCCATAGTCCGGGATGAAGTTGTTCAGCGGGTCTTCGGTGGTCACTCGGGTCTGCAGCGCGTGGCCGTTCAGGCGCACCTCGTCCTGGCTGGCTTTTCCGGTGGCCTCGGCCAGAGTCTTGCCCTCGGCAATCAGGATCTGAGCCTGCACGATGTCGATGCCGGTGACTTCCTCGGTGACGGTGTGTTCCACCTGCACGCGCGGGTTGACCTCGATGAAGTAGAACTTGCCCGTGTTCATATCCATCAGGAATTCGACCGTGCCCGCGCATTCATAGTTCACATGGGCACAGATGCGGCGGCCCAGCTCGCAAATCTCGGCGCGCTGCTCTTCGGTCAGATAGGGGGCAGGCGCGCGCTCCACGACCTTCTGATTGCGCCGCTGGACAGAGCAATCGCGTTCATACAGGTGGTAGATCTCACCATGCTTGTCGCCAAGGATCTGCACCTCGACATGGCGGGCGCGGGTGATCATCTTTTCCAGGTAGCCTTCGCCGTTGCCGAAGGCTGCTTCGGCCTCGCGACGGCCTTCCAGCACTTTCTCTTCCAGCTCATCCTCGGACAGGATCGGGCGCATCCCGCGCCCGCCGCCGCCCCAGCTGGCTTTCAGCATCAGCGGATAGCCAATCTCGGCCGCTTCGGCCTTGATGGCCTTCATATCGTCGCCCAGAACCTCGGTCGCCGGGATGACCGGTACGTCTGCCGCGATGGCGACTTTGCGGGCGCTGGCCTTGTCTCCCAACGCACGCATGGTCTCGGCCTTGGGGCCGATGAAGGTAATGCCGTTCTGCACACAGGCATCCACGAAATCCGGGTTCTCGGACAGCAGGCCGTAACCGGGGTGGATGGCATCTGCACCGCTTTCCTTGGCAACGCGGATGATCTCATCAATGCTCAGATAAGCCGCGACCGGACCCAATCCTTCACCAATGCGATAGGCCTCATCCGCCTTGAACCGGTGCAGGCCCAGCTTGTCTTCCTCGGCAAAGACCGCGACGGTGCGTTTGCCCATCTCGTTCGCGGCCCGCATCACGCGGATCGCAATCTCGCCGCGGTTGGCGATCAGGATTTTCTTGAAGTCTGTCATTTCAGGTCCCGGTCATTATAGGTGTGGCCTTGTGATTAGGCGGACAATACGGCCACGTACATCTGTAGTTCTGGGTAGAACCGGCATGTTATCGCTCGCAAACGCCGCCTTTTGGCGCTTTTCTTTTACACATGCTGCGGCGCAGCACCAAATATTGTTTTATTGGCAAAGAAAATGACCAGTTTTCAGCGGTGCTAAGCGCTACCATCCTTCCAGCCGCCCGAAGGAGCGAATACGGCCTGGCCGAATCAAGCGCTACGCAAGTGCAGAGACACGAATCGGCGAGCTTCGGGCTCAAGGCCAGCTCGGGGCCTCGCAATGACGTCGAGCTGACTGCGCAATACGTCCTGCCCGGCCGGGATCAGGCTGCTGGACGCTTGGATGCCCCTTTGGCGGGCCGCGCGGTAGCACCACCCGCCACAGCCGAGGTCTCGGCGATAGCCCCGGATCGCGCGACCTGTACTTGATTGCGACCCTTGTCTTTGGCCGCGTAAAGCGCATCGTCGGCGGCCCGCATCAGATCCTGCGGCATCACGCCATGCATCGGATAATGCGCAACTCCGACCGAGATGGTGATGCGGGGAAGCGATTTCTCTCCATAGCGAACCGAGACCGCCTCGACCGCCTGCCGCACCTGTTCGGCGCGGGTCATGGCGTCATCCGGGGTGTTGTCGGGCAGGATCAGCATGAACTCCTCGCCCCCGATCCGGCAGGCGATCTCATCACGGTCGCATCCCTGTTCGAGCGCCGCGCCAACCGCGCGCAACACCATGTCGCCAGCGTCATGCCCATGGGTGTCGTTGAACTTTTTGAAATGATCGACATCCACCGCGATCATGCTGAGCGGAGCACCCGTCTGCTGGCTACGGCTGATCGACTTGCGCAGGGTTTCAGTCATATGGCGACGATTGAACAGCCCGGTCAAAGGGTCACGCACCGACTGGTCGTGCAACTGATCGCGCATCCGAACATTGGCAATCGCCATGCTGATCTGTTCCGCGCAGAGCTGCGCCAGCTTCTTGCTGTCGTGAAATTCCTCACCGCTGCCCTCGTGCGCGCGCAGATGCAGCAGACCCACCGTCTCGCCATGGGCGAGAATGGGGAAGCAGAAATAAGGCCGCCCGTCATGCGGTTCGGCATGTTCGCAGACGAAATCGATCTCGGAGGCTCCGAATTCATATGTTCGCCCACGCCGCAGCCCCCAACAGCCTTCGGGATGAATATGCGCCTTGTGCGAGCCGCCATTCCAACTGGCGCATCCATCCAGCACGTCGCGTGAATTGGAATAGACATACACGCTGCCTTCAGCCTCGGGCAGGATATGGGTCATGAAGCGTGACACCATTTCAAAAAGCTCGTCCAGAGAACGGCTGGATTGCAGCCACTCATTCAGCTCGCCCAGCAGGCGCACTTCGCGCGCCAGGCGCAGCTGGTCATCCATCAATTCACGCTCCTTAGCGGCGCGCACCCGGAGATCGCGGACCTGCCTGCGATTCGTGCGATAGATCACCAGAATCACTGCCGTCAGCGCCAGAAGGGCCACGCTACAGAGCACGGCCAACGACCACCGGACGCGGGTGATGAACAGATCGCGCTGCGGCGTGATATCGGAATAGAACTCAATGGCGCCCAGAAACTGGCCATCCTTGATCACGGGCGTATAGATTTCGGCCACATGACAGGTTTTCTTGCCCGACCCGGCCATCGCTTCATGGTCAAGGGAATTGACCTCAGAGATCGGTTTTTCTTCGTGTTTGTAATAGGATCCTCCCGCTGCAACGATTTCCTGAAAGTAGGAATCGGAATTCACGGTTCCGACATCGCCTGGACGGGTTGACCAGAACACGCGCCCTTCGCTGTCGAACAGCTTGAAGCGATAGATGTCCGAGGTTTCGGGCAAAAGCTCCAGAAACTCCTCATCATGTTCATCAAGAACGCCGTATTGGAACGTTGCCTCGACATCGAACAGGTGCGAGGCGACCTGTTGGTTCAATTGCGCCGCGCGGTGTCGCAGATCTGATTCCAGCATTCGGTCCACCACCGGGGCCGGAATTGCGTAAATCCCCCAGCCCGCCAGCGCAGTCAGCGCCATCAGCATCAGCGAGATGCCCGCAATTTTCAGGCCCGAGGTTCGGCCTGTCTGATCCATCTGTTTCATAACCCACGCTCCCACAGCAATGGGATCAGGATGTTTGGCAAGGTTTGACAAGGGGTTAATGACGCCGGATGTTTGTTTAGAATTGATCGGATCGGCTGGCAAATTCCCTGTGAACAAGCCGTGAACAAACCCTTTCCCTTCGCGCCCATCCGGCGTAGTTTGGAGCCATGAGCAGTTTTGACGAAATGGACGCCTTCGAAGGCGCATCGCTGTCGGCGCGGGCGATGCCTGCGGCCTCGGCAGAGTACCTCAACGACCTAAATCCGGCGCAGCGCGAAGCGGTTGAGCGGCTGGATGGTCCGGTGCTGATGCTGGCCGGAGCCGGGACGGGCAAGACCAAGGCACTGACGGCGCGGATCACCCATCTGCTCAGAACCCATCGGGTGCGCGAGAATGAGATTCTGGCGGTGACCTTCACCAACAAGGCCGCGCGTGAGATGAAAGAGCGCGTTGGCCGCATGCTGGGCCGACCCGCCGAGGGGATGCCGTGGCTGGGCACCTTCCATGCGATCTGCGTCAAGCTGCTGCGCCGCCATGCGGAATTGGTCGATCTGAAATCGAACTTCACCATTCTGGATACGGACGATCAGAAGCGGCTGCTGAAACAGCTGACGCAGGCGGCCAATATCGATGACAAACGCTGGCCCGCGCGGATGCTGGCCGGGATCATCGATGACTGGAAGAACCGAGCGCTGACGCCCGACAAGGTGCCTGCTGCGGATGCCGGTGCCTATAACCACAAGGGCATCGAACTCTATGCCCAATACCAGACCCGCCTGCGCGAGCTGAACGCAGTGGATTTTGGCGACCTGCTGCTGCACATGGTGACGATCTTTCAGACGCATCCGGATGTGCTGGAGCAATATCAACGCTGGTTCCGCTACATCCTCGTGGACGAGTATCAGGATACCAACGTTGCCCAATATCTCTGGCTGCGCCTGTTGGCTGGGGGGCACAAGAACATCTGCTGTGTCGGTGACGATGATCAGTCGATCTATGGCTGGCGCGGGGCCGAGGTGGGCAACATCCTGCGGTTCGAGAAGGATTTCCCCGGAGCCTTCGTGGTGCGGCTGGAGCAGAACTACCGCTCGACCCCGCATATTCTGGCGGCTGCGTCGAATGTTATTCGTGGTAACGAGAACCGTCTGGGCAAAGAACTGTGGACGGCAGCGCGAGACGGTGAAGAGGTCCGTCTAATCGGTCACTGGGACGGCGAAGAAGAGGCTCGTTGGGTCGGAGAGCAGATCGAAGACTATGTTAGTGGTAGTTCGCCTGTTGCAAAACGAAGGCAAAACTCTCGATCCGATCAAATGATGAGGGAAGTAGAGCGTCTTGATGAATTGGGTGCCTTGAAAGGACTCAATCGAAGAGAGGATGTGCTCGACAAGTTGAAAAAGCACAAAAGCTTTTTGGCTGATGACAGTAGGAAAAGCCTCATTTGGGAATTAACAATGAGGCAACAAGAAGGGCGTTCTTTGGAAGCGGCTTTCCCAAGATTCTATCTCGATGAAATCGCCATCCTCGTGCGCGCCTCGCACCAGATGCGCGCTTTTGAGGACCGGTTTCTGACCATTGGCCTGCCTTACAAGGTGATTGGAGGGCCGCGATTCTACGAGCGGATGGAGATCCGCGATGCCATGGCCTATTTCCGGCTGGTGGTCAGCCCCGAGGACGATCTGGCGTTCGAGCGCATCGTCAACACGCCCAAACGCGGCCTTGGCGACAAGGCGCAGCAGACCATTCAGGTGGTGGCGCGGGAAAACGGGGTCTCTCTGGTCGATGGGGCGCGGATTGCGGTCGATAATGGTCTGATCAAGGGCAAGGGCGGCAAGGCGTTGCGTGAATTGATCGACGGGCTGGCGCGGTGGAATGCGATGACGCGCGGCCCGCGGATCGAAATGGACGACGATTCGGTGATCGATGATGGGGTGTCGCCGATCCGCTATGGCGCGCCTGAGCATACGCATATCGAGCTGGCGCAGATCGTCTTGGACGAATCCGGCTATACCGCGCATTGGCAGAACGAGAAGACGCCTGAGGCTCCGGGGCGGTTGGAAAACCTCAAGGAACTGGTCAATCAGCTGGACAATTTCGAGAACCTGCAGGGGTTTCTGGAACATGTCAGCCTTGTGATGGATAACGAGCAGGATAACGACGGGGCTAAGGTCTCGATCATGACCCTGCACGCGGCCAAAGGGTTGGAGTTTCCTGCCGTGTTCCTGCCGGGGTGGGAGGATGGCTTGTTCCCCTCGCAACGCTCCATGGACGAATCGGGCCTTAAGGGCCTCGAAGAGGAACGGCGGCTGGCCTATGTCGGCATCACCCGTGCCGAAGAGGTCTGCACGATTTCCTTCGCGGCCAACCGGCGGGTGTTCGGGCAATGGCAGAACTCGATGCCATCGCGTTTCATCGATGAGCTGCCCGAGGATCATGTCGAGGTGCTGACGCCGCCGGGGCTCTATGGTGGCGGTCAGACAACGGCTGGGATCGAAAGCCGCGCGGCCGAGGCGAATGTCTATAACTCTCCGGGCTGGAAACGTCTGCAGGCGCGGCAGGGGCAGTACGGGATGTCTCAGCCGAAAGAAAGCCGGAACACGGTGATTGATGCGACCGCTGTCGCCAGTTTCACGCTGGGCGAGCGGGTGTTTCACCAGAAATTCGGGTATGGCGCGGTGATCGGTATCGAGGGTGACAAGGTCGAGGTCGATTTCGACAAGGCAGGGGTGAAGAAAGTGGTCTCGCGCTTTCTGACCGCCAAGGACGACGTGCCGTTCTGACTATTTGCGAGGCTCTGCCTCGCGCTCTGGGATATTTTTAGCCAGGTGAAGTAGGGGGGGGCGTTCGCGCCCCTTTTTTGTTGTCGGAAAGAAAAACGGCGGTTCCCAGGGAGGAGGAAGGGGAACCGCCGTTCTTTTCAACTCCGAGGCAGGGAGGAGGAGAGCCCCGAAGTATCCGAACCCGGGTCTGATCCCGGTATGAGGAAGACGCGGCGACGTCTGGGAGGAGGGTGACGTCGCCGCGCGCTTTCAACATCGAGGCAGGGAGGAGGAGAGCCCCGATGTATCAGGTTCCGGCGGTCAGGGCCGGTATAAGGTGCGGCAACGTCAGGGAGGAGGAGAGACGTTGCCGCTGATTACAGACCCAAAAGGGAGGAGGATGGGCCTGATCTCAGGATCTGTGTCGCGCTTACTGCGCGGTTTGCTCTTCGGTGGCCTGCTGGGCCAGTCGGCGGATCATCGAACGGTGCAGGCCCAGATCGGCCAACTCGCGGTCCGACAGTGCCGACAGTTCGTTTACCGTCTGGCGGTACAGGCGGTAGCGCGCAACGCGGGTCTTTACGGTTTCAACCAGTGCTGCGACTCCAAATACCGGAGCGCCTTTCAGACCTGTTTGTGTGCTTGCGACTGCCATCTTCATCATCCGTTCATTCTTGTTGCTGCCGGCATCGTCCGGCGCTTGCTTGAGACTGAAGATAGGCAAATGCTGCGATTGCACAATAGCTCGCGTCGTCAATGCTGCTATGCAGCAAATGCATGGATTGTCGGGATAATCCAGGCTGCCCCAATAATTGCCTTTAAAATATAGGTTTTCGTATGCGGTTGGCTTTTTGCCAGTTCAGGTGCCGTGATTAAAGGTGCTTATCCCTTAAGCAGGATTGGCGTTTGTTTGGGCATGTTGTGTCAGATCAAGAGGGGGCAGCGCTGTTCTTCTCTGATCCAGCCCGTGGTGTGACAGTGCCATGGGAAAGCATGGGTCGCCTATGGGACTGGCCCCCTAAGCGATCGCGATTCGTCCTGGTCGGCTGGGTTTCATGGGTGCTTGCACCGGATTTACCGCCATTCAGGAAAATTATTGGGAAATCATGGGAGGAAATTTTTCAACGCCGAGTTGCGCATATGTGGTGTTGATGGGTGCCAGAATCACAATCTGTGGTGTATTTAATCCGGATTTCGATTGCTTTAATCTTATTTTGAAGCCAGAATCGGTTCTCTTCTTACAAAATTCCTGTTGATTTCCATGATTTCCCATGGCATCCCTTGTTTACCCGATGAGGGCGAGGACAGTTAAGGGGCACCAAACGACCCCGAACCAAAAATACAAAAAACAGGTTTCATACAGGCATCTCGCTTTCATCACTTAACAGATCCGGCGCGCGGGCGAGCAGACATCCCCCCAGGTGGCGCGCGCAGCTGGACATCCCGCTCAGCGGGTCAATGCGGCGGGTTGATCAGTGGCAGCAGATCAACCCGCCGTTCTTCATCCGGGGGGAACGTGAATTTTGAGGTGGGGCGCAAGCGAAAGGGACAGTCGTCTTGGCGCGCAGGTTTAGAGGTGAAAGCCACCATAAGGTGGACACGAAGGGCAGGGTCTCGATCCCGGCCTCGTTTCGCCGTGTGCTTGAAGCCTCCGATCCCAACTGGCAGCCCGGTGACAATCCTGAACTGGTGATTGTCTATGGCGATCACCGCCGCAAATACCTTGAATGCTATACGATGGAAGCGATCGACGAGGTGGACGCCAAGATTGATGCGTTACCGCGTGGCTCAATGCAGCGCCGGATGTTGCAGCGGATGTTCCATGGTCAGTCTTTCCCGACCAATGTGGACGAGACCGGGCGGCTGGTTTTGCCCGCCAAGCTGCGCAACAAGATCGATCTTGAGAATGAGGCGTTCTTTATCGCCGCCGGTGACACCTTCCAGATCTGGAAGCCCGAGACATATGAGGCCGAGGAACTGGCCACAACCGAGGAATGGCTCGACGATCTGCCGGATGATTTCGATCCGATGCAGTATCTCGACGGCATCGGGGACGGGTGACGGCATGGCCGGCGCTCAGACCTCATCGGACAAACCTCACATCCCCGTTCTGCTGCGCCCGTTGCTGGCTGCCGTGGCACCGGTCTCCGGTGTCTGGCTGGATGGCACATTCGGCGCAGGCGGTTATACCCGTGGTCTGCTCGAGGCCGGGGCCGAGAAAGTCATTGGCGTGGATCGTGATCCGCTGGCCTTTGAAATGGCTGCCGATTGGGCCGGGGAATACGGGGGGCGGCTGGTGATGCAGCAGGGCGTGTTCTCTCGCATGGATGATTATGCGCAGGGTCTCGACGGTGTGGTGCTGGACCTTGGGGTTTCTTCCATGCAGTTGGATCAGGCCGAACGCGGCTTTTCCTTCATGAAAGACGGCCCGCTGGACATGCGCATGAGCCAGGAAGGCGAAAGCGCCGCCGATCTTGTCAACACGGCGACCGAGGCGCAACTGGCCGAAATCCTGTTCCATTTCGGCGAGGAACGCGCCAGCCGTCGCATCGCAAAGGCCATCGTCAAGGCGCGGGCTGAGGAACCGATCACCACGACTCTGCGTCTGGCCGAGATCATCGAATCCTGCCTGCCGCGCCCGAAACCCGGCCAGTCGCACCCGGCGACGCGCAGCTTTCAGGGCCTGCGCATCGCGGTAAATGCGGAATATGAAGAGCTGTTTCAGGGCCTCATGGCCGCCGAACGCGCTCTGAAACCCGGCGGGCAACTGGCGGTCGTCACCTTCCATTCCATCGAGGATCGGATGGTGAAGCGCTTCTTCCAATCGCGCGCCGGAAAAACCGGGCGCGCCAACCGCTACGCGCCCGAGATGGCGCAGGATCAGCCGCAATTCACGCTCAAGACCCGCAAGGCTGTGGGGCCGGATGAGCAGGAACTACAGGAAAATCCGCGCGCGCGTTCGGCCAAGCTGCGCGTCGCGGTCCGGACGGACGCCCCGGCGGGGGAAATTGAGGCCCGCGCCATCGGCATGCCGCAACTGGGGGGAAGAGCAAGATGAAGAGTATTCTGTATGTGTTGACGGCCCTTTCCGTGTTCGGGCTGGCGCTCTGGGCCTATCAGGAAAACTACCGCACCCAGCAGGTGGTGAAAGAAACGCAATCGCTGCAGCGTCAGATCGGGATGGCGCAGGCGCGGTTGGCCGTGCTGAACGCTGAATGGGCCTATCTCAACCGTCCTGACCGCCTGCGCGAACTGGCAGACCTGAATTTCGAACGTCTCGGCCTGCTGCCTCTGCGGGCCGAACAGTTTGGCCGTGCGGATCAGATCAGCTATGGCGAGGACCCGGACCTGCCCATTGTCGACCCGCTTGAACTCGAGGACATCACCGATGTTCAGGCGTTGATCGAGGTGCAGATCCCATGACCCGTACACCGCTCCGCCCTCTGGCCCGTATTCTCGACGCCCGTGCCAAGGGTGAAAACCCCAAGGCGATTGAGCGTGAGAACATCCGCAAACGCCACGAAGACATGAAAGACCGCGCCCGCGCGCGCGCCGAAGGCCGCCTGCTGGTGCTAGGCCTGTTCTTCTTCTGCGCCTTCTCGGTCGTGGGCTTCCGCATGGGCGTTCTGGCGACGTCCGAAGCACAGGAACCTCTGGCCAGCGCGCCGGGCGCCTCCATTGCCATGCAGCGCGCCAATATCGTCGACCGCGAGGGGCGCATTCTGGCGACCAATCTGGACACCTATTCGGTCTATGCGCAGCCGCCCCTGATGATCGATCCTATCGCAGCGGCTGATCAGCTGGTTGCGATCTTTCCCGATCTGGAAAAAGAGCGTCTGGTCAAAGACTTCACCGGCAATCGCAAGTTCCTGTGGATCAAGAAACGTATCTCGCCCGAGCAGAAGCAGGCCGTGCATGACATCGGTGATCCCGGCATCCTGTTCGGTCCGCGTGAGATGCGCCTGTACCCGAACGGCAAGCTGGGCGCACATATTCTGGGCGGCTCGGGCTTTGGCCGCGAGGGCGTAAGTGCTGCCGAGGTGATCGGCGTGGCAGGTGTCGAGAAACAGTTCGACGACTACCTGCGTGACCCGGCCAACGGCAACAAACCCCTTCAACTGTCGCTGGACCTGACCGTTCAGGCGGCTGTTGAACAGGTGCTTTATGGCGGCATGAAGATCATGAACGCCAAGGGCGCTTCGGCAGTTCTGATGAACGCCCATACGGGCGAGGTCGTCTCGGCCGCGTCGCTGCCATCCTTCGACCCCAACGACCGCCCACGCCCGCCGACCTCGGGCTTTGACCCCTCGGACAGCCCGCTGTTCAACCGCTATGTGCAGGGCGTGTATGAGCTGGGCTCGGTGTTCAAAATCTTCACTGCCGCGCAGGCGGTGCAGTTGGGGCTGGTGAACTCCAACACGATCATCGACACCTCGGGCCCGATGAAAATCGGCCGTTTCCCGATTGGGGAATTCAACGGCAAGAACTATGGCGAGATCAGCGTCGCCGATGTGATCGTGCACAGCTCGAACCGGGGCACCGGGCGGCTGGCATTGCAGATCGGTGCGCAGCGGCAGCAGGATTTCCTGAACGCTCTGGGTATGTTCGACCCGACCCCGTTTGAGATTGTCGAGGCCAAGGGCGGGCAACCGCTCAAGCCCAAGAAATGGGGTGAGCTGAGCACTGTGACCATCTCCTATGGTCACGGCCTTTCAACCAGCCCGATGCATCTGGCCGCCGGTTACGCAGCGATTGCCAATGGCGGGCATTATGTCAGCCCCACCATCCTGCGCCGCAACGGTCCACAATACGGGCCTCGCGTGATGTCCGAAAGCACCGCCAAGCAGGCGCAGGATATGTTGCGCAAAGTCGTGACCGACGGTACCGCCAGCTTTGGTGATGTCAAAGGTTATGACGTGGCAGGCAAGACCGGCACCGCCGACAAACCGAAGCCGCGTGGTGGCTACTATGAGGACAAGGTGATCGCCACCTTCGCCACCATTTTCCCGGCCTACGATCCGAAATATGTGCTGATTGTTACGCTCGATGAGCCGTCCATCGTCGCCTACGGTGAAAAGCGTCGCACGGCGGGTTGGACCGCCGTCCCCGTTGCCGCCGAACTGATCGGACGCGTGGCACCCTTGCTGGGCCTCAGACCCCGGCTTGAGCCTGAGGCGCGCGCTGCTATAACGCTGACCTCAAATTAGGCTGTCCGGCGAAAGGTGGGTCATGGGCAATCAGTCAAAGAAACTCAGCGAACTGGCCCTGACCGCACGGGGCGGGGCCAATCCCGACATCACCGGTCTGGCCGTCGACAGCCGTGAGGTCAAAGACGGTTTCCTCTTCGCAGCTCTTCCCGGCACCCGCATCCATGGCGGTGAATTCATCCAGTTTGCCCTACGCATGGGCGCTGCTGCCATTCTGACGGATGCTGAAGGGGCGGAGATCGCCGCCGAAGAACTGGCCGCATCCGACGCTGCCCTGATCGTGACCGAAGACCCCCGTCAGGCATTGGCAGGGGCCGCCGCCCTGTGGTTCGGCGCGCAGCCGAAAACCATTGTTGCTGTCACCGGCACCAATGGCAAAACCTCTGTCGCAACTTTTGTGCGGCAGATTTGGACAGAGCTTGGCTACAAAGCCATAAACATCGGCACCACGGGTGTCGAAGGGGCCTGGACAGCGCCATTGGCTCACACAACACCCGATCCGATCACATTACATCGGTGCCTGGCCCAAGCGGCTGAAAATGGAGTGACTCATGTGGCGATGGAAGCTTCGTCTCACGGGCTTGACCAACGTCGGTTGGACGGGGTGCGGATGAAGGCGGCGGCTTTCTCGAACCTATCGCGTGACCATCTGGATTATCACGAAACGTTCGAAGACTATTTTGAAGCAAAGGCGCGCCTCTTTTCAGAACTGCTCCCTGCGAATGCAGCAGCCGTGATCAACACAGATGATCCTCTAGGGCCAACATTGGTTGAAAGGGCTGAAGAACGTGGCAATACCGTCTATACCGTCGGTGACGGCGATACGGATTTTGGCATCCGAGATCTCGATCAATTTAGCGACACCGGGCAGAAACTACGCTTTTCCTACAAAGCGCCAACCGAGATACGAACTTATGTTAGGTCTATCAATCTGATTGGCGATTTTCAGGCGCACAATGTGATGCTGGCTTGTGGTCTCGTGATTGCATGCGGCGAAGATCACAACCGCGTTTTCGATACTTTGCCGCACCTGATATCGGTGCGCGGTCGGATGCAATTGGTGGCGACTCGTGAAAATGGCGCCACGGTATTTGTGGATTATGCGCATACACCAGAGGCCATTGCTACCGCTTTGAAGGCGCTGCGCCGGCATGTCTTGGGAAGGATAATTGCGATTGTTGGCGCCGGAGGGGATCGTGACAAAGGTAAACGGGCATTGATGGGGCGCGAGGCCGCAAAATTTGCTGACGCCGTCATTGTAACAGACGACAATCCCCGCAGCGAAGACCCTGCAGCCATACGCGCCGACGTGTTGTTGGGTGCGAAAGGTGCCACCGAAGTGGGCGACCGGGCCGAAGCCATTCTGCGCGGCGTTGACGCTCTGCAGCCCGGGGATGCGCTGCTGATCGCGGGCAAGGGCCATGAAACTGGCCAGATTGTCGGCGATCAGATCCTGCCCTTCGATGACGCAGAGCAGGCAAGCATCTCGGTAGCCGCTCTGGACGGGAGGGTCGCATGACGCTCTGGACCGCAGCCGAGGCCGCCGAAGCCACCAAGGGCCGCGCCACCACCGATTGGCAGGTGAACGGCGTCTCGATTGACACCCGCACCCTGCAACCCGGAGACCTGTTTGTCGCGCTCAAAGCTGCCCGTGACGGCCATGATTTCGTCGCACAGGCGCTGGAAAAAGGCGCAGGCGCGGCGCTTGTTTCGCATATCCCCGAAGGCGTGCCCGAGGATGCGCCGCTGTTGATCGTCGATGACGTACAGACGGGTCTTGAGGCGCTGGGGCAGGCGGCCCGTGCCCGAACCAAGGCGCGCGTGGTGGGGGTGACCGGCAGCGTCGGCAAGACCTCGACCAAGGAAATGCTGGCCAGCATTCTGGAAACGCAAGGAAAAACCCATGCCAGCGTCGCCAGCTACAACAACCATTGGGGTGTGCCGCTGACGCTGGCACGGATGCCGCGCGACACCGAATTCGCCGTTATCGAGATCGGTATGAACCATCCGGGCGAAATCGCCCCTCTGGCCCAGCAGGCGCAGCCGCATGTGGGGCTGGTGACCACCGTGGCCGCCGTCCATCTGGAAGCCTTCGACTCGGTTGCGGGCATCGCCCATGAGAAGGCCGCGATCTTCGACGGGCTGACCGAGGGCGGCACCGCCATCGTCAATGCCGATATCGAACACGCGGGCATTCTGCGCGACTGCGCCGCTGCGCAAGGTGTGAAGATTGTCGAATTCGGCCACAAGGCGCGGGATTATGTCCTGACCAACGTGCTCCAGGGCCCCGACTCAGTGCAGGGGCACGGACTTGTTGGCGGCGCCGACATCACCTTCGATGTCCAATCCGCGGGAACCCACTTTGCCATGAACGCGCTGGGCGCTCTGGCCGCTTGCGTCGAACTGGGCGTCGATCTGGATCAGGCGATTGCGGGCCTGCGCGGGTGGTCGCCGGTCAAAGGGCGCGGTGTGCGCGAACTCATAAGGCTGCAATACGGCGGCACGATCAAACTGCTGGACGAAAGCTACAACGCCAACCCCACCTCGATGGAGGCCGCGCTGGACGTGTTGGGAGCCCTTCAGGGCGACCGCCGGATTGCCTTTCTGGGCGACATGAAAGAGCTGGGCGCTGAAGAGCGCGCCATGCACGCCGCCATGGCTGATGTGCCTGCGATGGCGCATGTCGATCAGGTGCACTGCATCGGCCCGCTGATGCAGGCGCTGCATCAGGCCCTGCCCGAGGGCAAGCGCGGGCTGTGGACGGCAACCAGCGATGAGATGGCAGCCTACCTGCCGGAACTGATCCAAAGCGGCGACGTCGTGATGGCCAAGGGGTCGCTGAGTATGGCATTGGCGCGGATCGTTGACGGTCTGCGGCAAATGGGGCATGGCAGCGCGCCAGAGAGCCGTCATTTTGTGAGAAAGGTTTTGTAATGCTCTATTGGTTGACCGCCCTGTCGGACGGAGGGGATTTCTGGAACCTCTTCCGCTATATCACGTTCCGGGCAGGCGGAGCCTTTCTGACCGCGCTGATCTTTGGCTTCCTGTTCGGCAAGCCCCTGATCAACGTGCTGCGCCGCAAGCAGGGCAAAGGCCAACCGATCCGCGATGACGGCCCCGAGGCGCATCTGTCCAAGGCCGGAACCCCCACTATGGGCGGCCTTCTGATCGTGGGTGCGCTGGTGACCTCGACCCTGATCTGGGCGCGCTGGGACAACCCATATGTCTGGATGGTGCTGTTCGTAACGTTGGCCTATGCGGCCATCGGCTTTGCCGACGACTATGCCAAGGTGTCGAAGCAGAACACCAAGGGTGTCTCCAGCAAAATGCGGCTGGCGCTGGGGATTATCATCGCTGTGCTGGCCTCGCTCTGGGCCTCGCTGCATCACCCCGCCGATTTGCAGAACCAACTGGCGCTGCCGGTGTTCAAGGATACTCTGATCAATCTGGGTCTGTTGTACATCCCGTTCGCGGTGATCGTGATCGTCGGGGCCGCCAATGCGGTGAACCTGACAGACGGCCTGGACGGTTTGGCCATCATGCCCGCGATGATCGCCGCCTCGACCCTCGGCGTGATTGCCTATGCGGTGGGCCGGGTCGACTTCACCGAATATCTCGATGTGCATTATGTGCCCGGTACGGGTGAAATCTTCATTTTCACCTCAGCGCTTTTCGGCGCGGGGCTTGGGTTCCTGTGGTACAACGCCCCTCCGGCAGCGGTGTTCATGGGCGACACCGGATCTTTGGCCCTGGGCGGCGCGCTGGGCGCGATTGCCGTGGCCACCAAGCACGAGCTGGTGCTGGCCATCGTAGGCGGGCTGTTCGTGGTCGAGGCGCTGAGCGTGATCATCCAGGTGCTTTACTTCAAACGCACCGGCAAGCGCGTGTTCCTGATGGCTCCGATCCATCACCACTATGAGAAAAAAGGCTGGGCCGAACCCACCATCGTGATCCGCTTCTGGATCATTTCGCTGATCCTGGCGATGATCGGTCTGGCGACGCTGAAAGTCCGGTAACGCTCCCGCCGGGTTCGGAGGGCCTGCTGCCCACCTGCCACCCGTTGGGCCCGGCTCGCGCCACGGCGCGAGCCTGAACGCGCCCTTGCCTTTGGGAAATCCTTCGGTGCAGTGTGGCGCAAATTTCTAATCTACAAAGGTGGGCGGCATGATCCCGGTCAAAGGATTTTCAGGACAGAAAGTTGCAGTTCTGGGACTGGGCCGGTCGGGTCTGACCACGGCGCGGGCATTGCGCGCGGGCGGGGCCGCGCCGATCTGCTGGGATGATAACCCCGCTGCGCGTGAGGCCGCCGAGGGTGAAGGCTTCGCCTGCGCCGATCTGCGCCGTCACGGGGCGTTTGATGACATAACTTCGCTGATCGTCTCGCCGGGCATTCCGCATCTTTACCCCACGCCTAACCCGGTCGTGGCCGCTGCTTTGGACGCCGGTGTGCCCGTCGATAATGATATCGGCCTGTTCTTCCGCTCTTTCGCGGGGCCGGAATGGCATAACTATGACACCCCGCCTCGGGTGATCGCGGTGACGGGCTCGAACGGCAAATCGACGACTGCCGCTTTGATTCACCATATCCTGACAGAGGCCGGGCGCGACTCGCAGTTGGCGGGCAATATCGGGCGCGGCGTGCTGGATATCGATCCGGGCGGCGATGGATCGGTCGTGGTGCTGGAGCTTTCCAGCTATCAGACCGAACTGGCCCGCGCGCTGACACCGGATGTGGCGGTGTTCACCAATCTTTCACCCGATCATCTGGATCGGCACGGGGGCATGGGCGGTTATTTTGCAGCCAAGCGTCGCCTGTTCGCCGAAGGCGGCCCGGACCGCGCCGTGATCGGCATCGATGAGGCAGAGGGCGCGTTTCTGGCCGGGCAACTGGCCGAGGGGCCGTCGGATGACCGGGTGATCCGCATCTCGGTCGCGCGCAAGCTGCCCGGGCCGGGCTGGCAGGTCTTTGCCCGCAAGGGGTTCCTGTCGGAATACCGCAAGGGCCGCCAGACGGGTTCGATCGACCTGCGCGGTATCCGGGGTCTGCCCGGCGCGCATAACCACCAGAACGCCTGCGCCGCCTATGCCGCCTGCCGTTCGCTGGGCCTTGCCCCGCGTGTGATCGAGGACGCGTTGCACAGCTTCCCGGGTCTGCCGCACCGCAGTCAGATCATCGCCGAGGCGGACGGCGTGACCTATGTCAACGACTCCAAGGCCACCAATGTGGACAGCGCGCTGAAAGCGCTGAGCGCGTTCAAGAAGATACGTTGGATCTGCGGCGGGCTTGAGAAGGAAGGCGGGCTTGAGGCGCTGAACGGGGCAGGGGATCAGGTGATCAAGGCCTATGTCATCGGGCGCGAGGCTGCAGGCTTTGCCATGCAACTGACCGCCGAGGCGCAGGTTTGCACCACCATGGCCGCCGCCGTCGAACAGGCCATGGCTGACGCGCAATCGGGTGAAGTGGTCCTGCTGGCCCCGGCCGCGGCCAGTTTTGACCAGTATGACAACTTTGAACAGCGCGGCGATGATTTCGTGGCTGAGGTCAAAAAACGCCTCTGAAAGCGGGGCATTTGCAATAGATTGCCGGTTCGGCGAAGCTGTGGCCTATCTGCTTGACGCGCCATGCGCATTGGTTTTTGCCTTCAGGAAACTCAACACGAGGTCATGAATATGCCAAATCGTAAACTTTTTCTGGTCGTTCCCGCTCTGCTGGCTGTAGCGGCCTGCACCAACACTGGCGCCAGCTATCAGCCGGTGATCGACGGTCCGGTGGGCCCGAACTACAACTCTGATCTGGCGCAGTGCCAGCAACTGGCCGCCTCGCAGCCCGGTGTTGACGGATCGACCGCAGGGAACGCGGCCATCGGCGCGGCAGGTGCTGCTGCCGTCACCGGCATCGTTCAGGACAGCAGCGACAATCTGGGTCGCGCAGCCGTTGCCGGTGCTCTGGTCGGGGCTGGTGCCGATGTGATCAACAAGAACCAGAACAAGGAAGTCATCGTGCGCAACTGCATGCGCGGACGTGGCTACAACGTTGTCGGCTAACGACCTGCGATGGCGCTTCCCGCGGCGTGGCCCGAGGACCACGCCCACTGGAAGTTGTAGCCACCCAGCCAGCCGGTGACATCCACCGCTTCACCAATCGCATAGAGGCCGGGGACATCCCTGGCCTCCATCGTTTTCGACGACAGGCCCTCGGTGTCGATCCCGCCCAGAGTCACCTCGGCCGTGCGATAGCCCTCGGTGCCTGACGGCGTAAGCCGCCAGTCGGACAGCGCAGCGATCAGATCGGACAGCGCCGCGTCGGACTGATCCGCAAGATTGCCCTTCATCGGTATATGATGCTTGAGATGGTCCACCAGCCGCGTGGGCAGGTGGCGCGCCAACTCGGTGGTCAGCGCTTTGCGCCCACCGGCCTGCCGCTGATCGCGCAGCAGATCGAACAGCGGCAGATCGGGGATCAGGTTAACCCTGACCTCCTCCCCCTCGTGCCAATAGGAAGACAGTTGCAGCACCGAAGGTCCGCTCAGCCCGCGATGGGTGAACAACAGAGCTTCGTCAAAGCTGGTGCGCGCATTGGACAGACGCGCGGCCAGAGAGACGCCGGACAGGTCCTTGAAACGCCCGTCCGAGAAGGTGAACGGCACCAGCGCCGCCCGCGTTTCGGTCACCTGCAGCCCGAATTGCTGCGCGATGTCATAGGCCAGCCCGGTCGCGCCCATCTTGGGGATCGACTTGCCGCCGGTGGCCAGCACCAGATTGCGGCAGGTCAGGGGGATGCGCTTGCCCTCGCGTTCGACGTCCAGGGCAAAGCCACTCTCGGTCTTGCGCAGATCGCGCAAACTGGTCTGAACCCAAAGCGTGGCCCCGGCGCGCTCCATCTCGTCCAGCAGCATCTGAATGATCTGCTTCGACGACCCGTCGCAGAACAGCTGCCCCAGCGTTTTCTCATGCCATGCAATGCCATGGCGACCGACCAGATCGATGAAATCCCACTGCGTATACCGTGCCAGCGCGGATTTACTGAAATGCGGATTGTTCGACAGGAAATTGCCCGGCCCCGCATACATATTTGTGAAATTGCATCGCCCACCGCCTGAGATGCGGATCTTTTCACCCGGCGCTTTTGCATGATCAATCACCAGCACGCGCCCGCCGCAATGGACGGCGCACATCATGCCGGCAGCCCCGGCGCCAAGGATGATCGTGTCATAATTCATGCCTCCGCCCTTGGCCTGTAATCGGCGCGAAGGCAAGGGGCTGACGTGCTCAAGCCCCGGCGAATTCGGATCTCTGAACAGCCAGTGTTGGTTCGTGGTCGCCCGGAAGGATGTGCATCGGTCACAAGATCTGACGAATTGGTTAGACTCACTTGACCGGTGTGCAAGCTGTCCTTAGCAAAACCTTAGTGCTTTTGGTTAAGAAACAGAGCGCGTGTTTTTCAGTTCTGGTGGAGTTGCCCCCAATGCCGACAACAATCTTTGGTGCGTTTCGCACCGATTCCACGCTGTCTGCTGCAGATGTCACGTTCGACGCGACGGGCACGACCTTCCAGATTTCGAGCTACAGTCAGATCACGATCGAGGATGGGGCGGACGGGACCATTTTCGACGGCGACGACCAGAGCAACGAAACCCCCAACGATCCGACGCAAACCCTTGCGGGAAATGCCATCTATTGGGACTTCACGATTGAGGTGACGGACGGAACCAACACCTATGAGATCGGCGTCTTCGACTACGACATCAACGGTGATGGAAACTCCCTCACGATCAACGAAGAAGCAGGCTTTTTCCTGGCCTTTATCGGGGGCTCTGTTCCGCCTCTGAACACAACGCTCACGATCAATGGCGTTGTTGATAACGGCCCGAACATCGATGTCGATACGGTTGTGCCATGCTTTGTCACGGGCACCCGGATCGAAACCCCGGATGGGCCTCGCGCGATCGAAACGCTCAAGGCCGGGGATGCGGTGCTGACCCTTGACCATGGCCCACAGATCATTCGCTGGATCGGTTCACGCGATCTGGATCGCGTTGATTTAGCAGCCAAACCCAAGCTGCGCCCGATCCGGATTGCCAAAGGTGCGCTGGGCGAGGGCCTGCCAGCACGCGACCTGCGTGTATCGCCGCAGCATCGCATGCTTGTGCGGTCTCCGATTGCGGTGCGCATGTTCGAGACGGGCGAAGTTCTGATCCCGGCAGGGAAGCTTCTGGATCTGCCAGGCGTGTCTGTTGACGAGGACGCAACCTCGATCACTTATGTTCACATGCTGTTCGACCGGCACGAGGTGGTCTTCGCCGAAGGCGCCCCGTCCGAGAGTCTGTTCACAGGGCCCGAAGCCCTGAAAGGCGTCGGCAAAGACGCTCTGGCGGAAATCGAGGCGCTGTTCCCCGAGGTCGCGACAGGTGTTCATGCACCGCAACTTGCGCGTCTGACACCGGCGCGGGGCGGACAGGTTCGCTCGCTGATCCGCCGTCATGTGAAGAACCGCAAACCGCTGCTGGCCGGGTAGAACATCCTGAACGTCACCTCATCGCCTTGCCGTGAAAGCGCCATGGTGTCCGCATTTCGCAACGAAACCGGGTCTTTATAAAGCGAAGTTAATCGCCGCGTTTCGGTCGGTTTCGACGCTTCGACTGACATCTGCAATCTTCAGCCGGAAAGACGGTCGCCGGTGATTGAAACAGTGCCGCTCAGAAATCGCTGAAACGCCGTCATTCCACTGGCCTGAATGCAAAAATCGCTGTAGACTCTCAATCAGATCCCGAAAACGGGACGTGTACGAGGCAGATAGTGGCGGTATCTCATGACTGAGATGGTGTATGGCGCGGTCCAGGACCAGCGCGGCGAACCGATTCTTCCAAAGTGGTGGCGGACAATTGACTGCTGGACGATGTCCTGCGTTCTGATCCTGTTTGTCATCGGGCTTCTGCTGGGGCTGGCCTCATCGCCGCCGCTCGCGGGGCGCAACGGGTTCGATCCGTTCCACTATGTCGAACGTCAGGCGCTGTTTGGCGGGCTGGCACTGGTTGCGATGCTGCTGACCTCGATGATGTCACCCACGCTGGTGCGACGTCTGGCGATCTTGGGCTTTCTGGCCTCCTTCGTAGCGCTGGCTTTCCTGCCGATCTTCGGCACCGATTTCGGCAAGGGCGCGGTGCGCTGGTATTCGCTGGGCTTCGCCTCGCTGCAGCCATCGGAATTCCTCAAACCCGGTTTCGTCGTCGTCGCCGCATGGCTTCTGGCTGCCTCGCAAGAGATCAACGGCCCGCCGGGGCGGCTCTGGTCGTTTGCACTGTGTATGTCCATCGTCGCGATGCTGGTGATGCAGCCCGATTTCGGGCAGGCCTGCCTGATTCTCTTTGGCTGGGGCGTGATGTATTTCGTGGCCGGCGCACCGATGTTGCTGCTGCTGGGCATGGCCGGGGCGGTCGTGTTGGGGGGCATGTTCGCCTATTCCAATTCCGAGCACTTCGCCCGCCGCATCGACGGGTTCCTGAACCAAGAGGTCGATCCGACCACCCAGCTAGGCTATGCCACCAACGCCATCCGCGAGGGCGGCTTGTTCGGTGTTGGCGTCGGTGAGGGGCAGGTGAAATGGTCTCTGCCCGATGCGCATACGGATTTCATCATCGCGGTGGCAGCCGAGGAATACGGCCTGATCCTCGTCCTGATCATCATCGCGCTTTATTCACTGATCGTCGTGCGCTCCCTGCTGCGGCTGATGCGTGAACGCGACATGTTCATCCGTCTGGCCGGCACCGGCCTGGCCTGCATGTTCGGCGTCCAGGCCATGATCAACATGGGCGTCGCCGTGCGCCTGCTGCCCGCCAAGGGCATGACGCTGCCCTTCGTCAGCTATGGCGGCTCGTCGCTGATTGCGGGCGGAATTGCGGTTGGCATGTTGCTGGCCTTCACCCGAACCCGCCCACAAGGCGAGCTTGGCGACATTCTGCGCGGACGAGGCTGATGAGCACACCTTATCTTCTGATTGCGGCGGGCGGTACCGGGGGGCACATGTTCCCCGCGCAGGCGCTGGCCGAGGCGATGCTGCTCAAGGACTGGCGCGTGCGCCTGTCCACCGATCCCCGTGGCGCACGTTATACCGGCGCGTTTCCCAAAGGCGTCGAAATCGTCGAGGCCTCCTCCGCCACTTTCGCCCGTGGCGGTCTGGCCGCCAAGGTGATGGTCGGGCCGAAGATTGCCGCGGGCGTGACCGGCATGGCGGCAGGGATGATGCGTGACAAGCCGGACGTGGTGGTGGGCTTTGGCGGCTATCCGTCGATCCCGGCGCTGGGCGCGGCGACGCTGCTGAAAATCCCCCGCATGATCCACGAACAGAACGGAGTGCTGGGACGCGTGAACCAGCTCTTTGCCACCCGCGTGGCAAAGGTGGCCTGCGGCGTCTGGCCCACAGACCTGCCCGAAGGCGCGAAGGGTCTGCACACCGGCAACCCGGTACGCGCCGCCGTACTGGAGCGCGCCGCTGCTCCCTATATCCCGCCGGGCGATTATCCGATGTCGGTGCTGGTCATGGGTGGCTCGCAGGGCGCACGCATCCTCAGCGACGTGGTGCCCGACGCGATTGCGGCGCTGCCAGAGTATCTGCGCGGCTTCATCCGGGTTTCGCATCAGGCGCGCGCGGAAGATCAGGCGCGTGTGGCCGCGTTCTATGCCGAACATGGCATCCTTGCCGATGTACAACCCTTCTTCGAAGACGTCCCTCGGCGGATGTCCGAGGCGCAGCTGGTCATCTCGCGCTCGGGCGCGTCCAGCGTTGCTGATATCTCGGTGATTGGGCGACCCTCGATCCTGATCCCCTTCGCCGCAGCCGCCGGAGATCACCAGACCGCCAACGCGCGTGGGCTGGTTCAGGCGGGCGGGGCGATCATGATCCCCGAAAACGCCCTTGACGTTGCCGCGCTGACACAGCAAATGACCACGGTTTTCACCAACCCCGAAGCCGCACAGCAAATGGCCCATGCCGCGCTATCGGTTGGGGCTCCGGACGCGACCGAGCGTCTGGTCGCCCTTGTCGAACAACTGGCGCAGAAGGAGACCTCATGAATCCAGCAACCAAACTGCCGCAGGACGTTGGGCCGATCCACTTTGTGGGCATCGGCGGGATCGGGATGTCGGGCATTGCCGAGGTGCTTCTGAACCTTGGCTACCGGGTGCAGGGGTCGGATCTCAAGGCGTCGAAAATCACCGATCGTCTGGCCTCGCTGGGGGCCGAAATCTTTGTCGGCCAGCGCGCCGAAAACCTGCAGAACGCCGCCGTGGTCGTGGTCTCGACCGCGATCAAGCCGGGCAATCCGGAACTGGACGAGGCGCGCGCTCAGGGCCTTCCGGTCGTGCGTCGCGCCGACATGCTGGCCGAACTGATGCGGCTGCGCTCGAACATCGCCATCGCCGGAACCCACGGCAAGACCACCACGACCACGATGATGGCCGAGCTTATGGTCGCCGGAGATTTCGACCCCACCGTCATCAATGGCGGCATCATCCACGCCTATGGCTCGAACGCGCGGATGGGGCAGGGTGAATGGATGGTGGTTGAGGCCGACGAATCTGATGGCTCGTTCAATCGCCTGCCTGCAACCATCGCCATCGTCACCAATATCGACCCCGAGCATATGGAGCATTGGGGCGATTTCGACCAACTGCGCGACGGTTTCCACGAGTTCGTCTCAAACCTGCCCTTCTACGGTCTGGCCGTCTGCTGCACGGATCATGCCGAGGTGCAGGCTCTGGTCGGGCGCATCACTGACCGCCGTGTGCGCACCTATGGCTTCAACGCGCAGGCCGATGTGCGGGCCGAGAACCTGACCTACAAAGGCGGCGTCGCCCATTTCGACATCCACCTGCAATACGAAGACAAGGTGATCGAGGGCTGTACCCTGCCGATGCCGGGGGACCACAACGTCTCGAACGCCCTGTCCGCCGTGGCCGTGGCCCGCCATCTGGGCATGAAGGCCAGCGAAATTCGCGAGGCACTGGCCAATTTCGGCGGCGTCAACCGCCGCTTTACCAAGGTCGGGGAAATCAACGGTGTCACCATCATCGACGATTACGGCCACCACCCGGTCGAGATTGCAGCCGTTCTCAAGGCTGCACGTCAGGCCACCGAGGGCCGCGTCATCGCCGTCCACCAGCCGCACCGTTATTCGCGCCTCTCCAACCTGTTCGACGATTTCTGCACCTGCTTCAACGACGCCGATGTGGTCGCCATTGCCGAGGTCTTTGCCGCGGGCGAAGACCCGATTGAGGGCGCCAGCCGCGATGATCTGGTCGAAGGTCTGATCCGCCACGGCCACCGTCATGCGCGGGCCATACTGGATGAAAGTGACCTCGAACGCCTCGTGCGCGAACAGGCCCGTCCCGGCGATATGGTCGTCTGCCTCGGTGCGGGTACGATCAGTGCCTGGGCCAACGGGTTGCCCGACCGGTTGATCGCCAAAGCGAGCTGATACGGTGGCGTGGTCGCTCATAATCGCCTGCGGCTGGGTGCTCGCCTCGACCATCGTGGCGATGTTGCCCATGCGCCTGCAATTCCCGCCGGGCCTGGTGCTGTTTGTCAGCGCGCCCGCACTGATCCTGTGGCTGAGCTACGATTATGGCTGGTTCATCGGAGTGCTGGCCATTGCCGGCTTTGCCTCGATGTACCGCAACCCGATCCGCTATTACTGGCGCAAATGGACGGGCAGAGAGGTGTCTGAGTGAACTGGTCAATCGCGCTTGCCGGTCTTTGGGGGCTGACCGCCAATATTCTGGCCATGCTGCCCAGCAAAGACAACCACTGGCGACGCGCCTATTTCCTGATCGCTGTGGGCGTTCCCATTTTGGGCTATGTCACCTATGAAAACGGCCCGTGGGTTGGGCTGCTTGTCCTTGCCGCAGGCATGTCCGTGCTGCGCTGGCCGGTGATTTATCTCACCCGTTGGACAAAGGCGAAAATGCAGGGCATGAAGGCGGCCAACAAGTAACCGACCGTTTCAGGAGGTCCCAATGGTCAACGTCGCCACCTTCGCCTATCTGCCACTCATCTGTCTCGTCTTCGGCACCCTTGCGGGCTTTGTCGCCGGGCGCTGGATCGGCACCAAAGGGTTGCTGTGGCTGATCGGGCTGACCTCGGCCGTGGCGTTGGCGCTGATCGTGATGCTTGCGGGCGTCGAAACCGGCGAAGAAGAACAAGCCTTTGGCCCCTTTGTCTGGCTGACGGGCGGTGTTCTGCCCTTCCTGTTCGCAGTGATCATGGGCGGTGTCGGAGGGCGCAGCCTGGCGGCAAGGGCAAACACATGATGAATCTGCCCGATGTTCGGGGCCGCCTGACTCAGGCCCGTCCATTGAATGACCTGACCTGGCTGCGCGTCGGCGGACCAGCCGACTATCTGTTCCAACCCGCAGATATCGAGGACCTGCATGCCTTTCTGCGCGATCTGCCCGCCGATGTGCCGGTCTTTCCGATGGGCGTCGGCTCGAACCTCATTGTCCGTGATGGCGGTCTGCGGGCCGTGGTGATCCGGCTCGGGCGCGGGTTCAACGGCATTTCGGTCGACGGCAACACTGTCACTGCAGGCGCTGCGGCGCTGGATGCGCATGTGGCGCGCAAAGCGGCAGATGCGGGTGTGGACCTGACCTTCCTGCGCACGATCCCCGGCTCTATCGGCGGGGCCGTGCGCATGAACGCGGGCTGTTACGGCAGCTACACCGCGGATGTGCTGCAAAAGGCCACCATCGTCACCCGGACCGGAGAGGTCATGGACCTTACCCCACAGGACCTGAATTTCCGCTACCGCCAGTCCGACCTGCCCGAAGGCGCGGTGCTGGTCTCGGCGACGTTCCAAGGCCCCTCGGGCGATCCTGCTGAGCTACACGCCCGCATGGCAGCGCAGCTGCAAAAGCGCGACGAAACCCAACCCACCAAGGATCGTAGCGCCGGATCGACCTTCCGCAATCCCGCCGGGTTCTCCTCGACCGGGCGCGCGGATGATGTGCATGACCTCAAGGCGTGGAAGGTGATCGACAACGCAGGCATGCGTGGCGCCATCAAAGGTGGAGCGCAGATGAGCCCCAAGCACTCGAATTTCCTGATCAACACCGGCACAGCCACCGCCGCTGACCTCGAAGGTCTGGGCGAAGAGGTGCGAAAAAAGGTTTACGAAACAAGCGGCATCACGCTAGAGTGGGAAATCATGCGGGTCGGTGATCCGCTGAATGAATAAAGCCCCAACCGTCAGACCAAAACAGGCAATTAACGGCGACGGATCAAAGGCATAAACGCAGTACGGACCACCACATAAGGTCCGGGGACATTGAGGCGCACATTGGGTATGTCGAGCAGGACAAACCCCAAAGTGGCGGTATTGATGGGTGGCCCCTCGGCGGAACGCGAGGTGTCTCTCAGCTCTGGGCGCGAATGCGCAGCCGCCCTTGTGGGAGAAGGCTTTGAAGTGGTCGAACTGGACGCAGGTCCCGACCTCTACGCGCGCCTTTCAGAGATCAAGCCGGATGTGGTTTTCAACGCCCTGCATGGCCGCTGGGGCGAGGATGGCTGTGTGCAGGGCCTGCTGGAATGGATGCGCATTCCCTATACGCATTCCGGCGTGCTGGCCTCGGCCCTTGCGATGGACAAGCAGCGCAGCAAAGAGGTCTACGCCGCCGAGGGCCTGCCCGTCGTGCCCAGCGTGATCGTGCCCAAGGTCGAGGTGATCGAGGTCCATGTGATGGAACCTCCCTACGTAGCCAAGCCCAACAACGAGGGCTCCAGCGTCGGCATCTATATCGTGCATGAAAACGCCAACGGCCCGCCTCAGCTGGACGAGGCGATGCCCGATCAGGTGATGGTCGAGAAATATGTCGCAGGCCGGGAACTGACCGTGACCGTGATGGGCGACCGCGCGCTGACAGTGACCGAGATCATGACTGATGGCGGCTGGTACGATTATGACGCCAAGTACAAGCCCGGCGGATCGTGGCATGTGCTGCCCGCCGACATCCCGCAGGACATCTTTGATCGCTGCATGGACTATGCGGTGAAGGCGCATAAAGCGCTGGGATGTCGCGGCGTGTCACGGACCGACTATCGCTGGGATGACAGCATGGGGGTCGACGGGTTGTTCCTGCTCGAAACCAACACCCAGCCCGGTATGACGCCGACCTCGCTGGTGCCTGAACAGGCCGAGTATTGCGGCATGACGTTCGGCCAGCTCTGCGCCTGGATGGTGGAGGACGCCTCATGCGACCGCTGATCGCCACCCGCGCGCCGGTGATCCACCGGACCAAACCGCTGGCCGGGCCGGATGCCGACTTTAATACCGCACCAAGGCCCGAACCCAAGGCGGAGCCCAGGCTGCGCCTGCGTGGAATGCGTCTGTTTGGCCGGTCGGGCCGGTTTGTTGATCCGGCCCCGTCAAAGCTCAGCTACCGGCTGCAGCGCTGGATGCTGACGCCCGGGATTCGCCGGGGCCTGAAGATCGGCCTGCCAATTCTGGCCGTCGTGACAGCCATTGGTCTGTATTTCGCCTCGGAAGATCGCCGCATGGCGCTCGAGACGTATATTGCTGACATCAAGACCTCGATCCAGGAACGCCCCGAATTCATGGTCAACCTGATGGCCATCGATGGGGCAGGGACCACATTGTCCGAGGATATCCGCGAGGTCGTGCCGCTCGACTTTCCGCTCAGCTCCTGGGATCTGGATGTCGAACAGATCCGCGACACGATCACCGGGCTGGACCCGGTGAAATCGGCCACCGTACGCATTCGCCCCGGCGGAATCCTGCAGGTCAACGTGATCGAACGTCAGCCGGTGATCGTCTGGCGCACCCGTGACGGGATCGAGCTATTGGATGAGACCGGTGCCCATGTGGACATGATCGCAGCGCGCGCCGATCACGCGAACCTTCCGCTGATCGCAGGGAAGGGCGCGGATAAACACGTACCGGAAGCGCTGCAAATCCTCTCTACCGCCCGCAGTTTGGGCGAGCGGGTCCGCGGCCTTGTCCGCGTTGGCGAGCGGCGCTGGGATCTGGTGTTGGATCGCAAGCAGCGCATCATGCTGCCGACCGAACGCCCTGCGCGCGCCTTGGAACGCGTGCTGGCGGTGAACGAAGTGCAGGACCTTCTGGAACGTGATGTGGCCGTGGTCGATATGCGCCTCGGTCAGCGGCCAACCATCCGAATGAACGAAACAGCCAGCGCAGACTGGTGGAACACAAAAGTAGATGTGAGTAGCGGGCAGTAACGACCATGATGACCGATCTTTATCAGTCCCAACGCGCCATGCGGCAAATGCGCCGCCAAGCGATGCAACGCGGCGTCGTCGCCATTCTGGATGTGGGCAGCTCCAAAATCGCCTGCCTTGTCCTGCGCTTCGACGGGACCGGGCGGCTGTCCGAGGATAACTCGATCGGCTCGATGGCCGGTCAGACCGGGTTCCGCGTCATCGGCGCTGCGACCACCCGCTCGCGCGGGGTGCAATTCGGTGAAGTTACCGCGATGCAGGAAACCGAGCGCGCCATCCGCACCGCACTGCAGGCGGCGCAGAAGATGGCCGATATCCGCGTCGATCACGTCATCGCGTCATTCTCTGGGGCCAATCCGCGCTCCTATGGCCTTGACGCGCAGGTCGATCTGGAAGGCCAGCTGGTCACCGAGGCCGAAGTGGGCCGCGTCCTGAATGCCTGCGATGTGCCCGACTACGGCGAAGGGCGCGAGGTGCTGCACGCCCAGCCGGTGAATTTCGCGCTCGACAACCGCTCGGGCCTGATCGATCCGCGCGGTCAGCTGGGGCAAAGCCTCGCTGTGGATATGCACATGCTCACCGTCGATGCGGTGGCGATCCAGAACATCGTGCGCTGTATCAAGCGCTGTGATCTGGAATTGGCCGGGATTGCGAACTCGGCCTATGTCTCGGGCATTTCCGCGCTTGTTGAGGACGAGCAGGAACTGGGCGCGGCCTGTATCGACATGGGCGGCGGCACCACCAGCGTGTCGATTTTCATGAAGAAACACATGATCTATGCCGATTGCGTGCGCATGGGCGGCGATCACGTGACTAGCGACATTTCGATGGGTCTTGGCGTGCCCGCAGCGGTGGCCGAACGGATCAAGACCTTCAACGGCGGCGTCCATGCAACCGGGGCCGATGACCGCGACCTGATCGATATCGGCGGCGATACCGGCGATTGGGAGCATGACCGCCGCACCGTCAGTCGTGCCGAGCTGATCGGCATCATGCGCCCCCGCGTCGAAGAAATCCTCGAAGAGGTCCGCACCCGTCTGGACGCTGCAGGTTTTGACCACCTGCCCAGCCAACAGATCGTTCTGACTGGCGGAGGCAGCCAGATCATGGGGCTCGACGGGCTGGCCAGCCGCATTCTGGGTCAACGTGTTCGTTTGGGTCGCCCGCTGCGCGTGCATGGCCTGCCGCAATCCGCGACTGGGCCGGGCTTTTCCTCGGCGGTGGGCCTCAGCCTGTTTGCGGCGCACCCGCAGGACGAATGGTGGGATTTCGAGATCCCTGTCGACACCTACGCCGCACGCCCCTTCAAACGCGCCGTGCGCTGGTTCCGTGACAATTGGTAAACGTCTGCGCCGGGCAACCCTCAGCGCGGCCTTCTTGCCCGCTGCGGCTGCGGCCCAGACCCTGATCTCGCCCGAGGCGTTTCTGAACGCCGTCGTCGGCAAGACAATCACTTTCCACGAAATCCGCAGCGGCATGCTGGTCGGGGCCGAGGAATTCCTCAGCCCGACTCTGTCAGTCTGGCGGATGGAGGGGCGGGGTTGCGTCTATGGTCAGATCACCACGCCGAACGGCCAGATCTGCTTTCTCTATGACGATGCGCCCGACGGCCTGCCGGTCTGCTGGTGGCCCTTTTTGCATGACGACCGGCTGATGGTCCGTCTGGCGCGCTTCGTTGGCAGTGAAACCCAAGAGGTCCGCAGCATTTCCGAGGACAGCCTGAACTGCCCAAGTGTCCCGATAAGCTAAAGAAATCGGTTGCGGCGACCGCCAATTTCCCGCAAAATACTATCTAAGGCCCGATAGAGGCCCAGCGGTAGGACATTGAGCAGTTTTCCGCGATTAAAACGAGTGATCAATGAGTTTTCGCACCCCCGCAGGGCGGGTGGGGTTTTTCCGCGTGTAGTGGTGCATGAGCCTTTCGCCGCAACATGTCGCGGTAACAGCGAAATGCCGTTGTTCGATGCCTTATTTCCTCCATATTTTGTGGATTCTGGCGATTTTTCTGGTGACGTTTCCGAAATGACACAGTAAAATAATCTGTGGATAGGTCAGAAAAAACCGCATTTTGCGGCAACATATAAACAGGCGGACAGAGCATGACATTGAATCTTTCGATGCCCGGGCACGACGAACTCAAGCCTCGGATTACCGTATTTGGCGTTGGCGGCGCTGGGGGCAACGCTGTCGACAACATGATCGAAAAACAGCTGGATGGCGTTGAATTTGTCGTCGCCAACACCGACGCACAGGCGCTGCAGCAAAGCCGTTCGTCGGCGCGGGTTCAGCTGGGTGTCAAGGTTACCGAAGGGCTGGGCGCAGGCGCGCGTCCGACCGTAGGGGCCGCAGCTGCCGAAGAAAGTATCGAACAGATCGTCGATCATCTGGCGGGCGCGCATATGTGCTTTATCACCGCCGGTATGGGCGGTGGCACCGGCACCGGGGCGGCTCCGATCATCGCGCAGGCGGCGCGGGAACTGGGCGTGCTGACCGTTGGTGTTGTCACCAAGCCTTTCCAGTTTGAAGGCGCCAAGCGCATGCGTCAGGCCGAAGACGGCGTGGATGCCCTGCAAAAGGTCGTCGACACGTTGATCATCATCCCGAACCAGAACCTGTTCCGTCTGGCCAATGAAAAGACCACGTTCACCGAGGCCTTCTCGATGGCCGACGACGTTCTGTATCAGGGCGTCAAGGGCGTGACGGACCTGATGGTCCGTCCGGGCCTGATCAACCTCGACTTTGCCGATGTTCGTGCGGTGATGGACGAGATGGGCAAGGCGATGATGGGTACCGGTGAGGCCACTGGTGAGGATCGCGCGGTTCAGGCGGCCGAGAAAGCGATTGCCAACCCGCTGCTGGACGAAATCAGCCTCAAGGGCGCCAAGGGTGTGCTGATCAACATCACCGGTTCGCACGACCTGACCCTGTTCGAACTGGACGAGGCCGCCAACCGCATCCGCGAGGAAGTGGACCCCGAGGCGAACATCATCGTCGGCTCGACCCTCGACACTGAGATGGAAGGCGGCATGCGCGTTTCGGTCGTTGCCACCGGTATCGACGCCAGCGAGAAAACCGACGATGTGCCGGTCGCGCGCCGCTCGATGTCGGCACCGCTGACCCGGACGGTGTCCGCGGAAGAGCCCGCACAGGAACACGTAGCCGCGGATGAGGCCCCCGCGGCAGAGGATGCAAACATCGCCCCCACGCTGTTTGAATCGATCGAAGATGTTGAGCTGAACGAAGGCTGGCATGAAGAACAACCCGCCGCGCAAGAGGATGACGGCCTGCCGCCGCCAGCCTACCAGCCGCAGGTGGCGCAGTTCGAGCCTCAGCCCGAGCCGGAAGACATCGCAGACTCCTATGCCGCCCCGCGTGCCCAGACCCCCGGCACCCCATCGCCCGAGGCGATGCAGCGGTTGCAGGCAGCTGTGCAGAAGGTTCCGCAGAACCGTCTGCGGCAGACCGAAGCACCACGCGAAGCGGCCCCCGAACCGCAGCAATCGGCTGAGGATCGCCCCCGTTTCGGGTTCAATCGTCTGATCGATCGGATGACCGGCCACGCTGCCGATACGCCGGCCCAACCCGTGCGCCAACAGCCCTCAATGCGGGCAACTGACGCAACGGCACCGGCCCGCGAAGAGGCTGACCCAGAGCAGGATCGCATCGAAATTCCGGCCTTCCTGCGCCGTCAGGCCAACTGATCGCGGTAACAAAATCGTTGGAAAGGGTCGCCATTTGGCGGCCCTTTTCTTTTTAATTACAGGGTTTTGACAGGGGCTAAGCAGGGTTTTGCCGATCTGTCACAATCATGTTTCAATCGGTTGCAAAGAGTGAGTTGAGCCTTAGCGCCCGCTTCCTTAGTTGGGGGTTCAACACAGCCGACCCTAGGCTGGACACCACGCGCTGAGGTTCATTTTGCAACATACGCTCAAATCTTCGGTCACGTTTACAGGCGTCGGCCTGCATGGCGGCAAGCCTGCAACGATGGTCCTGAAGCCAGCCGCAGCCGGTCACGGCATCTGGTTCAAGCGCACCGATATCGAATTGGGCAATGCACTGATCCCGGCGATCTATGACGTGGTCGAGCGCACACCGCTCTGCACCCGTCTGGTGAATGACGCAGGCGTATCCGTTTCAACCATCGAACACATCATGGCTGCGCTGGCCGGATGCGGTATCCACAACGCACTGATCGAGATCGATGGCCCCGAAGTTCCGATCATGGATGGCTCGTCCGTTGAATTCGTGCGCGGCATCATGGCCAAAGGCGTGCGCCGTCAGGCCAGCCCGGTTCTGGCTTATGAAGTGCTCAAGCCGATCACCGTTTCGCGCGAAGGCGCAAGCGCGTCGATTGCCCCGGCCGAAGGGCTCGAGATCGAATTCCACATCGATTTCGAAGACGACGCCATTGGCAGCCAGACCAAGGTTCTGGACATGCGCAACGGATCTTTCGCCCGCGAACTCTGCGACAGCCGCACTTTCTGCCGCCGCACCGATGTCGAGGCGATGCGCGAAAACGGGCTGGCATTGGGCGGTACGCTGGAAAACGCTGTGGTCGTGCAGGGCGACGAAGTGCTGACACCCGGTGGCTTCCGCCACGCGGACGAAGCCGTACGCCACAAGATGCTGGACGCTCTGGGCGATCTCTATCTGGCAGGCGGTCCGATTCTGGGACGGTTCACCGGTGAAAAGTCGGGCCACTCCATGACCAACACCCTGCTGCGCAAACTGTTCGAAACACCCGGCGCGGTGCGTCCGGTGCTGTGCACCCCGGAACAGGCTGCGCGTCTGCCCGGTCAGGGCCTTGTCCGCAGCGAAATTCCTCAGGTGGCGTAAGCCGATCAACTCTGGCGACAATTGCGTCACGAGGGTGCATAAGGCGTTTTGCCCCGGAATTTTATGTGCTAGACCGAGGTCCGATCAGGGACAAATCCCGCTAAGTAAGACGACAAGGATGGGCGGAATGGTTGGCACCAAGGCGGCAGTCAGAATCGCAGGCGCGCTTCTCGTGGCAGCAGTTTTGACCGCGTGCGGCGACAATGGCCTGTTCGGCAGTCGCGGCGCAGACCGTAATCAGAATCTCGAAGGGTATACGCCCGAACAGATTTTCACCCGCGGCGAATACGAACTGTCGCAGAATCGCTCGGATGATGCGGCGTGGTATTTCTCGGAAGTCGAACGCCTGTACCCCTATTCCGACTGGGCCAAACGCGCACTGATCATGCAGGCTTTTTCGTTCCACTCCGACAAGAACTATGCTGAAAGCCGCGCCGCCGCCCAGCGGTATATCGATTTCTACCCGACTGACGAAGACGCGGCCTATGCGCAGTATCTTCTGGCGCTCAGCTATTATGACCAGATCGACGAAGTGGGCCGCGATCAGGGCCTCACCTTTCAGGCGCTGCAATCCCTGCGCACGGTGATCGAAGTTTACCCCGACAGCGAATACGCCACCTCGGCGATCCTGAAATTCGACTTGGCCTTCGACCATCTGGCCGGCAAGGAAATGGAGATCGGGCGCTATTATCTGCGTCAGGATCACTTCACTGCCGCCATCAACCGCTTCCGCGTTGTGGTCGAGGATTTCCAGACCACATCCCACACTGCCGAAGCGCTCTATCGCCTGATCGAGGCTTATTTGGCACTGGGTCTGGTGGATGAGGCGCAATCCGCCGGTGCGATTCTGGGTTACAACTACCAATCCTCGGAATGGTACGAAGCAGGGTACGCGCTGCTGACCTCGCGTGGGCTTGACCTCAAGAGCCGTGGCAACAACTGGCTCAGCACGATCTACCGCCAGACCGTCAAAGGTGAGTGGTTGTAACGGCCATGGCTACAGGCTTGGGACGCTAAAGACCCGATGCTGCGCGCCCTTGATATCCGCGACATGCTGATCATTGACCGGTTGGAACTGACGTTCCAGCCGGGACTGAACGCTTTGACCGGTGAAACCGGCGCGGGCAAATCGATCCTGTTGGATTCGCTGGGATTCGTGCTGGGCTGGCGCGGGCGTGCCGAGTTGGTGCGTCAAGGTGCGGCACAGGGCGAGGTTGTGGCCGAATTCGAACTCTCGGACGATCACCCCGCCCATGCGGTTCTGGCCGAGGCTGGTTTGCCCGGTGGGGAGGAACTGATCCTGCGCCGCGTCAACACTGCCGAAGGGCGCAAGACCGCTTGGGTCAATGATCGTCGCTGCTCGGGCGAGGTGCTGCGTGCCTTGTCCGATACGCTGATCGAATTGCATGGTCAGCATGATGACCGGGGTCTGCTGAACCCGCGCGGCCACCGCGCGATGCTGGATGCTTATGCCGGGGCAGGGGATCGGCTTGCCGCCGTGCGCGCCGCGTGGTCCGAAATGTCTCGTGCCCGAAAGGCACTGGCCCAGACCGAAGCCACGCTGGAGGCCATGCGCGCCGAAGAGGAATTCCTGCGCCATTCCGTGGCCGAGCTGGATCAGCTTGACCCGCAGCCCGGTGAGGATGCCGAGCTCGACGCCCGTCGCCGCATGATGCAGGGGGCCGAACGCATCCGCGATGACGTGGCCCGCGCCTTTGCGCTGCTGGGCGGAGACGGGGCCGAGGGCGCGATGGCCGACGCCGTCCGCTGGCTCGAAGGCGTGTCGGACAGTGCAGACGGTCAGTTGGAAGAGCCTATCGCCGCCTTGGGCCGCGCCCTGATCGAACTGGGTGAGGCGCAGGACGGTGTGAATACATGCCTGCAGGCGCTCGATTTCAACCCGGCGGAGCTGGAACAGACCGAAGAACGCCTGTTCGCCATCCGCGCGCTGGCGCGCAAACACGACGTGGCTGCGGATGATCTGGGGACCTTTGCCGACACGCTGCGGAACCGGCTGAACCGACTCGATGCGGGCGATGCCGACCTCAGCGACAAGCGCGCCGCCGTGGCTGAGGCGCAAACCGCTTATGACGCTGCTGCCAACGCGCTCAGCGAAGCGCGCAATAAGGCGGCCCGGGCGCTGGACAGCGCCGTAATGGCCGAACTCGCGCCGCTGAAAATGGAACGCGCCGTGTTCCGGACCGAAATCACCGCGACCGATCCCGGCCCGGAAGGTACCGACGCCGTTGCCTTCACCGTGGCCACCAATCCCGGCGCGCCGTCTGGCCCGTTGAACAAGATCGCCTCGGGCGGTGAACTCAGCCGCTTCCTGCTGGCGCTCAAGGTTTGTCTGACCGGAGATGACAGCGCCCGCACCATGATCTTTGACGAGATCGACCGCGGCGTTGGCGGCGCCACGGCAGATGCGGTGGGCCGCCGTCTGGCGTCATTGGCGCAGGGCGGGCAGGTTCTGGTGGTGACGCACTCGCCGCAGGTTGCCGCCCGCGCGGCGCATCACTGGCGGGTGCAGAAACAGGTGACAGGGGATCAAACGCTCTCAACCGTGATCCCGCTGGCCGAGCCCGACCGGGTGGATGAAATCGCCCGCATGGTCGCAGGCGACACCATCACGGACGAGGCGCGCGCCGCCGCCCGTGCCCTGTTGGATGCATAACGCGCATTCTGTGAACATCTTGTCGTGAACCGACTTTTCTCAGGCCCCCGAGTGGCTTACTAAGGGTCAGGCGACCACGCTAACCGAGGGCCAATGACCCAATCGACCCGCACCGTGCTGCGCAATCAGCTCAATCAGGCCCTCTCGGCGCTGCGGGATGCATGGCGGGTGATGCGCCACCGTGGCCCCAGCCAGATACAGTTCTGGTTCATCGCCCTGATCATCGGCATCGCCGCAGGCTTCATGGCGCTTGGGTTCCGCATGGCCATCGCCGCGTTGCAGGCCTATCTCTACAATACCGACGATATCCTGTACCTCCACAGCCATGCCGAAAAGCTGCACTGGCTCTGGATCTTCCTTACCCCTGTGGTCGGCGGGTTGGTCGTCGGGATCATCCTGAACAGGTACACTGATGATGGCCGCGTGCGTTCGGTCGCCGATGTGATCGAAGGCTCTGCCATCAGCGATGGCCGGGTCGAGAAAAAGGCCGGTATTGCGTCCTTCATCGCCTCGCTGATCACGCTCAGCTCCGGCGGGTCCACGGGGCGGGAAGGGCCGGTTGTGCACATGGCTGGCGTCATTTCGACCTGGGTTAGCGACCGTATCCACGCCGACGGCATCACCGGGCGTGACCTGCTCGGCTGCGCCGTGGCCGCTGCCGTCTCGGCCAGCTTCAACGCCCCTATCGCCGGTGCCTTGTTCGCGCTTGAGGTCGTGTTGCGCCATTTCGCCGTGCACGCCTTTGCTCCCATCGTAATCGCCTCGGTCGCGGGCACGGTGATCAACCGGCTCGCTTATGGTGATGTCACCGAATTCACGCTCGAAACCCCCGGGTCGCTGCAATTTTATGTCGAACTACCCGCCTTCCTGATCCTTGGCCTGATCTGCGGGTTGGTGTCACTGGTGCTGATGCGCTCGATCTTCTTTGCTGAAGATATTGGTACTCATATCCAGAACCGTCTGTCTCTGCCGGGGTGGCTGCGCCCCGGAGTGTCCGGTGCCATGCTGGGCCTGCTTGCTGTCTGGTTCCCGCATATCATCGGTGTAGGTTACGAGACCACGATCCGCGCCCTGACCGGAGATCTGGTGCTGACCACGGCGATTCTGTTTGCGGTCATGAAAACCGTTGCCGTCGCGATCACCATGGGTGGGCGAATGGGCGGTGGTGTGTTTTCCCCGTCATTAATGATCGGAGCGCTGACCGGGCTGGCTTTTGGCCTGATTGCCACCGGCCTGCTGCCCGACGTTTCTGGCACCCATACGCTCTATGCCTTTGCCGGGATGGGCGCGGTGGCGGCGGCAGTGCTGGGCGCGCCGATCTCGACTACGCTGATCGTTTTTGAACTGACCGGAGACTGGCAGATCGGTCTCGCCGTGATGGTCTCGGTCTCGATGTCCACTGCGTTGGCCTCGCGCCTCGTGGACCGATCGTTCTTCCTGACCCAGCTTGAACGCCGCAACGTGCATCTGGCTGCGGGTCCACAGGCTTACCTGCTTGCCATGCTGCGCGCGGGCGCCGTGATGCGGCCCATCGGCGATCCGCGCTCGATCACCAAAGAAGAGGCGCTGGCGCTGATCGAACAGGGCCTCTGCGTCAAGGCCAGTGCTACGCTTGAAGCCGCGATGCCCTATTTCGACCGCGACGATATTCCCTGTATCCCGGTGGTGATCATCGACAAGGAAGGTTGCGAAGAGCCGGTCGGCGCGCTGTACCACATCGACGCGCTCAAGGCCTATAACCGTGCGCTGGCCGCAACCGCGGCCGAGGAACACTCCTGATCAGCCGTCATAAACGCTGGCTACGTCACCCAGATAATTGTCCCAGGCAAACCAGTAAGAGATATGACCCGCCACCCGCGGCAGCTGTGTGCCATCCGGTGCCACAAGAGCCTCTTCGGCGACGGTCCATTTGTTGCCCGCCTCGTCCAGTAACCCGCCATCGGTGGTCGCGCGGAACTGATGCGCGCCGCGCTCATAGGCGCGCACACTGCGTTTCTTGGGATCACCTATCAGCATCAAAGCGCGCCCGCCAATCGCATCATTGATCACCGGCTTGCCCCTGAACGCATCCAACGGCCAGGCCCGGGCCGCCCCGAACTGACGCACCGCGAACACATAATCCTTCTGCCGATGCTGCCTTTGATCGACCAACGCCGGGAACATCAACTCGGGCGAGGCGAAATACTCCTGATACACCACGCCCGAGCCATAGTTCCGCCGATGCCCCGTCTTCAGTGACAGCACCTGCGTATCGGGATGTGACGCCTTCCAGCTGTCCCAACGGGTGATCACCACCGGACGCTGCTTCAACTCGATCCCGCTGTTGACCAGCGGTCCGACCACCGGCTTGCCCGTGTATTGGTTCCACAGCGAATGCGTCTCACGGTCGAACATCAGCTTGTTCGAGCGATACAGGAACCCCGACGAGCCAAAGACGAACGGCTTGCGCCGCCCTTCGAGCTGCGTTTCAAACAAAATCCCCGATCCACACAGCGTGCAATAGGCCAATGCCACCGGAACGCCTCCGATCACCTCATTGAACATCTCGTGCCAGCCCATGATCCGCAGCGGATAAGCGCGCACATCGCCATTGATCGAGACGCCAAAGACCAGGTCGTCGTCTTTCATGTAGTCCGCCCGCGCCGCCGAGATCAGTTTGGGATTGTCCAGCGACGGGATGCCGTCCTTGACCACACCGCCCCACGTGATTTCTTCCAGCCGGATCTTCATCTTGTCGCGCTGCAGGTATTCAGGCCGCAGGAACAGGTCAAAGTTCTCGTCGATCCCCAGCAGCACTTCGCGCTTGAACGGCGCCAATGAGGCATGCGGTACGATCTGGGGATTCTTCTCCTGCCACAGCATCCACCCGAACCAATCGGTGCCGAGCGTTTCTCCGGTCAGTGCTTCCATCACTTCGGCAATATCGACCTCGCGCCGTCGCCCGAACCGCATCGCGGTCAGCAGGGCGGGCACGACATCCGGATTGCCACGGTCCCTGAGAAAGGCCATCCCAGCCTCAAAATCTGTGCGTCCGGCATAGAGCGTGGACCGCACCGCCTCCAGCACCGGATCTTCCTGCTGCGCCCAGAGCTCCGAGGGCGCGACGGCACCGGCCCCCAACAAAGCGGTGAAACTGCGACGTGTGATCGACATGGCATCCTCCGATTGGCTGCAACCCCAATCTGCCCGCAATCGCGCTCACATACACGAAACACCCGCGTGAGCAGGGTGTAATATCAAATCCTGGTTTCGAAGGATTGCCCCGCGTCAGGCCTTGTCTTTAACCTCGTCCTCCGCGACGGGCTCGATCTCTTCCGACGCTTTCAGCGTCAGCGGCGGGTCCTGCGGCTCTTCCGGGATTGGGGCCGGGGCGGCAGGTGGCGTGGTCAGAACCTCATCAGGGCCGGGAACCGCACGCGGCGTGACGGTGCTGTCCTCAGGCTCAGGCTGCGCCGCGTTTTCAACGGCAACCGCCCGACGAAACACCAGCACATTGCGCCAGTTGGTGGTCGATCCGGTCAGCCCCGAGCGTTCTTCGCTAGGCAGCAACTCGGCGCGCTGATACTCCCAGCCATCCTGTCCCAACTGGTTCAGCAATTGCTCGATCGAGGTGGCAAACCGGCCTTCGGGCGTCTTCACGCCTTTCGCCTTGGTGCCCTTTTGCGGAGCGGGGACAACTTTGTATTCGTAGCGCTGCATCAACTGGTCCTGATTGCCGTGTCGGGGCAAGTTAACATTTTGACAGACGGGTGAAAGCCAAGATCACGCCCAGGTGAAATTTGTGGGCGAATTTCGGCCCGCACTGTGGCTTTAGCCTCGCGCTGCCTTGCCGACCAGCGACAGACACAGTTCGGTCGCGACCGCCATATCCTGAACCGAGATCCACTCCAGCGGGCCGTGAATGCATTGCATTCCGGTGAAGATATTGGGGCAGGGCGTCCCGAATTCGGTTAACCGAGAGCCATCGGTGCCACCCCGGATCGGCACGGAAACCGGCTCGATCCCCTGTTCCCGACATGCCTCACGCGCCAGATCGACCGGAGTCATGTCCTTTTCCAGCCAATAACGCATGTTGCGGTACTGGTGAGAGATATCGCAGGTGATGGTCGCGCGCGGCTCGGTCGCCTGCACGGCAGCGCAGACCTGTCGCACCAGATCGCCCTGCGCCTCCAGCGCGTCCATCTCGAAATCGCGCAGGATCAGCTTGATCTCCATCTCGGACGAGCCGCCATTCATGTCGGTGACATGGATGAAGCCCTGACGTCCGTCAGTGACTTCGGGCGTCATCGTCGCCTGCGGCAGGGTCTGCACGATCTTCGCCGCCAGATGCGCCGCATTCACCATCTTGTCTTTGGCCAGACCCGGATGGATCGACACGCCGGTGATCTTGATCACCGCGCGGTCGGCCGAGAAGCTTTCGTATTCGATCTCACCCAGTTCCTGCCCATCCAGCGTATAGGCGAAATCGGCGTTCATATCCTTAGGCAGTTGTTCGGTAACGCCGCGCCCGATCTCTTCATCCGGGGTAAAGGCGATGCGAATCGGGCCGTGGGGGACGTCCTTGTTCTCCAACAGATGCCGCGCCAGCGTCATCAGGATCGAGACGCCCGCCTTGTCATCCGCTCCCAGCAGTGTGGTACCCGACGCGGTGATCAGATCATGCCCGATCTTCTCGGCCAGATAGGGGTGCTCTTCCGGCGACAACACCAGATCAGGATCATCGGGAAAGGTGATTTCACCGCCATTATACCCCTTGATCACCCGCGGCTTGACACCGATCGCGTTGAACTGAGGTGCGGTGTCCACATGTGCCAGAAACCCGATGGTCGGCCCCTCAGCCGTGCCGGGAATCGTCGCCATGACCACGCTGTCGCCAGTCATCTGCACGTCCTGCGCACCGATTTCGGTCAACTCCTGCTGCAGCAGGTTCAGCATGTCGAACTGGATTTCGGTGCTGGGGGTCGAGGGCGAGGTCTCATCGCTCTGACTGTCGATGGCGGCATAGCGCACCAGCCGGGTTTCCAGTTCCTGATCGAAACGATTTTTCATGACTGCTCACCTCTCTGACTTGGCGAGATGAGAATGCGCATTCGGGCGAGGAGTCAAGCCGATGGCTTGACCCTTTTTCAGGTGCCAGAAATTTACTTTTCGTTATGTACAAGTCGAACAAACCCCTGTCTGGGGTTTGTACAACTCGGAAGATTTACGAACCCAGCTTCTTGCTGACCAATTCGTTAACGGCCTTCGGATTGGCCTTGCCGCCGGTCGCCTTCATCACCTGACCGACGAACCAACCCGCCAGTTTCGGGTTCACCTTGGCCTTCTCGACCTGCGCCGGATTGGCGGCGATGATCTCGTCCAACGCGGCCTCGATGGCGCCGGTATCGGTCACTTGTTTCATGCCGCGCTCTTCAACGATCTGCGCCGGGTCACCGCCTTCGGTATAGACAATCTCGAACAGGTCCTTGGCGATCTTGCCCGAGATTGCATCCGACGAAATCAGATCAATGATACCCGCCAACTGAGCGGGAGACACCGGAGACTCGGTGATGTCGTGGTCTTCTTTTTTCAGGCGGCCAAACAGCTCATTGATCACCCAGTTCGCGGCCAGCTTGCCGCTGCGACCCTTGGCGACTTCTTCGAAATACCCAGCCGATTCCACCTCCGCGGTCAGCACTGAGGCGTCATAGTCAGTCAGCCCGAACTCACTGATAAAGCGTGCCTTTTTGTCGTCAGGTAGTTCCGGCAGCTTGGCGGCGATGTCATCGACCCATGCCTGCTCGATCTCCAGCGGCAGCAGATCGGGGTCAGGGAAGTAGCGATAGTCATGCGCTTCTTCTTTCGACCGCATCGAGCGTGTCTCGCCCTTGTCCGGATCATACAGACGGGTTTCCTGATCGACGGTGCCGCCACCTTCAACGATGGCGATCTGACGACGGGCCTCGACCTCAATCGCTTGCTGGATAAAGCGCATCGAGTTCATGTTCTTGATCTCGCAGCGGGTGCCCAGATGCGAAAAGTCCTGTGTTTCCTGATACTTCTCATAGGCACCCGGCAAACAGATCGAGACGTTCACGTCCGCCCGCAGGTTGCCGTTCTGCATGTTGCCGTCGCAGGTGCCCAGATACCGCATGATCTGGCGCAGCTTGGCAATGTATGCAGCGGCCTCTTCAGGCCCGCGAATATCAGGGCGCGAAACGATCTCCATCAGGCAGACACCGGTCCGGTTCAGGTCGACAAAGGACATATGCGGGTCCATGTCGTGGATGGATTTGCCCGCGTCCTGTTCCATGTGGATACGCTCGATCCGAACCATGCGTGCGGTGCCGTCGCCCATCTCGACCAGAACCTCGCCTTCGCCCACAATAGGCTGATAAAGCTGGGAAATCTGGTAGCCTTGCGGCAGGTCAGGGTAGAAATAGTTCTTGCGGTCAAAGGCCGATTTCAGGTTGATATCCGCCTTCAAACCCAGCCCGGTGCGCACGGCTTGCTCAACGCAGTATTCGTTGATCACCGGCAGCATGCCGGGCATCGCCGCATCCACGAAAGCCACGTTCGCGTTCGGCTCGGCCCCGAATTGGGTCGACGCACCCGAGAACAGCTTGGCATTGGATGAGACCTGAGCGTGCACCTCCATCCCGATCACCAGTTCCCAATCGTGCTTGGCCCCGGCAATGGTTTTGGGTTTGGGCATTTCGTATGTCAGGTCGAGCATGGCGCGCCTCATTTCCGCAGAAGTCTAAGCCTGCGTATTAGGCCCGGCGCGCCAAAGGGGCAAGGGGCAATGGCGCTTTAGCTCTCTGAGAATTGCAGACCTGTTGGTGTGAAGGTGACGCTCTGCCCGTTGCGCAACTCGTCCCGCAGCAGATTGGCGATGGCTTTCAGCGCGTCGCGGCGGCCACGGGCGGCAAACCGCTCAGCCGAGTTAACACACAGGCTGTTATTGAACCCGTTCGCCGCATGGGCCCAGATCAGCGGATGCAGCTCGGTCAGGTGATCGCGGATCAGCCAGTTCGCGGCCTCGCAGATCTGTTTGCGGGCGATATCGGCCTGCGGGTTCTGGCCCATGCCTTTCTGCAACGTGATTGAGCAATAAGCGGCCAGCAGGTTGATCGTCTCCTGATCCGGACGGCGCGCAACAATATCGCGCAGACCTTCGAGGAAATACTCGACATCGACACGCGCGCAGGCCTCGTCATCCAGCGCGATTGCATCGAACTGAGCCCAGGTATAGCCGCCTGCGCCCCAAATTTTCTGAGTGCGCGCGGCATTGCGCAAGGCCTGAACCTCAAGCTGCGCATAGCTGCCGAACCAGCGTGGCAGCAGATGATTACCCATCGCGCGCATATGGCGGTGGTTCTGCGGGTCCAGTGTGATCAGCGCTTCATACTTGTCAGCCACGCGGGTGCGGGGGTCAATGTGTCCGGCCAGCAAGGCGCAGTCCGCAGCAGCGATTGCCGGGCTATCGGGCAGAGCCTCGCGGCATTGCGGCAGCAGGGCGGCGGCGCGGTCGAAATGCGCCGCGCAGCGCGATTGGTGCAGCGCCGGCAGGGCCTCGGGATGCGCCGTCCCGCGCCATGCCCAGGCCAGATCGATATGAGCCAGCGCCACGACCAGTGGAATCATTGGATCATCGGGGTAGTTCTGAATTTCACCTTCCAGCTCAGAGATTCCGCCCAACAGATCATAATCCGACAGTGCTTTGCCGTCAGACAAGGCGTGCTCGGCTGCCAACACCACATCCGAGCGCGCACCAAATGCCAGCAGATCCGTGATCGGCTGTCCGCAGGGTGTGGCTTTGCGCTCGGCATCCGCTTCGCGCATCTCTTGCGACAACTCGGCCCACATATCCTGTCGCGCAAGATAGCGGCCACGCTCGATCACCTGATGCGCGATCACATCATTGGCATTCGGTTCTGCGATGGGAATATTCAGTTGCCCCGAGGCGACAAGCCATGCGGTGGCATCGGCGACTGACGCAGGCAAAGGCGTTGGGGTGGGGGTAGAAGAACCTAATATACGGGCGAAAACTGCCCTGACAGACCAAAACATGGCGAAACTCGAACTGGAACAAACATTTAACACTCTCAGTTTTGCCAAAAATTAAGCGCAAATCAAGGAAACAAAGCGGTGATATGGAGATTCGGTAATCAATCCCGGTCGAGGCGGCGGTATCGTTTCAAAATACTCTAAAATGATGACGTTCAACCTTAAAACCAGCACGTTGCAGGACGTCTTCGAACTGTTTGTGCGGGGGCAATGATTCATCCGGCAGGCGCAGACGTTTGTCAGATTTCAGCATTGCTGACACGCGCACCGAGAAATCCCAACGGGTGTCGAACCGGAAATGGTCGACCTCGGATAGCAGGAGTTCACCCTGCCTCTGGCCTGTGTGCCAGCGCAGGGTATCACCGATCATCTCCATTCCTGCGCTGGTATCTTTGATGACATCCCACAGCGCGGGTAGGGTGGTCAGGGCCAGCAACGCCACCAGCCACCAGACCGCGTCCAGCAGGATCATCAGGCCAATCAGCACTGCATAGATGCCGATCAGGATCAGAACCGTGCGTTGGTTGCGGTTCTGGCGAGTGAACGTAAATGCGGTCATGCGCCGAGGATGCGTGAGACCATTTCGGTCGTGTCCCGCGACAGGTCCGGCGTCTCAGAAATGCGGCTCAGCTGCGCACGCATCAGGGCCTGACGGTCCGTATCGTAGCGTTTCCAGGTCTGGAAGGCGCTGCACATCCGGGCGGTGGTCTGCGGGTTCACCGGATCAAGCCGGATCAGCCAATCCGCGAGCAGTTCATATCCCGCTCCGTCTTGCTGGTGGAAGCCCGCATGGCTGCTGGCCAGCGATCCCATCAACGCGCGGAAGCGGTTGGGGTTTTTCCAATTGAAATCAGCATGTTCTGTCAACTTGCGTGCCGTCTCAACGGTTTTGTTTGGCTCGGTCATCGAGACCTGCAGGGCGAACCATTTATCCATGACCAGCCGGTCATGCTGCCATTGTTCATAAAAGGCCGCCAACTCGGCTTCACCTTTGCTGGCGCGTAGCAGGCAGGACAGCGCGGTCAGCTGGAGGGTCATGTTGTCGGCGCGCGCGTATTCCTCAGTCGCCTTGATGCCTCCATCCAGCCGTGAAGTCAGTGCCAGCGCCGCACCACCCAGCGCACGCTTTCCGGATTGCTCGGCGTCTGGTTGGTAGGGCTCATCCACCAGTGTTTCACTGTGCAGCCGGGGTAAAAGGTCCTGAACGTGTTGGGCTGTGGCCTGGCGCAATGTCTCAACCGCGCTCCAGATCGCCGTCGGATCAGGGGTGATGTCCTTGTCGTGCAACGCTGCGGCCAGTTCCGATTGCGTTGGCAGGCCCAGCATCAGCGCCCGATAAGCCGGGTCCAGTGCTTCATCACGCAGTACCGCTAGTAGACCGTCGAGATAGTCGGCATCCGGTGTTGCCTCATCGGTGATCATGCGCAGCAGAGTGTCTTCGGCCAGCGACCGGCCTGCCTGCCAGCGGTTGAACGGATCGGTGTCATGGGCCAGCAGGAACGCACGCTCGGCATTCGAATGATCATGTTCGAGGATCACAGGGGCCGAAAAATCGCGCAGGATCGAAGGCACGGGTTTGGCGGCGAGACCAGTGAAGGTAAAGCTTTGCTCGGCTTCGGTCAGCTCCAGCAACTCGGTCGCGTGCACTTCATCTCCGTTCGGGCCCAGTAGGCCCACGGCAACGGGTATGATCTGAGGCTGCTTGTCCGCCTGACCCGGCGTCGGCTCGGTCCGCTGGCTGAGCGTCAGGGTATAGGTGCCCTCGGCCCAGTCCTCAGCGACCGAGACGCGCGGAGTACCCGATTGGCTGTACCAGCGTTTGAATTGGCTCAGATCACGGCCTGTGGTGTCTTCGAACACTTTCAGCCAGTCCTCAATGGTGCAGGCCTGACCATCATGGCGCTCGAAATAGAGGTCTAGCGCCTGTGCATAGGCCTCATCCCCGACCAGACGTTTCAGCATCCCGATCACCTCGGCGCCTTTCTCATAGACGGTCGAAGTGTAGAAGTTGTTGATTTCCTGAAAACTTTCTGGCCGGACCGGGTGCGACAGCGGCCCGTTATCTTCGGGGAACTGCCGCGCGCGCAGGTCGATGGCGTCATGGATGCGCTTAACGGGGCCCGAGCGCATGTCGGACGTGAACTGCGCGTCGCGGAACACGGTCAGGCCCTCTTTCAGGCACAGCTGAAACCAGTCGCGGCAGGTGATCCGGTTGCCGGTCCAGTTGTGGAAATACTCATGCGCGATGATCGCCTCGATCCGTTCGAAATTCATATCGGTCGAAGTTTCGGGGCTGGCCAGAACGGCGGAGGAGTTGAAGATGTTCAACCCCTTATTCTCCATCGCGCCCATGTTGAAATCGTCCACGGCGACGATGTTGAACACGTCCAGATCGTATTCGCGGCCATAGACGTCTTCGTCCCATTTCATCGACTTTTTCAGGGCCTCCATGCCGAACGCACATTTGCCTTCATCGCCGGGGCGGACCCAGAGGTTCAATTCGACCTCGCGACCCGACTTAGTGGTGAACTGACCTGGATGGGCGATCAACTCTCCTGCGACCAGCGCAAACAGATAGGCGGGTTTGGGCCATGGATCGACCCATTCGGCCCAACCCTCGCCTGTGCCCGTAGGGTTGCCGTTCGACAGCAGCACGGGAAGGTCTCCGTTGATGCGCACGGTAAAAGTGGACATCACATCGGGGCGATCGGGGTAGTAGGTGATTTTTCGAAAGCCTTCGGCCTCACACTGGGTGCAATACATGCCATTGGACATATATAGCCCTTCGAGCGCGGTGTTGTTGCCGGGATCGATCTCGATCTCGGCTTCCCAGACGAAAGGTGTATCCGGAACCGTCGCGGTCAGACCTTCGGAGGTCACATCAGGCGAGATCTCGACACCATCAATCGCGGCGCGGATCAGTTTCAGGTCTTCCCCGTGCAGGAAAAAGGTCCGGTCTTTGGCATCCGGATTCGGGCTGAATGCGATGCGAGAGGTAACGCGCGTCGCATGTTGGGCGAGATCGAAGGTTAGATGCACGCTCTCCACCAGATAACCGAACGGCGTGTAGTCTTTTAGGTAGATCGTGGTGGGGGCGGCGTCGCGCATCTGGAGACCTCATCGGCTAGAATTCTGGCGCGACGTTATGGTCTTCACCGCGCGGCTGCAACCGACAGGCCGCTTTCTTTGCTGGCTTGAACCAGCCTATGGCGGGACCCAAAGCCGGTAATGGCGATGCAAAAGTTGCCTATCGGAAACGAACGCCCTAATTGAAGAGCGCATACAACGGCACACAATCTGAGGGGATTCGGAACATGAGCAGTAGAGAGACCCGAAACGGGCTGCAACTCGACCCGGTTTTCGTGGACTTCATCGAACAGAAGGCGCTACCGGGAACACAGGTATCGGCTGAGCAATTCTGGTCGGGGCTTGCGCGTTTGGTTAATGAATTAGGGCCGAAGAACCGCACACTGCTTGAGAAACGCGCCGATATTCAGGGCCGGATTGATGGCTGGCACGCCGCGCGGCGAGGTTTGCCTATCGATGCTGTCGAGTATCAATCTTTTCTGCGTGAGATTGGCTATCTGGTAGATGAGGGCGGCGATTTCGAGATCGAGACCGCCAATGTCGACCCTGAAATCGCCCTGACCCCGGGTCCACAGCTGGTCGTGCCGATCACCAATGCACGCTTTGCGCTGAATGCGGCGAATGCCCGTTGGGGCAGTCTTTATGATGCGCTTTACGGAACGGATGCGTTGGGCGATTTGCCGACGGGTAAAGCCTATGACGCTGGACGCGGTGCCCGGGTCGTCGCGTGGTCCAAGGCGTTTCTGGATCAGGCCGTGCCGCTGGCTTTCGGGTCCTGGGCGGATGTGTCCGGGTTGAGCGTTCAGGACGGGGCATTGATGCCGACCCTGGCCGATGCGTCTCAGTTCGCAGGCTACGGTGGTGCGGCTGACAAGCCGGAATTCGTGCTGCTTCGCAACAACGGGTTGCACATCCAGATCAGGGTTGATGCACATAGCGCAATCGGTGCAACCGATCCCGCGGGCATTGCAGATGTACGTCTGGAATCCGCGCTCTCCACCATCATGGATTGTGAGGACTCCGTTGCCTGTGTCGACGCCTCCGACAAAGTGTTGGCCTATGGGAATTGGCTGGGCCTGATGACCGGTGATCTGACCGAAGAAGTCGCAAAGGGTGGCACAATATTTACCCGCAAGCTTGCAAAGGACATGGCTTTCACAGCGCCGGATGGAGCTTCGGCCACGCTCAAAGGGCGTTCGCTCATGCTGGTGCGCAATGTGGGTCACCTTATGACGAACCCAGCCGTTCTGGACGCTGAAGGTCGTGAGATTGGTGAGGGGCTGATGGATGCGCTATGCACCACTCTGATCGCCATGCATGACCTGCAGCGCGAGGGCGGAAACTCGGTCGAAGGATCGGTCTATGTCGTCAAACCCAAGATGCACGGCCCCGAAGAGGTCGCGTTCTCGGTCGAGATTTTCGACATGGTCGAGGACATATTGGGCCTGCCACGCAACACCGTGAAATTGGGCATCATGGATGAGGAACGTCGCACCTCGGCCAACCTCAAGGAATGTATCCGCGCGGCGAAATCGCGTGTGGCCTTTATCAACACTGGGTTCCTGGATCGCACCGGGGACGAGATCCATACCTCGATGGAGGCTGGCCCTATGCTGCCCAAGGGCGACATCAAGGATACGCCGTGGATTGCGTCTTACGAGGATCGGAACGTTGATATCGGATTGGCTTGTGGCCTGAAGGGTAAGGCGCAGATCGGTAAAGGCATGTGGGCAATGCCCGATCGGATGGAGGATATGCTGGCGGCCAAGATCGGCCACCCTCAGGCGGGCGCGACCTGTGCTTGGGTGCCGTCGCCCACCGCCGCAACCCTGCACGCAACGCATTACCACAAGATCGATGTATTGGCGCGTCAGGACGAGTTGGCCGCTGACGGTGCCCGGGGTACGCTGGATGATCTGCTGACCGTGCCGTTGCTGGGCGGGCGTAACCTCAGCGCCAATGAGATCACCCGTGAGATCGAGAACAACGCGCAGGGTATTCTCGGCTATGTGGTGCGCTGGGTTGATCAGGGCGTTGGTTGTTCGAAAGTGCCGGATATCAACGATATCGGCCTGATGGAGGATCGTGCGACCTGCCGGATTTCGTCTCAGGCGCTGGCCAACTGGCTGCATCACGATCTGATTAGTCAGGAACAGGTGATGGCGGCGATGCAGAAAATGGCCGCTGTTGTCGATCGACAGAATGAGGGCGACCCGGCTTACCAACCGATGGCACCCGGTTTTGATGGGATCGCCTTTCAGGCGGCCTGCGATCTGGTGTTCCGCGGGCGGGTGCAGCCTTCGGGCTATACGGAACCGGTATTGCATGCACGTCGGCTGGAACTGAAGGCCAGCCACGGCTAAGACATCTCGCAGCGGCGGAGCCGTCCGGCTCTGCCGCAAATTCTTAACAAAGGACACCTTCATGCTGGTAACGTTGCGCAAAGCCCGGACAATCATTCGACGCACCCTGGAAAAAGGGCGCGAGATGGAGTTGAAGCCTCTCTCGGTCGTGGTTCTGGACGCGGGCGGTCATGTCATTGCGTTCGAGCGTGAAGACAGCGCAGCACCCGGTCGTTTTGCCATCGCTCATGGTAAGGCTTACGGCGCGGTGATGTTGGGCATGGCGGGCACTGCGCAGATGGCGCGGGCTGAGGGACAGGCCTATTTCATGGCTGCGGTGAATGGCGTCTATGGCGGGCAAGTCATCCCGGTACCCGGTGGCGTCCTGCTGCGCGACCGCAAGGGCGTGGTGATCGGCGCGGTTGGGGTGACAGGCGACACCTCGGACAACGATGCGCAGGCGGCGCTGGCTGGCATCGAGGCGGCGGGTTTGACTGGCGAGATTTGATCTGGGGCCGGGTATGCCCCGATTGTGCGTCGTTGAACACGCGCTTGCGCTGACATGCAGGTCCTGTGCCGTTGCGCGGGGCCAAACCTGCCGATAGGTTTTTCCGAATACCACTGAAACAAAGGAAAACGCATGGCGCGCCCTGTCGTCGGAATAATCGGCAACTCTTATCTGATGAACGATCAGTATCCGACGCATGCCGGTGGGACGATGAATTCGGATGCCGTGTCCAACGTGTCGGACTGCCTTCCGCTGCTCATCCCGGCGGACCCGCGTTATGTCTCGGTCGAGGAACTGCTTGAGGTTTGCGACGGCTTTCTGCTGACAGGCGGCCGTCCGAATGTTCACCCCGAGGAATATGGCGAGCCCGCAACTGAGGCGCATGGCGAGTTTGATCGCGCGCGCGATGCGATCACGCTTCCTCTGGTACGAGCCTGTGCCGAGCGCGGCCAGCCGTTTTTCGGTATCTGTCGAGGGTTTCAGGAGGTGAACGTTGCCATGGGCGGCACTCTGTATCCTGAGATCCGCGATCTGCCGGGGCGTTTGAACCACCGGATGCCGCCCGATGGCACTCTGGAAGAGAAATTTGCCCTGCGCCATGTGGTGACGCTGACCGAAGGGGGCGTGTTCCACCAGTTGCTGGGGGCCGCTGAGGTAATGACCAACACGCTGCACGGGCAGGGGATCAAGACGCTGGGCGAGAACGTGGTGATCGACGGCCACGCCCCCGATGGCACGCCCGAAGCAATCTATGTGAAGGATGCGCCCGGATTTACCCTGTCGGTCCAATGGCATCCCGAATGGGACGCGGCCAATGATCCGGTTTCGCGCCCCTTGTTCGAAGAATTCGGCCGCGCTGTTCACGGCTGGGCCGCAGGCAAAGACGCCACGCGATTGCAGCGCTCTGCCTGACGGGGGCTGGCGAGGGGGTCAGACCAGCAGGTCGAACTGCTTGTTCAGCGGCAGGCTGCGGGCCCGCTCTCCGGTCAGATCAAACAGTGCATTTCCCAAAGCGGGCATGGATGGAGGCGTTCCGGGTTCACCCACCCCGCCCAAATGCTTGTTGGTCTCCAGCACGCGAACCTCGGTCACCGGGGTCGTGTGCATCCGCAGGGCATCGTAGTCGGGGAAGTTGAATTGCTCGACTTCACAGTCAGAGAAGGTGATCTCGCCGTACGCCGCGGCCGAAAGCCCATAGATCATACCGCCGATCATCTGCGCCTCGACTGTCGCCGGATCCAGCGCCAGACCGACATCGCAGGCGATCCACGCCTTGGAGATGCGGATGGTGCCGTCTTCGTCCACCACCTCGATCACCTGTGCAACCGGCGTGCCGAAGCTGTAGGTCAGCGCCACGCCACGCCCCACACCTTCGGGGGTCTTGCCGGTCCAGCCAGACATCTCTTTGACCGCTTCCAGACACCCGGCTGAGGGTGCGTGTTCGTTTCTGGCCAGCTCCAGCCGGAACTCCAGCGGATCGCGGCCTGCGGCGTGGGCCATCTCATCCATGAAGGTTTCATGGAAGAAACCATTGTGGCTGTTGCCGACCGAGCGCCAGAAACCCACGGGGACAGCGAGATCGGCAATATGTCCGGCCATGCGATAGTTTGGCACGGCGTAGGGCTGATTGAAAAATCCTTCGACCAGAACCTTGTCAGGCCCGCCGCCGGGGAAACCGGTGTAGCGTTCGACCGCCTGTTGCGTCGGAGATTGCGAGGCGACCTTGCCGTCGATCAAAACGGCCTTGCCATCCTTGACCGCTCCACGAATCCGAGCCATCGCGCCGGGGCGGTAATAGTCGTGGCGCATATCCTCTTCGCGGCTCCATGTGGTCTGGACCGGAGTGCCGGGCTTGGCCATGGCAACTTTGGTGGCGATTTCTCCGAAATCCAGCTCACCCCGACGCCCGAAGCCGCCACCCAGATAGGTGGTGTGGATCTCTACCGCCTCGGTATCCAGACCGGCCGTGTTGGCCACACGCATCTGGATCAGCGTCGGAGCCTGATTGCCGCACCACAGGTCCAGCTTACTGCCGGTATAAAGCGCGGTTGCGTTCATCGGCTCCATGGTGGCGTGAGCCAGATAGGGCACGGTGTAATCCGCCGTGATTTCGGTTGCACCATCGGGCACGGTATCGACATCGCCGTCGTCCCGCATGGTCGAGTTCGGGGCCTCATCAAACGCTTTGGCGATCTGATCGAATATTGCGGCGGTCTCGGGTGGATAAGGGGTTTCACCCCAGTCCACGTCGATGGCCTCGACCGCTTGCATCGCGAGCCATGTGTTGTTGGCGATCACCGCGACGCCGGTGCCTAGATCAACGATCTTTTCAACGCCTGGCATGGCTTCAGCCGCGCTGGCGTCAAAGCCATTCATCGCGCCGCCCAGCTTGGGGTTCATGCGGACCGAGGCGAATTTCAGTCCCTCGGGCCGTGCGTCGATGCCGAAGGTTGCGGTGCCTGTGGACTTGTCCGGAATATCAACCCGGGGCAGGGACTTGCCGATCAGGCGCCACTCGGTGGGGTCGCGCAGGATGACCTCGGGCGGTTCGATCTGGCCTGCGGCCTCGGCCAGTTCGGTATAGGGAATGCGCGTGCCGTCCGGGGCAACCACCGCGCCGCTCTCAGTTTTGAGTTGATCGCGGTTCACACCCAACTGATCCGCCGCAGCCTGCTTCAATGTCTCGCGCGCGGTGGCACCGGCCATCCGCATCCGCTCGAACCCGTCCTTCATCGAGGTCGATCCACCGGTGACCTGCAGACTGAGCGTGCGGCCCAGAACACCCAGAGCCTCACCCAGATTGTGCTGAAAGTCCGAGATGTCATAGCCTTTGTTCGGCAGACCCTCTCCAACCAGCGCATGGTTGTAATAGGCCGCTGCCGCCGGGCCGTGCAGCACGCGGATATCGTCTAGCTCGACATCCAGTTCTTCGGCAATCAGGGCTGCCCACGTAGTCATGACGCCTTGACCCATTTCGGCACGGGGGGCGAACAGGGTGACGCCCTGCTGGTCGATCAGAACAAAGGGGCTGAGCGCGGTTTCTCCGTCTCGCGGTTTCAGCGGGTTCGCAGCAGGGCGGGTGACGTAGTAGGCGCCGAATGCCACACCGCCCACGATAGCGGCTGATCCGATCAGGAAGGTACGGCGCAGGATTTTTCCGATGCGTGCCATGGATCAGGCCTCCTTCAGCTTGGATGCGGCGTCGTGGATGGCGGCGCGGATGCGGGGATAAGTGCCACAGCGGCAGAGGTTGCCTTGCATCGCCTCGTCGATATCCGCGTTGGTAGGGGTGGGGTTTTCGGCCAGAAGGGCTGCGGCCTGCATGATCTGGCCGGACTGGCAATAGCCACATTGCGCAACCTGATGATCGACCCAGGCCTGCTGGATGGTGGCCATGCTGTCGGGCGTGCCAAGACCCTCAATCGTGGTCACATCGCCCCAGACATCGGACAGCGCGACCTGACAGGATCGCACGGCCTCACCATCGATATGGACGGTGCAAGACCCGCAAGCGGCTACGCCGCAACCGAATTTGGTTCCGGTCAAGCCGATCTCATCGCGCAGAACCCACAAAAGGGGAACATCATCGGGAAGGTCGACCTGATGAGTCTGACCATTGATCTTAAGGGCGGTCGCCATGGCGCACCTCATTTGGCTGTGGCTGGTTCCTGACATAATTGCCGGAAAGTGTCAGTGTGTCAATTGACAAAACTTACAAAAAATGTCAAAGCAGATTTATGAAAGACAAACTGGACGATCCCAAGCAACAAGCGATCCTCGCATCGGCGTTGGAGGCCTTTGCAATCTATGGATTTCGCAAGACATCGATGGATGACATCGCCAAAGGTGCGGGCATGTCGCGCCCGGCGGTCTATCTGCATTACAAGAACAAAGAGGCGATCGTTCGCAGCCTGACACAGGCGCATTATGCCGACAAAATCGACAACGTCGCGCGCGCGCTGTCCGGTGATGGCAGCGTTTCCGAAAGGCTGTCGCGTGCGATTGATGGTCAGATCAAGGGGTTGGCCGAGATCCTCACTTCGCCCCACGGCAGGGAGATGCTGGATACCAGCAAATCAACCGCAGCAGACATACTGGCAGAAGGTGAGGCAGAGATGACCGCCCTCTATGCCGATTGGTTGCGGCGCGAAGACAACGCTGGACGCGTCCGTCTGCCCAACGGGCCGGAGGAGACAGCCAAGACCATCACTGCGACCCTGATGGGCGTTAAGATGACGGCCTCCAGCGCCGAAGAATTCGAACAGCGCACCTCACAACTGGCTGAATTGCTGGGTGCTGGGCTTGAGGTCAGGTGACGCGCTGACGGATCATGTATTCCGGTTTGTCCCAGAGCTTGTTGGCGATGATATCCGCCAGAATCTCGACCGCCTGCTCAACGTCGGTTTCATCGATATAGAGCGGCGTGAACCCGAATCGCATAACATCAGGTGCCCGGAAATCTCCGATGACACCCCGCGCAATCAGCGCCTGCATGGCGGCATAGCCTTCTTCAAACCGGAACGAGACTTGACTGCCGCGCTGCTGCGGATCGCGGGGACTGGCCAGTGTCAGGCCGGGGCAAGTGGCCTCGACCCGGGTGATGAACAACTCCGTCAATTCGATGGACTTGGCGCGGACATCCGCCATGTCGGCCATGTCCCAGATATCCATGGCGGCCGACAGCGCTGCCATCTGAATGACCGGAGGGGTTCCGACCCGCATCCTTTCGATACCGGCGCCGGGGCGATAGTCGAGATCGAAGGCAAAAGGGGCCTCGTGCCCTAGCCATCCCGACAGCGCAGGGCGTACCTTGTCCGACAGCCGCGGGGCGACATAGACGAAGGCGGGCGCACCGGGGCCGCCATTGAGGTACTTGTAAGTGCAGCCCACAGCGAAATCGGCATTGCAGCCGGCCAGATCGACGGGGATGGCCCCGGCTGAATGCGCAAGATCCCAAACTGTAACGACACCGTTTGCGTGGGCCAGTTCCGTCAGCGCCCTCATGTCATGCATGCGGCCCGTGCGATAGTCGACCTCGGTCAGCATTAGCACTGCGACCTCTTCGGTGATATGAGCGGCAACGTCTTCGGGGTCGACCACGCGCAACTCATAGTCCGGGCCAAGCGACCGCAGCAGGCCATCCGCCATGTAGAGATCAGACGGAAAGTTGCCGTTGTCAGACAGAACCACCTTGCGGGTCGGGTTTAGCTCTAGCGCCGAAGCAACCGCCTGATAGACCTTGATCGACAGGGTGTCGCCCACCACGACGCTGCCGGGTTCGGCCCCGATCAGGCGTCCGATCCTGTCGCCCAGTCCTGTGGGCAGACCCATCCACCCGGCCTTGTTCCAGCCGGTGATCAGCATCTGCCCCCATTCGTCCTGCATCATGCTCTCTACACGGTCGCTGGCCGATTTCGGAAGCGGACCCAGAGAGTTACCGTCCAGATACAAAACGCCTTCGGGCAGGTGGAACATGGATTTGGTCTTGGCAAAGTCAGTCATAACAGGGCTTTGTCCTTAGGAAGCGGTCAAGTCGTAACCGGCCTATCTGATCCCGCCTGCGCTGTCTATTGCTGTGGATTGTGATGCGCCTTTGACCGATGCGACACCCTGCGCTTTTGCCATTGAAGTCAGAAAGCGGTAGGACGTCGATCAGAAGCGACATGTGCCACCGTGTGTCGCCGCACTTGGGGGACGGCCATGCGCCTGATCGATATACCGCCTGTCTGGCTTGTGGGCTTCGCCTTGCTTGCGTGGGTACAAGCGCGCATGCTCCCCTTGGGATTGTCGTTGGACGGCGCGGTGACCGATCTTCTCAGCGGCATCCTGATCGGCGGCGGCATCATTCTGGCCATCATGGCCGTCATCGAGTTTCGGCGTCACAAGACGACGGTGATTCCGCACGAAACACCCTCGTCCATGGTGCAAACCGGGATTTACAAGCGCAGTCGCAATCCAATCTATCTGGGCGATGTCCTGATCCTGGCCGGGCTGATCCTGCGTTTTGATGCGGTGTTGTCTCTGGTGTTGATCCCGGTCTTCGTCTGGCTGCTTGAACGGCGCTTTATCATACCGGAAGAGAACCGCCTGCGACGCACCTTCCGCACCGATTTTGCGCGATATGAACGCAAAACCAGAAGGTGGATCTGAGGGTGTGGGCCTCATGACACAACGTAATAATTGCTGCGCTTGCGAAACAATCTTGCGCAAGATAAATGTCTGCTTGTCAATCAATGCCGGACACCCGCCTGGCCTGAACCGAAAATTAGGGGGAACCGACTGGTGAAAATTGGAACGCCAAAGGAAATATTCAAAGGCGAGAACCGGGTCGCGATGACTCCGGACTCGGCGACTCAGCTGCAGAAGCTGGGTTATGAGTGCCTGATCGAGAAAGGCGCAGGTGCTGCTGCGGGCTTCTCGGACGCGGCCTACGAGGCTGCCGGTGTCGAGGTCGTAAAGACCGCTGCTGCGCTGTGGAAAGCGGCAGACATCATCGCCAAGGTTCGCCAGCCTAACGAGACCGAGCTGAAGCGTCTGACCAAGGACAAGACCCTGATTTCGTTCTTCAATCCTGCCGGGAATGAAGAGGGGATGGAGCTGGCCAAATCCAAGGGCGCGACCGTGATCGCGATGGAGATGGTGCCGCGTATTTCGCGGGCGCAGAAGATGGACGCGTTGTCGTCGATGGCTAACATCGCAGGCTACCGCGCGGTGATTGAGGCGGGTAACAACTTCGGTCGGTTCTTCACCGGTCAGGTGACGGCGGCCGGTAAGGTTCCGCCGGCGAAAGTTCTGATTGTTGGCGCTGGCGTCGCTGGACTGGCAGCTATTGGCACCTCGACCTCGCTGGGGGCGATCACCTATGCGTTCGACGTGCGCCCGGAAGTGGCCGAACAAGTCGAATCCATGGGGGCAGAATTCGTCTATCTGGACTTCGAGGAAGAACAGCAGGACGGCGCGGCCACCGGTGGTTATGCCTCGGTTCAGTCCGAGGAGTTCCGTGAGGCACAGCTTGCTAAGTTCCGCGAACTGGCGCCTGAGATGGACATCGTTATCACCACCGCGCTGATCCCCAACCGCCCGGCGCCGAAGCTGTGGCTGGAGGACATGGTCAAGGCGATGAAGCCGGGCTCGGTCATTGTTGACCTTGCAGCTGAACGTGGCGGTAACGTCGAAGGTACCGTGCCGGATGAGAAAGTGGTCACCGACAACGGCGTGACCATCATCGGTTATACCGATTTCCCAAGCCGGATGGCAGCGCAGTCGTCGTCGCTGTACGCGACTAACATCCGTCACATGATGACCGACCTGACGCCCGAGAAGGACGGTCAGGTCAACCATGACATGGAAGATGACGTGATCCGCGGCTCGACCGTGACCCATGAGGGTGAGATCACCTTCCCGCCGCCGCCGCCCAAAGTGCAGGCCATCGCGGCGCAGAAGAAGCCCGAGGTCAAGGAACTAACTCCGGAAGAGAAAAAGGCGCAGGAGATTGCAGCCTTCAAGGCTCAGACGAAGCAGCAATTCACTTTGCTGGGTATCGGTGGTGCACTGATGTTGTTGGTGGGGCTGGTTGCTCCGGCCAGCTTCATGCAGCACTTCATCGTCTTTGTGCTGGCGATCTTTGTGGGTTTCCAGGTGATCTGGAACGTCTCGCATAGCCTGCACACTCCGCTGATGGCGATCACCAACGCGATCTCGTCGATCATTATCGTCGGGGCCTTGATGCAGATCGGGTCGGGGTCTTTCCTCGTTATTCTGCTGGCGGCGCTTTCCGTCTTCATGGCCGGGATCAACATCTTCGGTGGCTTCCTCGTAACCCGGCGCATGCTTGCCATGTTCCAGAAATCTTAAGGAGGCCGGGTAGATGGATTTTGGCTTCACCACTGCCGCCTACGTCGTTGCGGCTGTCCTTTTCATCCTTTCGCTCGGCGGTCTGTCGAACCAGGAAAGCGCCAAGCGCGCGGTCTGGTATGGCATCGTCGGTATGGCGCTGGCGGTCTTCGCCACGCTAGTTGGTCCGGGTTCGGGCCTGTGGCTGCTGTCGCTGCTGCTGATCGCCGGCGGTGGCCTGATCGGTCAGTACGTGGCGCAGCGCGTGCAGATGACCGAGATGCCGCAGCTTGTGGCCGCGATGCACTCGCTGGTCGGTCTGGCGGCTGTATTTGTGGGCTTCAACGCGCATTTTGAGATCGGCAATGTGGCGCAGGTCATGGCGATTGCCGACAGCGCGTCTCAGGCGGATCTGTCCGATCTGGGCGCGTTTGCCAAGCTGATCGCGAAGAAAACCGCTGCTGAACTGGCGATCCTGCATGTCGAACTGTTCCTGGGTATCTTCATCGGTGCGATCACCTTTACCGGCTCGGTTGTGGCTTATGGCAAGCTGGCGGGCAAAGTGACTTCGGCGGCAACCAAGCTGCCCGGTGGTCATGCGCTGAACGCGGCGGCGGCGGGTCTCTCGCTGATCTGTCTGATCTGGTACACTTCGACCGGTGGTCTGTTCCCGCTGTTCCTGATGACGCTGGCGGCGCTGTTCATTGGCTATCATCTGATCATGGGCATCGGCGGCGCCGACATGCCGGTGGTTGTGTCGATGCTGAACAGCTACTCGGGCTGGGCCGCTGCGGCGATTGGTTTCTCGCTGGGCAACGACCTGCTGATCGTGGTGGGTGCGCTGGTGGGTTCGTCGGGTGCGATACTGTCCTACATCATGTGTAAGGCCATGAACCGTCACTTTGTCAGCGTGATCCTGGGTGGCTTTGGTGGTCCGCAGGGTGAGCAGATGGCTGTCGAAGGCGAACAGATCGCGATTGAGGCCGACGGCGTGGCCGCTGCGCTGAACGACGCGGATAGCATTGTCATCATCCCCGGCTACGGTATGGCCGTGGCGCAGGCGCAGCAGTCGGTTTCGGAACTGGTTCGTAAGCTGCGCGCCAAGGGCAAAGAGGTGCGCTTTGCGATCCACCCCGTTGCCGGCCGTCTGCCGGGCCACATGAACGTGCTGCTGGCCGAGGCGAAAGTGCCGTATGATATCGTTCTGGAGATGGACGAGATCAACGACGATTTCCCGGATACGGACGTGGCGATCGTGATCGGCTCGAACGACATCGTGAACCCTGCGGCACAGGAAGACCCGAACAGCCCCATCGCGGGAATGCCGGTTCTGGAATGCTGGAAGGCCAAGCAGGTGTTTGTGTCCAAACGCGGTCAGGGGACGGGTTATTCGGGCATCGAAAACCCGCTGTTCTTCAAAGAGAACACACGCATGTTCTATGGCGACGCCAAGCAGTCGCTGGACAAGCTGCTGCCGATGATCGACTGATCCGAGTGCACAATCAAATTGCAAAGGGCGCCTGCGGGCGCCCTTTTCTTGTTTTGTTTGCAGGAGGCTTTGCCTCCTGACCTCCAGGATATTTGTGGCCAGATGAAGCAGGCGGACTGTGCTACACTGGGTCGCGCGAAGGTGCGCAGGAGGTGAACGATGCAGAAAGTGAACGGCATAGGAGGAGTGTTCTTTCGGGCGCGAGATCCGCAAGCCCTGAGCGCGTGGTATGAGACGCATCTGGGCGTCAATCACTATGATCCGGAGCCCTGGAGGCAACAGGAAGGGTATACGGTTTTTGCTCCGTTCGCGCAGGATACGGAGTATTTTGGCCGGGCCGAACAGCAATGGATGATCAATTTTCGCGTCGATGATCTGGCCGCGCTGATTAGCCAGCTTGGAGCTGCCGGAATTGTGGTCGAGACGAACCCGGATTGGGATAGCGAGGTGGGAAAATTTGCACGCATTCACGATCCGGAGGGCAATCCCATAGAGCTGTGGGAGCCAAATCAATGAGATAGCGGGCTTGTATACCGATGTATTCCTGTAAGTATATGAAATAAAAGATAATTGATGTATTTCACGCGTGCCGTATAGTGCGCCGGACGAAGCGGAGCACTGAATGACGCCAATAGACGACCATCCCCTGCGCTATGCGCTGGCCAATGAACTGCATGCACGCCCTTTTCCGGTGGCGACAGTGCCGTGCACGGTGGTCTTTCTGGCGATCAAGAAACCGGAAGCTGCTGCTGCGCGTGATCGTAGCGAGGATATGGCGCATCTGATCAATCTGCTGGACCGCCACGGGGCATCGCATCCGCAGCCCGAGGCCACGCATTACGCGGGTCAGATCGGCCGACATTGGTTGAAATGGGAACAGCATACCGAATTTGTCACTTACACTGCGATCACTCCCAACGTCAGTGACCGCGCCTTCAATCCGGCTGATTTCGAAGTCTTTCCACAAGACTGGCTGATGGCGAGCCCCGGCCAGCGGGTGACGTCGGCGATGATCCGTGTCGTCGAACGTCAGGAGGACGATGTGGTGCAGGTGTCTTTGGCCGACTGGTTCGAACCTGAAAGTCTGGCGGTGGCGCGCGTCCTGGACGATTCCGCCATCTGTGCCTGCGACTTCCGCATCGACCCGGCGGGGCATATGCGGTTCGCGATGTTCGTCGATAAAGGCACCGGGCGTCGTCGGACCGGGCGGGTTATTCAACGGCTGTGTGAGATCGAGACTTACAAGGCGATGTCCATGTTGGGTTTCGCGCGTGTCAAACAGTTGATGCCCCGGATCGGAGAGCTGGATGGGCAACTGTCCCGGCTGATGGAGCAAATGACCAACAATTCGGTGCACCCAAATGAGCTGCTTCCCGATCTGCTGTCTACCTCCATTGAGCTGGAAACGCTTTCGGCGCGCTGTTCGTTCCGGTTTGGTGCGACGGGTGCCTATGAGGCCATCGTCAACCAGCGCATCGAAGTTTTGCGCGAGGAACGGTTCGACGGCCGTCAGAGCTTTGCTGATTTCATGATGCGTCGGTATGATCCTGCGATCCGCACCGTCAAATCGACCGAGCGTCGGTTGCAGGCCCTGTCCGACAGGGCGATCAGGGCCGGGGAATTGCTGCGGACCCGCGTGGACGTAGAACGCAGCGCGCAGAATCAGGCATTGCTGGAAAGCATGGACCGCCGCGCCGATCTGGCCTTGCGGTTGCAGCACACTGTCGAAGGGCTGTCGGTGGTGGCGATCAGCTATTATGCAGTGTCGTTGGTCAGCTACTTGCTCTATCCGCTGACGCAGGCCGGACTCAGTAAGGGAATGTTGACGGCGGTGGTGACCTTGCCCGTTGTTCTGGCTGTCTGGTTCAGTATCCGCAAAATCCGAAAGCGTCTGGAATAAGCAGCCTTTGCCAATCGACGAATGATCTGTAAAACGGGCAGCGTTTGACTGAATGCGCGAGGGCTGCCTGTGATCGGTATTGTGGCTGCATGGCGGGCTGTCGCCGCCATGTTCATCCTGAACGGTGCGCTATTCGGTATTTGGGCCTCGCGTATCCCGGCTGTTCGGGACAAGCTGGATTTGACGCATGAGGCTTTGGGGCTTGGCTTGCTGTTCATGGCGGCGGGGGCTGTGTGCTCGTTTCCGATCACGGGTCGTCTGACGGATAAGTTCGGAGCGGTGGCGATCACACGGGTCATCGCTGTTCTTTACACGTTTTCGCTCGTTTTGTTGGCCTTTGCGGGGGATTTCTGGTGGCTCGCGGCATTCCTGTTCGTGTTCGGAGCCTTCCATGGCTCGATGGATGTCGCGATGAATGCGTGGGCTGCAGAGGTCGAGCAAGCTTATGACAAGCCGGTCATGTCGTCGTTTCACGCGATGTGGAGCCTTGGGGCTGGGTTGGGGGCGCTTAGCGGATATGCGGCGGTTCAGATGGGCCTGACGGTCCTGCAGCATTTTCTGCTTGCCGGTGGCGTTGTCGTTGCATTTGCTCTCATTTTGTCCTGGGTGCGCTGGACTTCCAAGCGAACGACCTCGAAGCCGGGGTCGGTGTTTGCGTTGCCGTCGGGCGCATTGATCCTTGTGGGGTTCACGGCGCTTTGCGGAGCGCTTGGTGAAGGGGCCGTCGCGGATTGGAGCGCGATATTCCTTCGCGATGTAACAGGCGCGGCTGAAAGCATTGCCGCGCTAGGTTACGCGGTCTTCTCGGTCACAATGGTCGTGTTCCGGTTGGCAGGTGGGGTAGTCATCGCCCGGTTTGGTCCTGTTGCGACCGCACGGTTTGGCGGTGTCAGTGCGGCTTTGGGTGTTTTTGCGGTGGTGTCAGCAGGCGAACCCGTATTGGCGTTGGCAGGCTTTGCCCTGATGGGCGTGGGCTATGCGGTGATCATGCCTTTGGCCTTCAGTCGCGCGGCGACTGATCCGCATGTGCCGCCCGGGCAGGCGATCGCCAGCGTGGCGACTCTGGGTTACGGAGGCTTGTTGATCGGGCCGCCCCTGATCGGTTTTCTCGCTGAGCTGATGACCCTGAGGCTGGCTTTTGCCGTTCTGTTGCCGCTGTCGGTCCTGATCGTCGTGTTGGCCGGCGCGCTGAAGCGCGCCGACTGAATCTGCTTAGCGTCCGCGAATACGCGGATCCAGCGCGTCGCGCAGGCCGTCACCCAGATAGTTGACGCTGAGAACCGTTAGTGAGATCGCCAGTCCGGGCCAGAACACACGCTCAGGGTATTGCTGCAGATAGTCCACACCATCGAACAGCAGGCGACCCCAAGTCGGGAAATCCGGCGGGAACCCGAGACCGAGGAAGGACAGCGCGCTTTCGGTGATGATCGCGGTCGCGATGCCCAGCGTCGCCGACACCATGATCGGGGACAGCACGTTCGGCAGGATGTGCCGCGTGATGATCTGGCTGTTGCTAGTGCCGATGGATCGGGCGGCGAGAACGAATTCACGCTCTTTGATGGCCAACACGTCTCCGCGTACGATCCGAGCTGTGGGCATCCACGAGGTGATGCCGATGGCGCAGACGATCAGGATGAAGATCCCGCGCTCCAGCCCGAAGGCGGCTGACAGAGGTTCGCGGAACAGCAGCATCATAACCAGCAGCAACGGCAGCAGGGGCAGGGCCAGGAACAGGTCGGTCAGGCGCATTAGCGGGCCGTCCAGCCGTTTGAAAAACCCGGCCAGAACGCCGATGAACGAGCCCAGGAACAGGGCCAGCAGCATGGCGGTGATGCCCACCGAGACCGAGGTCTGACCGCCGGACATCATCCGCGCCATGATATCGCGGCCCAGCTGATCGGTGCCGAAGGGATGCGCAAGGCTCGGCCCTTGGTTACGTGACCGGATGTCGATCTGTGTCGGGTCGATGGTCCAAATGTACGGCCCGAGATACACCGCAGCGACGATGAAGATGAAAAGGATGGCTCCGATCATCGCGCCTTTGTGGGTTTTGAACTGATCCCAAACATCGCGCCATTGACTGCGGGGTGGGGTGGTCAGTTCCTCCATCACATCGGCCGTGGGCAATGCGGTCGAAGCAGGCGCAAGACCTTCGTCGGGGATCAGAGTATCGGTACGATCATGATCAGTCATAGCGAATCCTCGGGTCCAGAATGCCGTAGAGCACATCGGCGATCAGGTTGAACAGCACGATCAGCACGGCAAAGATGAAGGTCAGGGTTTGAACCATTGGCAGGTCATTGGCCTGAATGGCGCCGATCAGCAATTGGCCGATACCGTTCACCTTAAAGACCTGCTCGGTAATGATGGCACCACCGAAGATGGCCGGGATACCCAGTGCGATCACGGTGACCACAGGGATCATCGAGTTGCGCAGAACGTGGACCATAACCACGGTATATTCGCTGAGACCCTTGGCGCGGGCAGTGCGGACGTAATCCTGATTGAGGTTGTCCAGCATCGAGGCGCGCATGAAGCGGCTCAGCTGTGCGGTGATCTGCAACGCCAAAACCATGACCGGCATGATCATCTGTTTGAGCTGCACGACAAAGCTGTCCCAGCTGTTGACCGCATGGGTGGTGTCATAGATCGACGGGAACCAGCCCAGCTGGACCGAGAAGATCACGATCACCAATACGCCCGAGAAGAACGGCGGTACCGAGAAGCCGACCATCGACACGAATGTGCCCATTTGGTCGAACCAGGAATACTGGCGATAGGCCGAATAGATGCCGATGGGCAGGGCGATCAGGATGGCGACCACATAAGCGGTGCCGACAACCCACAGGGTCTGCGGGATGCGCTGAACGACGATGTCCATGACGGGTGAGCGGGTCTGCCACGAAATCACGCGCAGGTCACCTTCGGAGAAGGTTGTACCAAAGATCGAGTCGACCAGAACCTGCGGTTCGATCCAGAAGAACTGCACGATCCATTTCCAGAATCGGATATGCATCGGCTGGCCGAGGCCAAGCGCCTCGCGCATCTTCTCTTTGACTTCGGGCGGAACGGTAAGCGGAACCTGCGCCATCGGGTCGCCTGGGGCGAGTTCGAGAAGCAGGAATATGACGAGGCTGATGAACAGCAGCGTGGGTACGGCCAGGATCAGTCGTCTGATGGTAAAGTTGAGCATTAAGAGGCGCCTTTATATGCGTCTTCTTGTTGGAGTGGCGTGCAAATGACCGCGCCCCGATACGGGTCGGGGCGCGGCTTTGCAAGATTAACGCTTAGGAACCGGTTTTGCGGTACCAGTCCGCAATGTTCCACAGCTCGCTGTCCCAAACGTTCAGGACAACACCACCCAGAGTGTTGGCGTGCGCCGACAGACGACCACGGTGTACCAGCGGGATCATACCGCCTTCCTGTACGATGATGTCGTTCAGCTGTTTCGCAATTTCCGCGCGTTGTTCCAGACCGGCCGTTTCGGCAAGTTTTGCGTGCAGCGCGTCAAACTCGTCGCTGCAGAAGCGGCTGATGTTCTCACCCTGCCACTGCGATTCCGGCTTGGGTGCCTTGTCGCACAGACCGTTGCCCAGATAGGACTGCGGGTCGGTGCCGTTGAAGGTGTTCGCATACATTTCAACGTCGGCATAGAACTTCTGGAACGTGTCGGGCGAGCCCGGGTCACCGCCGAAGAAGACCGATGCGTTGATGTTGCGCAGTTCGGTTTCGATACCGATCTGGCTCCACCATTCCTTGATCAGCGCCTGGAAGTCCTGACGGACGGCGTTGGTCGAGGTCTGATAGACGATTTTCAGCGGTACACCGTCTTTTTCACGGACGCCGTCACCATTGGTATCAACGATGCCAGCTTCGTCCAGCAGCGCGTTCGCGCCATCGATATCCTGCGTGTCACAGGTCATCGAGGTCGAGTTGAACGCAGCAGGTGCCGGAACCCAGTTACAGGTCACTTTACCCGCCTGACCATAGCCGATCTCGACCAGCAGCGGGCGGTCGATTGCCATGGACATCGCCTGATAGACAGCCGGATCCTGCAGGAACGGGTGCGGATGCGTGGCTGTCGAACGCTCGCCTTCCGGCAGATCGGGCGATGGGTTGGTCTGGTTCAGCATGATACGCTCGACCAGCGGACCGAAGCCTGCGACTGGAGTACCTTTGCCGCCTTCCTGCATCTGCGCGATGACTTCGGGTGCCAGCTGCAGGTTCCAGGCATAGTCGAACTCGCCAGTTTCCATAACCGCACGACCCGCCGCCGTTGCATCGCCGCCGCCTTTGAAGGTCACGGTGGCAAAGGCCGGTTTCGCTGGATCACGATAGTTTTCGTTCGCAGCGAACGTGATCACGTCGTTCGGTTTGAACTCGGTCACGACAAACGGGCCGGTGCCGATGGGGTTGAAGTTTTGCTCGGTGCACTCGGGGGCTTTTGCGCCCAGGCAATCCGCAAACTGTGCTGCCTGAATGATCGGACTTTCGCCGCCCACGAACGGGCCGTAGGGGAACGGTGTCGGCGCGTCGAATGTGACTTTTACGGTCAAGTCATCCACTGCTTCGACATTGGTGACGCCTTCAAACTTGGTCACCTGCGCACAACCGCCTTCAGGGTCCATGCAGTAGTTCGCAGTGAAAACCACGTCTGCCGATGTGAACGCTGTGCCGTCGGACCAGGTAATGCCGGGCGCGATTTTCCACGTGATCGAGGTCAGATCTTCGCTGACGCCACCATTTTCGACGGTCGGAATCTCAGACGCCAGATAAGGCACCATGTTGCCGTCCTGGTCGTAGCGTGCCAGCGGTTCAATCACCAGCGAGGCAGATTCCACATCCTTGGTGCCACCCGACAGAAACGGGTTCAGGATTGACGGAGCCTGCCAGTAAATAATGCTGACATTGCCGTCCGATCCACGCTCGGCCATGGCCATCGGGGCCATTGCCGTGCTTGCAATCGCACCTAGCAAAAGGGTTTTGATCTTCATCATACACTCCATGTTGGACACTTACGTGTCTCGATTTTCTCCGCGATGCCCGCGGATTGGGCGTTGCCGTTTGGTGAGTTAACGTTTTGATTTAAAACGATAAGAATTTTCACGCGAACGTGTATTCCGTCCTCTCCCAAAAACGGTTACGCGGCGTATCGAAACAGAGTTTTAAAAAATTGCAAGCCTTGGCTTGCGAAATTTGACCAATCGGTTTGACTTTTCCCGTCCTGCCGCCTTAGCGTTTGGCATTCGTTTAGATTTGCCGCGAAGGGGAGTGCACGCGTGCTGGATCAGCCAATTGCCCAGATCAGAAAACTGCGTGTCGAGTTTCAGACCAAGGACGGCCCCGTCGTGGGAGTCGAGGATGTCTCGTTCGAGGTCAACCCGGGCGAAACCGTATGTATCGTTGGGGAATCAGGATCGGGAAAGTCGGTCTCTTCGCTGTCGCTGATGCGGCTGGTGGAGTTTGGCGGCGGTGAGATCGCGGGCGGCCAGTTGCTGTTCGACCGGCGTGACGGGGATGAGTTGAATCTGGCAGGTGCCGACCAGGATCTGATGAAACAGATTCGCGGCAATGAGATCGGGATGATCTTTCAGGAGCCGATGACAGCGCTGAATCCGGTGTTCACCGTTGGCCGTCAACTGACCGAAGGGCTGCGTATCCACAAGAACATGTCCAAGACGCAGGCCGAGGAACGGGCATTGGAGCTGCTGCGCCAGGTTCGAATCCCCGAACCCGAACGCCGCCTGAAGCAATATCCGCACGAACTCTCGGGCGGGATGCGCCAGCGTGTTGTCATCGCAATGGCCATGGCCTGCGAACCGCGCCTGCTAATCGCGGACGAACCCACAACCGCGCTGGACGTGACCATTCAGGCCGAGATCCTGGCACTGATGGACCGGCTCAAGCGAGAAACCGGCACGGCGGTGATGTTCATCACCCATGACATGGCAGTGGTGGCCCAGATGGCCGACCGCGTTGTGGTCATGTTCCGGGGCAACAAGGTCGAAGAGGGCACGGTCAACGAAATCTTCGAGAACCCGCAGCATGATTATACCAAGGCTCTGCTGGCGGCGGTTCCGAAGCTGGGTGAAATGCGGGGCAAAGCCGCGCCTGAGCCGATGAAGCTGCTGGGTGTCGAAGGTCAGAACATCGCACCCATTCCCGGCACCGAAGAGGTCTTGCTGACAGTCAATAATCTGACCACGCGATTCCCCGTCAAAGGTGGTCTGCTGCGGCGGACGATTTCCAACGTTCACGCGGTCGAGGATGTCTCGTTCACCATCAATCGGGGTCAAACGCTCAGCCTCGTAGGGGAGTCAGGCTGCGGAAAGTCCTCGGCCGGGCGGTCAATCCTGCGGCTGGTCGAGCCGATGGCAGGTGAGGTCAATCTGGACGGTGTCGATATCATGGGTCTGGACCCGGCGGGTCTGCGTAAGGCGCGGCTGGACATGCAGATGATCTTTCAGGATCCGTTTGCCTCGTTGAATCCGCAAATGCAGTTGGTTGATCAGGTCGCGGAACCGATGCGCAACTATGGTGTTGCTTCAGGTTCTGAGCTGCAGGATCGGGTCGCGCAACTCTTCGACAAGGTGCAATTGCCGCGCAGCTTCATGCGCCGCTTCCCGCACGAGATGTCGGGTGGTCAGCGTCAACGGATTGCGATTGCCCGCGCGTTGGCGCTGAACCCCAAGCTGATCGTGGCGGACGAGGCGGTCTCGGCCCTGGATGTTTCGGTGCAAGCACAGGTTCTGAACCTGATGATGGAGCTGCAATCGGAACTGAACCTTAGCTACCTGTTCATCAGCCATGATATGGCCGTGGTCGAACGGGTCAGCCACCATGTTGGCGTGATGTATCTGGGCCGGATCGTTGAACTCGGACCGCGCGCACGGGTGTTTGAGAATCCTCAGCATCCCTATACACAGGCTTTGATGAAAGCGGTTCCGATTGCTGATCCGAACCAGAGAAAGTCGGAAAAGGATCTGAACTTCAAGCCGATCCCGTCGCCGATACATCCAATCGGCTATGCGCCGGAACCCTCGAATTACAACGAGGTTGAGCCGGGACATTTCGTCCTGACGACCGACAGCGGATACTGAGCTTTATGTCACATCGTCTGACCCCGCTTGAGATCATGACCAAGCTGATCTCTTTCCCAACGGTAAGTCGCGAAACCAATCTGCCATTGGTTGACTGGGTTGAGGAATATCTGAACAGCCATGGGATCGACTCCCATCGCTGGCCGGATCCGGATCAGCCGCATAAGGCGGCTTTGTTCGCGCATGTCGGTCCGTGGGAAGACGGCGCGGTCGTTTTGTCAGGTCACACGGATGTTGTGCCCGTCGATGGCCAGCCGTGGGATACCGACCCGTTCACCGTCACCGAGAAAGATGGCAAGTATTTCGGGCGCGGCACTTGCGATATGAAAGGCTTCGACGCGTTGGCAATCTGGGCACTGGTCGAGGCGCATCACGCCGATGTCAAACGCCCCCTGCAGCTGGCGCTGAGCTTTGACGAAGAGGTTGGATGCACCGGCGCACCACCGATGATCGAGGCGATGCAGGCGACGCTGCCCAAAGGCTCGGCAGTGATCGTGGGAGAGCCATCTGTGATGCAGGCGGTCACCGGCCATAAAGGCGGCTTCGGCTTTGACACGCATATGGTTGGATTCGAGGTTCACAGCTCGATCATGCATACGGGCGTCAACGCGATCATGGAGGCCGCACAGCTGATCGACTGGGCCAACGAGCGCAATGTCGAGAGCAGGGCAGCGCAGCCCTCGGACATAGCCGCCGTGTTCGATCCGCCGTGGACAACCTGCCATGTGGGTATGATCGAAGGCGGCACTGCGCATAACATCACGGCTAAAGACTGCCGCTTCATGATGGATTTCCGCACCGTCCCGGATGAGAAAAAAGCGATCTGGCAAAAGGCCTATTTCGATAAGGTCCGAGAGGTCGAGGCACGGATGCAGGCGGTTCATCCTGAAGCGCGGATTGAACTGTCCGAGCATTTTTCGATCCCCGGTCTTGTGCCCGAAGAAGATGGCGAGGCGGAGACACTGGTGCGCTCGCTCACCGGCGACAACGCATCACATGTGGTCAGCTATGGCACTGAGGCTGGGCAATTTCAGGAAGCGGGCTATTCCGCTGTCATCTGTGGCCCCGGCGATATTGCGCAGGCCCATCAGCCAAATGAGTTCATTACGATTTCTCAATTCAACGCAGGCCAAAAATTTATGGAACGTTTGGTAGAACGGCTCTGCGAATAGCACCTCGAAGGGGAGGTTAAAGATGCCCGTCAAGAACCGGCTCGCCGAGATGCATGGCGAGATCACCAAATGGCGACGTCACCTGCATATGCATCCCGAGCTGATGTATGATGTTGAAGCAACAGCAGGGTTTGTGGTCGATCGTCTGAAGGAGTTCGGCGTTGATGAGATCACGCCGGGGATCGGCAAAACCGGAGTGGTTGCCGTCATCAAAGGGCGTCAGGATACGCAGGGCCGGGTGATCGGGCTGCGCGCTGACATGGATGCTCTGCCGATTGAGGAGGCAACGGGGCTGGACTACGCCTCGACCGTTTCTGGCAAGATGCACGCCTGTGGCCATGATGGGCATACCTCGATGTTGCTCGGGGCGGCTCAGTATTTAGCCGAGACTCGGAACTTTGACGGCACCGTTGTGTTAATTTTCCAGCCTGCCGAAGAGGGTGGTGCAGGTGGCTTGGCTATGTGTCAGGACGGGCTGATGGACCGCTGGGGCATTCAGGAAGTCTATGGCATGCACAACATGCCGGGGATGCCGGTTGGTGAGTTTGCCATTCGGCCGGGCGCGTTATTGGCTTCTTCGGATGAGTTCGAAATTGTTGTGACGGGCAAGGGTGGTCATGCCGCCGCCCCGCATGAGGCGGTGGATACAACGCTCGTGGCATCTCATATTGTTGTGGCTTTGCAATCGGTTGTGTCGCGTACTGTGGACCCGATCAAACGGGTGGTGCTGACGGTCGGGACCTTTGAAACCGATAGTGTGGCCTCGAATGTGATTGCCCATACGGTGCGGTTGCGGGGCACCGTTCGCACGCTTGATCCCGAATACCGAAAGATCGCCGAAGATCGCGTGCGCCGGATCGCGGAAGACACGGCCTCGGCCTTCGACGCGTCTGCCGAAATGACGTGGACGCCGGGCTATCCGGTGACGGTAAACTCCGAGGTCGAAACCGGATATGCGGCTGAGGCGGCCGAGGCGGTGTCGGGCAAGGTCAATGACAGCACTGATCCGATCATGCCGTCAGAAGATTTCGCCTACATGCTTGAAGAACGGCCCGGGGCCTACATCTTTATCGGAAACGGGGACACGGCCATGTGCCACCACCCGGAATACAACTTCGACGACGACGCCATTCCCGCCGGGTGCAGCTGGTTTGCTGAACTGGTGGAGCGACGATTGCCCGTCGCCTGATTTGGGAGGATCAGATGCCAATCAAGAACCGACTCGCCGAAATGCACGCAGAGATCACCGGTTGGCGGCGGGACATCCATCAACACCCCGAGATCCTGTATGACACCCACCGCACCAGCGCTTTGGTGGCCGAAAAACTGAAGGAGTTCGGTTGCGATGAGGTCGTGACCGGCATTGGCCGGACCGGTGTTGTTGGCGTGATCAAAGGTAAAACCGACACGCAGGGCCGCGTGATCGGGCTGCGCGCCGATATGGACGCGCTGCCGATGCAGGAGCAGACGGGCCTCGACTATGCCTCAAAAACCGAAGGTGCCATGCATGCCTGTGGCCATGATGGCCATACGGCAATGGTTCTGGGCGCGGCGAAATACCTGTCTGAGACGCGCAATTTTGATGGTACGGCCATTGTGATTTTTCAACCAGCGGAAGAGGGCGGCAACGGGGCCGAGGCGATGTGCAAGGACGGTCTGATGGATCGGTTCGGCATTCAGGAAGTCTATGCCATGCACAATGTGCCCGGTGTGCCGACGGGTCAGTTCGCCATCCGGTCCGGACCACTGCTGGCGGCTGCGGATGAGTTCGATATACATCTGGAAGGTCGAGGCGGTCACGCGGCCAAACCGCATGAAACAATTGATACGACTGTGATGTTGTCGCAACTGATCGTAGCCTTGCAGACCATTGTGTCGCGCAATGCGGACCCGATCTTGCAGGCGGTTTTGTCTGTGACCTCGGTCGAGACCTCGTCCAAGGCGTTCAACGTGATCCCGCAATCGGCGCAGGTGAAGGGCACGGTGCGGACGCATTCGAACGAAATGCGTGACCTGATCGAGGCGCGGCTGACCGAAGTGGCTGAGGGCATCGCCGAGACCTTTGGCGGCACCGTCAAAGTCACCTACACGCGCGGGGTGCCGGTGACGATCAACGCTGAAGAACAGACGGGATATGCCGCCGAGGCCGCCATTTCCGTGGGCGGCAGCTGCGGCGAGGCGCCGATGGTAATGGGGGGCGAGGATTTCTCGTTCATGCTGGAGGAACGCCCCGGGGCCTTCATCGTGCTGGGCAATGGCGACAGCGCCGGGTTGCACCACCCCGAATACAATTTCAACGACGAGATCATCCCGATGGGGTGTTCATGGTTTGCCGAAATGGTCGAGCGCCGGATGCCGGCGGCTTGAATTAGGAGAGAGAAGAGATGCCAGTTAAGAACCGCTTTGCCGAATTGCAGGATGAAATCACCGAATGGCGACGGGATATTCACGAAAATCCTGAGATCCTGTTTGAAACCCATCGCACCAGCGCTTTGGTCGCTGACAAGCTGAAAGAGTTCGGCTGTGACGAGGTTGTTACCGGGATCGGTCGTACTGGCGTTGTTGGTGTGATCAAGGGCAAGTCCGACTCGAAAGGGAATGTCATTGGTCTGAGGGCTGACATGGACGCACTGCCGATCCATGAGGCGACGGGGCTGGATTACGCCTCGAAAACCGATGGGGCGATGCATGCCTGTGGCCATGATGGCCATACCGCGATGCTGCTCGGTGCGGCGAAATACCTGTCGGAAACGCGCAATTTCGACGGCACCGTGGTGGTGATCTTCCAGCCCGCCGAAGAAGGCGGCGGTGGCGGTCGCGAGATGTGCGAAGACGGCATGATGGAGCGTTGGAACATTCAAGAAGTCTACGGCATGCATAACTGGCCGGGACGTCCGGTGGGCAGTTTTGCGATCCGTCCGGGCTCGTTCTTTGCAGCGACCGATCAGTTCGACATTACCTTTGAAGGCCGTGGTGGTCACGCTGCGAAGCCGCAGGAGACCGTAGACACGACCGTGATGACGGCGCAGGCGGTTCTGGCGTTGCAGACGATTGCCTCGCGCAATGCCGACCCGATTGATCAGGTCGTGGTGTCGGTGACCTCGTTTGAGACCTCGTCCAAGGCGTTCAATGTCATTCCGCAAACGGTCCAGATCAAAGGCACCGTGCGTACGATGAGCAAAGAGATGCGCGATCTGGCAGAGAAGCGGATTAACGAGATTTGCGCAGGAGTGGCGGCGACCTTTGGTGGCACAGCGGATGTGACCTATATTCGCGGCTATCCGGTCATGGTGAACAGCGACGAGCAGACGGATTTTGCAGCCGAGGTAGCGAAGTCGGTTTCTGGCAGCTGTGATGAGGCACCTCTGGTCATGGGAGGTGAGGATTTTGCCTTCATGCTGGAGGAACGTCCGGGCGCCTATATCCTGGTCGGCAATGGCGATACGGCTATGGTTCACCACCCTGAGTATAACTTCAACGACGAGGCCATTCCCGCCGGATGCAGCTGGTGGGCCGAGATTGTTGAACAACGGATGCCCGCCGCTTGACGGAGTGAAGCGAGGGGCCAGCCCCTCGTGCTCCCCGAGATATTTTTAGCCAGATGAAGAGGGATCCCGTGCGCTCAGGTTGAGTTGGGTGCACAGGGTTCCGATGACGGAATTCAGGGCGTTGGACTGTGTGTTGACGCAGGATTTTGCTGCATCGCGCGCGCTTTGAAGTGCTTGTGGGTCTGAGAGCCAGTGGGCAACAGCTGCTGAGAGCTCGGACGCGGTTTCGACCTGCACTGCACCGCCGGTTTCGATCAGGGGGGCGAAGGTTTCGGCGAAATTGAAATATCCGGGGCCGGTGAGGACGGCGGCACCGGCTTGGGCAGGTTCAAAGGGGTTGTGGCCTCCGATCTCTTTCAGAGAGCCGCCGAGGAATACGATGGGACAGAGCGCATACCAAGTGCCCAATTCGCCTAGCGTGTCTGCCATATAGACCTGTGTCTGTGCAGCGATCGACTGGTTTGTACTGCGCTGTGCATGGGTGAGCCCCTCAGTACCGATCAGCTTGCTTAGCTCATCTCGACGCTCGGGGTGGCGCGGGATCAGCAGCAGCAACAAGTCGGGCCAACGGCTGAGCAGGGCTTTGTGCGCTGCGAGCACGGTTTCTTCTTCGCCTTGATGTGTAGAACTGGCGATCCAGATTGGGCGGTCGCCGATCTGGTTTTTGATCCAAGACAGGGCCTCAGTATCTATGGGTAGCGGATCGGACATGGCCTTGAGATTGGTGCCGGGTCTTACTTTATCTGGCGACGCGCCCATAGCGATCAGATTGCTGGCGGTCCTGTCGTTCTGGGTCAGGAACAGGTTGAAATGGCTCAGGATGAAGCGCGCAGTTTTGGGTCGTTTGATCCAACCGGCCACAGATTTCTCGGACAATCGGGCGTTCAATAAGGCCAGTGGGGTTCCGCGCTTTGCCGTCTCAACGATCAGGCGGGGCCAAATCTCGCTTTCGACGAAGATTGCCGCATCCGGTTTCCAGTGGTCCAGAAACCGGCGCACCGGGCCTTCGCTGTCGAGCGGCGAATATTGATGACGCGTACGCGGGGGCATGCGTTTGGCGATCAGTTCGGCCGAGGTTGGCGTGCCCGAAGTGATAAGGAATTCGACGTCGGGCAAGCGCTCCGCCAATCGCTTGATCAGGCTAAGGACAGACAAGCTTTCGCCAACGCTGGCGGCGTGAAACCAAATCAGGCGGGTGTTGGGGCAGGGTAGGCTGGCGTGGCCCAGCCGCTCTTGTTGGCGGGTTTCGGGGACGTCGGCAGCCTGCAACTTGGTGCGTACTTTGCGCCAGATCAGTGGTCCGACAAACGAGGTCAGGCCGCAGTACAGGTTGTACAACAGTGTTGGCTGTTCGTCGGGGCCAGGCAAGTCAGCCGCCTGTGTGGCTCATGTGGCGGCTCATCTGGCCATCGACGGCTTGCCGGGAATAGTCGAAATCATGGCCTTTGGGCTTGAGATTGATCGCCGCGCGGATCGCGTCTTCGAGCGGTTTCTCGGTATCGGGGTGGTCGCGTAGCGGCGCGCGCAAGTCAGCCATATCTTCCTGTCCGAGACACATATACAACTCGCCGGTGCAGGTCAGGCGTACGCGGTTACAGCTTTCGCAGAAATTATGGCTCAGCGGCGTGATGAAGCCGATCTTCTGGCCTGTTTCCTCAAGCCGGACATAGCGGGCCGGGCCGCCAGTGCGTTCGGTCAGATCGGTAACCGAATAGTGGTTCTCATATTCCTTGCGCACGTCTTTCAGAGACCAGTACTGATCCAGACGATCCTCATTACCGATATCCCCCATGGGCATGACTTCGATCCAGGTCAGATCCATGTCGCGTTCGGCGCACCATTCGGTAATACGGGGCAGTTCAGGCTCGTTGAAGCCTTTTAGCGCCACCGCGTTGATCTTGATCCGCAGCCCTGCCTTTTGGGCGGCATCAATGCCGTTCAAAACTTGCTTCAAGCGCCCCCAGCGGGTGACCTTGGCAAACTTGTCATCGTCCAGCGTATCGAGCGAGATGTTCACACGACGTACACCCGCCGCATAAAGATCATCTGCAAAGCGATGCAGTTGTGAGCCATTGGTGGTCAGCGTCAGTTCTTTCAACGCGCCGCTGTCCAGATGCCGCGTCATGCTGTTGAAGAAAGACATAATATTCCTGCGCACCAATGGTTCCCCCCCGGTGATGCGCAGTTTCTGCACCCCGAGGTTTACGAAGGTCGTGCACATGCGGTCCAGTTCTTCCAGCGTCAGCAGGTCTTTTTTGGGCAGGAACTTCATGTCTTCCGACATGCAGTAGACACAGCGGAAATCACAGCGGTCCGTGACAGAAACGCGGAGATAAGTGATGGCGCGGGCAAATGGATCGATAAGCGGAGCAGTCATGCTGGTATAGGTAAAGCGCGGGTGGCCTACCGGCAAGGGCGATTTGTGTTTTTGGCTGGCACAGATCGGTGCGGCGCTCTAGATGTTTGAGCATGAGATATGCGTTGCTATTGGTTTGTGGCCTTGTCGCGGGCTGTGATGCGGTTCGGTCCACGACCGACCGGGTTTTTGGAGGTGCGCCGACAGAGCCGGAGCCTGCACCCGCCGTTGCTGAACCTGTAGAAGCGGCACCCACCGAGGTGGTTGCCAATGCGGGCTGGGCTGGTGCGAAACGTACCATCGCAGGTTTGGGTGACCCAAACACACCGGGACGCTGGCTGCAGACACCTTTGGTTGAAACCGAGATTAATGGTCGCGTTGTTGTGCCTCGGACAGGTGCGCAGGCCTATGTGACGCTTGTACCCGCGCCCGGGCCTGAGAGGGGCGGCGGACGATTGTCGCTTGAAGCGATGCGCGCCCTGCTGATCCCGTTTGATGAGCTGGTTGAGCTGGATGTTTATTCAGACTGAAGGTATTTCCCGGCCTCTTTGCGGGCGAAAGGTTTCATCGCTGCGCCGTGCTGATCGAGGAAATCTGTCACGCGTTTGGGGTCATGCTTGGAAAGCTCGCGCAGCCACCAGGCTATGGCTTTCTGAATGAACCAGTCCCGGTCAGGCACATATCTCGCGGCCCAGCTCAGCACGCGGTCTCGGCATGCCAGCTCCTCGGGCTTCGGGTGGTTTTGCTTGGTCCAGGGCAAGGTGGCGACCAGCGCCGCGCGCCGGGTCCACATGTGGTCGGACTGGGTCCAGTTTTCAACTTGATCCAGCCGCGAAGGATCGGCAGCGAGCCGCTTTTGCATTGCCATGCTGGCATGGTCCGCGATGGCCCATGCGTCAAAATCGGGTAGCCAGCTTTGTAGCAGATCCCATACGGCATCATCCGGGCGGACGCGTGCTTGCGTCAGCAGCTTTGCGGCGGCCACGCGGGCTTCGTGTATGTTGGTTTGCCAAAGGGCAGATGCCAGTTCGATCCGTCCGGGCACGTCGAGTTCGCGCCGCCAACTTTTGGTCAAATCATTCAGGATCGGATTAGCGACGCCAAGATAGATGCGGTCGGCCTTGTGATAGGCCGCCACCTGTTCCGCACGCTCTGGGTCGCTATGAGCTTTGATCTGATCCAGATGAGTCTTTAGCAGAGCGTCGCTCATTCGACAGTCACGGATTTCGCCAGATTGCGCGGCTGATCCACATCCGTCCCCTTGGCGACGGCAGTATGATAGGCGAGCAATTGTGCGGGAACCGAATAGAGGATCGGCGTAAGGCTCGGGTGCACATGCGGCATGCGGATCGTGCTCCAGGCTTCATCTCCGGCTTCGGCGATGCCGTCATCGTCGGACACAAGAATGACTTTGCCTTTGCGTGCCATGACCTCTTGCATGTTGGACACGGTTTTGTCGAACACCGTGTCGCGTGGGGCCATGACCACCACTGGCATGTGCTTGTCGATCAGGGCGATGGGTCCATGCTTGAGTTCACCTGACGCATAACCTTCAGCATGTATATAGCTGATTTCCTTCAATTTTAGCGCGCCTTCCATGGCGAGCGGATACATCAGGCCACGCCCCAGAAACAGCACATCACGCGCCTCGGACAGGCGTTGGGCTGATTTGCGGATGGCGCTATTTTCGTCCAGTGCGGTATTCAGAACCGAAGGCAGCCCGCGCAGCGCCGCTGCGTGGTCTGCCAGTTCTTCGTCGCTCAGAGTACCACGATCCGCCGCGGCTTTGAGCGCCAGCATCAGCAAAATGCTCAGCTGACAGGTAAAGGCCTTGGTCGAGGCAACGCCGATCTCGACACCGGCGTGAATCGGTAGAGTAATATCGCTTTCCCGCGCAATCGAGCTTTCAGGAACGTTGACGACAGAAACGATCTTGTCTGCCTTGCCTTCGCAATAGCGCAACGCGGCGAGCGTATCTGCGGTCTCACCCGACTGGCTGACAAACAGCGCCAATGTGCGGTCGGTGATCGGAGGTTCGCGATACCGAAACTCGCTGGCGATATCGACCTCGACGGGCATTTTGGCCAGTTGTTCGAACCAGTACTTGGCGGTCAGGCAGGCATAGAAAGCGGTGCCACAGGCCACCATGGTCAGGCGGTCGAGCTTGGTGAAGTCCAGTTCTTCGGGCAGAACCACCTGGTCGCCGCCAGTCGGCAGATACGACCGGATCGCCTCGGCTACCACAACCGGCTGTTCGGCGATTTCCTTGGCCATATAGTGCTTGTGCCCGGCTTTGTCAGCGCGCGACTGATCCACCTTGATCTGGCGCATCTCGCGATTGGCGATCTCACCAGCTTCGTTGCGGATTTCAAGCGATGTGCGGGTTAGCACCGCCCGGTCGCCTTCTTCCAGATAGGTGATGCGATCAGTCAGCGGCGCCAGGGCAATCGCGTCCGAGCCCACATACATCTCACCATCTCCATGCCCGATGGCCAAAGGCGATCCCTTTCGGGCAGCGACAATCAGATCGTCCTGTCCGTTGAACAGGAAGGCGAGCGCAAATGCGCCCTCAAGCCGATCAATCGTTTTATAAGCAGCGTCAACCGGGTTCAAACCTTGTGACATGTAGTGCTCGGTCATCAAGGCGACGGTTTCCGTGTCGGTTTCCGTTTGAAAGCCGATGCTGTGTTCGGCCAATTCTGCGCGCAGTTCGCGATAATTCTCGACAATGCCATTATGCACAACAGCGACAGGTCCGGCCTGATGCGGATGCGCGTTGCTGATCGAAGGCGCACCATGCGTAGCCCAGCGGGTATGACCGATGCCGGATTTACCGGGCAGGGGATCGTGAACCAAAAGGTCGCTTAGATTGACGAGTTTACCTACAGCTCTGCGCCGTCCAAGCGTTCCATCATTGACCGTTGCAATCCCGGCGCTGTCATAGCCGCGATATTCCAGCCGTTTCAGCGCCTCGACCAGAATGGGGGCTGCTTCGTGACTGCCCAGAACACCAACAATTCCACACATAAATCAGGCTCCTTTGTCGCGGCGCGCTTTCTTCGCCCTCAACATATCAAACAATTTACGGGCATAGCCGGGCTTGTTTTCCTGCTTGGCGCGCGCAACGGCCAGTGCGTCCGGTTCGACATCCTTGGTCACCACGGTTCCCGTTGCGGTCATCGCTCCGTCGCCCAGCGACACCGGAGCGATCAGCATCGTGTTTGAGCCGATGAACACATTCTCGCCAATCGTGGTTTTGTGTTTCATCACGCCGTCATAGTTGCAGGTGATCGTACCGGCCCCGATATTTGTTGCCGCCCCGACCGTGGCATCGCCGATATAGCTGAGGTGATTGACCTTCGCGCCCTCGGCGATCTCGGCATTCTTGATCTCGACGAAATTGCCGATGCGGGTGTTTTCGGCCAACTCGGTTCCCGGGCGCAAGCGCGCATATGGGCCAACAGTGGCACCTCGGCTGACGTGGCAGCCCTCCAGATGCGAAAACGCGCGGATCGTGGCACCGCTTTCGACGGTGACACCTGGGCCGAAGACAACATGTGGTTCAATCACGGCATCGCGCCCGATGACGGTATCTGCGGCAAGATATACGGTCTCGGGGGCCATCAGCGTGACGCCAAGATCCAACAGATCGGCCCGCGCCTGCACCTGAAAGATTGCATCCGCCGCCGCCAGGTCGGCACGAGAGTTCACGCCCAGCGTTTGTGCCTCATCGCAGGCGATTGCGGTCACGCGCAAGCCGCGGTCGCCCGCGATTTCTACCACGTCGGTCAGGTAGTATTCGCTTGAAGCATTATCATTGCCCACCGCATCGATCAACGAAAACAGCGTTGGCGCATCACACGCCATAAGACCCGAGTTACAAAAGGTTATGGTGCGCTCTTCATCTGTCGCGTCCTTGAACTCGACGATCCGCTCTAGCGTATCGCCCTGCATCACCAAACGACCATACCGTGCGGGATCGGCAGCCTCAAAGCCGAGAATGACCAGATCATTCTCAGCCCTCGCAGCGATCATCCGCTCCAGCGTCTCGGGTTGCAGAAAAGGCGTATCACCGAACAACACGACCGCATCACCCTCGAACCCGTCCAACGCATTGCGCGCCTGCGCCACTGCATGTGCGGTTCCAAGCTGTTCTTCCTGCACAGCGATCTGTGCAGTCTCGTCTTCGGCCTTCGCAACCTTCGAGACAGCCTCGGCCCCGTGGCCCGTGACGATCACGGTGTGTTCGGGCGACAGGACGGCTCCGGCGCGCATGGCGTGGATCAGCATCGGTACCTGTGCAATCGGGTGCAGGACTTTGGGAATGTCAGAGTTCATTCTTGTGCCTTTCCCGGCGGCAAGAATGACAAGGGCGGTGGTCATGAAATCGTTTTCTCTTTGTGTTTTGTTGCGCCCCGTTTTATCCGCTGAGGTCAAAGGCGCAAGCGGTTCAGCCATCAAACAAGATTGCCGTTTGCAACATGGGGCGGCGAAAAACCGCTGAGGCAGGAGGCAACATGCGTACGGTGATCTTCGATCTGGACGGGACTTTGGCGGATACCTCCGGTGATCTGCTGGCAGCGGCCAACCACTGTTTCCGGCAGATGGGGCATGGGGATGTGCTGGTTCACGAGCAGGATGCCGGGGTCGCCCTGCGGGGCGGGCGGATGATGCTGACGCATGGGCTCAGGCGCGTCGGAGCCTATGCCGACGATACAGTTCTGGCTTACTATCCGGTCTTGCTTGAAGCTTATGCTGAAGCGATTGACACGCACACCCGGTTCTATCCTGGTGCTTTGGATGCTGTCGAGCGTCTGTCGCAAGCGGGGTATGGCGTAGGTATCTGCACCAACAAGCCCGAGGGTCTCGCAGATCTCTTGCTGACTCGAATGGGCGTGCGGGACAAATTCGCCTCGCTGGTGGGGGCAGACACACTGCCCGTGCGCAAACCCGATCCCGAGCCGCTGCGCGAAGCGGCACGGCGCGCAGGGGGGCATCCGGACCATTGCGTTCTGATCGGCGATTCAGATACGGACCGAAATACCGCACGCGCTGCAGGTGTGCCCTCGGTGCTGGTCACTTTTGGCCCTTCCGGGGAGGATATGGCCACGCTGGAGCCCGAGGCGCTGCTGCATCATTTTGATGATTTGCCGAAACTGGTTTCCGATTTGATCGGAGCGGCGGCGTGATCTCTTGACCCTTGATCATTTCGGCCTCAGAACCAATCCATGACCGAGATTTTCACTGGCAGTTTCACCCAACAGGAACCTATCCCCGATGAAGCGATCGAGGCCGCATTGGCCGTGATGCGCCATGGGCGCTTGCATCGCTATAACGTCGCGCCTGATGAATTAAGCGAGACGGCATTGCTGGAACAGGAATTTGCCGCTCAGATGGGGGCGAAATATTGTTTGGCCGTCTCATCGGGCGGTTACGCTTTGGCCACCGCGTTGCGGGCCGTGGGGATCGGGCCGGGTGATCCGGTTTTGACAAACGCGTTTACGCTGGCCCCTGTGCCGGGGGCTATTGCGTCGGTCGGGGCGAAACCAATTTTTGTCGGCGTGACTGAGGCACTGACCATTGATCTCGATGATCTTGAGGCCAAGCTGGATCAGGCCAGGGTGCTGATGCTCAGCCATATGCGTGGGCATCTGTGCGATATGGATCGGTTGATGCAGATGTGTAACGCGGCCGGGGTGATTGTGATCGAGGATTGCGCGCATACGATGGGGGCGGCCTGGCAGGGTCAGCTCTCCGGGCGACAAGGGGCAATCGGCTGTTATTCGTGCCAGACCTATAAGCATGTGAACTCGGGCGAGGGCGGATTGTTGGTTACGGATGACCCGGAGCTGGCTGCAAAAGCTACCATGTTGTCCGGGTCATATATGCTCTATGAGCGCCATCTGGCCGTGCCTGGTCCGGAGGTGTTTGAGCAGATCAAATACACCACACCCAACGTTTCGGGCCGTATGGACAATCTGCGTGCTGCAATCCTGCGTCCTCAATTGCGGGTGCTGGATCGCCAGGTTGCACGCTGGAACGAACGGTATGATGAGATCGAGCGTGGGTTGCGCGAAACACCGGGTCTTACGGTTGTCGAGCGTCCTGCCGGGGAAACTTATGTCGGCTCGTCTATCCAGTTTCTGTTGTTGGATTGGACTCCGGAGCGCATTGCCGAAGTCACCCGCCGCTGCGCCGCACGCGGGGTCGAATTGAAGTGGTTTGGCGGGGCAGAACCTTCGGGCTTTACCTCGCGCTATGACAGCTGGCGGTATGCGGACAGTGCGCCGATGCCCAAGAGCGACAGGATTCTGGCCGGGATCATGGATATGCGTGTTCCGTTGACGTTCTCGCTGGAGGATTGTCGCCTGATCGCGCGGATCATTCGGGCCGAGGTGGGCGCGGTTTATCAATCGTAATCCAGCGGAGCGCGCTTTCAGCGCACGCTCGGTTTTTTATGAAAACGCCGCCCTTGCTGGGCGGCGTTTTGCGTTGATCCGCGCGGCGTCGTTGACCGGACGTGGAATCGCTGCTATCTGTTTATTGAACACTTGTTCATTAACGCTGCTAGAGGAGCCCCGCATGTTTATGGCCACTATGCAATTCGATCTGGGTGAGGATGTGAATGCCCTGCGTGAGATGGTCCACCGCTGGGCGCAGGAACGCGTGAAGCCGATGGCGGCTGAGATTGACGCCTCGAACGCCTTTCCGAATGAGCTCTGGAAAGAGATGGGAGAGCTTGGGCTGCTGGGCGTCACTGTGCCCGAAGAGTATGGCGGGGCGGGGATGTCCTATCTGGCGCATACCATCGCGGTGGAAGAAGTGGCGCGGGCCTCGGCCTCGGTGTCTCTGTCTTACGGGGCGCATTCGAACCTCTGCGTGAATCAGATTAAGCTGAATGGGAATGACGAGCAGAAACAGAAATATCTGCCACGTCTGATCTCGGGCGATCATGTAGGGGCGCTTGCTATGTCTGAGTCCTCAGCCGGGTCGGATGTGGTGTCGATGAAGCTGCGTGCTGAGAAGCGCAACGATCACTACCGACTGAACGGCAACAAATACTGGATCACCAACGGGCCGGATGCGGACACGCTGGTTGTTTATGCCAAGACCGATCCGGAGGCAGGATCCAAGGGGATTACCGCCTTTCTGATCGAGAAAGAGATGAAGGGATTCTCGACCTCGCCCCATTTTGACAAACTGGGGATGCGAGGGTCGAATACGGCAGAGCTGATCTTTGAAGATGTAGAAGTGCCGTTTGAAAACGTGCTGGGCGAAGAGGGCAAAGGCGTCGCGGTTCTGATGTCCGGGCTTGACTACGAGCGCGTCGTTCTGGCCGGAATCGGTACGGGCATAATGGCCGCTTGCCTGGATGAGGTCATGCCTTATCTGGCCGAACGCAAACAGTTTGGTAAGCCTATTGGATCATTCCAGCTGATGCAGGGTAAGATTGCGGATATGTATACCGCAATGAACTCGGCGCGCGCCTATGTCTATGAGGTCGCTAAGGCTTGCGACCGAGGGGATGTGACCCGTCAGGATGCGGCGGCGTGCTGTCTTTATGCCTCGGAGCAGGCGATGGTGCAGGCGCATCAGGCCGTGCAGGCGCTGGGCGGGGCCGGGTTCCTGTCGGATGCGCCGGTCAGCCGGATTTTCCGCGACGCAAAACTGATGGAGATCGGCGCAGGTACCAGCGAAATCCGCCGGATGCTGATCGGTCGCGAAATGATGAACGAGATGCTGTGACGGAAAACCCCGCGATTCAGTGAACCGCGGGGCTTTCACGATTGGATCAGAAGCGATGGACGTAGGAAACGCCGATCAGCCAGGGATCAATTTCTGCGGTGCCGATGTCGGCTCCGTCCAGTTTGACGTCCGAGTCGATGTCGAACCAGCGCACGTTCAGGCGAATGGCACCTTTTTCGGTGACCATGTAATCCAGACCGGCCTGCAGCGAGACGCCGAAGGAATTGTCCAGGTCCAGATCGCCCAGGGGCGAATCTTCTTCGAAGAAGATGGTGTAGTTCAAACCGGCGCCGACATAAGGCTTCCACGCGCTGTTGGTCGGGAAGTGATAGTTCAGCGACAGGGTGGGCGGCAGGTGTTTGACGCTGCCCGCATCGACGCTGCCGCCGAGGGTGACGTCATGCTTGTAGGGGGTCGAGGCCAGCAGCTCGATCCCGAGGTTGTCCTGAATGAAATACTCGACAGTGAAGATCGGGCGGGTGTCCGAGTCGACATCGGCGTCAAATCCGGCCAGAGAGCCGTTGTTGGACTTGGGGTCCAGATAGCCGACACCGACACCAACGGTCCAGTCGCCCTGGGATTGGGCGAAGGCCGGGGCAGCCAGCGCAACAAGTGCGGTAGAAAGGGTCAAAGCGGCGAGTTTCTTTGTCATATTCATGCCTTTGGTTCTGTTGATGCCCGTGTTGTGATGATTCCGCGGACGCAGAACTCTGATCTGTATCAAGTCTCTGTGATTCATGCGTCGGCTGATGGGGCGCTAACTCACTGTAAAGCAAAGAGAAATATGCATGTGTCCCGCTGAGATCATACCGGGCCTGCGCTCTGATCAAAGCTGGGAGCTACCCGACCGGCTGAACATGGCGCGCCAATGCTTGTCACAGCCCGCTGACCGGGTCGCCATCCTTGATCTGACTGCATTCGAAAGTCGCGCGATCCGTGTCGCCGATCTGCATGAAATGGTCGATGGCATTGCCCGGGTGTTACTAGACCGTGTTCAACCGGGCGAGCGGGTGGGGGTGCTGCTTAGCCAATCACCCTGGTGCGCCGCAGCGCATCTTGCGATCTGGAAGATCGGCGCGATTTCGGTGCCGCTGTTCAAACTGTTCAAGCGCGATGCTTTGGCTTCTCGTGTCGGCGATGCAGGCGTGCGGCTTGTCCTGACGGACGCCGAAGGTGCCACGTTGCTGGGCGATCTGGCACAGCCGCTGCTGGCCGATCAGATTGGGCAACAGGGCGAGGCAGTTCTCTTCGCTGATACGGGGCCCGAGGATCCGGCGGTGCTGATCTATACGTCCGGTACCACCGGCAGCCCCAAAGGCGCATTGCACGGGCACCGGGTGCTAACGGGCCACCTGCCGGGCGTCTCGATCAGTCACAACCATCTGCGAGACGGTGATTGTCTGTGGACACCCGCTGACTGGGCCTGGATCGGAGGGCTGTTCGACGTGCTGATGCCAGGGCTTGCGCTAGGAGTTCCTGTGGTAGCTGCACGCTTGGACAAATTCACCCCCGAAGCCTGCGCCGAGGTCATCGCACGAGGCGGGGTGCGCAATGTGTTCTTTCCCCCAACCGCGCTGCGCATGCTGAAGGCTGTGGATCAGAGCGTCCCCGGCTTGCGCTCCGTCGCCTCGGGCGGAGAGCCTTTGGGGGCCGAGATGCTGGCTTGGGGGCAGCGGGCGTTTGGCCTGACGATCAACGAGTTTTATGGCCAGACCGAGTGCAATATGGTCGTGTCTTCTTGCGCCGAGGACTTCCCGGTGCAGCCCGGCTGTATCGGCAAGCCGGTGCCGGGGCATGATGTGGCGGTGATCGACTCTGACGGCAATCCGACGACTGAGGAAGGCGATGTTGCCATCCGGCGCGGCTCGGCCTCGATGCTTCTGGAATACTGGAACCGGCCTGAGGCCACCGCAGAAAAGTTCCGCGACGACTGGCTGATCACCGGAGACCGCGGCAAGTGGGAGGGCAACTATCTGCGCTTCGTGGGCCGCGATGACGACGTGATTACTTCGTCGGGTTATCGCATCGGCCCCGCCGAGATCGAGGATTGTCTGCTGACCCACCCGGCAGTGGCGACAGTGGGCGTGGTCGGCAAACCTGACCCGCTGCGAACCGAGATCGTGAAGGCGTATGTGGTGTTGAAGCCGGGCGTTGAAGCTGCGGAGCAGGAGTTGCAGGATTGGGTCAAGGACCGTCTGGCGCAGTATTCCTATCCGCGTGAGGTCGCGTTTTTGGATGAGCTGCCGATGACAGTGACGGGGAAGGTGATCCGCAAGGACTTGAAGGCGCGGGCTGCTAATGAGGGGGCGCTACGATGAACAGCCTGTACTTCGCAGCTCTGTTCGTCGTTGCCTGCATTGCAACGCCAGTCAAGAGCTTGGCCGACGAAAAGAATCCCTATGCTTGGACAGAACGTTGCCTGGCGAGCGCTGGTGGTAAACTGGATCGGGCTGGAAAAACGCAAGAGTGTATAGCGGTGATCCTCGGCTATTGCCGGTTCTCCATGGACAGTCATTCTTGCTTTAGCAACTTGGCGACAAATTTCTCAGACCGGTCCAAGGCAGTTGTGGAAGGGCTTCCAGAAAATCTGGATGCTCTGTCTCCTCAAAAACACTTGTATGAAAAGCGATTGGAACTTTTGAATGAAACAAGCGTTGCCAGTCGCTGTGAAACACCAAGCTTTGACACGGAATGCGCTGCGCTAGTGTCCTTCGGACGATATTTAGGAGCAGTGTCTTTGGCCGATTGGGTAGAACAGAGGGAGGAGAGCCAGTGAAGCTCACTAGTAAGGCAATAACAACCTCTGCGGAGTTCCAGAATAACCGCACCGCCCATCTCGACGCGTTGGCGCAAATCTCCGCCGCTGCCGAAGCAGCGCGCATGGGCGGCGGTGAGAAATCCCGCGCGCGGCATGAATCTCGGGGCAAGATGCTGCCTCGGCGTAGGGTGGCGAACCTGCTCGATCCGGGGTCTCCGTTCCTCGAAATCGGCGCGACGGCGGCGCATGGGATGTATGGCGATGCTGCGCCCTCTGCCGGTGTGATTGCCGGGATTGGTCGGGTACAGGGGCGTGAGGTCATGGTGGTGTGTAACGACGCCACCGTGAAGGGCGGCACGTATTACCCGATGACCGTCAAAAAACACCTCCGCGCGCAGGAGATTGCCGAGGAAAACCATCTGCCTTGCATCTATCTGGTCGATAGCGGCGGCGCGAACCTGCCCAATCAGGACGAGGTTTTTCCCGACCGCGACCATTTTGGCCGCATCTTCTACAATCAAGCGCGGATGAGCGCGAAGGGCATCCCTCAGATCGCCGTGGTGATGGGATCCTGTACGGCGGGCGGGGCCTATGTACCCGCGATGTCGGATGTGACGATCATCGTGAAAGAGCAAGGCACGATCTTTCTGGCCGGCCCGCCTCTGGTCAAGGCCGCAACCGGAGAAGTTGTCAGCGCCGAGGATCTGGGCGGAGGTGACGTCCACACCCGCCTGTCCGGGGTGGCGGATTATCTGGCCGAGGATGACGCCCACGCGCTGGCCTTGGCCCGCCGTGCGGTCGGGTCGCTGAACCTGCGCAAGCCACAGACGGTGGATTGGGCCAGCCCCGAGGACCCGGCCTATGACCCCGAGGAAATCCTTGGCGTCGTCCCCGCCGATCTGCGCACGCCCTATGACATCCGTGAAGTGATTGCGCGTCTGGTTGATGGCTCTCGGTTCGATGAATTCAAGCCGCGCTTTGGCGAGACGCTTGTCACGGGCTTTGCCCATGTCAAAGGCTGTCCAGTCGGAATCATCGCCAACAACGGCGTGCTGTTTTCCGAGGCCGCGCAGAAGGGCGCGCATTTTGTTGAGCTGTGCTCGCAGCGTCGCATACCGCTGGTATTCCTGCAAAACATCACCGGCTTCATGGTCGGTCGCAAATACGAAAACGAAGGCATCGCGCGGCATGGCGCCAAGATGGTGACGGCGGTGGCGACGACTTCGGTTCCCAAGATAACGATGCTTGTTGGTGGCTCATTCGGGGCTGGAAACTACGGAATGGCAGGTCGCGCGTACCAGCCGCGGTTTCTGTGGACCTGGCCGAATTCTCGGATATCGGTGATGGGCGGCGAGCAGGCGGCGGGCGTTCTGGCCACCGTCAAACGCGACGGGATCGAGCGGCAGGGCGGCACTTGGTCAACCGAAGAAGAGGCCGAGTTCAAACGCCCAACGCTGGAGATGTTCGAGGAGCAGTCGCATCCGCTCTATGCCTCGGCCCGTCTCTGGGACGATGGCATCATCGACCCCCGTAAATCGCGCGACGTGCTGGCCCTGTCACTCAACGCCGCGCTGAACGCCCCGATCGAGGAGACACGTTTCGGCGTGTTCAGGATGTAAGATGAGCGTTTCATTGAATGATGTCATGGTCCGCTATCCAGGCGCGCAGACCTTCAAGTTTGGGGACAGCGCAACGCTGAGTGCAGAGTTGTTGTCGTTGGTGCGTTCAGGTCGGAAAACGGCAACCTGTGGTGCTTTGCGCGACTACCCAGAGGGCAGCGTTGACACTCCGGTCGTTGGGCGACGGGATATTGCGTTGGAATGGGATGATCGTCCGGCTTTGGTGATCGAAACGGTCGAGGTGTCGACCTGTCGATACTGCGATGTGACCGAAGATTTTGCATTGGCGGAGGGTGAAAACGAAACGCTTGAGGGATGGCGCGAAGATCACCGCCGGTATTTTGAGCGCAATGGCGGGTTCGATCCAGAGATGGAATTGCTGTGCGAACGATTCCGCCTTGTCGAAGATCTGGCGGCTGAGGGGTAAGCTATGTTCAACAAAATCCTGATTGCCAACCGGGGCGAGATTGCTTGTCGTGTGATGGAAACTGCTCAGAAGATGGGCGTATCCTGCGTGGCTGTTTATTCCGATGCGGACGCTTCGGCCAAGCATGTGCAGATGGCGGATGAGGCTGTACATATTGGCGGTGCGGCCCCGGCTGAGAGTTATCTGAAGGGCGATGTGCTCATTCAGGTGGCGCTCGATACGGGGGCACAGGCGATCCATCCGGGCTATGGCTTTCTGTCCGAGAATCCTGACTTTGTGGACGCTGTTGAAGCAGCCGGTCTGACCTTCATCGGGCCATCGGCAGGAGCGATCCGCAAGATGGGCTTGAAGGATGCGGCCAAGGTACTGATGGAGGAAGCGGGGGTACCTGTGGTGCCCGGTTATCATGGCGACAATCAGGACCCCGAACATCTGGCCGGGGCGGCGGATACCATTGGTTATCCCGTCCTGATCAAGGCCGTTGCAGGTGGCGGCGGCAAGGGGATGCGGCTGGTCGAGAAGCCCGAGGATTTCTCGGCTGCTTTGGACAGCGCGCGCGGTGAGGCGAAGACGGCGTTCGGTAATGATGCTGTGTTGGTCGAGAAATTTGTCGCCAAGCCCCGCCATATCGAAGTGCAGGTGTTCGGCGACGGCAGTCATGCAGTGCATTTGTTTGAACGCGATTGTTCGTTGCAACGGCGGCATCAGAAGGTGATCGAAGAGGCCCCGGCCCCCGGCATGACCGTTGAGATGCGCGAGGCGATGGGGCAGGCGGGCGTGCGTGCGGCTGAGGCGATTGGCTATAAGGGCGCGGGCACGGTTGAGTTCATAGTCGATGCCTCGGACGGGCTGCGGCCTGATCGGTTCTGGTTCATGGAGATGAACACGCGCCTGCAGGTGGAACATCCGGTGACTGAGGCGATCACCGGCATTGATCTGGTCGAGTGGCAGTTGCGCGTGGCGGCGGGGGAGAGCCTGCCGAAACAGCAGAATGATCTATCGATCAATGGTCATGCCTTTGAAGCACGGCTTTATGCCGAGGACGTGCCTAAGGGCTTTCTGCCAGCGACGGGTACTCTGACCCATCTGCGCTTCCCGGAAGGCTGCCGCGCCGATAGTGGCGTGCGGGCCGGGGATACGATCAGCCCTTGGTACGATCCGATGATTGCCAAGGTCGTGGTGCATGGCCCGACCCGCGCGGTTGCTTTAGAAAGCCTGCATCGCGTCCTGCGCCGGACCGAGGTTGCCGGGACAGTGACCAACCTTGCATTTCTTGGTGCTCTGACGCGTCACAGTGGGTTTGCATCTGGTGACGTGGATACGGGTCTCATCGGTAGAGACCTTGATGAACTGGTGAAAGAAGCCGGCACGAATAACGTTTCGACAGTAGCTGCCGCGATGACGGCGCTTGGTCTGGTCGAGACGGATCCAGAGACGGGCTTTACCCTGTGGGGGCCACTGCATCGAGCGGTGCAGTTGTTGCGGAATGGAGAGGTCGTTGATCTGGATGTGCAGGTCGAAAGTCAGGACCGGCAGATTTGGCAGGTCGAGGGCGCACAGCTGATCGCGCAGTGCCGAAACGGCTGGGTCCTTGATGGGGTACCCATGCCCAAGGTCGCCGTTGCCGGGTCCCAGATCACCGTGTTTGAAGACTACGGGCAGGTGTTCGAGATTGTTGACCCTCTGGACCGCGATGCAAGTGCCGCGGGCGATACAAATGTAATCGAGGCGCCGATGCCCGGTCTGGTCAAGGCGGTGTTTGCCTCTGCAGGGCAGGCGGTGAAGGAAGGCGATCGTCTGGCGATTCTGGAAGCCATGAAGATGGAACATTCTCTGTTGGCTGCTCGAGATGGGGTGGTGGCCGAGGTGCTGGCCGAGGCGGGTGCTCAGGTCGAGGCCGGTGCGGCGCTGGTTCGCTTGGCCGAGGATTGATCTGTTCGGCCCGTGCATTGCGTGGCACAGTCGGGTCATATCCTACTTTGAAACAAGAATAAGCCGGGGAGGGACGCGCTGATGAAGGAACGGGTCGAGATATTCGAGGTCGGGCCGAGGGATGGGCTTCAGAACGAGAAGCGCGAGATCCCGGTGGCCGAGAAGGTGGCTTTGGTCGATTGCCTCAGCCGCGCCGGGTTTAACCGGATTGAAGTCGCAAGCTTTGTCTCACCGAAATGGGTGCCACAGATGGCAGGCAGCGGTGCGGTTCTGGCCGGGATCACGCGGGCCGAGGGCGTACGCTATGCAGCGCTGACGCCGAATATGCGTGGATATGAGGATGCTTTGGCAGCCAAGGCAGATGAGATTGCGGTGTTTGCATCAGCGTCCGAAGGGTTCTCGAAAGCCAACATCAATGCGACCATTGCTGAGTCCATCGAACGCTTCGTCCCGATCCTTGAGGCTGCGCGCCACATCGATCTGCCGGTTCGAGGGTATGTTTCTTGCGTGACCGATTGCCCGTATGACGGCCCAACCCCTCCCGAGAAGGTGGCCGAGGTGGCAGACGCCTTGTTTGCCCACGGCTGCTATGAGATTTCGCTGGGCGATACGATTGGACAGGGAACCCCGGACAAGATCGCGCATATGTTGCTGGCAGTTCGTGAACGGGTGCCGGTGACTCGGCTTGCGGGTCATTTCCACGACACCAACGGGCGTGCGATTGATAATATCGACGCCTCGCTGGCGCTGGGCGTGCGGGTATTTGACGCCGCCGTGGGCGGGTTGGGGGGGTGCCCCTACGCGCCCGGAGCGGCAGGCAATGTCGCGACCGAAGCGGTGGCTGCGCATCTGGAACGGCTGGGATATGAGACGGGTCTGGATGCGTCTGTTCTGGAACAGGCGGCGGACATGGCGCGGGCAATGCGGACGGAATAAGATATGTTCGAGACTATAACTCTGAAAACAGACGAACGCGGCGTGGCCACTCTGACGCTGGATCGTCCGGAGAAGCATAACGCGCTGTCGGCGCAGATGATTGCAGAGCTGACACAGGCCGCCGGGCAATTGGCCAGTGATGACTCGGTGCGGGTGGTCGTTCTGGCCGCATCGGGCAAGAGCTTTTGCGCCGGCGGTGATCTTGGCTGGATGCAGGCACAAATGGCGGCCGATCCCGAGACGCGCTTTGTTGAGGCGCGCAAGCTGGCCGAGATGCTGAACGCCCTGAACACGCTGCCCAAACCCCTGATCGGCGCGTTGCAGGGTAATGCGTTTGGTGGCGGTGTGGGGATGGCCTCGGTCTGTGATGTGGCAATTGGAGTGGACGGCCTGAAGATGGGTTTGACCGAGACGCGTTTGGGTCTGATCCCGGCCACGATCGGCCCCTATGTCATTGCCCGCATGGGAGAAGCGCGGGCGCGGCGTGTCTTTATGTCCGCTCGCCTGTTCGACGCCGCAGAAGCAGTGGAACTGGGCCTGCTGGCCCGCGCCGTGCCCGCCGACTCGTTGACAGAGGCGGTTGAAGCGGAAATCCAACCTTATTTGTCCTGCGCGCCGGGCGCAGTCGCTTCGGCTAAGCAGATGATCCAGTCGCTTGGGCCGCGCATTGACGATGCTGTGATTGATCACACCATTCAACAGCTTGTCGCGCGCTGGGAAACCGACGAAGCAAAAGAGGGAATCGCAGCCTTCTTCGACAAGCGAAAACCTGTATGGAATAGACAAGTTTAACCGGTCAGGCGGATCGAAGAGCCTTCGTAGCCATAGCCGGTTGGGGAATGGTAATATTGCCTGCCTGCGCGTTTCTGTTCGGTTGACCCTCTGACCCCACAGGGATAGAGAATGTCCAGTCAAATCGCCAATTGACGGCGCACCCTTCCGGGACATGCGCAGGAAAGGAGCTATACGTGGAAGACCTGCTGCGGGAGTACCTCCCGATTCTGGTGTTTCTTGCCGTTGCCGTGGGCCTTGGAATCGTGCTGATTCTGGCTGCTGTGGTCCTGGCTGTCCGCAATCCAGACCCCGAAAAGGTCAGCGCATATGAATGTGGCTTCAACGCCTTCGACGATGCGCGGATGAAATTCGATGTCCGATTCTATTTGGTCTCGATTCTTTTCATCATCTTCGATCTGGAAATCGCCTTCCTGTTTCCCTGGGCCGTTGGCTTCAAGGACATCAGCGATGTTGGGTTCTGGTCCATGATGGTGTTCCTGGCGGTGCTGACCATCGGCTTTGCCTATGAGTGGAAGAAGGGGGCGCTGGAATGGGAGTGATGACGGGTGCAAACACCGCCGGCGTCGACAAGGAAGTCGCCACCCAGGCCCTGAATGCCGAGTTGCAGGACAAAGGCTTTCTGCTGACATCGACCGAGGACATCATTAACTGGGCCCGCACTGGCTCGTTGCACTGGATGACCTTTGGTCTGGCGTGCTGCGCGGTTGAGATGATGCACACTTCGATGCCGCGCTACGATGCAGAACGGTTTGGCATTGCCCCCCGAGCGTCTCCACGTCAGTCGGATGTGATGATCGTGGCCGGCACCCTGACCAACAAGATGGCCCCTGCGCTGCGCAAGGTCTACGATCAAATGCCCGAGCCGCGCTATGTGATCTCGATGGGGTCCTGCGCCAATGGCGGTGGCTACTACCACTATTCCTATTCTGTTGTGCGTGGGTGCGACCGCGTTGTGCCAGTCGACATATACGTACCCGGTTGCCCTCCAACAGCTGAGGCGTTGCTGTATGGTCTGATGCAGCTGCAACGCAAAATCCGCCGCACCGGCACCATCGTACGCTGAGGAGAGGGCAGATGAGCGAAGCACTCAAGGAACTCGGCGCGCAGTTGGAACTGAAGCGGGCAGATTGCGTTCTGTCGTGGGACGTGACCCATGGCGAGTTGAACGTGGATGTTGCCCCGTCGAATCTGGTGGAATTTGTCGAATTTCTGAAATCCGACCAGAACTGCAAGTTCTCGTCGCTGGTCGATATCACTGGCGTTGATTATCCCGAGCGCGCCAAACGGTTCGACGTGGTCTATCACTTCCTGTCGATGTACCAGAACCAGCGTATCCGCCTGCGGGTCTCGATCCGCGAGGATGACATGGTGCCCTCGATTGTCGATGTTCACCCCTCGGCCAACTGGTTCGAGCGTGAGGTGTTCGATATGTTCGGCATCCTGTTCTCGGGCCATCCGGACCTGCGGCGTATCCTGACGGATTATGGTTTCCGCGGCTATCCGCTGCGCAAGGATTTCCCAACTACGGGTTATACCGAGGTTCGCTATGACGAGGCGCAAAAGCGCGTGGTCTATGAGCCTGTCTCGCTGGTGCAGGAATACCGTCAATTCGATTTCATGTCCCCGTGGGAAGGTGCGAACTACATTCTTCCGGGGGATGAGAAGTAGGAGTCGTAAGTCATGGAGTTCCTGATCTGGATTGCCGTAACGGTTGCCACGATTATCCCGATGCTGAAACTGCTACCGCATTTCGGGATCGAGAAATACTGGGTCGTCGCCTGCGTCATACCGATCGGAACGCTGATCCTGATCTGGATCATGGCCATGAAATTACAAGAGATGGAGCGCCGTTGATGGGGCTTGGGGAACTGATCGCGCTTGGGGCGCTGGGTGTTCTGCTGGCCGGTGCCGCTGCCAAGGCGGCTGAAGCGGAAAAGGTCCGGGTTCGGGCCGAAGCGAAAAAGAAACGAGGGCGTTGATGGACGGCTCAAGATATGATGACGGCAGCACGGACGCGCTGAGCGGAGAACAGAAGATCCGCAACTTCAACATCAACTTCGGCCCGCAACACCCTGCGGCACACGGGGTTTTGCGTCTTGTGCTTGAGTTGGACGGCGAGATCGTGGAACGCTGCGATCCGCATATCGGCCTGTTGCACCGTGGCACCGAAAAACTGATGGAAAGCCGGACCTATCTGCAGAACCTGCCGTATTTCGACCGTCTGGATTACGTGGCGCCGATGAACCAGGAACACGCCTGGTGTCTGGCCATCGAAAAACTGACCGGGGTAGAGGTGCCACGCCGGGGTTCGCTGATCCGGGTTCTGTACTCTGAGATCGGGCGCATCCTGAACCACCTGCTGAACGTGACCACGCAGGCGATGGACGTGGGCGCGCTGACCCCGCCTCTGTGGGGTTTTGAAGAGCGCGAGAAGCTGATGGTGTTCTACGAGCGTGCCTGCGGTGCCCGCCTGCACGCCGCCTATTTCCGCCCCGGTGGCGTTCATCAGGACCTGCCGCCGGAACTGCTGGACGATATCGAGGCGTGGAGCCACGAATTCCCCGCCGTTCTGGACGACATCGACGGTCTGCTGACCGAAAACCGCATCTTCAAACAGCGTAACGCCGATATCGGGGTCGTGACCGAGGATGACATTCAGAAATACGGCTTCTCGGGCGTCATGGTGCGTGGGTCAGGCCTGGCATGGGACTTGCGCCGCGCGCAGCCCTATGAATGCTATGACGAGTTCGAATTCCAGATCCCCGTTGGTAAAAACGGCGACTGCTATGATCGCTACCTCGTACGCATGGAAGAGATGCGCCAGTCGCTGCTGATCATCCGTCAGGCCATCACCAAAATCCGCGAATGTCCCGGAGACGTTCTGGCGCGCGGCAAGATCACCCCGCCGAAACGCTCGGACATGAAGACCTCGATGGAAAGCCTGATCCATCACTTCAAGCTCTACACCGAAGGCTTCCACGTCCCCGCAGGCGAGGTCTACGCCGCCGTCGAAGCCCCCAAGGGCGAGTTCGGCGTTTATCTGGTCGCCGACGGAACCAACAAACCCTACCGCGCCAAATTGCGCGCGCCGGGCTTCCTGCACCTGCAAGCCATGGACCACGTCGCCGGAGGGCACCAACTGGCCGACGTCGCCGCCATCATCGGCACCATGGACGTCGTATTTGGAGAGATTGACCGCTAATGCTCCGCCGTCTTCATCCCGAACAACCCGATAGTTTCGCCTTCACCGCTGCAAACCAGCAATGGGCCGAAGCGCAGCTCACCAAATACCCCGAAGGCCGTCAGGCCAGCGCGGTGATCCCGCTGCTGTGGCGCGCGCAGGAGCAGGAGGGCTGGCTGAGCCGTCCGGCGATTGAATCTGTGGCTGATATGCTGGGCATGGCTTACATTCGCGTGCTTGAGGTGGCCTCGTTCTACTTCATGTTCCAGCTACAACCGGTTGGGTCTGTGGCGCATATTCAGGTCTGTGGGACGACCTCCTGCATGATCTGTGGGGCCGAGGATCTGATTGCGGTCTGCAAAGAAAAGATTGCCGCCAAGCCGCATCAACTTTCTGCTGATGGCAAGCTGAGTTGGGAAGAGGTGGAATGCCTTGGATCCTGCACCAATGCGCCTATGGCTCAGATCGGCAAGGATTACTACGAGGACCTGACTGCCGAGAGTTTTGGTAAGGTCATCGATGATCTGGTCGCTGGCAAAGTACCGACCCCGGGTCCGCAAAACGGGCGCTATGCGGCTGAGCCCCTGAAAGGGCTGACCAGTCTGACGAATTATGACAGTGGCAGAACGCAGTATAACGCTAGTGTTCAACTCGCTTCCGATCTGGGCGATACGGTCAAGCGCATCGACGGCACCGAGGTACCAATCCTGACACCTTGGCTGGGCAAAGACGGCAAGGCGGCGGCAACCAAAGCTGCACCGAAACCGCCTAAGGCTCCGGCCCCGGCGAAACCTGCGGTGAAACAGGCCGCCGAGGCGAAGGCGGCTAAGGAAGATCAGCCCGAGACCCTGACCGATGCGCGCGATGGTAAGCCGGATGATCTGAAGATGCTGAAAGGCGTTGGGCCGAAACTGGAAGAAACGCTGAACGGCTTGGGCTTTTTCCACTACGATCAGATCGCTAAATGGACGCCCGAGCAGGTGGCCTGGGTTGATGCTCGGCTGAAATTCAAAGGCCGGATCGAACGCGACGGTTGGATCGAACAAGCGGCCAAGCTGGCAGCGGGTGAAGAGACAGAATTTGCCAAACGTGCCAAGGAAGATGGCACATACGACGACTAGAACAGGTGCCCCTTTAGGGCATCGGGATGAGATGGATAAGGACAAGGAACAGGCCATAGCCCGCAAGGGCCGCCATATCGGCATCGTCATCGCGGTGACGATGATCCTTTGGCTTGCCATGTCCTTTGTCGGTCCGCAACTGGGATTGCCGGGCCGCTATGCGCTGCTTTTTGATTTTGCCGCTCTGGCAGGGTTCATTTATGCGGGCGTCAACATTTTTCAACTCTGGCGCATGCGTCAGGACAGCTGAAGGTAACACGCGATGCTGAAGGATCAGGACCGGATCTTTACCAACATCTACGGGATGCATGAGCGCACGCTGAAAGGCGCGCAGGCCCGCGGGCATTGGGACGGCACCGCTGGCCTGATCGGCAACGGGCGGGACTGGATCATCCAGACGATGAAGGATTCAGGTCTGCGTGGCCGCGGCGGTGCGGGCTTCCCGACTGGTCTGAAATGGTCGTTCATGCCCAAGGAAAGTGACGGACGTCCGGCCTATCTGGTTGTGAATGCGGATGAATCCGAGCCCGGCACCTGCAAAGACCGCGAGATCATGCGCCATGATCCGCATACGCTGATCGAAGGGTGCCTGATTGCGTCCTTCGCGATGAATGCGCACACTTGCTACATCTACCTGCGCGGTGAATACATCCGCGAGCGCGAAGCGCTGCAGGCCGCAATTGACGAAGCTTATGACGCTGGTTTGCTGGGCAAGAATGCGGCTGGCTCTGGATGGGATTTCGACCTGTTTCTGCATCACGGGGCTGGGGCCTATATCTGCGGCGAAGAAACCGCCCTGATCGAAAGCCTTGAGGGCAAGAAGGGGATGCCGAGGATGAAGCCGCCGTTCCCGGCAGGGGCAGGTCTTTATGGCTGCCCGACCACCGTGAACAATGTGGAATCCATTGCCGTTGTTCCTACCATCTTGCGCCGTGGCGCGGACTGGTTTGCGGGTTTTGGCCGTCAGAACAACGCAGGCACCAAGCTGTTTGCGATCTCAGGTCATGTGAACAACCCGTGCGTCGTCGAAGAGGCGATGTCGATTTCCTTCGAAGAACTGATCGAAACCCATTGTGGCGGTATTCGCGGCGGTTGGGATAATCTGCTGGCCGTGATCCCGGGCGGTTCGTCCGTGCCGTGTGTGCGTGGAGAAAACATGCGCGACGCGATCATGGATTTCGACTATTTGCGCGGTGAGCTGGGCTCGGGTCTTGGCACGGCTGCGGTCATCGTGATGGACAAATCCACCGATATCATCAAAGCGATCTGGCGACTGTCCAAGTTCTACAAGCACGAAAGCTGCGGTCAGTGTACACCGTGCCGCGAAGGCACCGGCTGGATGATGCGTGTGGTGGACCGATTGGTGCGCGGCGAGGCCGAACTCGAAGAGATCGACATGCTGTTCGACGTAACCAAACAGGTCGAAGGGCATACGATCTGTGCGCTGGGTGACGCGGCGGCGTGGCCGATCCAGGGCCTGATCCGCAACTTCCGGGAAGAGATCGAAGATCGCATCAAAGCCCAGAAGTCGGGCCGTATGGGCGCGATGGCGGCGGAGTGATCATAATGGGGCAGGCTGTCGAATACTTGCACGCTGTCACGTTTGTGATGACGTATTGATGGGGGAAAAGATGCGCGTGAAACGATCCCTGATCTTTTTTTTGGCTGCAGCGACGGTTGTGTCGGCTTGCGGTGAGGCTCCTTCTCGGGCCAATCGAGTGGCCTTTGACGGACAGTTCTTTAACGCCAAGGCCAAGCCGGTCAACAAACGCGTGTCTCCGACCGATTTCACGGTCACGGTGAATGGCGTCTCTGCTTCTGTGGACGGCGCGCGCGAGGCTGGGCGATTTGAGGGCACCAAATACTGCGTGCAGAATTTCGGGTCGTCGCGCATCGACTGGGCGGTAGGCCCGGATACAGAGCCGCAGAAGCTGCGGATCGAGAAGGACAAGCTGACTTTTGCAGGAACGTGTCAGCGTCCATGATTCGTGTTATCGGATATCACGACGCGGGTCGCGTGGCGTTATTGACTAGCGCATCAGACGGGGTGCGTCTTGGGAAACCCAAGACGAAAGGAAAATCCATGTCTGTTCTGAAGAAGCTTGCGCTGGCCACAGCACTGGTTGTCCCTATTGCCGCCGAGGCGAAGCCGCCTTTGCGCGAAGTCAAAGAGATCGACAACGAACTCTACTACATCGCAATCGCAAACGAGATTTCCGAATATTGCTCGTCGATCAGCGGGCGCCGGATGAAGGCGATCGGGGTGATGTGGGGCTTGAGGTCCAAAGCAAACAAACTGGGATATTCGGACGGTGAAATCCGCGCCTACGTGGATTCGGATGCCGAAAAGGACCGGATGCGCGCCAAGGGCGAAGCGTATCTGGCGCAGAACGGCGTATCCTATGAAAATCCCAATTCTTTCTGCACGTTGGGCAAGAAAGAAATCGAAAGAAACAGCGCCATTGGCGTGTATTTGAGGGCGAACTAGACCATGTCTGACCTCCGCAAGATCAATATCGACGGGCAAGAAATTGAAGTCGATGGGGCGATGACCCTGATCCAGGCTTGTGAACAGGCCGGGGTCGAGGTGCCGCGCTTCTGCTATCATGAGCGTTTGTCGATTGCCGGGAACTGCCGGATGTGTCTGGTGGAGGTCGTTGGTGGCCCGCCGAAACCGGCGGCCTCTTGCGCGATGCAGGTGCGTGACCTGCGCCCGGGACCGGAAGGGCAGCCGCCTGTGGTCAAGACGAACTCTCCCATGGTCAAGAAGGCCCGTGAAGGGGTGATGGAGTTTCTGCTCATCAACCACCCGCTGGATTGCCCGATCTGCGATCAGGGTGGTGAATGCGATCTTCAGGATCAGGCGATGGCCTATGGTCTGTCGGGCACACGCTTCAAGGAAGCCAAGCGCGCGGTGGATGATTTGGATCTGGGGCCGCTAGTTGGCACTGCGATGACCCGTTGTATCTCCTGCACGCGCTGCGTGCGGTTTACCACCGAGGTGGCCGGGATCACCCAGATGGGTCAGACCGGTCGTGGTGAGGATGCTGAGATTACGTCGTATCTGAACCAGACGCTCGATTCGAACCTGCAAGGTAACATTATCGACCTTTGTCCGGTTGGGGCGCTGACGTCCAAGCCCTATGCCTTCACCGCCCGTCCATGGGAATTGACCAAGACCGAGTCCATCGACGTGATGGACGCTTTGGGTTCGAACATCCGCGTGGATACCAAGGGGCGTGAGGTTATGCGCTTTTTGCCGCGTAACCATGACGGTGTGAACGAGGAATGGATCAGCGACAAGACCCGCTTTGTCTGGGATGGGCTGCGTCGTCAGCGACTGGATCGGCCCTACGTCCGCGAGAACGGCAAGTTGCGGCCCGCGACTTGGCCTGAGGCGCTGACCAAAGCCGCGGAGGCGCTGAAAGGCGCCGAGAAACTCGCCGGTATCGTGGGTGACCTGGCTCCGGTTGAGGCTGCTTTTGCGCTGAAGCAGATGATTGAAGGGCAGGGTGGTGTTGTAGAATGCCGGACTGATGGTGCCAAGCTGCCTGCTGGCAATCGCGGGGCCTATGTCGGGACTGCTGCCATTGAAGACATCGATAGCGCTGAGCGTATTTTGCTGATCGGCACCAACCCGCGGGATGAGGCTCCGGTTCTGAACGCGCGTATCCGTAAGGCATGGGCGCATGGGTCCGAAGTGGCTCTGGTCGGGCCTGCTGTCGATCTGACCTATGCGTATCATCATATGGGTGACGATCGCGCTGCGCTGCAAAAAGTCGTCGACATGGGGGGCGATGATGAGATCAAAGGCAAGTCGTCGTTGGTCATCGTTGGTCAGGGCGCGCTGCAAGAGGCCGATGGCGCTGCGGTTCTGGCCGCCGCGCAAACCATCGCAACGAATACAGATAGTGGTCTGATCATCCTGCACACTGCCGCTTCGCGTGTCGGTGCGATGGATGTGGATGCGACAAACGAAGGCGGTATGGACGCCGTGAGTGCAGCTGATGTGATCTACAACCTTGGTGCGGACGAGGTTGAAATCAGCAAGGGTGCCTTCGTGATCTATCAGGGCAGCCACGGTGATCGGGGTGCCCACCGCGCCGACGTGATCCTGCCGGGCGCGGCGTACACGGAAGAAAACGGCTTGTTCGCAAACACCGAAGGTCGTCCGCAACTGGCCATGCGTGCGGGCTTCGCGCCGGGTGAGGCCAAGGAAAACTGGGCGATCCTGCGGGCCTTGTCTGCTGAATTGGGCGCGACGCTGCCCTATGACTCACTGGCACAACTGCGCACGGCTCTGATCGAGGCGGTTCCGCACCTTGCCCAGATTGACGAAGTGATCGAGAACGAAGTTCAGGCGCTGGAGGCTGGCCCGCTGGGCAAGGCTACTTTCCGCTATGCGATCAAGGATTTCTACCTGACCAATCCGATCGCACGCGCCTCGCAACTGATGGCCGAGCTTTCGGCGCAGGCGCAGGCCCGCAAATCCGAGAAGATTGCGGCAGAATGAACCCAACCCGTTTCATATCACAGACAAATGCGGCGGCTGGGTGGCAGTTCGCCGCGCCTGATTTGTGTGTGAAACCCAAGATTAAGGGTGGCGCAATGGTGGCAGATGCTGTTTACACCAACGCGCCGACCCAGCCGCAGATTGCGCAGGCATCTGGCCTTTGCATCGCTCGCGGAAAACGGAATACCCACGGTGTGAGGACCAATGGCTGATTTCTTTAACACCCCAGGCGGAATAGCCATCATCATTCTGGCGCAAGTGCTTGCTGTCGTTGCGTTTGTGATGATCTCGCTGTTGTTCCTTGTTTACGGAGACCGCAAGATCTGGGCCGCTGTCCAGATGCGCCGTGGTCCTAACGTTGTGGGCGTCTATGGCTTGCTGCAATCTGTGGCGGATGCGCTGAAATATGTGGTGAAAGAGGTCGTCATTCCCGCCGGGGCCGACCGCACTGTATTCATCCTCGCCCCTTTGACGTCCTTTGTTCTGGCAATGATTGCCTGGGCTGTGATCCCGTTCAACGATGGCTGGGTCCTGTCGGATATCAACGTCGCCATTTTGTATGTCTTCGCCGTATCCTCACTGGAAGTTTATGGAGTGATTATGGGCGGTTGGGCGTCGAACTCAAAGTATCCGTTTCTGGGTTCGTTGCGCTCGGCCGCGCAGATGATTTCCTATGAGGTTTCCATTGGCTTGATCATCATCGGCGTGATCATCTCGACGGGTTCGATGAATTTTGGGCATATCGTCGAGGCTCAGGACGGTCGTTTTGGCTTCTTCAGCTGGTACTGGCTGCCGCATTTCCCGATGGTCTTCCTGTTCTTCATCTCGGCACTGGCCGAGACCAACCGCCCACCGTTCGACCTGCCGGAGGCAGAGTCGGAACTGGTCGCCGGTTATCAGGTCGAATACTCGGCCACACCCTTCCTGCTGTTCATGGCAGGTGAGTACATCGCGATCTTCCTGATGTGTGCGCTGACCACGCTGCTGTTCTTCGGCGGCTGGCTGTCCCCGATCCCCGGTCTGCCGGATGGTGTGTTGTGGATGGTCGCCAAGATGGCATTCTTCTTCTTCCTCTTCGCGATGGTCAAGGCGATCACGCCCCGCTACCGCTATGACCAACTGATGCGGCTGGGTTGGAAAGTGTTCCTGCCGTTCTCACTGGCATGGGTTGTCTTCGTGGCCTTCGCGGCGAAATTCGACTGGTTCTGGGGCGCGTTCGCCCGTTGGAGCGTAGGAGGCTGATTATGACCCAAATCGACTACACCCGCGCCGCCAAATACTTCCTACTGCAGGACTTCTGGGTCGGTATGAAACTGGGGCTTAAGTATTTCTTCGCCCCCAAAGCCACCGTGAACTACCCACACGAAAAGGGGCCCCTGTCTCCGCGCTTTCGTGGCGAACATGCCCTGCGCCGGTATCCCAATGGCGAAGAACGCTGCATCGCTTGTAAACTGTGCGAAGCGATCTGCCCGGCCCAAGCGATCACCATCGACGCCGAACCGCGCGAAGACGGCAGTCGCCGCACTACGCGCTATGACATCGACATGACCAAGTGCATCTATTGCGGTTTCTGCCAAGAGGCCTGTCCGGTCGATGCGATTGTCGAAGGCCCGAACTTCGAATTCGCGACTGAGACCCGCGAAGAGCTGTTCTACGACAAGCAAAAACTTCTGGATAACGGCGAACGCTGGGAAGCAGAGATCGCCCGCAATCTGGAAATGGACGCGCCGTACAGATGAGTGACAGCCCGACAAATCCGTTCGAGCTGATGATGAAGCAGGCTCAGGACATGGCCAAGGCGATGAACCCGGCGATGGAGAATTTCTCGCCCAAGGGGTTCGAGGCGCTGTGGCCGACCATGCCCAAAGAGGTCATGGAGATGATGTTTGGCAATACCGTCAACAAAGATGGTCTGGATGCCAAAACGCGCCTGCTACTGACGCTGGCTGGGTTGACCTGTCAGGGCGCGCAGGCCGATAGCGCCGTGCGCCAGACGGTGCGCCATGCGCTGGAAGCAGGTGCGAAGAAACAAGAGATCGTGGAAACGATCGGTCAGATGTCGGTCTTTGCCGGCATCCCGGCCATGACCCGCGCGCTGGATCTGGCGCAAGAGGTCATGGGCGATAACGAGGATGAGGATCAATGACCGTCTTTGCCTTCTACCTGTTTGCCATCAGCGCCATCACCGGCGGGCTGTTTACGGTGATCAGCCGCCAACCGGTGCACTCGGTGCTATGGCTGATCCTGTCGTTTCTGTCTTCGGCGGGGCTGTTCGTTCTGCTGGGGGCCGAGTTTGTGGCGATGTTGCTGATCATCGTCTATGTCGGCGCGGTCGCGGTCCTGTTCCTGTTTGTTGTTATGATGCTGGACGTGGACTTTGCCGAGCTCAAGGCCGAGATGGCGCGCTATATGCCGCTTGCCCTGCTGATCGGTCTGGTGATCCTGATGCAGTTTGTCATGGCCTTCGGGGCCTGGGACAGCGCGCAAGGAGCCGCGGCCAATCTGGCCCAGCCGGTCCCGACGGACCGTCATAACACCGAGGCGCTCGGCGTTATCCTTTACGATCAATACTTCCTTCTGTTCCAGCTGGCAGGCCTGATCCTGCTGGTGGCCATGATTGGCGCCATCGTGCTGACTTTGCGCCACCGTCAGGACATCAAGCGTCAGGACATCATCGGCCAGATGATGCGCGACCCGGCCAAAGCGATGGAGTTGAAGGACGTGAAACCGGGGCAGGGGCTATAAGACGATGATCGGACTTGAACACTATCTTACGGTCGCGGCGACGCTGTTTGTCATCGGCATCTTCGGTCTCTTCCTGAACCGCAAGAACGTCATCATCCTGCTGATGAGCATCGAACTGATGCTGCTGGCGGTGAATATCAACCTCGTGGCATTCTCCAGTTTCCTCGGCGATCTGGTCGGGCAGGTGTTTACGCTGTTCGTGCTGACCGTTGCGGCGGCTGAGGCGGCGATTGGTCTGGCCATTCTGGTCTGCTTCTTCCGCAACCGCGGCACCATCGCGGTTGAAGACGTCAATATGATGAAGGGCTAAGAGAACTATGGAAACCACCATCCTCTTTGCCCCGCTTGTGGGCGCGCTGCTCTGCGGATTTGGCTGGCGCTTTATTGGCGAGAAGGCGGCCATGTGGACTGCGACGGGCCTGCTGTTTCTGGCCTGTCTGCTGTCATGGATCGTGTTCTTCACTTTTGACGGCCACACCCAGCAGATTGAAATCATGCGCTGGATCGAGAGCGGATCGCTGTCGACAAGCTGGGCCATTCGTCTGGACCGTCTGACGACGATCATGCTGATCGTGGTGACGACCGTTTCGGCGCTCGTGCACCTTTACTCCTTCGGATACATGGATCACGACCCGCAATGGCGTGAGGGCGAAAGCTATAAGCCGCGTTTCTTTGCGTATCTGTCCTTCTTTACTTTCGCCATGCTGATGCTGGTGACTGCGGACAATCTGGTTCAGATGTTCTTTGGCTGGGAAGGCGTGGGTGTCGCATCCTACCTGCTGATCGGGTTCTACTATCGCAAGCCAAGCGCCAATGCCGCGGCGATGAAAGCGTTCATCGTAAACCGCGTGGGTGACTTCGGCTTCGCGTTGGGGATCTTCGCGCTGTTCTTCCTGACTGACAGCATCAATTTCTCGGATATTTTCGCGTCGGCTCCGGCATTGGCGGAAGAAAAGCTACACTTCCTCTGGGGTGAGTGGACCGCAATCGAAGTGATCTGTGTTCTGCTGTTCATCGGCGCCATGGGCAAATCGGCTCAGCTGATCCTGCACACCTGGCTACCGGACGCGATGGAAGGTCCGACCCCGGTGTCGGCGTTGATCCACGCCGCAACCATGGTGACCGCAGGTGTGTTCCTCGTCTGCCGCATGTCGCCGCTGATGGAGTTCGCACCGGGTGCGACCGGGTTCATCGCCTTCCTTGGGGCCTCGACTGCGTTCTTCGCGGCTACTGTGGGTCTGGTGCAGACCGATATCAAACGCGTGATTGCCTATTCGACCTGTTCTCAGCTGGGCTACATGTTCGTGGCGGCTGGTGTCGGCATGTATTCGGCGGCGATGTTCCATCTGCTGACGCACGCGTTCTTCAAGGCGCTGTTGTTCCTTGGTGCCGGTTCGGTGATCCATGCGATGCATCATGAGCAGGAGATGACCGAATACGGCGGCCTGCGGAAGAAAATCCCCTATACCTTCTGGGCGATGATGATCGGGACGTTGGCCATCACCGGTGTGGGTATCCCGTTGACCACGTTCGGCTTTGCCGGGTTCCTGTCCAAGGACGCAATCATCGAAAGCGCTTTTGTGGGCGGCACGGGCTATGCCTTCTGGATGCTGGTGATCGCGGCGATGTTCACCTCGTTCTATAGCTGGCGTCTGATCTTCTTGACCTTCTACGGCGAGCCGCGTGGCGACAAGCATACGCATGAGCACGCGCATGAAAGCCCGATGAGCATGCTGATCCCGCTGGGTGTGCTGTCACTGGGCGCGGTGTTCTCGGGGATGCTGTGGTACAACCAGTTCTTCGGCTATACCGATAAAGTGGCCAAGTTCTATGGCATTCCGCTGGCGGAGGAGACCGGCGGTCATGGTGAGGTCGCCGCGGACGCAGGCCATGGCGAGGCCAAGACAGATGACGGCCACGGTGAACCCAAAGCCGACAAAGGCGAGGGCGACTACAAGGCCGACAAAAAGCACGCCAGCTTCGGTGGTGAACCGGGTGATGGTGCGCTGTACATGGCACCCGACAACAACGTGCTCAACGATGCGCACGAGGCTCCGAAATGGGTCAAAGTATCGCCCTTCGTCGCGATGCTGCTTGGGTTCATCGTGGCCTATTGGTTCTACATCGTGAACACCTCGCTGCCCGCACGTCTGGCGGCGAACCAGCGACCGCTGTACCTGTTCCTCAAGAACAAGTGGTACTTTGACGAGATATACGATGCGATCTTTGTTAAACCTACCGTTGCACTCGGTCGGTTCCTGTGGAAGCGCGGTGACGGCAACACGATTGATGGCTTCCTGAACGGGGTTTCGATGGGCGTGGTGCCGTTCTTCACTCGGCTCGCAGGCAAAGCTCAAACGGGTTACATCTTTACTTACGCCTTCTGGATGGTTTTGGGCATCGCCGCTCTTGTCACCTGGATGTCGATCGGCGGAGGCGCACACTAATGGACAATATCCTATCTATTGTCACCTTCATCCCCGCCATCGCCGCAGGCATTCTGGCCCTGTTCCTGCATGGTGAGGACGTAGCCGCGCAGCGCAATGCGAAATGGGTCGCGCTGGTTGCAACAACTGTAACCTTCCTTGTCTCGATCGGCATCTACACAGGGTTTGACCCGTCCAATACCGGCTTCCAGATGGTGGAAGAGGGTGAGTGGCTGCTTGGTCTGAAATACAAGATGGGTGTCGACGGCATCAGCGTTCTGTTCGTACTGCTGACCACCTTCATCATGCCGCTGACCATTCTTGCCAGCTGGAACGTGACGGACCGCGTCAAGGAATACATGATCGCCTTCCTGCTGCTGGAAACGCTGATGCTGGGCGTGTTCATGGCGCTGGATCTGGTGCTATTCTACCTGTTCTTCGAGGCCGGTCTGATCCCGATGTTCCTGATCATCGGTATATGGGGCGGGGCGAACCGGATTTACGCGAGCTTCAAGTTCTTCCTGTATACCTTCCTCGGCTCGGTTCTGATGCTGGTGGCGATGGTGGCAATGTACGCCGACGCGGGCACCACGGATATCGAGGCGCTGATGAGCCATCAGTTCTCGTCGGAAGGGTTCAGCGTGCTGGGCGTGTATATCGTCGGCGGTATGCAGACGCTTATGTTCCTAGCCTTCTTCGCGTCGTTTGCGGTGAAGATGCCGATGTGGCCGGTCCACACCTGGCTGCCGGATGCACACGTGCAGGCGCCGACGGCGGGCTCGGTCGTTCTGGCGGCGATCCTGTTGAAGATGGGCGGCTACGGCTTCCTGCGGTTCAGTCTTCCGATGTTCCCTGTGGGCTCGGCGGTGATGACCGATGTAGTGCTGTGGATGTCGGCGATTGCGGTGGTTTACACCTCGCTGGTGGCGCTGGTGCAGGAGGATATGAAGAAGCTGATCGCTTACTCCTCGGTCGCGCATATGGGCTTTGTGACCATGGGGATATTCGCGGCAAACCAGCAGGGCATTGATGGGGCAATTTTCCAGATGCTCAGCCACGGGTTCATCTCGGCGGCGCTCTTCCTCTGCGTCGGCGTGATCTACGACCGGATGCACACCCGTGATATCGAGGCCTATGGTGGCTTGGTCATCCGGATGCCGGCTTATGCGTTGGTCTTCATGCTGTTCACCATGGCCAATGTGGGCCTGCCGGGTACGTCCGGATTCATCGGAGAATTCCTGACCCTGATGGGTGCCTTCCAGGTTAACACTTGGGTTACGGCGGTGGCCGCGACCGGTGTGATCTTCTCGGCAGGTTATGCGCTGTGGCTGTATCGCCGCGTGGTATTCGGTGACCTGATCAAGGAAAGCCTGAAAGCCATCACCGACATGAGCTCGCGCGAGCGGCTGATCTTCGCGCCGCTGATCGTGATGACCATTCTGCTTGGGGTTTATCCCTCGCTGGTGACCGACGTGATCGGGCAATCCACCGCTGCGCTAATCTCGAACTATGACACGGCTCTGGCCGCGGCTGAGGCCGCGACCCAGACGGCCGCCTCGCATTAAGGGAGCTTTGGAGACATGATCCAGGCTGATCTGACAATCATCCTGCCGGAAATCGTTCTGGCAATCTATGCGATGGCGGCGCTGATTGGGGCTGTCTACACCACCAAGGACGCGCTGGCGCCGGTTCTGGTCTGGGCCACTTCGGGGCTGATGGCGGTCCTGGCGATCTGGATTGCGATGAATGGCGACGGGATCAACGTGGCCTTTAATGGCATGTTCGTGGATGACGGCTTTGCCCGGTTCGCGAAAGTGGCAATCCTGCTGTCTGCTGCAGCCGTATTGCTGATGAGCCAGGAATACATGGCGCGCCGTGATCTGCTGCGCTTTGAATATCCGCTGCTCGTCGCGCTTGCAGCTGTGGGCATGATGATGATGGTCAGCGCGGGCGATCTGATGTCGCTTTATATGGGGCTCGAACTGCAATCGCTGTCACTTTACGTTGTGGCCGCCCTGCGGCGCGATAGCGCCAAATCCACCGAGGCCGGTCTGAAATACTTCGTGCTGGGCGCGCTGAGTTCGGGTCTTCTGCTTTACGGTGCGTCGCTGGTTTACGGCTTTACGGGAACCACTTTGTTCTCTGGCATCATTCAGACCGTACAACACGGGGAAATATCGGTTGGCCTGCTGTTTGGTCTGGTCTTCATGATCTCTGGTCTGGCCTTCAAGGTCTCGGCTGTGCCGTTCCATATGTGGACGCCGGACGTGTACGAGGGCTCTCCGACCCCGATCACGGCGTTCTTTGCTACGGCGCCGAAAGTGGCAGCTATGGCCCTGTTCGCGCGCTTGATGCATGACGCGTTCGGAGGCGTGATCAAGGATTGGCAGCAAGTGATCGTGCTGCTCTCGGTCCTGTCGATGTTGCTGGGTGCGGTCGCGGCCATTGGGCAGCGCGACATCAAACGGCTGATGGCGTTTTCCTCAATTGCCCATATGGGCTATGCGCTGATTGGTCTGGCCGCCGGTACCGAGATGGGTATCAAGGCGATGCTGATGTATCTGGCCATCTATGTGACGATGAATATCGGCACCTTCGCCTTCATCCTGATGATGGAGCGTGACGGCAAACCGGTAACAGATATCGACGCACTACGGCAGTTCTCGAAACGGGATCCGGGCAAGGCGCTGGCTGTCCTGATCCTGATGTTCAGCCTTGCGGGTGTACCGCCGATGCTGGGTTTCTTTGCCAAGTTCGGCGTTTGGCAGGCGGGTATTGACGCTGACCTGTTCGGGCTGGTGATCGTGTCGGCTATCGCTTCGGTCATCGGTGCATTCTATTATCTGCGGATCGTGTTCTACATGTATTTCGGCGCCGAGAATGAAGACCCGATTGAAACCCGTTCGACACCTGTTCTTTGGGCGGCGCTGATGGGATCTGCGGCCCTGATGCTGATCGGCGTGTTCTACCAATTCGGCGTGGAAGGTGCAGCAGCAGCTGCGGCGGCGACGCTTGTCAACTGATCTTGTCGCACCCCAATCACCTGAGGCTCGGTCGCTTGACCGGGCCTTTTTGACATGAGCGACTGGCCGCAGGGATATGGCCTGCACGTTCTGCAAGAGGTCGACAGCACGCTGAATGAGGCGGCGCGACTGGCACCGACTGCGACAGGCCCCGTCTGGATCATGGCACATCACCAGACCGCAGCACGCGGACGACGTGGCAGAGTTTGGGCCAATCCGAAAGGAAATCTGGCGGCGACGCTTCTGATGCGACCAGATGGAAACCCTGAACAAGCGGCGCTGCGCAGCTTCGTGGCTGCGTTGGCGTTGTTTGATGCCTGTGTGGCGGTGACCGGGCGTGCGCAGGGGTTGTCTCTGAAGTGGCCGAACGATGTTTTGCTGAATGGCGGCAAACTCGCAGGTATATTGCTGGAAAGCACCGGGCAAGGCAGGGGTGTCGCGCATCTGTCTATCGGCATCGGTGTCAACCTGTCCGAAGCACCCACGGCGGATAAGGTCGAACCGGGTGCGGTGCGCCCAGTTTCATTGATGTCCGAGACCGGCGCTCAGGTCACGCCCGAGGATTTCCTGACCGAACTGGCCGCATCTTATGCGCGGTATGAGGCGCAGTTCACCACCTATGGGTTTGAGCCCATTCGCACCGCCTGGTTGTCCCGCGCCGCCAAGTTGGGAGAGGTCATAACCGCCCGTACCGCAACGTCGGAAACGGTCGGAACCTTTGAAACGGTGGACGCGGCCGGCAACCTTGTCCTAAACACCGCCAAAGGTCGCGTCAGCATACCTGCCGCGGATGTCTATTTCTGAAGGGGGCGCCTATGCTTCTGGCTATTGATTGCGGCAACACGAACACCGTTTTCTCGATCTGGGATGGCGAGAGATTTCTGTGCACCCTTCGTACTTCGACCCACCATGCGCGCACAGCGGATGCGTATTTCACATGGTACTCGACTTTGGTGAAACACTACGGGATCGAGGCTGACATCTCGGATGTGATCATTGCCTCGACCGTGCCGCGTGTGGTGTTCAACTTGCGGGTTTTTGCAGACCGGTTTTTCGGATGTAGGCCACTTGTTGTCGGCAAACCCGATTGCCTACTGCCCGTGAACCCGCGCGTGGATGAAGGAACCGTGCCCGGCCCGGACCGTCTGGCCAACGCGGCGGCTGCGTTTGATCGCCATGGCGGAAACGTGGTGGTGGTTGATTTTGGTACGGCAACAAATTTCGACGTGGTCGCGGCGGATGGTGCCTATGTCGGTGGTATCATTGCTCCCGGCGTGAACTTGAGCCTTGAGGCATTGCATCAGGGTGCAGCGGCGCTGCCGCATATCGACATTACAAGACCCGAAAAAGTGATCGGAACAAACACGGTTGGCTGTATCCAGTCTGGCGTGTATTGGGGATATTCCGGTCTGATCGAAGGGCTGATCTCGCGCGTGAAGGCCGAATACGGAATGGCGATGAAGGTCGTCGGCACCGGTGGGCTGGCGCCTCTGTTCGATCAGGCAGATGTGGGCTTTGACGCTATCGAGGATGATTTGACGATGCACGGGTTGACCGTGATCCATCGCTATAACAAGGAAAATGGCTCAACATGAGCAGTGAACGACTGATCTATCTGCCGCTGGGCGGTGCAGGCGAAATCGGCATGAATGCCTATGTCTACGGCTATGGCGCGCCGGGAAAAGAACGACTGATCCTCGTCGATCTGGGCGTGGCGTTTCCGGACATGGATACCTCGCCCGGCGTCGATCTGATCTTTGCCGATATCAGCTGGTTGAAAGAGCGTGCCGACCAGCTTGAGGCCGTCTTTGTCACCCACGCGCATGAGGATCACATCGGAGCCGTGGCCCACTGTTATGAAGCATTGGGCGCACCGATTTATGCTCGTGCCTTCACAGCCAATATTGCGCGGCGCAAGATGGATGAACATGGCCACCCGACCGAGGCGGTGCGGACGGCTTCGGCCTGGCCCGAACAGATCAAGGCGGGTCCGTTTACGGTAGGTTTCCTGCCCGTGTCACACTCGATCCCCGAAAGTGCAGGGCTGGTGATCGATACGCCTGAAGGCCGTGTTGTGCATTCTGGAGACTTCAAGCTGGATGCAGACCCGGTTGTGGGCGAGCCCTTTGACCCTGATCTGTGGGCTGAGGTTGCCAAGCCGGGTGTCAAGGCGTTGGTCTGTGACAGCACCAACGTGTTCTCGTCTCATCCCGGACGTTCGGAATCCGAAGTGGGTCCCGAGATCACGCGTCTTGTGCAGGGCGCAAGCGGTATGGTGATCGCGACGACCTTTGCATCGAATGTGGCGCGCGTAAAAACACTGGCCGAGGCCGGGCAGAAAGCTGGGCGCTCGGTTGTCTTGCTGGGTCGCGCGATGCGGCGCATGATCGAGGCTGCGACTGAAACCGGTATCCTGACCGATTTCCCCAAGGTTATCAGCGCTGAAGAGGCCGTTGACGTGCCGCGCCAGAACCTGATGCTGATCGTCACCGGCAGCCAAGGCGAACGCCGTGCAGCCAGTGCCCAACTAGCGCGCGGCAAATATCGTGGGCTTGAGGCGAAAGAGGGCGATCTGTTCCTGTTCTCGTCTAAAACCATCCCCGGAAACGAGCGTGGGGTGATCCGTATCATCAACCAGTTGAGCGAGAAGGGCGTCGATGTGGTCGATGACAGCTCGGGGCTTTATCATGTCTCGGGTCATGCCAACCGGCCTGATCTGGAACGTGTTCACGCGTTGGTCGATCCCCAGATGGTTATTCCGATGCATGGCGAACATCGTCACCTGCGCGAGCACGCCAAGCTGGCCGAAGCGGGCGGGCGCACTGGGGTTCTGGCAGTGAACGGCACCATGCTGGATCTGACTGGCAATGCGCCCAAGGTGGCAGATTATGTCGAAACGGGTCGGACCTATCTGGATGGTTCCGTGAAGGTGGGTGCATTGGATGGTGTTGTGCGCGACCGTATCCGTATGGCGCTGAACGGCCATGTCACGATCACGGTCATTCTCGATGAAGAGGACGAACCTTTGGGCGAACCCTGGTGCGACACCATGGGGCTGCCCGAGGTGGGCTCGTCCCGTTCGGGGTTGGTCGAGGTGCTCGAAGAAGACCTCAATCAGTTTCTGATGCGTGCTGGAGCCAAAACCCTGCGTGATGATGACAAGCTTGAGGAAGGCTTGCGTCGGATCGCACGCCAGACTGCGCAGGCCGAAATCGGAAAGAAACCAGAAGTGACCGTAGTGGTCAGTCGGATGCGCTAATCCGCGTAAGGCATCGGATAGCCCCGAAGCTGCAGGAACAGGCTGGCCTCTTCGTTGTTGAGAAAGAAGGGCACGGTTTCAGGCGGGTTCGGGTCTGCCGCGCGGGCGGCGATTTCGGCCAGAACGACCTCGGTGATGAATGGCAGATCGTATTCACGGGCTTGCCGGACTTTCACCCATTGCAGATGCGACAGCTCGTCCGACGCGTGGGTGAAGTCGTCCAGATCACCTTGTATTGCATCGGCATCAACCAGAAAGAACCGGGCATCGAACCGGCGTGGTCGTCCGGGTGGTGTCACCGCGCGGAACACAAATTGCAGAGCTGAAGCGGAGGGGAGGAAACCCATCTGAGCAAAGCTCTGCCAATCCGGGGGCACGGCACCTTGCCAGACGCCCGGTTGCCCAAGGATCAACCCGGTTTCTTCCCACAATTCGCGGATCGCAGCGGCAGCCAGAGCACCTTGCAGCCCGGCCTCGGACTGCTGCGACAGGCGCTCGTTGCACAGATCGGGTAGGGCGGACGCTAGGGGTACATCTGCATCCGCCGGGTCGACCGCTCCACCGGGGAAGACAAATTTGTTTGGCATGAACGCGGCTTTTGCTCCGCGTTGCCCCATCAGGATCGAGGGATCGCCAAGCCTGTCACGCAGAACGATGACGGTCGCGGCGTTGCGAATGGCGGTCTTGTCCGCACTCATGCGGATCTGCCGAACCCATGCATGCGGCGTGCCCATTGATAGGCGACGACTGCCCCTTTAAGTCGCGGCAATAGATACAGCGACAAGGCGACACAAGCGATCGAAAACCCGATTGCCATGGTCCAGGGGCTGGGCCGCCAATGCACGTAAGAGACATGCAATGCTGGTGCCAGAAGATGCCCAACGATCAGAATTGTCAGATAGGCGGGTCCGTCATCGGCGCGATGATGAAACAGCTCCTGCCCGCAATTCGAGCAGCTATCGTTCACTTTGAGATAGCTGTGCAGCAACTTGCCTTCGCCACAATTTGGGCATTTGCCCCGAAATCCCCGGATCAATGCGGGTTTGGTCGGGCGTTCTTCCTCGATCGTCGTCTCAACAGTCTGATCAGTCATATGAATCTCGCGCGTTTATCCTGAGGTCATATAGGCTTGGCCAGGCCATGCAGGAAAGGGGGGTGCGTCGCTTTGCGGCGGCGAAGCCGAACCTAGCAGGAAATTACCCGCATTCAAACCGGGTGGAAAAAAGTTGATCATGCGGCGACGGAAACCCGCACATGCAGCGTTTGAATTGATATCAGCAGCGGCAAGGGGCCGCGCATATCAGGGGAATAAGTTATGAACAGAAAAACCTTCATCTCCGGCGTCGTTGGGGCCGCACTGGTCATCACCGCAACTTCGGCATTCGCCAAAGGGCCGCGGGCGACGTTTGAAGAGCTGGACATTGATGGCGACGGTCAGGTGACGCTGACCGAGATCACCGAGCATCGCTTGAAGAACTACACTTCGGCCGATACCGATGGGGACGGGCAACTGAGCGTCGAGGAAATGCAGGCCGCCGCTCAGGCCAAGGCTGCGGATCGTGTAAAGGGGATGTTCGAAAAATATGATGCCAACGCGGACGGGTTTCTGAGTGAAGATGAATTGCCCAAACCGCGCCGGGCCTCCAAGATGTTCGAGCGTATCGATGCCGATGGTAACGGATCGATCTCGGAACAGGAATATGCGGATGCAAAGGATCGGATGGGTCGCAAGCACAAGCGACATCACAAGTCGGATTCTAACGACAACTGATGCGGGATGGAGGATCTGACCTCTTATCCGGACATGGTGCATGGCGGTTCATCCGCCATGCCCGAGCCCAGCAACGAAGCGTTGTTGGACCTGTTCGCTGATGGCGATGCCAATGCCGCTCGTCTGCTGACAGACAGGTTGGGGCCGCGCTGCTATTCGGTAGCATTGCGAATGCTGGGCAATCGGGCCGAGGCCGAAGACGTCACACAGGAGGCGATGATGCGCCTGTGGAAGATGGCCCCGGACTGGGTATACGGGCAGGCGCAGATATCGACCTGGCTTTATCGTGTGACGTTGAATCTGTGCGTGGATCTGCGGCGCCGAAAGCGGCCTGATACGTTGGAGAATGCGCCCGAACCCGAAGACGGCTCTGCCAGTGTGGTCGACAAGATGCAGGAGGTCGCGCGACGGGACGCGTTGCAGAATGCCTTGGATCAGTTGCCGGACCGGCAAAGACAGGCCGTCGTTTTGCGGCATATCGAGGAATTGTCCAATCCCGAGATCGCAGGGATCATGGAGATTTCTGTCGAAGCGGTTGAAAGTCTGACCGCGCGGGGCAAACGGGCTTTGACGGCGATACTGGCTGGGCGCAAGGATGAACTGGGGTATGAACATGGCTGATCATGGCAAGGAACTGGAAGGTCTGTTTGCGCAGGCGCGCGCCACGCGTGACGAGTTTCCTGACGATCTGGCAGTTCGGATCGAAACTGACGCCGAAGCGCTGCGATTGGCGCGTGTTGCACAGGCGGCGCGACCGACATGGCGTTGGCGCATGGGGTCGATCGGCGGCTGGCAAGGGTTGGGCGGACTTGTGGCTGCCAGCGCCGCGGGCGTTTGGATTGGATTTTCTGCACCATCTTTCCTGCCGGACCCGGCAGAGTATTTTGTGTCATCAGAGACGACTTTTCTGATCGCCGACCTGAGCTTGGATGATAACTTTCTGGAGGATGCGGAATGACAGATGCGCCTGCACCCAAACGTCGATGGATGCCGATTCTACTGGTTGTTTCGCTGGCTCTGAACCTGATGGTGGCCGGGGTCGCCCTTGGGACAGTCCTGAGATTCAAAGGCCAGGACCGCGTCGCTGCCCCTCCTGGTTTCGGGCCGTCGCTTTATCATGCACTCCCGAAATCAGAGCGCAAAGCGCTGCGGGGTGAGTTGTCAGCTCTGCGCGGCAAAGGTTCGCACCGGCGCCAGCAGGATTTCAGCACGCTCAGTCAAGCGCTGAGGGTTGTCCCGTTTGAACCCGCTGCGGTTCAGGCGCTGCTGGAACAACAGGCGCAGGCAACTGCGGATCTTCAAGAAGCGCTTCATCAACAATGGCTGGCGCAGATCTCGGCCATGAATGACGAAGAGCGTACAGCCTATGCCGATCGGCTGGAGGAAGTGGTCAAGCACGGGGCACGCAAACACAAAAAACGGGACTGACCTGTCAGGCCGCAGATTGCCGGATATGTACTTGATTCCGGCCTGCTTTTTTGGCCGCATAAAGCGCCTTGTCAGCAGATCGGATAAGTTGATTGACCGGATCAGCTTCGCTGGGCAGGCTCAGATCTCTGGGGGCACACAAGTTGAGGCCGACGCTGATCGTAACCGGGATCAACGTGGGGTGATCGGGCAATTGGAAGGGTGTGCTGCAAATGCTTTTGCAGACGCTGTCAGCCTGCTGCAAGGCTTGCTTGGTCGAGGTTTCGGGCAGGCCAATCATGAACTCTTCTCCGCCAATGCGGGCGACGAATCCAGTAGGACCCATTGCGGTCCGAATCCTGCGCGCGGCCTCGCACAGCACACAATCGCCTGCGGCATGACCAAAACGGTCGTTTATGGATTTGAAATGATCAAGGTCGGCCAGCATGACGGCAAAACCACGCCCGGTGCGCAGTGAATCATGCGCAATCTGGTCGAGCGCGCGCAAGGCATAGCGTCGATTGTGCAGACCCGTCAGAGGGTCAGTCAACGCCTCCGTCAGACCCTGTCGCAATGTGTCGCGCAGCCTGTCATCGCGGGTTTTACGGGCAATCTGCGTCTCAAGTCGCAGGGATATTTCGTCGGCGTTGAAGCCTCCAATGCAAACGGCGTCCGCACCTCGGTCAAGCGCTTCGGCGGCAAGGTTTGCGTCATTGTCCTTCAGTACCGCGATCAATACCGTGTGCCGCGTGCCACTGCGCGAGCGTAAATCGGCAAGCAACTTGGATGCAGAGCTGTCCGCTCCAAGTTCGACGACGATGGCATCCGGAGGCGCTTCGCCGAGGACACCCTGCAGGTTCGGCAAGGTATGGATGCTCAACCGATGTCGGGTTTGAGCACACAGTGCTTTACTCCACAGCGCTCCGGTACGGGGCGTATGTGTCAGAACCGCGATGTGAGCCGCAGGGTGAGGTGCGATCAACGTGGCAGCGGGTTCGGCAAACCCGATCGACTGCGATGCGTCTTTGACACTGAGATCTTGTCTATCAGCGCGCGCGCGCAAAAGGCTGCGGACACGGGCCAGCAAAAGCGTATCTTTCAGAGGATAGCCAAGCACATCGTCCAACCCGTCTGAAAGCGCGCGAAGCCGTGCTGCCTTGTCATTTTGTGGAGCGATGGCCACGATCGGCACGTCCGCCAAAGCAGGGTCCGACTGCATCAACCTTTTGACATCTGCTGCTGATCCATCCGGCAGAGTTTGAGCAGTCAGAACAAGATCAGGCCGCGTACGCCGCAGCAAAGCGGACAGGCCCGCCACTTTCTCGCCCTGTACGACGTGATACCAAGCCGCTGTCAACTGCACCTTGAGCATGATGCGATTGGTCGAAACGCCATCGAGGACGAGTATGGTGCCTTGCTCGGACATGGCCGTTCACCGTTTGATTGCATGCATTGCCAAAGTGTTTATGAGTCTGGTTAATAAACCCTTTCCAAGAGACGATCCGGGACCAGATAATGCCGATATCTGCCGATGCCGCCGAAACCCTGGCCCTGAAAGTTCTGAGCTGGCTGGTTGGAAATGATGAGCTTTTGCCTGTTTTTCTGGGGGCCAGTGGGGCATCTGCTGAAGACCTGCGCGCACGTGCGGGTGAGACGGAGTTTCTGACCTCGGTTCTCGATTTCCTGATGCTTGACGATTCGTGGGTGATCGCTTTTTGTGACGCCAATTCCGTCCCTTATGATCAGCCGGGTCAGGCCCGTGTGATGCTGTTGGGACCATCGGAAATGCACTGGACTTAATTTGCAGGAGCCTCTTTGAATGCCCATCGATGCCTTATTGTTCGACAAGGACGGAACACTTTTTGACTTTGCCGCCACATGGGGTGCTTTCGGGCGCGTCGCACTGGAGCGCTTGTCAGTAGGCGACACGCAGCTTGCATCCGAAATGGGTAAAGCCATCGGATTTGATTATGCGGAAGAAACCTATGAGGCTGACAGCATCGTAATCGCCGGAACAGTCGATGAAGTCGCCGAGGTTTTACAGCCACATCTGCCCGAGACGCCTAGGTCAGAACTTATTGACACCTTAAACCGAGCCTCGGCAGAGGCGCAGCAGATTCCATCTGTGCCACTGGCACCGTTTCTTGAAGGTTTGAGGCAGGCTGGATTGAAGCTAGGCGTTGCCACAAATGATGGAGAGATGCCGGCGCTGCAGCATCTCGAATCGGTTGGTGTGCGGGATCACTTCGATTTCGTCGCCGGATATGACAGTGGCCATGGGTTCAAGCCGGGACCGGGGCAGTTGCTGGCCTTTGCCAAACATATCGACATCGACCCGTCGCGGATTGCCATGGTGGGTGACAGCCTGCATGACCTCGAGGCCGGGCGTGCAGCGGGCATGGTGACGATTGGTGTTTTGACGGGAATGGCCCCGGCGCAGATGCTGGAGCCGTTCGCGGATGTTGTGCTGCCCGATATCGGGCATATCCCCGGCTGGTTAGCTAATTGCTGAACAACTGAGTTGAAAATCGCCATGATATAGGGTGAAACCGACATCTATTGTCGCAGACAGAGCGGCCATTACTCGGTGTTCGGGGCTTGCTTGAAGAAAGCAGCGTCCGGAGGATAGCCATGGCCGACAGCAGAACTCGCAAACGACGCAGTGGCGGTCGCGCTGGCGCTGCCGCACGTCGCGGCAGTGCCATTATCGATCAGATGCCTTGGAACCCGCCGATAAACATAGATCGACCGACCGAGCCTTTGGGACCCGACGGGGTTGAGGCGATTCATGAAGGTGCGATGCGTATCCTCGAAGAGATCGGGATCGAGTTCTACAACAAGGAAGCGCTTGATATCCTACGGGAGGCTGGTTGCACCATCAACGGCGACAATGTTCGGATGGGCCGCGATTTCGTCATGGAAATGGTGCGCAAGGCCCCGAGCAAATTCACGATCACCCCGCGCAACCCTGATCACAAGATCGAGGTAGGTGGTCGTACACTGCTGTTCGGAAACGTGTCATCTCCGCCGAATTATTGGGATATGGAGATCGGCAAGAAGGTCCCGGGTACCAGGCGGATGTGTCAGGACCTGCTAAAACTGACGCAATATTTTAACTGCATTCATTTTGCGGGCGGTTACCCGGTTGAGCCGGTCGATATCCATGCCAGCATTCGTCATCTGGATGTGCTCTATGATAAACTGACGCTGACCGATAAGGCCATGCACGCCTATTCTCTGGGCAAAGAGCGCGTTGAAGATGTGATGGAGATGGTGCGTATCGCCGGCGGTCTCAGCCACGAGGAGTTCGAAGCCGCGCCGCGGATGTACACCAACATCAATTCGACCTCGCCGCTGAAACACGACCACCCAATGATCGACGGCTGTCTGAGGTTGGCGCGGCGCGGGCAGGCGATCGTGGTGACACCTTTTACGCTTGCCGGGGCCATGGCACCTGTGACCATGGCGGGCGCGGTGGCGCAATCTCTGGCTGAGGCGCTCTGCGCAATTGCGTTGTTCCAATACGTCCGGCCCGGCATTCCCTGTGTGATTGGGACGTTTACCTCGAATGTGGACATGAAATCCGGCGCGCCTGCGTTCGGGACGCCGGAATATATGCGCTCGACTCAGATGACGGGACAGATGGCGCGGTTTTATGGGCTGCCTATGCGTTCATCCGGAGTATGCGCGGCCAATGTGCCTGACGGTCAGGCGATCTGGGAGACGTCGAATTCGCTCTGGGCGGCAGTGCAGTCGGGGACCAACATGGTCTATCACGCAGCGGGATGGCTAGAGGGCGGATTGATTGCCAGCCCTGAGAAATTTATCATGGATTGCGAAATATTACAGCAAATTCAGCGATATATGCAGCCAGAGATAAACGCGACCGGACCGGATGAGATCGCGCTGGATGCAATACGTGCCGTCGGGAACGATGGGCATTTCTTTGGCATCCAACACACGCAGGATCGTTACTCCACCGCGTTTTATCAGCCCTTCCTGAGTGACTGGAAGAACTTCGAGGCCTGGGAAGCGGCTGGCGGTGTATGGACTGCAGAACGCGCGCATCACATGTTCAGGGAGATCGTGAACACCTTCGAGCCCCCCGCGCTGGACGAAGCGATCCGCGACGAGTTGGCTGATTTTGTCGCCCGCCGAAAATCGGAAGGGGGCGCACCGACCGACTTCTGATGCCCTTTGGTTTCAAGCTGAGATTACAACGCATTGTCTCAATCCAGTCATGGATTTTGGGCTTTTGTTAAGCTTTCTGGGGTCATCTAGACCGGATTTCTGATCCGGGGCTTTTCATGCATGGACTGATCAACAGGGCGATCCAATCCTTTGTTTGCGCCACCTATGGCCGTCACTGCTGGCTGCGCGCGATGCAGGCCGCAGGGTTGGATTTCGACGAATTCGAAGCGATGTTAATTTACGAGGCGGATGTCTCGGCGCGTGTTCTGGATGTGTTGTGTGCAGATCTGGAGCGTTCGAAGCCAGAATTTCTCGAGGATCTGGGCACCTATCTCGTTTCGCACCCAAATATGGAAGGGTTGCGCAGGCTTTTACGCTTTGGCGGCGTGACCTATGTCGAGTTCCTGCATTCATTGGATGATCTGTCGGATCGGGTTCGGCTTGCCGTCTCAGATCTTGTTCTGCCCGCGCTGGAGTTGCAGGAACACTCACCAGCTGAATATCGTTTGCACTGCTTTTCCGGCCTTCCGGGTTATTCAAGCGTCATGACAGGGGTCCTGCGGGCCATGGCAGATGATTATGGTGCATTGGTAATTCTCACCCATGACGGACACCAAAGCGGTGCCGAGGTCATTTCGATCACCTTGGTAGAGAGTGCGTTTGCTCAGGGCCGTCATTTCGATCTGGGAGCACGGAGCGGATGACGTGTACGCGCGCTCTGACCTCGTTGCTGGAAACCCTTTGTCCGATGTTCGTGCTGGTGGATGATGCGGGACGGATCATTCAGGCTGGGCCAACACTTCAGAAGTTGCGACCTGAACGTCAAATGGCGGGCGAGAGTTTTCTGGATATCTTTGAGCTCTTGCGGCCCAGATCGGTTACCAACATCGCGGATTTGATAGCGACGCCGGGAACCAGGTTGCATCTTAGGTTCAAAGACATGCCTCGAACTGCGTTGAAAGGTCTGATCGCGCCGATGCCAAATGGCGGAGGGGCAGTTGTTAACTTGTCGTTTGGCATATCCATTCTGGATGCGGTTCGGGACTATGCTCTGACAAGCGCGGATTTCTCGGGCACCGATCTTGCGATTGAGCTTTTGTATCTGGTCGAGGCGAAGTCTGCGGCGATGGATGCTTCGAGGTCGCTGAATTTGCGGTTGCAGGGGGCCATGCTCGCGGCGGAAGAACAAGCATACACCGATACGCTGACCGGATTGAAGAATCGTCGAGCAATGGATCATCTGCTGGGCCATTTGATCTCGATGAAGGCGACCTTTGCGCTGATGCAATTGGATCTGGACTACTTCAAATCTATCAATGACCGTTTGGGCCACGCCGCCGGGGATTATGTATTGCAGCAGGCTGCCCGTATCATGCTTGCCGAAACGCGCGGTGACGACACGGTTGCCCGGGTTGGCGGGGATGAGTTTGTGTTGATTTTCAAAGGTATGACCGATCGCGATAAACTTGGCAGGGTCGCTGGTCGACTGATTTCGAGCTTATGCGAACCGATGCAATTCGACGGGACAGAGTGTCGGATCTCCTGCAGTATCGGAACCGCTTTATCAACTCAGTTCGAGGTGCCCAGAGCAGTCGATATCCTGCATGCTGCCGATCTGGCGCTTTATGCCGCGAAGCGAGATGGTAGATCTTGTCACCGTTTCTATTCGGAACTGTCGGGCGCGCAGTAACCCGGTTGAACGCAAAGCTGCATGGTTGGATTCAGAGCTGATTCAAAACTCTGGCGATGTGGCGTTGGACCTGTGGCAATTCGGAGATCACCGGCATGACATGGCCGGTAAAGGTGGCGCGCTTCAGCTCTTGCGGTACATCTTCCAATACGTGTCCGCCGGTACAGGCGAAGAATGGTAGGCAGATTGCTTGCCCTTCAAGATCGGTCGCCGCATCCGCAATGGAAGGCGATTGCTCTACAAACCCCGTATGGACGGATTTGAACGGAATATGCTGGACCAATGCGCAGGCAAAATCCTGTGCAACACGGGCCGGATTGGGGCTGCGACCAGATCCATGGGCCGCGATGACAAGATCGATGTCCTCAGGGTTCCAGCCTTTGTCGATCATCACGTCGCCTAGAGACCCAGCTACCAGCAGAGGCAGTTCCGGATCAGTGCCCAAAGGGTCGAGAATTCTGACCGGTCGATCACCGATCCGTTTCGGGAGCGCGCTGGTTACAAACCAGCCACGCGCCATGAAGAGTGGATAAACAGCGGTATTCGTAGGCAGGCCATCAAGGCAGGCTTCCAACGCGCCCGGAGCTGCCAGAGTTGCCGAACAAACTGAAACGTGTTCACACAGAGCGTCGACTTGCGCAGCCAACGTTGCCAGCGCCGCCTCGGCGGGGGCTGGGTCAGAAGGTTGACCGTGGGCAACAATGACTGCGTTTGGCATATACGGGCTCCAGTTTGGTCCTGCGATAGGTGTCTCGATGGTGGGCAAAGTCAATGCTTTCGGTCAGCTCAGAAGGGTCAGCCATAGCCAGACCGTCAAAATCGAAACTCCGGTTCCGATCAGAACCGACGAGGCGGCGACCCGATTTGCCCGGCCATACATGTTAGCGAAGATATAAGCGTTGAAGCCCGGTGCCATCGCGGCGGTCAGGACGCCTGAACGAAACAGGTCCTGCGGCAGAGAAAGCGATGCGCCGAACAGCCACACGAGGCTGGGATGCAGGATCAGCGAAACGCCGCAGACAAACATGATTGCGCGCAGGTCACCTTCGGGGCGGTATTTTACCAAGACGCCGCCCAAAGCGAACAGGGCCCCCGGCAGCGCAGCACTTGTGATCAGGTTCAGCGCGTCATCTACCACCGTGGGGATGCCGACACCTGACAGATTGACGATGAAACCCAGGCCAATGCCCAGGATCAATGCGTTCTTGAACATCGCGGTCAGCACCGATCTGATCATCCTTGCGCCACCGTGGCCGCGGTTCCGGAAGACCTCCATCACCGTGATGCCGACGCAATAGCAAAAGGGGGAATGAAAGGCGATGATCGCGAAGTTGCCGGTCAGATTCTCGGGGCCATAAGCGCGCTCGGTGATCGGCAGGCCCAGCAGAACTGAGTTTGAGAACAAACAGCAAAAGCCGATTGCGACGCTATCTTCCCACTCACGACCGAAGATCAGGCGTGCACCGAGCATACCGGCCAGAAAACACAATCCTGCGGCAGTATAGAAGCTGCCTAGCAGGCGAGGATCGAAACTGGCGCTCAGGTCCAGATTGGCAATTGCCAGAAATAGCAGGCATGGGATCGCAAAGCCCTGCGTGAATTTCATCAGCCCGTCGATATGAACTTCGCGAAAATATCCCAATCGGGTCGACAGATACCCGGCTCCGATCACCAGAAAGACTGGTAGGACAACATCGATCAGGCTTTGAAACATGGCGAGGCCATAGCGGAGGGGATGGGGGCAGGCAGCGGCCCGGCTCTCAGAGCGCTTGCCGGATCACCATCCCGTCAAACGCGGGCGTGATGTGGTCCGGGGTTTCGGCCTCGACCGTGGCATAGTCCATATCGATATGCATGTTGGTCAGAATGGCGCGTTTCGGTTCCAGTTGCTTGATCCAGCCCAATGTCTTTTCCAGATGTGCATGGGTTGGGTGGGGCGTGCGGCGCAGAGCGTCAATGATCAGGCAATCGAGCCCTTCCATTGCCCGCCAGGCCTCGTCATAAATCTCGGCAACATCGGGAAGGTACGCGAGGTTTCCCATCTTGAAGCCCAGTGAGTCAATTCTGCCGTGATTCACTACAAACGGCTCTAGCGGGATCGCACCGCCGGGCCCGTCGATTTCAAACGGTCCGTCAATTGTGCGCAGATCGAGAATAGGCGGATAGGGCGAGTCCTCGGGCTGCACGAACGCATAGCCGAAGCGGTTGAGAAGGTCGTTTTGCGTATCGCCATCCGCCCAGACCTGAACGCGCGCCTTCATGTTGAAGAAGATCATCCGCAAGTCGTCCAGACCGTTGGTGTGATCGGCATGGGAGTGGGTGTAAACTACCCCATCCAGACGGCCTGTGCCGCTGCTCAGCAACTGGCTGCGCATGTCGGGTGAGGTGTCGATCAGAACAGAGGTCGTGCCATCCGGCCCGTCCCGTTCAACCAGCATTGAGCATCGGCGGCGCGAGTTCTTTGGATTGTCGGGGTCACAAGCCCCCCAATGACCGCCCAGCCGGGGAACACCGCCGGATGATCCGCAGCCCAGAATAGTGCAGCGCAGTTCAGTCATGCGGCGGCCTTGTATGTCGCGGCCTTGGTGAACAGCCGGTCGAAATTTTCCTGCGTCTGGGCGGCGAACTCGGCGTAGTCCATCCCGAATACTTCGGCCCCCTTGCGAGCGGTGTGGGCGGTATAGGCGGGCTCATTGCGTTTGCCACGATGTGGCGGTGGGGCCAGATAAGGCGCGTCGGTTTCCACTAGAATGCGGTCGACAGGGGCAGCGGCGAAGATATCGCGCAACTCCTGACTTTTGGGGAAGGCTGCGATGCCCGACATGGACAGGTAAAAGCCCAGATCCAGCGCGGCCCGGGCCAGCTCCGCCGAAGACGAGAAGCAATGCATCACGCAGGAATAGGGTGCATTGCGATGTTCTTCGGTCAGAATGCGGGCCATGTCGTCATCGGCTGCACGCGCATGGATGATCAATGGCAGGCCAGTTTGCTGCGCCGCCTGGATATGAACGCGCAGCGATTGTTTTTGAATCTCAGCTGAGTCGGCGGTGTAGTGGTAATCCAAACCGCTTTCGCCGATGCCAACAAATTTCGGATGATGCGCCAGTGTGACCAGTTCGTCAACCGTAGCCATGGGTTCGTCCACTGCGCTCATCGGGTGCGTGCCAGCGGCGTAGAAGACCGAAGCGTGAGCTTCGGCGATGGCGCGTACGCTGGGTTCGTTGCGAAGGCGGGTACAAATCGTCACCATCCGCGTCACGCCTGCTTCGGCGGCACGGGCTACGATCTCGTCCAACTGGCCTTCGAAATCCGGGAAGTCCAGATGGCAATGGCTGTCGGTAATTTCAGGGGTGGGGCTCATCACTAATGACCGGCGGTTTCCTGTATCTTGAACACCGTATCTAGGACAAGCGAGGCAGGGTCAAGGTTCACCGCCTGCCCATGCCGCGCGCGTGACGTGATCAGGGCGGCAGCCTCGGCCCATTGGCGGGCCTTGTGCGGTGAACCGGAGAGGCGCGCCAGCGTTTCGGCCTCGTTCGGAGCGGCTTCGGGCATCGGGGCCGCGCCTGTTGCGCCGGTCAGGGCGAGGCGGGACAGGGCTATGTCGATCAGGGACAAAAGCAGGTCGAACCGTTCAGCCGCACCGCGCTGTGCGGCTGTTTCTGCCAACTTCAGCGCACGTTGCCGGTCGAGCCGGGGCAGGGTGCCCACAATGGCGATCAGCTCGGCGTAAAGCTCCAACCCACCCAGATTGATCAGGCGCACGGCATCGCCGACCGAGCCTGCTGCCAGAGCGGCCAGATGGTCCGCTTGTGCAGGCAGTTCCGCCCCGGTTTGCGCAAGTGCCGCCTGCATATCTTCGACCCCCAAAGGCGATAGGCGCAGAGTTCGGCAACGAGACCGGATGGTGGGCAATAAGCGCGAGGGTTGATGTGAGATCAGCAATAGCGTCGTGCGCGCCGGAGGCTCCTCGAGCATTTTCAACAGCGCGTTGGCAGCGCTGGTGTTCATCTCATCTGCCGAGTCGACAATGACAACCCGCCGACCGCCATCCGCCGAGGACAGACCAAAGAAGCGCCCTAGCTTGCGGATGTCGTCAACCACGATTTCATTGCGCAGACGCCCCTGATCGTTCACGGATCGGGTGATCGCGGCTAGTCCGGGCTCGGCTCCTGCCAGAATGCGATGCGAGACGGGGTGATCCGTGTCGATGTCTAATGTGTCGGGCGGAGGGGGGGCACCGAACAACCCACCGTCATCTGTCGGAGGTGTCGCGAGCAAAAACCGGGCAATGCGCCATGCCAAAGTTGCTTTGCCAACCCCGCGGGGGCCGGTCAGCAACCAGCCGTGATGCAGCCGGTCCGAGTTATAGGCGGTCAGGAAGGCTTGTTCGGCGTTGTCCTGCCCGAACAGCCGCTCCGTTTCGCGGGGGTGCGGGGCGCCGGGGGCCTGATCCGGGTTTGGAGTATCGTTGCTCATGTCTCGTCTATCGCAGGGCTGTTGAGACGAAATCTGTCACATCCTGCGCGACGCTGTCCATGTCTCGGTTGCCATCGACGACGCGGAAACGGTCCGGAAACTCATCTGCGAGCGCCAGAAACCCGGCGCGCATTTTTTGTTGCAGGTCGACGCCGAAATCCTCGAATCGCTCCTCGGTGCCCTGACGTCCTTTGGCGCGGGACAGGCCCGTTTCGGGGTCCATATCGATCAGCAGTGTCAGGTCCGGTTCGCGTTTGATCATCAGCGCATGTAACTGGTCGACCAACCCGCGCAGATCTCCGCGCGACAGGCCTTGATACATGCGAGTGCTGTCGGCGAACCGATCACAGATAACAACCTTACCCGCAGCCAGAGCCGGCTCAATCGTACGCTCCAGATGATCGCGACGGGCGGCGGTGAACAACAGAATCTCGGTCTCGGCAGACCAGCGATCCGGATCGCCCTGCAGGACCAGACTGCGGATTTCCTCGGCCCCGGCTGAGCCTCCGGGCTCGCGGGTCAGAACCACATCTCGGCCTGCGTTGTGCAAATGTTCGGCCAGCAGGCGCGCCTGCGTGGATTTGCCCGATCCGTCAATGCCTTCAAAAGTCAGGAACATTCCGCGCGGCGTCACATTTGTTCCAGCGGGATATTGATGACGTCTTTCAGAACGATGCCGCCAACGGTCATCATTCGCACAACAAACCCGCCCTGTGCGACGTCCCTGTCAGCCACGAGAGGGCGGCGAATTTCCGGCAGGCCTTCCGGCTGAATCACCAGTTCGGCAAGCTGCTGACCCTTCGATACCGGAGCATTGATCGGGCCGTCATAGACCACCTCGGCTTTGATTTCCTTGCCGCCCAAGACCGGAAACAGCAGTGTCAGGTCCTCTTCAGGCACCAGTCCAACTGTCTTTTCAGCCCCCATCCAAAGCTTTGCCTGGGCTACCGGTTCTTCCGCTTTGGCAACTGTCCTCTCGACAAAATTTCGAAACGACCAGTTAACCACGGCCTCAGCCTCCTCTGCACGGGCGCGGGTGCTGTCGAGACCCGTGAGGACAAAGACGACCCGACGATCACCCTGTTTGGCCGATCCGACCAGACCATACCCGGCCTCTTGCGTGTGGCCGGTCTTGAGCCCATCCGCCCCAATCCCCAGCTTCAACAGCGGATTGCGGTTGCGTGAGTTTGATGGCGCGCGACCATCGAACTCGAACACCTCTTCGGCGAACAGCGGGTAGTATTCCGGAAAATCGGTGATCAGACGATCGGCCAGAATGGCCAGATCATGCACCGACATCATGTGCCCCGCAGCAGGCCAACCGTTGGAATTGGCGAAGTTCGAGTTGTTCATGCCCATTTGCTGCGCGCGCTGGGTCATGAAACGAGCAAAGCCTGCTTCGGTTCCATCGGGGCTGAGCGCTTCGGCGATCACCACACAGGCATCATTGCCCGACAGCACAATAATGCCACGCAGAAGATCCTCGACCGTCACGCGGTCCTGCGTGTTCAGGAACATGGTCGAGCCACCATAGCTCATCGCGTGTTCCGAGACGGGCAGTGTTTCCTGCAAGGTCAATCGCCCGTCACGCAGCGCCTCGAACGCCACGTACAGAGTCATGAGCTTTGACATCGAGGCCGGAGGAAGCGGCTGATCGGCGTCTTTCGATAGCAACACCGTTCCGGTTCCCTGGTCCATCACATAAGCCGCCCGCGCCGTTGTATCAAAGGCGTAAGAGGGCAGGGCCAGCACAGTCAGGCCGATGGCCAGGCATGTGGATCTGAATGCAGACAGCATTTTGGGCTTCCTCATCTCAATTCTTGGCCGTGAAGGCATCGGCAAAACCGAGGTCTTTGACATCGTTCAGCAAGGCGCGACGCTCGGCCCGAGTCGAAGCCGGGCCGACGAGCACGCGCCAAACTGTATTCTCGTCGCCTTTCAACTCTGCCACCTCAGCGGACATTCCGTTGCGATGGATCTTCTCGGCGGCGCTTTTGGCGTTTGCTTCGACACTGAAGGTGCCGGCCTGAACAAACGGCTTTGCCAACCCGCCAGTTGTCTCGGGGGTGGCGGCGGCAGCTGCGGCTGCGGTGGTCGGCTCGCTTGCCTCAATGGCTGCGGCTGCACCCGCGATCGGGTCCAGCGGCGTCTCGGTGATGGCGTTGGGGTCTTTCTTCTGCCACCATTTCCGTTTGGCGGGTTTCTCGGCCGGAGGTGTGATCTCTGGGTCCGACAAGGCTGCAGTCTGGGCACCGGCCAATGCGGCCTCGGTCCCGGTCTCGGCAAGCGGAGCGGTCGCCACTTCGGCTGCTGCGGCGTCTACCTCTTCAGGTGTCTTCTTTTGCCACCACTTGCGTTTCGCAGGCTGTTCAGGCTCGACGGCCTCAGTGGCTGCGTCAGCCGTCTGAACGGCGGTCTCAGCAACATCATCCCCGGTCGAGGCGACAACCGCGCCCGCGGCAGCCCCGGCAGCTACAGCTGCACCGGCGGCGTTGGTCTCGTCAGCAGGTTTCTTTTGCCACCATTTCCGCTTTGCGGGTTTCTCGGGTGCATCTGCTTCGGTCGTGTCTACGGCTGCAATCTCAGTGCTGGTCTCGGCTGTCTCTTCCTCAACGGGTTCTTCCGCAATCGGCGGTGGAGCAGGCGCGATCTCTTCTCGTCGCAGCGCAACCACCTCAATCCGGGTCGGAGCACCGGCCAGCATTCCCAGCTGCGATGCTGCCGACGATGACACTTGCAGCGCGGGCCCCGGCAGGTTCCGCTCGCGACGGAACAACGCGCCGGTGACGGTTTTGTTGTTGGTGGTATTTTTGATCAGTACCCGCTCGGGTTGTGAGACATCAGGGTGCGCCACCCAGACGCCGCCCAGCGACGGACGCCCGTCCCAAAGACCCGCCTCGGTCACCTGAAACACCTCGGGTGCCTCGACATCGCGCTGGTTGCTGGCACTGGCTTCGGGGAACAGCTCAAACCTGTTGGTGTTGTCCGCATCCTCACTTGCCGTTTCTTCGGTCGAGGGTTCCTGCAGATTGAACCCTTCTTCGCAGCCCGCCAAGGCCACCATACTCACGGCCAGAAACGCCAGCCGCTGCGGCCCAAAGCGTGTGCCAGTCGCTCGCTTCATTGTCTCATCCCTTGCCTGACAGGCCATATCGGCCGCGCCCCACCGCATGCGTGCTGGTTCTTTTTGCCAGTCTCCAGCGGTTTCTTGAGCGGATCATAGCGCGGGCACCGGGCCATGGAAAGACTGCTGCTTTCGCTTCGGCAAGATTTCCCGCTTTATGGCTTGCCTCTGCCAACAACTCGCCTTAGACCCTGCCCCACGCGGGGAGGTGGCAGAGTGGTCGAATGCGGCGGTCTTGAAAACCGTTGAACGTGAGAGCGTTCCCAGGGTTCGAATCCCTGTCTCCCCGCCACTCATACCTGTCTCACTTCAGTTGTGTTTTCTGACCCGGAATTGTGCCGCAATTCCCGCGAGTTGGCGCATGCGCTTTCAATCAGAGACGGAGCAGATCGCACACTCAGAGCGCAATTCCGGCCGCAGTCTCAGTGGCGCATTTTGGCGGGGTCGCTTTGGGCGGGATTTCCCTGATACCCGGCAATTTACAGGGAATTTTCGTGAAACAGGTCTGAGTTCCGTCATTTCTCCTATCGGAACTGCATGTTTTCCAGAGGTTTATGTTGCAAATTCCCTAAAAGGTGGAACAGGGAATTTTCTCGTGGGAACAGGGAATTGTGCCTGCGGATCAGGGAGGGCAAACCCTGTAACAGGGACGAAGGACTTGGAGATGTCAGAAGCCGAACAGGCGTTCCTGTTCAGACCAGTCTAGTGGGTGGGTCACGCTGACAAGACGCTTGAGTGTGAATTCGGTCGGCTGAGCGCCGTCGAGAATCGCGACCTGAATCTTCGGTGAAAGAAACGCGAGCTGAGCACGGGTACGGATGAAGGCGCCGGGGAGGTTTTCGCGGCGGGCAATTTCCATCAGTTGAACGCCGGCTTTTAGATCACGCGCCCAGCCATGAGCGCGGATCAGCATGGACCGGAGGTGGGGATCGGGTTGGGGTGCCATGTCTCCAGCGATGACTTTGGCCTCAACGCCGCGTCGTCGCAGATCGAAGGATGAGGTGATGTGTGTGAGATCCGGGTTCAGATGATCGGCCGCGATGCCAAGTGCGCTTGCCAGATTTTTAGGGTTCAATTCGAGGTCGATCTGTCCGCGTGCAATTCTGCCGTTGGCCAGAATATCAGCGCCGACCTGAGCGCCTTGGCCTCGAAGCCGAGTTACTAAATCCGCAGCTGAAGTCTGAACTGCCTCCGTTGACCCGGCCTCCGGTTGCGCCAGCACCTGGTGCGCGGCGGCGGCGTCTTGCAGATGTCTGACGATGACATCAATGACTGCGTGTTCCAGCGCCGGGCCGGGCAGTCGCCAGCCGGAGATATCCTTGCCACCCGAGATCAGTCGATTGGAGACGTAATAGCGCAACCGTCGGCCTTCTCGATCTTGGTAACCTACCGATTCAGAAAAGTTGGCAATGAACTCCGCGTTCGCAGCGAATGGCGGCTTTGGCTGGCTACATCGCAGCATCGTCGGCCCTCGGACAAGGTCGGCTTTGGGCCGAGGTTCAGAAAAACTGTAGACTTCTGCACGGCTCATCTGCACGTTTCAAAAGTATTTTTTTAAACTCTATTAAGGAGATCGCTGTGAAAATTATGAACTGGAATATCGAATGGATGAACCGCTGGTTTTCCGGTAATCACAATCCTGCCTGGGGTGGCAACTCAATGGATGCGCCAGATGCACGGATCGTAGCTCAAAGAGTTGCCAACATAGTCACGGCAATCGATCCGGATATCTTGTGCATCCAAGAGGGACCAAGCGCCATCCAGGAAATGAACTTATTCATCTCTGATTTTCTTTCTGTCAACGGCGACCCGCTTTACGAGGCGCTGATTGGAAAAGCTGGTGGTTCGCAAAAGCTTTATGTGCTCAAAAAAATAGGAGGAGCTGTTGCTGATATTGATCATGCAACCGACGCCTTGACGCATGAGTTAGAAGACGTGTGGCAGGCGGATGTCGACGGGGATCTGCTTTTACAGCCCTATGATTTTACGCGAGCACCTATGGTTGTCGACATCAATCCAGTTGCTGGTGATCCTATTCGGATTGTCAACCTACATACCAAGTCAAAATATGTTCATAACGGCGAAAGCCTATTCAATAATCCTGCACGCCGCCACGAGTTTATCGCCTCTGCGATGAAGGCACGGCGCCGTATTTCTGCTGAAGGTTTCCGCCTCAGAACGTACCTTGATCAATTGGTTCAGAATGAGCCATCAGAGCGTATCATTGTAACGGGCGATTGGAACGATGGTCCTGGCCCGGACTTCTTCGAACGACAGTATCTTACCCACAATGTGGCAGATATCGTGCTAGGAAGTACGTTCTACCCCGACTTGATATTTCGTCATCCGGTATTGGAAAGGGTGCCAGTAAATGCCTTGTTTACCTCACGCTTTGACGATTTTGTAGATGGGATACAAGATCGCCCCCTATTGTTGGATCACTTTGCGGTATCGCCCGGTTTGTATGATGATGTTCAAGATGCGGGTATCGCGCATTCCGAATTTGAGAGTGAGTTAGAAGGAAGCGGGGTCAGCCGCACCCAAAGGGCAAGCGACCATCGTCCAATCTGGCTGGAGATATAACAAATAGAGTTTAGCTTGGCCCGGTTTGAAGCAACCAACCAAATCCGTTGCCTTTCGCAGATGCCAAAGAGGTAACAAACCGAGATGAATTTCCATGTCGTCAAGCTAAGTGTTCTGCATCCGCGATGAATGTCCGGAAGGCGGACTTCAGGCGCAGCGTTGGACGGTTTTGCAGCTTCACTAAGGTTTATCAGCTTTAGGTGTCATGCTGCTTTTTGTCTTACCAAGCCGAACCAATATGCCCGGTCCAGGGTTTGCCTATGATATGCCGAAAACACCAATTTGGGTGGCGGAACATCCCGCCGCCCTATATTTGTGTAGGTGCTCTGATGCGGTCAGACCGGTGCAGCAAGCACCTCTCGAATGACGGATAGAGCCTCTTCGGGCGCTCCCTCGTCATCCTCGAAAGGCCAGAGCGCCACAGGCCATTCTTCGGATGATCCATACCTCTGCGTGGCTTCGTCAATGGCCCGGATATGGGAAGCTGCGGTGCAGCACAGTATCGTACGGTCAAAGTCCGGTGTGGGGTGGTAATTCGGGGCAGGGCCCATGCTGCGTTAGCTCTAAGGTTTGCAAAGAGCCGAGAGTGTGTGAAAACTCCAGCCCACGAGCTCTCTCGTCGCGCTCGTTTTAAGTGCCTGTGTAAAATCTTTCCGAGAAGCGCCAGAGTATGCACATTGAGGGTGTTTTCGGCGGTTTTGCCGGATAGCCAGAGATTTCACACACCCTCAGCCCGAAGCAGACCCAAAGCGAACTGTCAGAGCAGGATTAGTCGGTTTCTGCTCAGCTACTGTCCGCTACTTTGAACTGCACTGAGACACGTTTGTTGAGAACTGTGAACCTAAGATATATTTTGACCGGATTGCGAACGAAGGGAAATGCTCATGATCAGGACTTCTGCGCTGATGCTCTTTGCTCTCTTCTCGGCAACCTCGGC
>NZ_JBQFRJ010000003.1:0-354203 GCF_056537345.1 Ruegeria sp. CF4 | reverse complement strand
GTCGCCTTGATTTCCACCAAAACCTCGCCCGCCTTGGGGCCTTCAAGGTTCACATCCATAACTTCCAAAGGTTTGCCAGCCTGAACGGCAACGGCGGCACGCGTACGCATGGTGCTTATCTCCCTGTCTAATTTGACCCGACCCTGCGTCAAATACAGGGTGTTTTCAACTGCGCTTTCGTGACAGGTTGGCTAAATCTTTGATATTGCAGAAACGACATTGCCGAAAGAGGAACGCCAATGCGCCGATTTATTCCGATCCTGTGCCTTCTGAGCGCCTGTGCTGAGACCGCCCCAGTTGAAGACATCATTCCGACAGCCGACACCTCGCCGGTCGATCTGGCCTTTTGCAAAGGTGAGCCGTTTGCTGATGCAATCGGCCAGCCGGTTTCAGACATTCAGGCCCAACTGCCCGAGCGGTCTCGCGTGCTGGGTCCGGATGATATAGCGACACAGGATTATCGCATCGATCGGCTGAATGTTTATGTTAATGGTGCTGGCGTGATCCAGAGGCTCACCTGCGGCTGACCTCATTTCCCGCGATAGACCAAGATATCCGGCAGGTAGTCGATCAGGCGCACAACCCATGAAAAGGGTGCCGGGAAATCAGTGCGAAAGCGGCGGCGCGACATGGCGCGCAGGACGCGATCGGCTGCGTCCTCGGGCGTCATCAACATCGGCATCCTGAAGCTGTTTTTATCGGTTAGACGGGTCTTGATAAAGCCAGGATTGACGATGCGCACCGTCACACCAGAGCCCGCCAGATCGTGCCGCATTGTTTCGGCCAGTGAAATCAGCGCCGCCTTACTGGCTCCGTATGAGATTGCGTTGGGCAAGCCATGATATCCGGCCAGAGACCCGATCAGAGTGACATCTCCGCTGCCATCACGCACAAATTCAGGCACCGTTTCCCCCAGCACCCGTAAAGCCCCGGAATAGTTGACGTCACTGATGGCAAGTGAGGCCTCGGTATCCCAGTTCTCTGTGCGGATCGGCTCATAGACCCCAGCGTTATAAACCAGCGCATCTACTGCTCCGGCCTCGGCCACAGCCCGGCGCACAGTATTGAGGTCGGTCACATCCATCTGAATAGCGCGCGCGTTGGGCAGCGTGTTGCAAATCTCGGTCAGCCGCCCCACGTTACGGGCAGACAGGATTAGATGCGCGCCTTCGCGGCTCAACTTTTCGGCCAAGACGCGACCCAATCCTTCGCTGGCGCCGATGATCCAGTAGGTTTTTCCGTCGAAACTGCTCATATCCGGGCCATTTGAGTTCTGTTGGGAAGTGTACGACCCAGTGACAATGTTGGATCACGCAGCCCCTGTGTTACGGTGCAGCATGTAACCAGACATCACAACATAGTGCGGCAGCGAAAAACTTCTAATCTGACTGATCCAGTGCCCCATATCCTGCGTATCTCATTGTAAAATGCCGAATAACGAGGATAGAATGTTCGACGAAACCCGGGGTGTACGTAAGAAAATCGCAGTCATAGGCGCAGGCATTTCAGGTCTCTCCGCAGCTTATTACCTTTCTGAAAACCACGATATCACCGTGTTCGAGGCCGAGCCTCGACTGGGCGGCCATGCCCGTACGGTCTTGGCCGGCCGCAATGGCGATCAGCCCGTCGACACCGGGTTCATCGTCTTCAACTATGTCACCTACCCCTATCTGACCCGGTTGTTCGATGAACTGAACGTGCCGGTCACCAAAAGCGAAATGAGTTTCGGGGCCACCATCGATAACGGCCGAATCGAATACGGGCTGAACAACCTGCGCACTCTGACCGCGCAGAAACGCAATCTAGCCCGTCCAGCCTATTACAAAATGATCGCCGACATCCTGCGCTTTGGCAAAGAGGCCCCCGAAGCCGCGCAGGACGATGACACCACGATCGGAGAGTTGGTGGATCAGCTGCGCCTCGGCCATTGGTTCCGGCATAATTATCTGATGCCCATGTGCGGCGCGATCTGGTCAACGCCGGTTGAGTTCGTCGATCAGTTCCCTGCCCGCTCGCTGGTACAGTTCTTTCGCAACCACGCACTGCTGGCCTCGGGCCGGGCCAATCAGCACCAATGGTACACGGTGAAGGGCGGCAGCATCGAATATGTGCGCCGGATCGATGCCGCGTTGCGCGCACGTGGCTGTGACATTCGTCTGGCCTCGCCCGTTCAGCGGATCGAACGGCATGATCTGGGCGTTACCGTTCATGCAGGCGGCGAGGCCGATCTGTTTGACGAGATCATTCTGGCCACCCATTCCGATCAATCGCTCGCCATTCTTGGTGATGCGGCGACCGAAGATGAGAAAGCGGCGTTGGGTGCGATCAGATATCAACCAAACAAAGCCATCCTTCACTGCGATCCCCGTCAGATGCCTCGTCGGCGCGCCTGCTGGTCCAGTTGGACCTACAGGTCGCAAAAGGGCAATGTTGGGGTCACATATTGGATGAATCGGCTTCAAAACATCCCCGACAGCGACCCGCTGTTTGTGACGCTGAACGCCGCCTCAGATATTCCTGCGGACAAAATCTATGATGAAGTCGAATTCGCCCATCCGGTGTTCGACAAAGCCGCCCTGCGAGCTCAAGCACAAATCCGCGGGATGCAGGGACAGAACCGAACCTGGTTTGCCGGGGCGTATAACCGGCACGGTTTTCACGAAGACGGGATTGCCAGTGCGATGTATGTCGTTGAGCGCATCACCGGCATTCCACAGATTATCGGAGCTGACAATGGCGTTTCTGAGAATGATCAGGCCGTTCCTGCCTCGGCTTAACGCTGGCGCGGCGCTGGTATCGCTGATGCTGCTGATACCCGGAGGGCTGGCAGCCTCGCCCGTGTTTGGCGTTCTCAACAATGCCGAGTTGCGTGGCACGGCAACCTACCGCTATCTGGGTTTCCCGCTTTATGATGCGCAGCTGTTTACGCAAGGCGGTGCACCTTTGAACTGGAATCAGGATTTCGGACTGGAGCTGCGCTATCGCCGAAATGTGACCAAGAAGGCGCTAATCAACTCGACACTGGACGAGATGAAGCGGATCGGGCGCGCTGCCCCGATACGTGATCAGCTTGAGACCTGCTTTGCCCCTGTTTCAAAGGGTGATCGTTTTCTGGCGGTGTCGGACGGTCCGAACAAGGTCGAGTTCTGGCTGAATGGTCGCAAAACCTGCTCCATGTCCTATCCGGACATCAAACGCAGCTTTATGTCGATCTTTCTGGGCGAAAACACCCGCTCTGCAGCCTTTACGCAGGCGTTACGAGGGAACTGATGCTGTATCCGAGGGTCAGCCTCTACGCGCTGATGCTTGCTGCGGCGGGTATCCCGCTTTACATTCATCTGCCGCGTTTTGCCGCGGTCAATCTGGGTATCGGGCTGGGCGTGATCGGCACTGTCCTGCTGGTGATCCGGCTGATTGATCTGGTGCAGGACCCGCTGATCGGCTGGGCGATAGACCGCTGGCCCGATGGGCAGATGCTGTTTGCCGCCGCCGCCGCGCTCGGCTTGGCGATCGGGTTTCCCTTGTTGTTCGGCCTGCCTGAAGGGGCCAGTATTTCCGCATTAGTGTCTATTCTGGTCCTGTTATTCTCAGCCTACAGCCTAGGAACCATCCTGCTTTATGGACGCAGCGCAACGCTTGCGAAGCAGGCCACCTCAAAAGAGCTGATGCGACTGGCCGCCTTCCGCGAAGGCGGGCAACTGACTGGCGTCGTCATCGCCGCCGCCGCGCCCGCCTTATTCGTTGCGCTTGGTGCTGGGGCGCAAGGGTACCCGGCCTTCGGGCTATTCCTTGGAGTTCTGGCCGTGGTGACTCTGGCGGTGACTTTGCCGATGTGGCGGCGAAGGCCGATCACCGGGCAGGCGCTGTCATTTGCCGGGCTGGGACAAGCGGGGGCGCTGCGGTTGCTGGCTCTGGCGCTGGTCAACAGCCTGCCAGTGGCGATCACCTCGACCCTGTTTCTGTTCTTTGTCGAGGACCGACTTCAACTGCCGGGCAAGGCCGGGCCACTGCTGATCCTGTTCTTCCTCAGCGCGGGACTTAGCGTGCCGTTCTGGGCAAAGCTAAGCAACCGAATTGGCCCGAAACAAACTCTGATAATCGCGATGCCGCTGGCCATTCTCGGCTTTGTCGGCGCCGCCCTTTTGGCCCCAGGAAATCTGACTGGATTCGCAATCATCTGCCTTGCATCCGGCGCCGCTTTGGGTGCGGACATGGTTGTCCTACCCGCCATGTTCTCGGTCGTTCTGACACGGGCCGGGCTGAACGCCTCTGCCGCCTTCGGCATTTGGTCCTTTGCAGGCAAGCTGGGCCTAGCTCTGGCTGCCTTTTTCACCCTGCCACTGCTGGAACGCAGCGGCTTTACACCCGGACAGGCCAATTCGGCTGAGGCATTGAATACACTCACCCTCGCCTATGCTGTGCTGCCCTGCATTTTGAAACTCGGAGCGTTTGGCTTGGTCCTGACACTCCCGACAGAGGTCTCTGCCGAATGAAAACGCTCCTGTTCTGTCTGCTCGCCATATTTGCGGTGTTCGCTGTGAAGAATCGCTTCCTCAGTTTCCGCTCGCAATCACCGTCCGACTACAGCGGGACCGGGCCTGAGTTTTCGCTGAAGAAGAACCTGAATGGAGAGATCCTGTCCGAAGGGCTGATCTATGGCCCGAATGGCAAGATGTCGAACAGCTTTGTCGCGCGCATGGTCGGCGAATGGGACGGCAATACCGGGACGCTGTCCGAGTATTTCACCTATTCCAACGGCAAGCAAGTGACCCGCAAATGGTATCTGACCTTGGGCACGGGCAACACGTTTACCGCGACAGCGGATGATATCGTGGGCGAGGGCAAAGGCGTGATCTCGGGCGCAACCGTAAAACTGACCTATCGCATCATCCTGCCCGAAGATGCGGGCGGACATACACTGGATGTAACCGACTGGATGTATCTGACGGAAAACGGGGTGATCATGAACCGGTCCGAGATGCGTAAGTTCGGGATCAAGGTTGCCGAGCTGGTCGCCACGATGCGCCCCGCGCCCAAGGTGAAGTCGGCCCATCTGCATGGCGCAAACGGTCACGATGCAGACTCTGAGCTGAGGGTTTTACAATGATCGCTCGCCGAACCCTTGTCGCGGTCGTCGCGATCGCGGGGCTGGCGATGCTCACCGCATGCTCGGCCAAACCACGTATACCAAAAACGTTTCTGTCAGATCGCCAGTTGAACCTTGAAGAGTTCTTCGAAGGTAAGACCGTCGCTTATGGTCAGTTTCAGGATGTGCTGGGTAATGTCCCGCGTCGCTTTCAGGTCGACATTGACGGCACATGGGACGGAGAGACTCTGACGCTAGTTGAAGATTTCGTCTATGACGACGGTGCGACCGAGCAACGGATCTGGACCCTCACCAAGACCGGCGAAGACACCTGGACGGGCACCGCTCCCGGTGTGCTGGGCACAGCCAGCGGAGTCGAAAGGGGCGATACGTTTAACTGGAAGTACAAAATCGACCTGCCCGTCAAAGATGGCACCATGCGAGTCAATTTCGATGACTGGATGTGGCTGTTATCCGATGATCGGCTGCTGAACCGAGCCTATGTTTCGCGTTTTGGTGTAAGGCTGGGTGAGGTCATTTTGTACTTCGAGAAGAAGTAGTCACCCCGCCAGCGCAGCCAGCGGGGCGAAAGAGTATCAGACGGTTCCGCCCAGACTACCTTCAAGCTCGACCATCTCCTGACCACCGGCCATCAGGTCCTGCAGCTCTTCCGGGGTGATTTGACCTCGCTGCGCCGTACCCAGCGTCTGGCCGCGATTGAGAACCGTGAACCGGTCACCCACCGCCAGCGCATGGCGGACGTTATGGGTGATAAAGACCACCGCGATCCCCTGCTTACGCACCTTGTCGATGGTTGCCAACACATTGGCTGTTTGGCGCACACCAAGGGCCGAGGTCGGTTCGTCCAGAATCAGCACCTTGGCCCCGAAATGTACCGCCCGTGCGATGGCAACAGTCTGGCGTTCACCACCCGATAGCGTGCCAACCGCCTGATCGGGTCCGCGCAGGTTGATACCCATCTTCTTCATTTCTTCCATCGTGACATTGTTTGCATAGTCATGGTCGAAGAAATTGATCGGTCCAACTTTCTTCACCGGCTCATTGCCCATGAAGAAATTGCGCGAGACCGACATCAGAGGGATCATGGCAAGATGCTGGTGCACCGTCGCAATCCCGGCCTCAATCGCATCGCGCGGGTCGGTGAAGTGCATGGGTTTGCCTTCAAACAGGATCTCTCCATGCGTGGGTTGGTGAACACCCGACATGGTTTTGATGAAGGTCGACTTACCCGCGCCGTTGTCACCGAGAAGACAGTGGCATTCACCGGGGAACACATCGACCGAGACCCCCGCCAGCGCAATTACGCTGCCGAAATGCTTTTCGATATTCTTCATCTGGATGATGGGTGCATGTTCGGGATTCATATCAACGCTCCCCCGTGATGATGCGGCGGATATAGGTGTTGAGGATCACAGCCCCCAGCAGGATCACGCCCAGGAACACGCGGAATAGCGAGCTTTCGACGCCGGCAAAGAACAGACCCTGTTGCACCACGCCGAAGATCAACGCACCCAGCGCCGCACCCAATACCGAGCCGTAACCGCCGGTCAGAAGCGCGCCGCCGATGACCACGGCGATGATCGCCTCAAACTCTTTCAGCAGGCCCCGGTCGGCACCGGCCGATCCGAACTCCATCACCTGACAGACAGCGAAGACCGTGGCGCAGAAGGCGGTGAACATGAACATCAGGATCTTGACCCGGTTCACAGGCACACCCGAGTTACGAGCGGCCTCGGCATCGCCGCCCGACGCGAAGATCCAGTTCCCGAACCGGGTCTTGGTCAGCAGCACATGGCCAAAGATGATCAATGCGATGGCCCAAACAATCAGCATTGGCACGCCGTCCACCACCGGCTGACCCTGTCGCGTGCCACGTTCGAACACCGCTATGATCCCAGCGTCGCCCAGCCACTGGAACAGGCCCTGCAGGATTTTGCCACCGAAGATCGGAGCCAGCCAGTCGCCCTCGGCTGCGTCTTTGACGCCGCCAATGATGGTTTTGCGCTCGATTACCTGCGGCAGGAAGATGGTGAAACCGCGCAAGATGAACAGGAAAGCCAACGTCACGATAAAGCTGGGCAAACCGGTCCGGATCACGATCCAGCCGTTAAGCGCTCCGATCGCGACGGCCATGGCGAAGGTGACAAGGATGGCCATCCAGACCGGCCAGCTGAGCGTGACCGAGAAGATGGCGATCATCATACCGGAGAAGCCGATCATCGAGCCGACGGACAGGTCAAACTCACCAGCGATCATCAGAAGGCACGCGCCCACGGCGATGATCATGAACTGTGCTGAGACAACCGACCAGTTCATCATGCCTTGTGCGTTGAACATGCCGCTGTCGAAAGCGAACAGCAGGAAGAAGGTGAATACGGCAACGGTGCCGACCATCCCGCCAAGCTCGGGCCGGATCAAGGCCTTGCGCAGCGGAGAGATCTCTTTGATCCGTTCGTCGGTTAAAGTGGTGTTTTGAGCAGACTCGCCCATGAGAGCGCTCCTCCGATAAAAACAGTGATTTTGAGTCAGAAAGCTGTCGGCGGGCGCCCTGCGTCAGGACGTCCGCGCTTCAAGAATTAGCGGTACTCGCCAGCGAATTCTTCGATCTTGGTCAGGCCATCAGCGGTTACGAAACCGGGACCCGAGTTGATGTTGTTGCCAGGCAGAACGCCGTAACGGTGGTAATTTGTCATGACAACAACCGGCAGATAGGCCTGCAGGAAGGGTTGCTGATCAATGCCCCACTGGATCACGCCGGATTTGATGCCTTTGACGATCTCACCACCCAGATCGAAGGTGCCGAAATAGATGTCACCGGCCATGCCGTTTTCTTCCAGAGCCAGAATCGTCGGATCAGCCGAGGTCGGACCCAGTGTCAGAACCGCATCCGTATCCGGGTTTGCCGACAGATAGGCCAGCACACGGTTTTTGATCTCAGCAGGGTCCTGACCAGCGTCGATCATCTGATCCCCCAGTTCGATCCCCAGACCATCCGCAAAGCCCTGGCAACGTTCCTGGCTGGAGGGCTGAACGATATAGTGGTTCACGCACAGGAATGATCCGATGCCATCGCCCTTGGCCCGCTGGCCTGCTGCGAATCCGGCATCATATTCAGGCTGACCCACATACATCAGAGCACCAACTTCACGAGCCTGATCCGGAGTACCGGTGTTCATGATGATCACGTCAACACCTGCATCCACGGCTGATTTGATCGGGCCGCTCAGCACATCATAGTCCGCCAGCGTGGTGATGATCCCGTTTGGACCCGAAGCCGCCGCCTGATCGATGATCCGCGCCATGTCAGCCAGATCGCCAGTGGGCGGGTTGCGGTATTCAACCTCAACACCCATTTGTTCGCCCGCCAGCGCGATGCCGTTCTTGATGGTGTTCCACCAGCTGTCGCTGTCCGGTGCGTGGCTGACCAGAATGTATTTCTCACCTTCCGCCGCAGCGCTTGTGGCTGCGATCAGCGGCGTCGCAGCAACCACGGCCGCCAGCGCCAGCTTCTTCGTCAGTGAAGTCATGATGTCCTCCCAAAACTCATATTATCGCGGATTGAGGCTGTCCTTCGCACCTCTCCGAGTCGTGTTAGAACATATCTGCTTAAATTTTGCAACCGGTTGCAAACAGCATCTGAAGTGTTTCATACTGTATCTGCCAGAGAATACAGGTAAAAGGACTGCCACTAAACGCAGGAAGGTCGGACGGGTCATGGCTGTCACATTGAAAGAGGTTGCAGAACGCGCGGGCGTATCACGCTCGGCTGTGTCGCGCACTTTCACCGATGGGGCCTCGGTTTCCGACAAGATGCGCCGCAAGGTCGAGAAGGCCGCGCGAGAGCTGGGATACAGCCCAAATGCGCTGGCCTCATCGCTGACAACGGGACGGACCAAGTTGATCGGGCTGGTGTCGAATAACTTCCACAACCCGATCTTTCTTGAAGTTTTCGACCTCTTTACCCGCGGTTTGCAGGACCGCGGCTTACGCCCGCTGCTGGTGAACCTGACCGACGAAGTTGAACCCGAGAATTCGGTACGAATGCTGCGCCAATACTCAGTCGATGGCGTTGTTGTTGCGTCGTCGACATTGCCGCCGGGCTTTGCCAAAGCGTTTCGCGATGCGGGCGTGCCAGTGGTGCACAGCTTTGGCCGATCCTCCTCTTCGCCACAGGTTCATGTGGTCGGGATCGACAACGTGGAATGCGGACGCATGGCGGCCCGCCAGCTGGTCGCGCGTGGTTATAAAACAGTGGCCTTTCTCGGCGGGCCTGAGGCGGCGACCTCGACCCAGGATCGCCATGCGGGATTCATGTCGGAAATGGCGTTGCACCCGCAGATCGACGTGACCTGTTCGTTTGCCGAGGCCTACTCGTTCGATGCAGGCCGCAAGGAAATGCTGTGCCTGTTGAAATCAAAACGGGCCGAGGCCTATTTCTGCGGCGACGACGTTTTGTCCATCGGGGCCCTGTCGGCGATTTTAGACAGTGGCCTGAAGGTACCCGAAGATATCGGTGTCATCGGCCTGAACGATATGGAGATGGCGCGATGGGAGAATATCGATCTCACCACCATCCATCAGCCGATCCGGCAAATCGTCAGTTCTTCGATCGAGCTGATGGTGGCAACGCTGAACGAACCCGACCGGTATCCCGAGGCACGGATATTCCCATGCTCGGTGGTGGAACGGGGCACATTGCGCCCCGTATCTGAGAGTTAACGGAACATCGGCGGTCGCGCGTCCATCCAAGCACTGCCCTGCTTTGCGGACTCGACCGCTGTATGCACCGCCGCCATCGATCGCACACCGTCTGCCGCATTGGGCAGCCCGTCGCGGGTTTCCCCGGCAATGGCGTCCGCCAGATCGCAATAGATGTTCGCTACCGCCAGCGGGAACCCTTCGGGATGCGCAATCGCCACACGGCTGAGGCGTTGCGCATCTTCGTGCAGCCCACCCTCGCCTTTTTCGATGATCTGCAAGCGCCCACCAACGGGTGTATAGATCAGCTGGTTCGGTTGCTCGGACGCCCAGCGCAGGCCGCCGGTTTCTCCGAAAACCTGAATATCGAACCCGTGCTGGCGACCGATGGCCACCGAAGACGTCCATAGCCGGCCAACGGCGCCTTTGGCCGTGCGGAAGTTGACCATGGCATCATCTTCAAGCTCACGGCTGCCAATGGTTGAGGCAAAATCTGCGGACAGGGTCTCAACCTCGTCATCCGCAATGAACCCGGCCATGTGCATCGCGTGAATCCCGCAATCAGCGAACTGGCCGGAAACACCCGCCATCGCCGGGTCATAGCGCCAGCGGACGCGAGGATTGTCGGCGTCTGTCGCGTCTCCGTGATGGCCGTGACTGAAGTTGGTGACGACCAGACGGACCTTGCCGATCTCACCTGCACGCACCATAGCGCGGGCCTGCCGCACCATGGGATAAGCGGAATAGCAGTAGTTGACCGCGCAAATCTTGCCGGATTTCTCAGCGACATTGACGATCTCTTCACCCTCTTCCACCGTCATGGTCATGGGCTTTTCGCACAGCACATTGAACCCGGCCTCAAGGAACGCTTTGGTGATCTCGAAATGCGTCGCATTCGGCGTGGCCACCGTGACCAGATCAATCCGGTCGTCGCGGCCGCGTTCACCTTGCAGCATCTCGGTCCAGTCGCCATAGGCCCGGTCCGCCGCGATGCCCAGCTTTTGCGCGTATTCGCGACCAACATCGGGCCGGTGATCCAACGCCCCGGCAGTGAATTGGAAATGCCCATCTGCCAGCGCTCCCAATCGGTGCGCTGGTCCGATCTGGCTGCCTTCGCCGCCGCCGATCATGCCCCATTTCAGCTTGGTCATGGTCTCGACCTCCTTAACTGAAACCAATGGATTCGAGATATTCGCGGTTCTTCCGCGCGTCGCCTACAGGGTCGGGATCAAGAGTCGGATCGCAATCCTGCTCAACCGTGCACCAGCCGGTAAAGCCTGCATCCAACAGCACTTGGCGAACCGTAGGAAAGTCCACGTCGCCTTCACCCAGATTGCAGAAGATCCCCTGCCCGCAGGCATCATAGAAGCCCGTCCGGTTGGCGATCACATCTGCCTTCACGTTCGGCGAGATATCCTTGAAGTGCATGTATGAGATCCGGTCAACGTAGCGCTGCATGAAGCCGACAGGATCGAACCCGGCATAAGAGTGATGGCCGGTGTCGAAACAGATTTTCAGAAGGTTTTCATCAACCTCATTCAGCAGGCGTTCCAGCTCGGGCTCAAAATCCATGAAGCCCGCAGCATGGGCGTGCATTCCGACGGTCAGCCCGTATTCCTCAGACCCGATCCGCGCGCTTTCAGCAAGGCGATCCCGAAACGCTGCCCACTCGGACTTGTCCATCTGCTCAGCCTCATCGGCGCGACCAGCGGTTGGTGCGCGACGGGGAGAGATCGCGTCAATCAGCACCAAATGCTGCGCCCCATGCGCCTTCAAAGCGCGGGCGGTGCGATGGGTGGCATCGAGCACATCCTCCCAGGCGTCGGGGTCATGGTAATTACGGAACACCACGCCGCCGATCAGTTCCAGATCATGCTCAGCCAGCGCATCGGCCAGTACTGCAGGGTCTTCGGGCATGAAGCCCACCGGGCCCAATTCGATGCCTTTATACCCGGCCTCGGCACACTCGCTGAGAACAGTTTTCCAATGCGGGTTGCGCGGATCCTGCGCAAATTCCACGCCCCAGGAACAGGGCGCATTGCCAATTCTGATGCTCATCTTGTCTTGTCTCCGATGCTCAGAAATCTTCGATATTTTTCCAGCTTTCATCCGCTGACGATGCCAATGCCGCAGCGACGACCCGGTTGACCTCATGCCCGTCGTGGAAGGTTGGCCAGACCGGTTTACCTGTCTCGATCGCGCGCAGGAAATCTCGCGCCTCGATGATGATCTGATCCTGATAGCCCGTGCCATGACCCGGCCCCTGACAGAACGGCTCATAATCCGGATGAGCGGGGCCGGTCAGAATCTTGCAAAATCCACGCTCAGCCTCGGGGCCATCCATGCGATAAAGCCACAATGCGTTCTGATCCTCCTGATCAAAACGTATCGCACCTTTGGTGCCGCTGACCTCATATGCGTAACCCATCTTACGCCCGGTCGCGATACGGCTGAAATACATCGATCCCATCGCGCCGTTCGAAAAGCGCACCATCATCTGAGCGTGGTCGTCGTTATCAACCTCACCACCCGGGCGGCTTTTGTGCACGGTTTCGACCTCTGCCATCACGCGCTTAATAGGCCCAATCAGCGCCAACGCCGCGTTGATCATATGAGGCGCCAGATCGCCAATCGTTCCGTTCGACATTCCCGTCGTGCGCCATGTCGCCGAGGCCTGCGGGTCGGCATAGAAATCTTCGGTATGCTCGCCCCTAAACCATGTTACGTCACCAATCTCTCCATCGGCGATCAACTGGCGGGCATATTGGCTGGCGGGGGTGCGAATATAGTTGAAACCAACCATGTTGGCCATGCCCGAGACCTCGGCCGCTGCTGACATCGCGGCGCCATCTTCCATCGACGCGCCCAATGGTTTTTCACACAGCACCGACTTGCCTAACGCAAAGGCCGCCAGAGCAATTTCGCGATGCGTTTCCTGAGGGGTGGCAATCACGATGGCCTCGACCTTCGGGTCATTCACAAGCACACGCCAGTCATCCGTCGCGCGTGCGAACCCATAGGCCTGACGATACCGTTCAGCGCTTTCTGGCGAGGATGCACACACCATCTCCAGCCGTGGACGCAAGGCCGTGTTGAACACCGCCCCGACCGAGGACATGGCGACCGCATGGGCCTTACCCATATATCCGCCGCCCAGAATGCCAATGCCGATTTCTGCCATTCCGACGCCCTCCCTCGCTTTTTCTTGAAAACCATTTGCAACCGGTTGCAAAACTTGTATCGTGAGAATAGGACTCTCGCAAGCTGCATTCGGCACTGCATCTCAATTTTCCTAAAGGAGCCCGCAGACATGTCCGCGCAACACGACACTGTTTACCTGACAACGGCGCAGGCGATCATTCGCTGGCTGTCGAACCAGTTCATCGAGATCGATGGTCAGGAATATCGCCTATGTGGCGGGGGTTTCGGGATTTTCGGCCATGGCAATGTGACCTGTCTGGGCGAGGCGCTGAATACGGTGCGGGATGAGCTGCCGCTCTATCGTGGACAGAACGAACAGAGCATGGGATTCGCCGCCGCCGGATATGCCAAACAGTGGCTGCGTCAGCGATTCATGTTCTGCACCGCCAGCGCAGGACCCGGCACTGCGAATCTGCTGACCGCCGCCGGACTGGCCCATGCCAACCGTCTGCCGATGCTAATGCTGTGTGGAGATACCTTCATCACGCGCCTACCTGACCCGGTTCTTCAACAGATGGAGAACTACTACGACCCGACTTTCGGCGTGAATGACGCTTTCAAGCCGGTCAGCCGCTATTGGGATCGCATCACACATCCGGCGCAGGTCATTCAATCTCTGCCCGCCGCCATTGCGACGATGCTGGACCCGGGCGATTGCGGGCCTGCGTTCCTCGGGTTACCGCAAGACGTGCAAGGGTGGACCTATGATTACCCGGTGAAGTTCTTCGAGAAAAAAGTGCATCGCATTCGCCGGCAAGCGCCTGATGCGGATGAAATTGCAGACGCGGCAAGTGCTCTGGCTGGGGCGAAACGCCCGATGATCATTGCAGGTGGTGGCGTTCAGTATTCCAAAGCTGTGGCCGAGCTGACCGATTTTGCCGTGAAACATCAGATTCCAGTGGTCGAAACCATCGCGGGCCGTGCCAATATGCTGGCAACCCATCCGCTGAACATTGGCCCGATCGGTGTCACCGGTTCGGACAGCGCCAACGCAATTGCGGAACAGGCGGATGTGATCGTTGCCATCGGAACCCGGCTACAGGATTTCACAACTGGATCTTGGACGGCCTTTGCGAAGGACGCTCAGTTCATCTCAATCAATGCCGCACGACATGATGCGGGCAAACATATGTCTTTGCCGATTGTTGGAGATGCCAAGTTGTCGATTCAAGCTCTAACGCAAGCAGTTGACTATGCGGCCTCATCCGATTGGGTCTCGCTCGCGCAGGAGGAACGGCGCAAGTGGGACGCCTATGTGGCCGAGAATGTGTCTTACGGGAACCGTCAGAACTCTTACGCGCAAGCCATCGGTGTAGTGAACGAATTGTGTGACACGCGCGACCGCGTGGTCGCCGCCGCCGGGGGCCTGCCGGCAGAAGTCACCGCCAACTGGCGTACATTGGATATCGGCACGGTCGATGTGGAATTCGGCTTTTCCTGCATGGGCTATGAGATCGCAGGCGCCTGGGGCGCGCGCATTGCCCAATCCGAGCGGGAGCCGGAGAAGGACACCATCACCTTCTGCGGTGACGGCTCTTATCTGATGCTGAATTCGGACATCTATTCTTCGGTTCTAAGCCGTAAGAAGATGATCGTTCTGGTGCTCGACAATGGCGGCTTTGCGGTCATCAACAAGCTGCAGAACAATACCGGCAATGAAAGCTTCAACAACCTACTGGAAGATTGCCCGACGATCCCCGAAGCCTTCGGCGTCGATTTCGTGGCCCACGCGGCCTCGATGGGGGCAACCAGCGAAAAGGTTGCGAACCCGGCAGAACTATCTGAGGCCTTCAAGCGCGCCAAGGCCAGCGACAAAACCTATGTGATCGTGATGGATGTGGACGCCTATGAAGGCTGGACCACTGAAGGCCACGCATGGTGGGAAGTTGGTACACCCCATACCTCGTCGGATGAGAGAGTTCGCGATGCGCATGTCGAGTGGGAATCCACCCGCGAAAAACAACGCAAGGGCATCTGATGAAACGGTTCACGGCAGAAACATCTAATCCTGAGGTCATCGTCGATGAGCTGCTGAATGGTGGCGGAGCTGTTACCATCTCGGGCCTGTTCACGCCCGAGGAAGTCGCCGAAGCCCGCGCGATCATCATGGAACATTCGGAAGCTGCGGCTGAGAAGGTGACCCACTTTCAGGGGGCAGCCGAAGAAGATGGCAAGCTGAACCTACAACGAAGGGTTTGGAATCTGTTGGCCAAGGGTGACGTATTTTCCCGCATGGCCGCACATCCGGTTCTGATGGATATCCTCCGCAAATTTCTGGGAACAGAGTTCATCATGGGCTCGATCGCTGCCAATCGCATCCTGCCGGGCGGGCCGGGGCAGGAGCCGCATGTCGACTATCCCTATTGGGACTTTCACAGCCCCGAAACGCATCCCGTCGGTCTGAATGGTTCATTTCCAATGAATGCACAGGTCTCGGTTTTGCTGGACCCGTTCACCAAAGAAAGCGGCGCGACGGGCTATGTGCCGGGATCGCAGAAAGAGCTGCGGTATCCCACGCCCGAAGACAAGTTCTATGACAAATGCGAGCAGATGACCGGTGAGCCTGGCGATGTTGCTCTGTTCTATGGCGTGACGTGGCATTGCGCGATGCCGAACAAAGCGGATCACGACCGCAGCGCGATTCTGATCCAATACCTGCCCAAATGGGTCAAACCGATGGAAGATATGCCCGCTGCGCTACCGCAGGATTTCCTCGATCAGGCAAGTCCCGATATGCGGCAGTTGCTGGGTCTGCACTATCCCTACCCCGAGGTGCTTGATGCCGCCCGGGCAGGCAATACTGAGGGACGCACGTGACTCTGATCGAAGGGATAAAAGGCAATCGCTTTGCCGTGTTTGGCCGAGCCGGGATGGACATGTTCGCAGATCCGGTCGGGACCAAAAGCGAAGATGCTAAGGTCTTTCGCGCCGATCTGGGCGGTTCGAGCGCCAACATTTGTGCGGGACTGGTTAAACTGGGATCGCAAGCGGCGCTGGTCACATCAGTCTCGGATGACGCAGTGGGGCGGTTCTGCGTGAACCGTCTGCAGGACTATGGCGTAGAAACGCGATATGTCCGCGCTGTGGGTGGCGAGGCGCGCACCTCTCTGGCTGTTTACGAAAGCTGCATCGAGGATTTCCAGAACGTCATCTATCGCAACGGTGCCGCCGATTTCCAAGTGACCGAGGCGGATATGGATGAGGTGGACTACAGCGCCTTCTCAGCCCTGATCACGGCGGGCACGGTGTTTGCGGCGGAGCCTTCACGCTCGGCCACGTTCCGCGCGTTTGAAAACGCGCGCACCGCAGGTCTGCCAGTGATCTTCGACATCGATTACCGGCCTTATAGCTGGCCGTCGCCGGAAGTGGCCTCGGAGGTTCTGACCCGCGCAGGTAGCGAAAGCGATCTGATCGTCGGAAATGACGAAGAGTTCGGCTTTATGGCGGGCGGCATCGAAAAGAGCCTCGACAAAGCCCGCGAGCTGGCCGCCAATGGAAAAACGGTGATCTACAAGATGGGTCACGAAGGGGCCATCACGCTGACCGATGGGCAGGAGATTCGTACCGGTATCTATCCGGTCACCGCGGTGAAACCCAACGGCGCAGGCGACAGTTTTCTGGCCGGCCTGCTGGCCTCAATCGCGGCGGGGCATGACCTGCGCGAAGCTGTGCTGCGCGGTTCGGCCTGTGCCTCGATCGTGGTCTCGCAGCCCGGCTGCGCCGGGGCCATGCCCACCACGCCCCAGCTTGACGATTTTCTGGCCCAGCACCCGGGCCCCACGGATACCTGAAAGGAGACGCAGATGCATATCGCGCCCCATGACAACCAGAACAAACCCATCGTTGATGCCGACCATGATCTGGTGCCGCTGAACTATTTCAACATCGTCAAACTGAAAAAGGGCGAGGTGTTCGAATATGCCGTACCGGGCTATGAGACCTGCATCGTGCCCGCCACCGGCACCGTGGATGTCGATGTGGATGGGGCAGTGTTTACCAATCTGGGCAACCGCACCATCGACGTCTGGGATGGTGAACCCGAAGGCGTCTATGTTCCCGTCGGCGCAAAGGTGCGTATCACCTGCGTGACGAATGAAACCGAAACTTTCATCGCGGGCGCAAAATTCGACCGTGTGCTTGAACCTTTTGACGTCCGCGTGCCCGAGCTGGATCTGGTACAATACGGCTCGGACGACACCAAAACCCACCGCAAGATCAAACATATCCTTGGGGCAAACCATCACGACAAGGTGGGCCGCCTGCTGGTGTCCGAGCTTTACACCGTCGGTCAGGGCGGCTGGTCCGGATTTCCCAGCCACAAGCACGACACCGACCGCAAAGGCGACGATGGCGATATGATCGAGACTCGCCATGACGAGACGTATAACTTCCGCTTCCGTCCGAACTATGGCTCGGGTGTTCAGATGCTGCAGCGCGAGGATAACAAGCCGGGTGATGCTTATCACATCATGGATGGCTCAACGATCCTACTGGACAAGGGCTATCACCCCTGCGCGGTTCTGCCGGGGTACGAGATGTATTATTTCACCATCCTCGGCGGGCTTAGCCAGCGCTCGCTAAAGCAGTATTTCCAGCCGACCCATGCGGATCAGTTGCACACGATCCCGGGTATCATGGACATGGTGGCCAAGTTCAAATGAGCCTCGTGACATTATCGGACGTGCTGCAACCCGCGCTGCGTGACGGATATGCCGTGGCCGGTTTGGTAACGCTGGGTTGGGAGGATATGCGTGCCTATGTAGCCGCGGCCGAAGCCGAAGGCGTGCCCATCATCCTGCAAGCCGGACCATCCTGCCGCGAACACACGCCGCTGCCAGTTCTGGGCAAAATGTTCCGCCATCTGGCCGAAGGAGCCAGCGTTCCTGTCGTGGCCCATCTGGACCATGGCTACACTCATGAGGAGTGCCGCGTCGCCATCGACAGCGGCTTCACCTCTGTCATGTTCGATGGCTCGCGCAAGCCTTTGGAACAGAATATCGCTGAAACCGCTGCGATTGCCGAGATCGCCCATACCGCTGGTGTCTCCTGCGAGGGGGAAATCGGTTTTGTCGGCTATTCGGGTGGTGAAGGTTCGGACGGGACCACTCCGGAGGAAGCCGCGCAATTCGCCCGAGAGACCGGCGTGGATGCAATGGCGATCTCGGTTGGAAATGTCCATCTGCAGCAAAACAAGGAAGGCGGTCTGGACGAAGCCCGTATCCGCGCGATAGAAGCCGTGACCGAGATACCTCTGGTGATCCATGGCGGCTCGGGCGTGCCGGTTGCGCAACGTGCTGCACTGGCACGTGGATCGAAAATCTGCAAATTCAACATCGGAACCGAATTGCGGATGGCCTTTGGGAATGCCCTGCGCGCTGCCGTAAACGCCGACCCGGACAGGTTCGACCGAGTTCTTATTCTTAAAGACACACATGAGCCGGTTGTCGAGGCGACCCGCCGGGTTCTGCAAGCGTTCAAAGGGGCATGACATGCTGAATATCGGGCTATTGGGGTGCGGACGCATCGGGCAAGTCCATGCACGCTCAATCGGGCAGATCGACGGAGCTCGGGTCAGCGCTGTGGCAGACGCATTTGCGGAGCCGGCCCGGATGCTGGCCGACAAATCCGGCGCACAGGTTCTGCCGGCAGAAGACCTGATCGAAAGCGCTGATGTCGATGCGGTGATCATCGGAACCCCAACCGACACGCATTACGAACTGATCCATCAGGCCGCGCGTGCAGGCAAGGCGATCTTCTGTGAGAAGCCTGTGGAAATGTCCGCCGACCGTATCCGCGACTGCATCAAGGTGGTCGAGACCGCAGGCGTTCCCTTCATGACCGCCTTCAACCGCCGCTTTGACCCAAATTTCGCCAATATTCAGTCCCGAATCGCTGCTGGTGAGATTGGTGACGTCGAAATCGTGACCATTCTGTCCCGCGACCCCTCGCCGCCGCCGATCAGCTATATCGAAAGCTCGGGCGGGTTGTTCCGCGACATGATGATCCACGACCTGGACATGGCGCGCTTCCTGCTGGGCGAGGAACCCGTCAGCGTCTATGCGGTCGGCTCTTCTCTGGTCGACCCCGAGATCGGCAAGGCCGGAGACGTCGACACTGCCGCCGTCACCCTGACCACCGCCAGCGGCAAGATCTGCCAGATATCCAACTCGCGCCGCGCCAGCTATGGCTATGACCAGCGGATCGAGGTGCATGGCGAAAAAGGCATGTTGCGGGCTGAAAACATGTTAGAAAACACGGTCGAGAGCGCCACTCCGGCAGGCTTCCGAAAAGCGCCCGCGCAGCATTTCTTTCTTGAGCGCTATGAGGCTGCGTATCGCCACGAGATGGCTCATTTCATCGCCGCAGTAGGCGGAGCTGAAACGCTATCACCCGGAATCATTGACGGCTTGCGTGCTCAGATACTGGCCGACGCAGCAGACGCATCTTTGAAACAGGGAACAGTAGTGAGCCTCACCTGAGACACCAACCATGCCGTCAGGTTTAAAGGTACGGCGCGCCAAAACTCGTACCCCCTCAAGAAATCGTCAGACATCTTCTCGACGCGCCGCAGTTGCTTGGTATCTGCATGAGATGTCCGGAATGTGTCTGACAGATTAAATTTCTTGAAGACGCGAAGTGTATTTGATTGTTGGTGCGCATTGCATATGGAGCAACGCTATCGTACCAAACTGGGTGCATGAGGTACCTGTCACACTCTCAGCATGTTCAATGGAAGACCGTTGAGCGGAACCTCTGCAAGAGCGGTGACAACAGGCTTACGACCCTGCATCGTACGATCATGAAACTCTATATGCAGGCCACCATCAGGACTGATGCAAAATTCGAGAGCGTGACTTGACTTTGAAACCTATATCCGGGCTTTGGGTTGGCGGACCTCTTACGTATCTCGAGAAGCTGTGTCTGAAATCATTCCTCACTGCTGGACATGAGTTTCACCTTTATACTTACGGGCCGGTTTCAGGTGTGCCGGACGGCGTAGAGATCAAAGATGCCAAGGCGATCCTGCGGCTCGAAAGCGATCCTGCCGACTATACCTATAACCAAATTGAGGTTCTTGCGGATCGATTTAAATATCAGCTACTGTTGCAGGCTGCGACGATCTGGGCGGATCTGGATATGTATTGCCTCAAGCCCTGGGATTTTCCATCGGGGCTGATTTGCGCCTGGCAGAAGAGTGAGAGGGTCGTCGGCGCTGCAGTTTTAGGTTCAGACAAAGAGAGCACCCTAATCTCTGAACTTAATCGATTTGCGCAACAAGAGGCTCCCACTCCTCCTTGGATGAATGAGCACGACATCCAGGATATCAGAGAACGGCGCGTGAGCGGGCAAAAGGTCGATGCCGCCGATCTGAAACGCGGTTCGCTCGGCGTTCATGCATTGAGTTACTTCGTCAAGAAACTGAGCCTTACACAAGAAGTGATGGCGAGGAACAGCTTTTACCCGGTCGAATTCAGCGACCGCGGTCTTCTCACCCAACCCGAAGACACCCTGACCGATTTGCTTGGCGAAGAAGTTTATGGCGTACACCTTTGGGGCAGACGGCTTAGGCGTAGTATTTCTTCAGGTGAGATGCGAATCCCGCCAGCGACGTCTTTCGTCGGAAAACAGCTTGAAAACCACCAGATCAGCGTAGATGAGGCGACGACCGATAACGCGACCGATGCGGGATTGATCAAGCAGAATACTGATGTAAGCGCGCTTGATATCATCGAGCTAAAGCGCTCGATGGCGGAGCTGGAGAAGAAGGCCGCTCGGAAATTCCCAAAGCTTGCGCCGCCCGAGCAGATACCGAAAGCTGATCCGGAGATTCTTGTGATCTCATCGATGAAGAACGAAGGTCCATTCATCCTGGAATGGATCGCCTATCATCTGTCCGTCGGCGTGACTAAATTCCTGATCTACACGAACGACTGTAGTGACGGAACAGATCAAATTCTTGATCGCTTGCAAGCGCTTGGCATCGTTGTTCACCTGCCGAATCCCTATAAGAAGGACAAAGGGCAAAAACCGCAGCGCGGTGCCTTGAATGATGCCGTTCTGCAACCCTGTTACGCCCAGGCGGACTGGACGGTCTGCATAGATGTTGATGAGTTCATCAATATTCATACCGGCGATGGCACGATCCCGGAACTGATCGAAGCTTCGGGTTATCCAAATGTTATTTCAATGACGTGGCGGTTCTTTGGCAACCAGAACGTCCCGAAGTATATGGATGAATTCATAACCGAGCAGTTTACAAGATGCGCCCCGGAGTATCTGCCAAAGCCCCGATTGGGTTGGGGGTTCAAAACGTTGATCTCGAAAGGGGCGCCCTATCAGAAACTGGGTGTTCATCGTCCTTTGCAGATCGAGCCGAACAGCGTCGAAAAAGTCCGGTGGACCAACGGCTCTGGCCGTGTCATGCCCGAGATGCTGCTGACTGGTAACGGTTGGAGATCAACCAAGCGGTCGATCGGCTATGACCTCGTGACGCTGAATCACTATGTCCTTCGCTCTGCTGAGAGCTTTCTCGTGAAACGTGAACGCGGCAGGATCAATCATGTAGATCAAGACCAAGGACTCGAATATTGGCGCGCCCGAAACTACGTCACGGATTTTGATGATCGAATTATTTCCCGGTTACCGAAAGCAAAAGAGACTTGGCGTCAGTTGATGGAAGACTCTGAGCTGGCTGCGCTTCACGATGCCGCAACCGCGTGGCACGCAAACAGGATAGCGGACTTGCTTCAACAACCGGACTATCAAACCTTGTTCGATGCTATTGCTTCAGACAACTCAGGCGCACCCGAATCTGAGATGGGCTAAGTCACTAAATGTACCGAGTTACCAACAGAGACACTTGCTCCCCAACCAATACCACGATGCGGGAGTAGTCGAATTCTCTACTCTTTATCATCAACAACGTAGGGAAGAGATAGAATTGGAGCGAAGCTCACTGCAATCGCGACCACTTTGGGAATCCGAATACAACGAACGGTTCAATGAAACACTGCGACGGGAGTTCTTGAATACCCTGTGGTTTGCAACGACGCAACAAGCTCAGATCGTCATCAATCGCTGGATCAAGCAGTATAGTCACACCCATCCGCACCAGGCGCTCAACCTGTTCGTGACTGTGGGACAGATTAGCGATTACATCGGGCATGGGCATTGTTGAATAGCCTGCTGGATGTAGAGCGGTTACATGGGGATCGCGGCTATAACGCGGATTGGTTCAGAGAAGCATCAGGCGGCAAAGGTATGTGCGCGTGATCCCTCGTAGCAAACAGCCCAAGGCACCGGTGACGCACGAAAAGCGCAGTTGTAAATGGCGCAACTGGATTGAGATCATGTTCAGCAGGTTCAAGGATTGGAGGCATGTCGCAATCCGCTACGACAGGTGCATTAAAGTGCTCCTGCCCGCCCTCATCATTTTCTAGTTACGGGTTGTGAGCCCGGGCATTCTATTTTTCAAATTTGCTTTTAATTGGAAAGTAGGACTCTAAGAATGAGCTCACCATTTGGTCAACTTTGTCTTTCCTTTCTTCGGGCACAGCCGCATCATTCAGGCATATATATTTTTTACGTTTTTCTACCTTCATTTGCTCACTAAGAGAGAGTTCCAATTTTGGCGAAAAGAGTGGTATATAGCAATGATCAGCCTCACAACAAACAGCCCGCCCAGTCATCAGTGCATAGTGGGAATAAAGGAAAGAGATTGGTGGTATATCACTTGGTTCTCTAAATTTGTTTGACGAAGTCACCGCAAACTCTTCCACATATCGCTGCTGCAATTCGTACATAACAGAGCGCTGAGTAGCATAAGGTACATGCTTAATCATGGAGGAAGGAGAAACACCAAAGTCTCTCCGGAAAATCTTTACGACTTTGGCACTCGCCTTGATGAAGCTGTGATCCCTATCTTCGAGGAGTTCTGGGATCACAAACATGTTATCCGTATAAACCTTCGCAATCCCATTCGGATCAAAAAAATCATCTTGCGAAGCTAGCTTTCCAGCCATCATGTCGTCATTAAAGTAGATAAAGTGCTCCGAAAGATCTTCAATCTCATGGAGATGAGATTCAATACTATGGGAGTTAAAAGTTGGAAGGTGATCTATATCGGAGAAGATCTCTTCGTGGTTAACCAGCCTGACACGATTATAATTCGTGTCTAACCAATCTGGTGTCTGCCCTGCAGTGACAATAAATACTTTCCGCACAAATGGCATAAACATCTCGATTGACCGAAGTGCGTATCGAAGCTCATCGCGACTTTTGAACCTCTCGCCTATTGCCCCCGGATGAGCACCGTGCTGAGCGGCATACTCTGCCTTTTGTTTCCTCCATTCACTATCGTCTCCATCCACCCACGTAAATACGACATCTACCGGGAAGTTAGGTTTAGTCGTATCGGTAAACTCGCTATTGATATTATCAATCGTGTCCAAACCCTTGAACAAACCAAAATGTGGAACGCGGGAGACAACGCTAGAAGGTCGATTTACTGAGAGAAATTTTCGTCCATATCGCTCCATCTCGCGCCAGATTGCAATTTCAACCAATGAAACATAGTCGTGCAAATCGTCGGAATACCTAATAATCGCGACATCATATGCCACCCGCATCCCGCGTTTTCTTAGTTTACGGCCTGAAATGGGTTTGTTTTCTTTGTATAAAAATCGAATACTCTCATCATCCGCACAGTCTTTCAAAACCACTGCTAGGAATTTTTCGGCCTCACTCTCTGGTATATTTATTCTAGAGACACCTTCCTCCACAGCCCCACCCAAAATCGGGTTTAGATTCCGCACTCGCGCGAGACCAACTAATCTTTCGGCCATGTTCTTATTTTGCTCGGAGTCAGCTATTACTACCACAGGTTTATTTTTATTGAATATTCTTAATTTAGGTGGTTTCATGAGGATAAAAATCTTTGTGCAGATTAAATCGGTCAAGCGCACCGAGTTGGCGACTTTGCGGCTTCGCCCTATTTGACGTATCCGCCTGTGAAGTTCAAGCCAAAGCATGAGGGGTGTCGAACGGATATGAAACCTAGAATGTAGATATGTACGGACTCTCGGGAGCTTCCGATAACATCCCAGTTTTGGGAAGGAGGGAGTTTTCATGACAGGCGATCAACTAGAGATTCAGCGTAAGCTTCGTGTTCTGCAGTGTGTCTAAAAGATCAGATGTGTGAGCAAGACCTGCCGGTATTTTGGCATTGGTCAATCCAGCTTTTATCGATAGCGTGCGACATACCGAGAATTTGGAGAAGAAGGGTTGAAGAGTGGCAAAACCATTCCGAAGTATCCTGTCAATCAAACACCGCCAGAAATTGTTGAGAAGGTTCTTCACCTGCGGCGGAACTACCATCTGGGACCAATTCACATCGTTTGGTACCTGGCTCGTTATCACGGCATCAAGATCTTCGATGCAGGCGTCTATCGCTTTCTCCGGCGCTATGACCTGAACCGGCTTCCACAAAGAACTAGGGGACGCGTTTCGGTGGGCTCTGCACTTCTGGCCACACAAGGTCTCGGATCTTTCCCTCTGATACCAATCTGAGCGTGAAACTCAACATCTCAGGTGCCCTGCGCTACAGATGACGTAAGTTTGACTATTCGCGTGGGTCAAACTGCAGCCATTTGATGTTTTGTCTTCCGACAATGGCTCTGGGCTAACCCCACGGCTTGCGAAGCCTTTGCATAGTAGATGGCTATTGATGAGGGAGTAAAATCAAAACGAACGTCAAAAAACTGACCACTGAGTTATTGACTCCAACAGAAAATAGAGCAAACGAATGTGCTCCTGCAGGCACACTTCAAACTTTGTCACAGTGCTTCCGGTAAGCTACACGTCATGAAGCGCACTCTACACATGAATTCTCAAACAATTGTTTTCATTGAAAAAAGTGGTGAGCCGTGCAGGATTCGAACCTGCGACCCACTGATTAAAAGTCAGTTGCTCTACCAACTGAGCTAACGGCCCACTCTTTTGTTCGGATCTTAATGATCCGTGGCGCTCTGTAAGGCATTTTCCCAACCGGGTTCAAGACCTTATTTGCACCGCGTTTCGCCGGTTTCCTAGACAGGATCGGCGTCCCGATAGGCGGCCTAATTAGGCAGGTGGCGCAGGGGGGTCAACCCCTTTTTTCAGGAATCTGCGCGATAGGGTGGATTCATCTTCTGACCGGGGTTATATGCCCGCCATGCAACGTATTAACGACACCGGTTTGCCCTTCATGAAGATGCACGGGCTGGGCAATGACTTTGTCATTGTGGATGCGCGCGCGCAGGCGGTTTCGATCACTCCTGCACAGGTTGAGGGAATCGGGCATCGTCAATTCGGTGTCGGCTTTGATCAGCTGGCCGTGATTGAAAACGGCCAGGCCGATGCGCATCTGGTGTTCTACAATTCCGATGGCTCGACCTCGGCCGCCTGCGGAAACGCGACCCGGTGCATTGCACGGTTCCTGATGGATGAGACAGGCAAATCCGAGTTGACCCTGACGACCGAGCGTGGAACGCTCTATGCGCGGGATGCAGGCGACGGCCTGACCTCGGTCAATATGGGACATCCGCAAACGGACTGGCAGGACATTCCCTTGGCCGAGGATGTGGATACGCTGGAATTGCCCATCGAAGGCGGCCCGACCGCCACAGGTATGGGTAACCCGCATTGTACCTTCTTCGTTGAAAATGCCGAAGCGATCCCGCTGGCCGAATTTGGCGCGCGGTATGAATATCATCCGCTTTATCCCGAGCGGACCAATGTGCAGGTCGCGCAGGTAATCGGCCCGGACCATATCCGCATGCGTGTCTGGGAACGCGGCGTTGGAATTACGCTCGCCTCCGGCTCGTCCTCTTGTGCCACTGCGGTGGCGGCTGCACGGCGGGGTCTAACCGGGCGGAAGGTGCAGATCGATCTGGATGGCGGCACCATCTGGATTGACTGGCGCGAGGATGGTGTTTGGATGACCGGACCAACGGCTCATGTCTTCTCGGGCACGCTGACGCCGGAGTTTCTGGGGTCGCTGGGATGAACCCGCCAAAGTTTGCCACTCTGGGCTGCCGCCTGAACGCCTACGAGACCGAGGCGATGAAAGAGCTGTCGCAGCAAGCCGGCTTGACGGATGCAGTTGTCGTCAACACCTGTGCCGTGACCGCCGAGGCGGTCCGCAAGGCCCGTCAGGAGATCCGCAAGCTGAGGCGCGAGAATCCCAATGCACGACTGATCGTCACGGGGTGCGCCGCACAGACCGAACCTCAGACCTTTGCCGAAATGGATGAGGTTGACGCAGTTATTGGCAACACCGAAAAGATGCAGCCTGAGACCTGGAAGGGCATGGCCGCGGACTTCATCGGCGAGACCGAGACGGTACAGGTCGACGACATCATGTCCGTCACGGAAACGGCGGGCCACCTGATCGATGGCTTTGGCACACGCTCCCGCGCTTATGTACAGGTCCAGAACGGATGTGACCACCGCTGCACGTTCTGCATCATTCCATATGGCCGAGGAAACTCGCGCAGCGTCCCTGCGGGCGTCGTGGTGGATCAGATCAAACGGCTGGTGGACAAGGGTTACAACGAAGTGGTCCTGACCGGCGTGGACCTGACCTCCTGGGGTGCCGATCTGCCCGCGCAACCCAGACTGGGCGATCTGGTGATGCGGATCCTTAAGCTGGTGCCCGACCTGCCGCGCCTGCGTATCAGCTCGATCGACTCGATCGAAGTGGATGAGAACCTGATGCAGGCCATCGCGACCGAGTCCCGACTGATGCCCCATCTGCACTTGTCCCTGCAACATGGCGATGATTTGATCCTGAAACGGATGAAACGCCGCCATCTGCGCGACGATGCGATCCACTTTGCCGAAGAGGTCCGCAAGCTGCGCCCCGATATGACCTTCGGTGCCGATATCATTGCAGGCTTCCCCACTGAAACGGACGCACATTTTGAGAACTCGCTGAAACTCGTCAAAGAGTGCGACCTGACCTGGTTGCATGTCTTCCCGTATTCGAAACGCGAAGGCACCCCAGCGGCCCGCATACCGCAGCAGGTCAACGGAAACATCATCAAAGAGCGCGCCGCCCGCCTGCGCGCCGCCGGAGAATCTCAGGTTACCAAGCATCTGTCCGCCCAGATCGGCAAAACCCACAACATCCTGATGGAGAACCCGATGATGGGCCGCACTGAACAATTCACCGAAGTGACCTTCGACACGGCCCAACCCGAAGGCCAGATCATAACCGCCACGATCCAGGGGCACACGACCACGCAATTACGAGCCTGATCCGCCCTTCATTTGGCTAAAAATATCTCGGGGTTGAATTGGCCGCAGGCCAAGAAGGGGCTGGCCCCTTCAGCATCGCCGCAACAAAAAAACCCCCGCCACCCAAAGGGCGCGGGGGTAATCAGCTTAAATTTCCTGAACTCAGTCCAGACGCTTACCCTTTACAGGTGCCCACAGACGCTTGTTCACAAGGTACAGCAGCACCGACAGAACGGTCAGGAACAGAACACCTACGAAACCGGCATTCTTACGCTCCATCATCTTCGGTTCGGCAGTCCACATCAGGAAGGCCGCGATGTCCTCGGACATGGCTTCAACCGTGGCCGGGTGACCATCGGCGAACTCAACCTGATCCTCAGACAGCGGCGGAGCCATCGAAATCCAGCCTCCCGGGAAGGCCGTGTTTTCGTACAGGATGGTACCTGCTTCTTCCTTTTCCTTACCGGTATAGCCATCCATCAACGAGGCGATGTATTCCGCCCCGCCCATGCCTTTGACCAACTGGTTGATGCCCAGACCATAGGGACCGTGGAAGCCCGCACGAGCCTTGGCCATCAGGCTCAGGTCCGGTGCGCCAACACCGTCATTGGCCGGGAAGTGGTCAGTTGGAATCGCCGGGCGGAAATCGTCCTGCTCGGAGTCGAACACTTCGAAGTTGCCGGCCGCATAAGCGATCACTTCTTCTTCCGAATACCCCAGCGCTTCCAGATCGCGCAGCGGCACATATTTCAAGCCGTGGCAAGCTGCACAGACTTCGGTGTAAACCTGAAGGCCGCGCTGAAGCTGGTTCTGATCCCAGGTGCCAAAAGGCCCTTCGAACGAAAACTGAAAGTCTTCGATGTGCTGCTCATATGCGCCTGCCGCCTGTGATGCGGCAGGAGCGATAGCCAAAGCAAGGGCGGCACCGATTGCAAGTTTCTTGAACATGTTTCCGGTCCCTCTTCTTACTCGGCCGGCGTGGCGTCGGCGTCAGCCTTGCCATAATGCGCGTTGAAGTCTTCTTCGATGGTTTCCGGCTGCGCCTCGGGTTTTTCTATGACACCCAGGATCGGCAGGATCACGAAGAAATAGGCGAACCAGTAGGCGGACGCGATCAGCGAGAAAGTCGCATAAGGCTCTTCCGCGGGCATCGCACCCAGCCACATCAGGGCAAAGAAGTCGATGATCAGCAGGTAGAACCACCACTTGAACATCGGACGGTATTTGCCCGAGCGCACGCTCGAGGTGTCCAGCCAGGGCGCCAGAGCCATGGCCAGGATCGCACCGAACATCGCAATCACACCAAAGAACTTGGCGTCGACGATGCCGCCGGTGATGAAGCTGGCGAACTGCACGACCCAGACCTCACCGGTGAAGGCACGCAGGATCGCATAGAACGGCAGGAAGTACCATTCGGGCACGATATGTGCGGGCGTAACCAGCGGGTTGGCTTCAATATAGTTGTCCGGGTGGCCCAGATAGTTCGGCATGAAGCCGACAACCGCCCAGAACACCACCAGGATCACGGCCAGTGCGAACAGGTCCTTGATCACGAAGTAGGGCCAGAAGGGCAGCGTGTCTTTCTCGGCCTCGGCTTTCGAACCACGGCGCACTTCAACACCTGTCGGGTTGTTGTTGCCGGTGGTGTGGAAGGCCCAGATGTGCACGATCACCAGCGCCGCGATGACAAACGGCAGCAGATAGTGCAGCGAGAAGAAACGGTTCAGCGTCGCGTTGTCCACTGCAGGTCCGCCCAGCAGCCAGGTCTGGATCGCTTCACCCACAAACGGGATTGCGCCAAACAGGCCGGTGATCACGGTCGCACCCCAGAAAGACATCTGACCCCAGGGCAGAACATAGCCCATGAAGGCGGTGCCCATCATCATCAGGTAGATCAGCATCCCGATGATCCACGTGATTTCACGCGGGGCTTTGTACGAGCCGTAGAAAAGGCCGCGGAAGATGTGAATGTAGACCGCAACAAAGAACAGCGATGCGCCGTTCATGTGCAGGTAGCGCAGCATATAGCCGCCATTCACGTTGCGCATGATGTGTTCGATGCTGGCGAAAGCCAGATCAACATGCGGGGTGTAGTGCATCACCAGAACGATACCGGTGACGATTTGCAGCGCCAGGCAGAACGCCAGGACGATGCCCCAGATCCACCACCAGTTCAGGTTCTTGGGGGTGGGGATCATGATGGTGTCGTAAATCAGGCCGACGATGGGCAGACGGCTGTTCAGCCACTTCTCGCCGTTTGTCTTCGGCTCGTAATGATCGTGGGGAATTCCGGACATACGTGGGGTCTCCCTTAGCCGAGTTTAATGGTTGTTGCGTCGACCCATTCGGCGGGCGGAACAGGCAGGTTTTCAGGCGCGGGTCCTTTGCGGATCCGACCAGCCAGATCGTAGTGCGACCCGTGGCAAGGGCAGAACCAGCCACCAAAGTCGCCAGCATCGCCCAGCGGCACGCAGCCGAGGTGTGTACAAACGCCCATCTGAACGATCCATGCACCCGCCGCTTCGCCTTCGGGTGAAGGCATCACGCGGTTTGCATCCGTTGCCGGCGCGTCTGCGTTGATGTTGAAGTTGCGAGCGAGCGGGTCAGGCAGGTTGCCCACCGCTTCTTCGTCCTGCTGCTGCGCTTCGGCAATCTCGGCGCCGGTGCGGTGACGGATAAAGACCGGTTTACCCAGCCACTTAACGGTCAGCTGCGTTCCTGGCTCTACCCCGCTCACGTCGGTGCGGATCGAGGACAGCGCCTGAACGTCTGCCGACGGGTTCATTTGGTTGATCAGGGGCCATACGGCTGCACCGGTCGCAACAACACCTGCGCCGCCAGCGACGTAATACAGGAAATCTCTGCGGGTGCCTTCGTGGTCTTCTGCGTGGGACACGAGGTTTTCTCCGATTGTCTGGCGCCCGCGGACGGGCAAATAGCTCGCGCACCGCACGAATGCGGTGTCTTAACCGCGCTGTCTATCGGGGAGATTAGTGTTCGTCTAGCGGTCATAAACGCGCAATACGCCGCATCTGGGTTTTTTATCACAGCGCACCTGACATTTTTGATGTTTCAGCGCCGCATCTTTTCCCGAGCCTTCGAATCGAAAGGTTTGATTCGGGCGTCGGCGTAATGCCCAAGCAGAATCAGGGCTGAGGGCGTTCAGATGGCATCCGTTGCACTGGATTGACGCGGAACCGTGCAAAATCCAGGGCACAGAATCGATTTTGTTCACCCGTAAATGACAGGTCTGAAATAGATCATTATTTCCGGAAGGTATTAAGCCATTTCCTGTTGCACTTTTTACGCGAATGCCGGAAATCGCGGCGCGCGCGAACGTTGAACAGGAGATCCCGATGTCAAAGACCCCCTTGGCCGCCGTTCTGTTAACAATTGCACTGTCCACGCAGGTCGCCGCCGCCGGAGACCCTGCCAAAGGCAAACAGCTTTATAACCGCTGCTCATCTTGCCACGCGATCATCAAAGATGGCGAGGTTCTGGTAAAAGGCGGCATTACCGGGCCGAATCTCTATGGCGTGGTCGGTCGCATTGCCGGAACGGAGTACGACTACCTGAACGGCAGTGAACGCCTGCCTATCGGGATGTTCACGGATGATATGATCCGCGCCGGGCAAGAAGGTCTTGTCTGGACCGAAGAAAATGTCGCCAGCTATTCCGAAGATCCTGTCGGGTTCATTCAGGATTATCTGGGCGACGAAACTGCGCGCCCGAACATGAGCGTCAAACTGAAAAAAGGGGCAGCGGATATTGCGGCCTACCTGGCCACTTTCAGCACGCCATAAGCACCACGCAGGCTCAGCCTGGTGGCCGCGTCGCTATCATGCTGGGCCGTTCACTGAAGGCGGTATACCAAGTCGCCAGCGCATCATTGCCTCTGCGCCACCCTCGCGCGTCGTGGCGCAAGTCGAGATAGCCCAGCGCGCACCCAACCGCGATCTGACCCATATCCAACGGGCCTGAAAGATGCGCCATCCAGCGCTGGTTCAGCGTAGCGCAGGCGCGTTCGATCTTGCTCCACTGCGCGTCGACCCATTCGTCCCACTGCTTGTCCTCGGGCCGCAAACTGCTTTCATAAGTCATCAGCAGCGCCGCATCGAGAATTCCATCCGCCAGCGCCTCAAGCGTCAGCACATCCCAATGCCGGGATCCCTCGGGATAGAGCCCCGCTTGCGCCCGCGCATCCAGAAAAGCGCAGATCACCCGGCTGTCGAACAGCGTTGGCCCATCGGGACGCTCAAGCGCGGGGACCTTGGTCAACGGGGCTTTTCCGATCAGCGGCTCAGCCGGAGAGACAGGCGTGCTCGCAACAGTTTCCAACATGACATCCTCAATCTGGCCAGTCTCATGCAACAGCACCGTGACTTTGCGCACGTAAGGTGAGGTCGGGCTGTGGTAAAGCTTCATGTCCTGTCTCCTTGTTTGCGGTGCAGACTACAGAAGCCAGATCAAACAAAACCCGTCAGAATTCGGCTTCGCCCTTCATCAAATCCCTCAGCGCGTGCAGTTCAGCCCCAAGCCCATCCTCGGCAATACGGTCTGCTGCGCTCAGGCGGGCCGCATCAGGCTTGTTCTGGTTCAGCTTCCACGTCCCGTGGATCTCGCTGATCCGCAACCGACAAGGCACGATCATCCTCAGGAACCGCTCCATCACATCGTCGGACAGTTTCGAGACTAACCAAGGTGGTTTCGGCAGCAACCGGTTCTCAAAGAACGCACTCTGTCGATCCAATAGATCCCGCAACTCCTCCTGCGAGCGCAGCTCAAGCTCACCTGTCAAATGAACCGCCACATAATTCCATGTCGGCACCTGATCTTCGATCCCGTACCAGTCAGGTGAGACATACCCATCCGGCCCGGAAACCGCGATCCGCGCCGCTTGCGGCTGTTTCAGCGCCCGCACGATTGGGTTCGAACGGACCAGATGCAGCTCAACCCAGGACGCATCCGCACTTAGCAGAAACGGCACATGGCTCATGAGCGGGGCGGAATCGGTCGATACTGCCAACACCCCGAAGGAACGGTCGCGGGCAAAGGCAATGTGACGCTCAGCGGCTTCGGCCCGAAAGGCGGGATTGGGGTGCATGATGATCCTCCTGCCAATTTCTCTTGCAGAAGCGACGCGCCCTTGGCAAGGTCCGCGTTGTTCTCAGGGCGGGGCGAAATTCCCCACCGGCGGTATGCGGGCCACGACCCGTAAGCCCGCGAGCGGCTCGGCCGTGTCCACGATCCGAAGAGCGGGAAGCGGTTTTCGGACAAATTGTGGAACCACGTACGAGTGACAGCAGATCTGGTGAGAGGCCAGAGCCGACGGTTACAGTCCGGATGGAAGAGAACGTGCAGCGTGCCGCAAGCCGGTGCGCCTGCTCGTGATCGCCTTGGGTGACGTGTCATGCCGGGCTGGCAGCGAAAAGTGGGAACCGGTTTTCGCGATTGCCAGCAGGCCACCAAACTGAAAGGAGATCATGATGACACACACCCGCTATGCTTTTATCAAAGCCAACTGGCATTCCGATATCGTTGATCGCGCGCTGGACGGGTTTCTGGAGCTTATCCCCGCCGAGCAGGTTGATGTGTTAGACGTGCCCGGTGCATTTGAGATGCCCCTGCTGGCGCACGACCTGGCCCAGACCGGACGCTATGCCGCCGTGGCCTGCGCTGCCTTCGTTGTGGATGGGGGCATCTATAGACATGATTTCGTGGCCCAAGCCGTGGTCGATGGCCTGATGCGCGCCAGTCTCGATACTGGCGTTCCGGTCCTGTCAGTCTCACTGACGCCGCATCAGTACCAGGAGACCGAGCATCACAACGCGATCTACCGCACCCATTTCGTGGAAAAGGGGCGCGAAGCTGCACGCGCCGCGCTGAAAATCATCGAGACCCGCACGACACTGAGCCGTGCAGCGTAAGCACAACAGGTTGGGGCACCCCTGCCCCAACCGCAAATCCGCTTGAGACTGCGGCCCTTGCCCGCTAATCACATCGCGCAAAGGAGCACGCCCCATGTCGATGAACAGCTTTGGACACCTCTTCCGCGTCACCACCTGGGGCGAAAGCCACGGGCCTGCATTGGGTGCCACCGTCGACGGCTGCCCTCCGGGCGTGACGATTGACGAGGGCATGATCCAGCACTGGCTGGACAAGCGCAAACCGGGGCAGAACAAGTTCACGACCCAGCGGCGCGAACCCGATCAGGTGAAAATCCTTTCGGGCGTGTTCGAGGGCCAGACCACTGGCACCCCCGTGCAACTGATGATCGAGAACACCGATCAGCGTTCGAAAGACTACGGCGATATCATGGACAAGTTCCGCCCGGGTCATGCCGATATCACCTATTGGCAGAAATACGGCATCCGTGATTATCGCGGCGGCGGGCGCAGCTCGGCCCGGGAAACCGCCTCGCGTGTCGCGGCAGGCGGGCTGGCACGCGAGGCCATCAAACAGATCGCACCGAATGTGCAGATCACCGGCTATATGACCCAGATCGGCCCGCACAAAATCGACCGCGGTAATTTCGATTGGTCGCAGATCGAACAGAACCCGTTCTGGACCCCGGATGCGCAAGCTGCCGAGGGCTGGGCCACTTACCTGGATGACCTACGCAAGTCCGGGAACTCGGTCGGCGCCGTGGTTGAGGTCGTCGCACGCGGCGTTCCTGCTGGGCTTGGTGCTCCTGTATATGCCAAGTTAGACACTGATCTGGCTGCCGCAATGATGTCGATTAACGCTGTCAAAGGCGTTGAGATCGGCGAAGGGATGGCCGCCGCTGAACTGACCGGCGAAGCCAACGCGGACGAGATCTTCATGGGGCAGGACGGCCCCCAATACAGCTCCAACCACGCGGGCGGCATTCTGGGCGGCATTTCGACCGGGCAAGACGTCGTGGTACGGTTCGCGGTCAAGCCGACCTCGTCGATCCTGACCACGCGCAAAACCATCACCAAATCCGGTGAAGAGACCGAGATCATCACTAAGGGCCGTCACGACCCCTGTGTTGGTATCCGTGCCGTCCCGGTGGGTGAGGCAATGATGGCCTGCGTGATCCTCGATCACCTGCTGCTGCATCGCGGTCAGATTGGCGAGAACCGTGGACATATCGGCTGATCTGCGCACGCGGCTGCGCAGCATCGTCGCGCAGCATATGCAGACCGACCCGGCGCATGATCTGGCCCATCTGGATCGCGTCTGGGTGAACGCGCAAGCCATGGCGGACGAACAGACCGACAGATCGGTGCTGCTGGCCGCCTGCTATCTGCACGATCTGGTCAACCTGCCCAAGGATTCGCCTGATCGGCATCTGGCGTCGCGCCAATCCGCTGCTGAATCAGAGTCTATTCTTCAGGATTTGGGCTTCAACCCAACCAAGATCAGTGCCACACAACACGCCATCGCAGCGCATAGCTATTCGGCCAACATCCCGCCCGAAACGTCCGAGGCACGGATACTGCGCGATGCCGACCGGCTGGATGCGCTTGGTGCGATCGGCATCGCACGCACATTCTCGGTGTCGGGCGCATTGGGCCGGGTTCTTTACGATCCGGCCGATCCCTTTGCGGATGCGCGGCCCCTGGACGATCTGCGGTTCTCGCTGGACCACTGGAAGGTTAAGCTGCTGAACCTGCCAGATGAGATGCTGACAGACACGGGCCGCCAGATCGCGCGACAACGCGCTGACCGCATGATCCGGTTTCTGGAAGAGTTTGGCGACGAGATCGGTCACAAGCTGCCCGGCCACTGGAAATCGACCTGATTGGTACAATCCTGTCGTTGATCTTTTGCCGCCAAAGGCGCAGGGTCGCGGCCAATGGCAAAATCGTTAACATCGCATCGACCCGTACTGGCCGTGGGTCTGAAACTCAGCGCGCTGATGTTGTTCACATCAATGTCCGCGCTGGTCAAAGCGTTGTCGACCGATTTTCCTCCGGGCGAGCTGGTGTTTTTCCGGTCGCTCTTCGCCATTCCGGTGATCATCGCGTGGCTCGTCTGGCGTGGTGAACTGGCACAAGGCTTTGTGGTCAAGAAACCGATGGGTCATTTCTGGCGCGGCGTATTGGGCACCAGCGCCATGGGGCTGACCTTTACAGGCCTCAGCCTGCTCCCCCTGCCTGAGGTTACTGCCATTGGCTATGCCACGCCGATCTTCACCCTGATTCTGGCAGCGGTGATCTTGGGCGAACGCATTCGCATGATCCGAATCGGAGCGGTGGCATTGGGTTTGCTCGGGGTGCTGATCATGATCTGGCCACGGCTCGGCAGCACGCAGATGGAAGTGGCGGCGACCATGGGTGCATTATGCGTGCTCGCAGCGACCTTCGCCCGCGCCTTTGTTCAGATCCATATCCGGCAGTTGGTCAAGGTCGACCACCCCGCCGCAATCGTTTTCTATTTCTCAATGACTGCTACCTTGCTTTCAAGCCTGACGGCATTCTGGGGGTGGACAATACCCACGATAAATCAGGCTCTAATACTGGTCACTATGGGGTTGATTGGTGGAATCGCGCAGATACTCGTCACCTCGTCTTATCGCTTCGGGCAGGCCTCGATGTTGGCGCCTTATGACTATTCGACCATGCTGTTTGCAATTGTCATTGGCTATGTCTGGTTCGACGAACTGCCGACGGTGGCGATCCTGATCGGGGCGGTGCTGGTGATCGCGGGCAATGTTGTCGTGATCTGGCGCGAGCATCAGTTGGGGCTGGAACGAGGCAAGGCGCGCGCCGTCACCGATCCCAAAGCCTGACCTTTACCTTTCGCAGACTTCGCCTAGGTTGGGCCGGGCAATGAAAGAGGTTTCCAGATGAGCGACGCGCAGGATCACAAGGAAAAGATGCAGAAGGTGCAGGCCCAGCACCGCAAGAAAGTGTCCGAGGCCGTTGACCCGGGTCGCGGTCTGGTGCTGATCAACACCGGCAAGGGCAAGGGCAAATCATCTGCCGCCTTTGGTGTGGTGATCCGCGCATTGGGTTGGGGTCAAAAGGTTGCCGTAGTCCAGTTCATCAAGGGCAAGTGGAAAACCGGCGAGCGGCGTTTCTTTGAAGAGCGGGATCTGGTCACCTGGCACACGATGGGTGAGGGCTTCACCTGGGACACCCAAGACCGCGAGCGCGACATTGCAGCGGCCACCTCGGCCTTTGGCAAGGCCTGTGATCTGATGGCCAGTGGTGAGTATGATCTGGTCGTTCTCGACGAAATCAATATCGCCCTGCGTTATGAATATCTTTCTGTAGAGAGTGTTATCGAAGGTCTGAAAGCCCGATCGGACAAGACCAGCGTATTCTTGACGGGCCGCGATGCGCCGCAAGCGCTGCGCGATTATGCCGATCTGGTAACGGAAATGACCGAAGAAAAACACCCGTTCCAAGCCGGGATCAAGGCCCAGCGCGGCGTGGATTTCTAACGCTGAAAACTGTTTTCATTCAGGCTGCGTGTCGATACGCGGCCTGCCAGTGTCGTCGGGGTTTGCAAGTCGAGCCTCCGGCACCTCTCCGCATCGCAGGTTTTGCGATCGAGATAGACCTCAACCTCTGAGCTCAGCGCGTCGCAATCACAAGAAGCGCAGCAAGGATCTGACATCAGCTCTTCGAATCGAGTGCGCATGGGACCTCCGCTGATCGTTTCCAGGACGGCGGCGGGTCTTCACTGTGTTGCTTGCAGAGCCACAGGTCGCCCCGGAACCTAGTGTCTAATATTGTCATCCGGCGTTACTATTATCTGAGTTTTTTCATTAGTCTTTTCAAGCCTGAAAACACTCACCACATCTAGCTTGAACTGCTGATACATAAAACATTGCCTAACAAAGGGAAAACCGCGCGAAATCGCGCGGCTTGATTCTTTCAGGCGACAGAAATAATCAGGCGGTCGCGGTCTGCTCGGGTGCGCTGAGCGAGATCACAGCTACCACCGCAGCACCATTCAGCCAGTAGAACCACGCATCAATCCCCGAGAATCCAAGCAGGCTGGGGGCCAGCAGGAAGGTGATGCCGACGATCAGGTCCACGGCCAGATGAAACTTGTAAGGCAGAACCCGCCAAATGCCCAAGTGATGGTCGGTCAGAACCGTCAGAACAAAAGCTGCGACGCCGGTGACAACCGACAACCAGAGCGCCAGCGGATTGGATTGACCCAATCCCAAAACAAAGGGCAGCACCATCAACGCAATGGCGACCGGATAGTCGAGATACGCATGAACAGTGCGGGTGACGAAACGCAGGGACATCTGAACTTCCTTTCCTCAATCAGTGATGGACTAAGGATAGGTGTCCGACTGCGAACGTAGCAGCCCAGATCGTTTACGAGATATTGCAGATCGTTCAGAAGTTAGGGTGGATCAGTGCATGGCCCTGTAAGCAGCGGGCGACACGCCAACCTGCTTCTTGAATACACGCGAGAACGCGGCTTCTGAGGCGTATCCAACCTCAGCCGCGGCATCGGCCACATTCCAACGGCTTTCAGTTAGACCGTGGCAGGCAATCTGCATGCGCCAATCTGTCAGGTATTGCATCGGGGTGGTGCCCATCTTCTCGGCAAAGAGCTGGGCAAAGGCCGTGCGCGACATGGCCGCCTCGCGCGCAAGGGTCGCGACGCTCCATTCCTGTGCCGGAGACTGGTGGAACGCTGTCAACGCGCGTGAGATGCGTGAGTCGGCAAATCCGGCAAGGGCGGCTTCATCAGGGCTTTGGTGTTCCAGATAGGCACGGATCGCCTGCGCAAACAGAACCTCGGACAATTTCAGGGCAATCAGATCACCGCCGATCCGAGCGCCTGACACTTCCGAGCCAATCATGCGCAGCGTGGCCTCGATCCACGATCCCGCCTCTTCCCCATAGTTCTGAATCAGGATGTAAGGCGGCAGCCGATCAATCAGCATATGCCCCGTGCCACCCCGGCCAGCGGGGCCAATGAATGAGAAATGACCGCAGATCAGCTGCGTATCCCGCTCCTCATCCGCACCGCCATAGACCAATACGCCATCGCCCCGATATCCCGCGATCTCAAGCACCTGTTCCAGTGGCAGCGCATCAAACGGCTGAACTTCAGCGCACAGCAACGCATGCGGCGCTCCATGTGGGATCAGAATCAGATCGCCTTGTTTCAGGCGCAGAGTGTCACCCGTCGTCGGAATATGCACCTTCAACTCGCCGCGCTGGACGAAGTGAAACCGGGCGACGTTTTCGAATCCGGGCACCTGAACGCCAAAGGGCGGGGTAAAGGACGTGCGGAAATAGAAAGTACCGCGCAAAGACAGGCGGGTGAGGATATCGCTGAGAAGGTCCAACATCGTGCAAAGATATCGAGCGGTTCAGACAAGTCCACAGGTTGGAACGATCTGCACAAAGAATTGCACGTTCTGCAACAAAAACCCCCGCCGAAGCGAGGGTTTCAGAAGCTTCTGATTACGAGCGGACCAGTTTCTCATAATCCTCGGCGATCTCGCGGGTCAGGTCGCCAACTTCGAATGTGTATTCGCCGATCTGCCCAACGGGCGTCACTTCGGCGGCGGTGCCGGTCAGCCAGCATTGTTCGAAATCGGCCATCTCTTCGGGCTTGATGCGGCGCTCATGAACGGTGATGCCCTTGTCTTTCAGCATCTTGATCACGGTCTGGCGGGTGATGCCGTTCAGAAAGCAATCGGCCAGCGGAGTATGCACCTCACCATCCTTGACAAAGAACACGTTTGCACCGGTCGCTTCGGCCACATAACCGCGCCAGTCCATGAACAGGGCATCCGAACACCCCTTGGCCTCGGCCTTGTGTTTCGAGATGGTGCAGATCATGTATAAACCTGCCGCCTTGGCGTGAACCGGGATGGTTTCGGGGCTGGGGCGTTTCCATTCCGCGATATCCAGCTTGGCCCCCTGCATCTTTGCATCGCCATAGTAGGCACCCCAGGGCCAAACCGCGACGGCCATACGAACCGGGTTCTTGGCCGAGGCAACACCCATGTCCTCGCCCGAACCACGCCAGACGAGCACGCGTACATAGGCATCTTTCAAGCCGCTGGCTTTCAGCGTCTCTTCCTTGGCCGCTTCGATGTCATCCACCGAGTAGGGCATCGGCATGTCCAAAGCCTCGGCCGACGCTATCAAACGCTTGGAATGTTCGCGGCTTTTGAAGATCTTGCCGTTATAGGCGCGCTCACCCTCAAACACAGACGAGGCATAGTGCATCGCGTGGGTCAGGATGTGCACATTCGCTTCACGCCAGGGCACCAGTTTACCGTCTAGCCAGATGGTACCATCACGATCATCATACCCCGCCATGCGAAACCTCCTGAACCGGGTCAATTTTCCGAATATTGCGCCAGATAGGTCCGCATCGGACACATTGTTGCGCAAAAACTGCGATTCGATACCTGTGCGCTCTTGGAATGTCAATAAGGCTGACATAAACTCGAACCGTATTGCGAATGAGGCCCGTTATGTCCGAAATCCGTCCTGCCCCGGTCTTTGGCGGAGAAAGCCTGTTATTTCTGACGGATGAGCAGTTGCGGCAAGGTATCGAAGCGATGTTCTTTGCCTATCGCGGCTTCACCGCCGATCCCGACCGCATCCTGTCCGAAATGGCCTATGGCCGCGCCCATCACCGGGCGGTTCACTTCATCAATCGCGCGCCCGGCACGACGGTAAACAACCTTCTGGGCATCCTGGGGGTAACAAAACAGTCTCTAAATAGGGTTCTGCGCACCCTGATCGAGGACGGTTTGGTGGAAAGCCGTGTGGGAAAGGTGGACAAACGCGAACGCCACCTATTTCTAACAGACAAGGGCAAGGCGTTGGAGGCTACGCTGTCCGATGCGCAGCGAGCCCGGATGCGCGCGGCATTCAAGGATGCAGGCCCCGAAGCGGTGGCCGGTTTTCGCAAAGTGCTTGAAGCGATGATGGATGCTGATATGCGTCGTGCATATACGAAACTGCGGGATACAACTTCATGAGCGATATGGACGCCCATCTTCTGATCGTCGACGACGACGAACGCATTCGCGATCTGCTCAAGAAATTCCTGATGCGAAACGGGTTTCTGGTAACCGCAGCGCGAGACGCAGCGCATGCAAGGCGGGTGCTGTCGGGGCTGGATTTCGATCTGATCGTGCTGGATGTCATGATGCCGGGCGAGGATGGGGTAAGCCTGACCAAGGCGCTGCGCGAGACCCATACAACACCGATCCTGCTGCTGACCGCAAAAGGCGAAACCGAGCATCGCATCGCGGGGCTCGAAGCCGGTGCCGATGATTACCTCGCCAAGCCTTTTGAGCCGAAAGAACTGCTGCTGAGGATCAACGCCATCTTGCGCCGCATGCCCGAAGCCCCCGCGCAGGAGACAGCCGCGAAATTCCTGACACTCGGCCCGATCCGCTATGACATCGAGCGTGGCGAGATGTGGCAGGGAGAAGATCCCGTGCGTCTGACCGCGACCGAAAGCCAGTTGATGAAGATCTTCTCGGCCCAGCCGGGAGAGCCGATCAGCCGGGCCAAACTGGTTGAGGATCTGGGGCGCGACAAGGGACAAGCGCAGGAACGCGCGGTAGACGTGCAGATCACGCGCTTGCGGCGCAAGATTGAGCAAGATCCGAAGCAGCCCCGGTATCTGCAGACTGTGCGGGGTGCGGGGTATATGTTGGCCCCCGACTGATTTGCCGTTGTGCGGCGACTTTGCCTTCGGCGAAGGTATCTATAGCCAGATGAAGATAGGACCCCGATGACGACTGCCCTTTTGACCCATGCCGATTGTTTAGGCCATGTGACACCTGACGGGCATCCGGAGCGGGTGGCGCGATTGGAGCATGTTTTACATGCGCTGGAAGGCCTGGATCTGAAACGGGTCACTGCTCCGATGGCCGCAGATGATGATCTGTTGCGGGTTCACCCATCCAGTCACATCGATGATATCCGAAGCAGCAAGCCCTCTGAAGGGTTTCGACAAATCGATGGGGACACGTTCATGTCTCCGGGGTCGGTCGATGCTGCTTATCGCGCAGCGGGGGCGGCGGTACGGGCGGTTGATCTGGTTTTGAGCGGTGAGGCCTCGAACGCGTTCTGCGCCATCCGCCCGCCAGGGCATCATGCGGAATCCGAGACAGCGATGGGGTTTTGTCTGTTCGGCAACGCGGCGCTGGCGGCGAAGCATGCGCTGGATCATCACGGGTTGAACCGCGTGGCGGTGGTGGATTTCGATGTACATCATGGCAATGGCACGCAGGATCTGCTGTGGGATGAGCCACGGGCGCTGGTGATTACCAGCCAGCAGATGCCGTTGTGGCCCGGAACAGGGCGCGCGGATGAAACCGGCGCCTATGAGACGGTGCTGAATATTCCATTAGCCCCCGGCACGGGCGGGGCCGAGATGCGCGCTGCCTACGAGGCGCAGGCCTTTCCGCGGCTGCGCGCATTCAAGCCGGAACTGATCATCATTTCGGCGGGATTCGATGCGCATCAGGATGACCTACTGGCCAACCTCAACTGGTCCACGGGTGATTTCGCCTGGATCACAGCCGAGCTGTGCAAGATCGCCGATGAGGTCTGTGCAGGCCGTATCGTCTCGACTCTGGAAGGCGGGTATGATCTGAACGCACTGGCCGAGGCGACACGAGCCCATGTGGAAGAACTGATAAAGGCAGCACGATGACCGATACTCCAGTCGAACAGATGACGTTTGAACAGGCGATGAAAGAGCTTGAGGCGGTAGTGGGCCAGCTGGAACGCGGGGATGTGGCCTTGGATCAGTCGATTGCTCTCTATGAACGCGGCGCGGCTTTGAAGAAGCGTTGCGAAGATGAGTTGAAGCGGGCCGAAGAAAAAGTCGCAGCGATCACTCTGGATGCGAGTGGACAACCGACCGGGACAACGCCTGTCGAAAGTCAGTAAATGTTTCGTGAAAAGCTGGCGCAGGATGCGGCGCTGATTCAGAGCCATTTCGATCTGGTTCTGGGGGCGTTGGACGATCTGGATGTGACACGGGCGATGGCCTATGCCACCGAAGGCGGCAAGCGGCTGCGTGGGTTTCTGGTTTTGGAAAGCGCGCGGTTGCATGGCGTTGACGCGACGCAAGCGATCTGGCCAGCGACCGCGATTGAGGCGCTGCATGCATACTCGCTTGTTCATGATGACCTGCCCTGCATGGATGACGATGATTTGCGGCGCGGGCGCCCGACTGTGCATGTGAAATGGGATGAGGGCACCGCTGTCCTCGCGGGCGATGCGTTGCAGACGCTGGCATTTGAACTTTGCACGCGACCCGAGGCCGGGAGCGCGGAAATTCGCGCAGATTTGGGTCTAACACTGGCAAAAGCGAGCGGCGCACAGGGTATGGTTTTGGGCCAGGCGCTGGATATCGCGGCGGAAACAGCGGCAGAGCCCTTGACGCTGGATCAGATCACGCAGCTGCAAGCGGGTAAAACCGGTGCGTTGATCGAATGGTCCGCTTGCGCGGGCGCACGATTGGCACAGGCCGATCCCGAACCCTTGCGCCAATATGCCCAAGCCCTTGGCCTTGCTTTTCAAATCGCCGATGACATCTTGGATGTCGAAGGAGATGCCGAAAAGGCCGGAAAGCGGCTGCAGAAGGATGCTGAGGCGGGCAAGGCAACCTTTGTCTCGCTGCTGGGTCTGGAGGCCGCGAAATCCCGTGCTGCCGCGTTGGCGGATCAGGCCTGCGCAGCACTGGACGGGTATGGCCCTAAAGCTGAAACCTTGAAGCAAGCTGCCCGCTTCGTTATTGCCCGGGACAGCTAAGCCAGGAACGCCATATGTCTGACCGCCCGAATACGCCTCTGTTGGACCTTGTGAACCGCCCTGCGGATCTCAAGCAATTCTCGGATGCGCAACTACATCAGGTCGCACATGAATTGCGGTCCGAGACGATCTCGGCCGTTTCTGTGACTGGGGGACATCTGGGTGCGGGTCTTGGCGTAGTCGAACTGACCACGGCGCTGCATGCGGTGTTCGATACTCCGCGCGACAAGATCATCTGGGACGTGGGGCACCAGTGCTACCCGCACAAGATCCTGACCGAGCGCCGCGACCGTATCCGCACCTTGCGCATGAAGGATGGCCTGAGCGGCTTCACCAAGCGCAGCGAAAGCCCCTATGACCCGTTTGGCGCGGCGCATTCGAGCACCTCGATCAGCGCCGCACTTGGGTTTGCCGTGGCGCGTTATCTGGGTGGTGTGACACCCGAGGGGCTGGGCGATGCAATTGCGGTGATCGGCGATGGCTCGATGTCTGCGGGCATGGCCTTTGAGGCGATGAACAACGCGGGTCATCTAAAAAAACGCCTGATCGTCATCCTCAACGACAATGAAATGAGCATTGCGCCGCCCGTCGGGGCCTTGTCCAACTACCTGTCGCGCATCTATGCCGAGGAACCGTTCCACGACCTGAAAGCTGCCGCCAAAGGCGCGGTATCGCTGCTGCCCGAACCGTTCCGCGAAGGGGCAAAGCGCGCCAAGGATATGCTGAAAGGCATGGCCATGGGCGGGACGCTGTTTGAAGAGCTGGGCTTTTCCTACCTCGGCCCCATCGACGGGCATGATCTGGATCAGTTGCTGCCGGTTCTGCGTGCGGTCAAGGCGAAGGCAAGCGGGCCGATTCTGATCCACGTGCTGACCAAGAAGGGTAAGGGCTATGCCCCTGCCGAACAGGCCCGCGACAAAGGTCACGCAACCGCCAAGTTCGATGTGGTGACGGGCGAGCAGAAAAAGGCGCCTTCGAACGCGCCATCCTATACCTCGGTCTTTGGCAAGACACTGGTCGATGAAGCAGCGCGGGATGACAAGATCGTAGCCGTCACTGCCGCGATGCCGGATGGTACCGGGCTCAACCTGTTTGCCGAGCGCTATCCGTCGCGCTGTTTCGATGTGGCGATTGCCGAACAGCATGGCGTGACCTTCTCGGCCGCGCTGGCGGCGGGCGGGATGAAGCCATTCTGCGCCATGTATTCGACCTTCCTGCAGCGTGGGTATGATCAGGTGGTGCATGATGTGGCGATCCAGCGCCTGCCGGTACGCTTTGCCATCGATCGCGCGGGTCTGGTGGGCGCAGATGGCGCGACCCATGCTGGATCGTTCGATATCGCCTACCTGGCCAACCTGCCCGGCATGGTCGTCATGGCCGCCGCAGACGAGGCTGAACTGATGCACATGGTTGCCACTGCAGTGGCCCATGACGATGGCCCTATCGCCTTCCGCTATCCGCGCGGCGAAGGGGTGGGTGTTGACCTGCCCGAGCGCGGCGAAGCGCTGGAGATCGGCAAGGGTCGACTGATCCAAAAAGGTGCCCGCGTGGCGCTGCTGTCCTTCGGCACGCGGCTCGCCGAAGTGCAGAAGGCGGCAGAGGCCCTGTCTGCGCGCGGGATCACGCCCACCATCGCGGATGCGCGCTTTGCCAAGCCGCTCGACCAGGACCTGATCCTTGACCTCGCCGCGAACCACGAGGCGCTGATCACCATCGAAGAAGGGGCCGTGGGTGGCTTTGGCAGCCACGTGGCGCAACTGCTGGCGGATGAGGGTGTGTTTGATGAAGGGCTGAAGTATCGCTCGATGGTGCTGCCGGACATCTTCATCGACCAGGCCAGCCCGGCCGATATGTACGCCGTCGCAGGGATGAACGCAGAACAGATCGAGGCCAAGGTGCTTTCGGTTCTCGGCGTACCCTCAATCGGCGAGAAACGTGCCTGATATTTTTGCAGCCTTCAGTCTGAACATCGGAAAAATAAGCAAATTTAAAATGACATAGGTCAAATCCTTACGCACTGTGATACGCTAACACCCGAGTCAGGCAGACCAACTCCTGCCGGACACTCGAGGGTCGCAAGCGAATGAACAAGCTAGCAAGCCGACGCGCTTTCTTGCGTGGCAAGATGCTGCAAGGGGATAGATCAGCCATCCGCCCGCCGGGCGCGGAGGCGGAGTTTCTTGAACTGTGTACACAGTGCGACGAATGCCAGGTGGCCTGCCCCGAAGACATCATCCGTTTTGACGCACAAGGCTGGCCCGTGGTTCAGTTGGACGTTGGTCCCTGCACCCTTTGCGGCGATTGCGCCAACGCCTGCCCGACTGGAGCGCTGAATCCTGAACGCGTAGCCGACTGGCCTTGGCGCGCTGCAATATCTGCATCATGCCTGTCGATGAACGGCGTCAGTTGCCGGATCTGTCAGGACGTCTGTGACCACAGCGCGATCCGCTTCAAACTGCAACCCGGTGGTCGCGCCGAACCCCAACTCGATATCGACAAATGTACCGGCTGCGGAGCTTGCGCCAGCGCCTGCCCCGCCGGTTCCATCAGTTTTGAACGCCACACCCCGCCCACTCAGGAGGTTGCCTTATGAACATCTGTGGTTGCCTCGTCCATGTAAGCCCGGAAACCACCCAAAGCGCGCAGGACGCGATTGCGCGCACAGACGGGGCCGAGGTTCACGCGGCGGCCGAAGATGGCCGTCTTGTTGTTGTGGTCGAGGATACGCCGGAAAAACTGGCGTCCGAGACGATCATGGATCTGCATCAGATCCCGGGTGTGATCTCTCTGACCCTGACCTATCACCATTTCGAAGACCTCGCGGAGACCCGTCCGCACCTTAACGCTTCTCGCCAGATATAAAGCCGGAGACCCATGTCATGACCATCTCTGAATCCCGCCGGACCTTTCTGAAATCAACCGCCGCCGCTGCGACTGCATCAGCCGCAGGTCTGCCATTGGCGACCGGACAAGCCAACGCTCAGGCCGCCACCCCGGACATCCGCTGGGACAAAGCCGCCTGCCGGTTCTGTGGCACTGGCTGCTCGGTCCTGGTTGGCACCAAAGACGGGCGCGTAGTTGCCACGCAGGGCGACCCGGACGCGCCGGTGAACCGCGGCCTGAACTGCATCAAAGGTTATTTCCTGTCCAAGATCATGTACGGCAAAGACCGTCTGACCACGCCGATGCTGCGCAAAACCAACGGCGAATACGACAAGAACGGTGAATTCGAGCCCGTCAGCTGGGACGAAGCCTTCGACGTCATGGCTGCCAAGTGGAAAGAGGCCCTAGCCAAGAAAGGGCCAACCAGCGTCGGTATGTTCGGCTCGGGCCAGTGGACCGTTTGGGAAGGCTATGCCGCTGCCAAGATGATGAAAGCCGGTTTCCGGTCCAACAACATCGACCCCAACGCGCGCCACTGCATGGCCTCGGCGGTTGTCGGCTTCATGCGCACATTTGGCATTGATGAGCCGATGGGCTGCTATGACGATTTCGAGCACGCAGACACTTTCGTGCTCTGGGGCTCGAACATGGCCGAGATGCACCCGATCCTGTGGTCACGCCTGACCGATACGCGCCTGACCAAGCCGGGATCTGAAGTGCATGTGCTGTCGACTTATGAACACCGCTCGTTCGAGCTGGCCGATAACGGCATGGTCTTCGCGCCACAAACCGATCTGGCGATCCTGAACTACATCGCCAATTTCATCATCCAGAACGGCGCTGTGAACGAAGACTTCGTCCGGAACCATGTGAACATCACCAAGACCGCCACCGATATCGGCTATGGCCTGCGTGACAACAACCCGTTGCAGCAAGAGGCTGAAAACCCGAACTCGGGAAAATTGGAACCGATCAGTTTCGAGGAATATGCCGAAGCCGTTTCGGAATACACGCTGGAATATACCTCTGAACTGTCCGGCGTTCCTGCCTCTCAGCTCGAACGTCTGGCGCAGCAATATGCAGACCCCAATCGCAAAGTGATGAGCCTGTGGACCATGGGCTTCAACCAGCACACACGCGGATCGTGGGTGAACTCGCTGATGTACAATGTGCACCTGCTGGTGGGTAAGATTTCCGAGCCCGGCAACTCGCCCTTCTCGCTTACCGGTCAGCCCTCGGCCTGTGGCACAGCGCGTGAGGTCGGTACCTTCGCTCACCGTCTGCCCGCCGATATGGTCGTGGCAAACGACAAGCACCGCGAGATTTGTGAGAGTGCATGGAAAATTCCTGCGGGCACCATCCCGCCCAAACCCGGCTTCCACGCCGTATTGCAGCACCGCAAGCTGAAGGACGGTGATCTGAACGCCTATTGGGTGCAATGCACCAACAACATGCAGGCCGCGCCCAATATCAACGAAGAAGGCTATCCCGGCTATCGCAACCCGGAGAACTTCATTGCCGTATCCGATCCCTACCCGACCGTAACGGCTCTGTCCGCTGACCTGATCCTGCCCACCGCCATGTGGGTCGAGAAGGAAGGCGCCTATGGCAACGCCGAGCGTCGCACGCAATTCTGGCGGCAACAGGTTAAGGCTCCGGGAGAGGCGAAATCGGACCTCTGGCAGCTGATGGAATTCTCAAAACGCTTCACCGTGGAAGAGGTTTGGGGCGAAGAACTGCTGGCCACCATGCCCGAACATCGCGGCAAGACCATGTATGACGTGCTGTTCGCCAATGGCACGATCGACCAATTCCCGCTGTCGGAAACTGCGGAAGGGTTCGACAACGACGAGTCCGAGCACTTTGGCTACTACGTACAGAAGGGCTTGTTCGAGGAATATGCCGAGTTCGGTCGCGGACATGCGCACGATCTGGCACCGTTCGAAACTTACCATCAGGCCCGCGGCCTTCGCTGGCCGGTCGTGGACGGCAAAGAGACGCTTTATCGCTTCCGTGAAGGCTATGATCCTTACGTGCCCGAAGGTGCAGATGTGAAGTTCTATGGCCATAAGGATGGCAAGGCCAAGATCATCTTTGCCCCATATGAACCCGCTGCCGAGGAACCGGATGCGGAATTCGATTTGTGGCTCTGCACCGGTCGCGTGCTGGAACATTGGCACTCGGGCTCTATGACCCGCCGCGTGCCCGAACTGCACCGCGCCTATCCGGCCGCAGTGGTCTACATGCATCCCGAAGACGCGCGTGACCGTGGTCTGCGCCGCGGGCAGGAGATCATTCTGTCCACTCGTCGCGGCGAAGTCACCAGCCGGGTCGAGACCCGGGGTCGGAACAAAGTGCCGCGCGGTCTGGTCTTCATGCCATGGTTTGACGAAGGCCAGCTGACCAACAAGCTGACGCTGGACGCGACTTGCCCGCTGTCGAAAGAGACCGACTTCAAGAAATGCGCCTGTAAGATCGAGCGCGCATAACGGGCTGGCAAGGCAAAGGTAAGACCCATGTCTCGTGTTGGCTCCCCCTTATCGCCGCAGCGGCGCCGGTTCCTGCAGGACTCGGCGCGCGCGGCGGGCGGCTGCGTCGCCGCCGGGTCCTTGCTGGCCTGGCTGGCGCGGGACGCACGGGCGTTGCCGGCCGAAGCATTACGACCCCCCGGAGCCTTGCCGGAAAAAGACTTCTTGTCGGCCTGTATCCGCTGTGGATTGTGCGTGCGGGACTGTCCCTATGACACGCTGAAACTGGCCGAGCTGGGTGTCGATGCCGTGGCCACCGGCACGCCCTATTTCACCGCCCGCGATGTGCCTTGCGAGATGTGTGACGACATCCCCTGCGTCGCAGCCTGCCCGACCGGGGCGTTAGATCCTGCGCTGGAAAATATCGACGACGCCGAAATGGGCGTGGCCGTTCTGGTCGATCAGGAGAATTGCCTGAATTTCCTCGGCCTGCGCTGCGATGTTTGCTATCGCGTCTGCCCCGTCATCGACGAAGCCATCACGCTGGAAACTGAACACAATGCCCGCTCAGGCAGTCATGCAATCTTCATTCCAACCGTTCATGCCGATCACTGCACCGGCTGTGGCATGTGCGAGAAGAGCTGCGTTCTGCCCGAAGCCGCGATCAAGGTTCTTCCCGCCCGGCTAGCCCGTGGCAGCAGCGCCGATCACTACCGCAAGGGCTGGGAAGAGAAAGAGGCAAAGGGCGCGCCGGTCGTAGAAGGCATCATCGACTTGCCCGACCGTCTGCCGGGACCGGGCACAGATAACCTCGCCGCGCCGGGCGGGTTTGAGCCTAGCTTCAAATTGCCGGAGGTCACCCCATGACCGCCCGCACACATATGCCACTGGGGCAAGAGGCCATCGCCACCAAAGGCTGGCTGGGTGCCCATAAATACCTGCTGCTGCGTCGCGTCAGCCAGCTGTTTTTTCTGGTCCTGTTCCTGCTGGGCCCTTGGTTCGGGATCTGGATCGTGCAGGGCACACTGGCCGGGTCGCTGACGTTGGGCGTGCTGCCCCTGACCGACCCGTTTGTCTTTCTGCAAAGCCTGATCGCCGGGCACTGGCCCGAGCTGATCGCCGCCATCGGTGCCGCCATCGTTCTAGTTGCTTACGCCCTGATCGGAGGTCGCGTCTATTGTTCCTGGGTTTGCCCGATCAATCCGGTCACCGACGGCGCGCATTGGTTGCACCGCAAGCTGGGCCTGCAAAAGGGCTGGCAGCCCAAGCGCCGCACACGGTTGTGGATCATGGCAACCGTTCTGATCGTGACCGGCCTGACCGGCACAATCGCGTGGGAGCTGGTTAACCCGATCACCATGCTGCATCGCGGGCTGATCTTTGGCATGGGCTTCGTCTGGGCGATGATCGCCGCGATCTTCCTGTTCGATCTGTTTGTCTCACGCCATGGATGGTGCGGCCATGTTTGTCCCGTTGGCGCGTTCTACGGACTGGTGGGCAATAAAGCGATGCTGCGGGTCAGCGCCACCAATCGCGCCGCCTGTGACGACTGTATGGATTGCTACGCGGTCTGCCCGGAAAACCAAGTCATCTCTCCGGCGCTGAAAGGCAAAGACACCCCGCTGATCCTGTCGCCCGACTGCACCAATTGCGGTCGCTGCATCGATGTCTGCGCCGAAGACGTATTCAAATTCACCCATCGGTTCGACGACCTGACCGTCGCACCACCGGAACCAACCGCCGCGCCGCAGCCGCGCGCCTCAAGACCTTTTTGAAGGAGTGAGAAGATGAAAAAGCCGATCCTAGTGGGCCTTGCCCTGATCCCGCCGCTACTCCTCGGTGGCCTGGCCCTTGCGCAGTCTGCCGGGGTCAACAGCCTGCGCGGTGCCGAGGTTGATGAACCTGCTGTTCTAGATCAGGTTCACCGCACGGTCGAAGGCCGCATGCAGCGAAACTATCGCCAGCAGCCACCGCTGATCCCACATTCGATCGAACAGTACCAGATCGACCTGCGCACCAACCAGTGCCTGTCCTGCCATGACTGGACCAAAGCAGGTGAGCGCAACGCACCAACATTGTCGATGACCCACTATCTGGACCGCGAAGGCCGCGAGTTGGATCAGATCGCAGGTACCCGGTATTTCTGCAACCAGTGTCACGTGCCGCAAGCGGATGCGTTGCCACTGGTCGACAACACTTTTGAACCTTCCTCCGGCAACTGAACTCAGGTCAAAAAGGAGAGCGCGATATGTCCGACTCCCAAGAAAAACAAGGGCTCATCCGACGCCTCTGGACCTGGTTCTGGAGCCCGATCGCCGTCCTCAGCGTTGGTTTCACTTTGCTGGCCGGGTTTCTGGCGGGCATCCTGTTCTGGGGTGGCTTCCACTGGGCACTGGAGCTGACGAATACCGAAGAATTCTGCACCTCGTGCCACACGATGGAGGTTAATCTCGGCGAATACCGTGAAACGATCCACTACAACAACCACTCAGGCGTCCGTGCGATCTGTTCGGACTGTCACGTCCCGGACGAGTGGAACCACAAGATCAAAGCCAAGATCATGGCGGTGAAGGATGTCTATCACGAGCTGGCAGGCACGATCAGCACACCCGAGAAATACGAGGATCATCGTCTCGCCATGGCGACGGCCGTTTGGAAGAAGATGAAAGCATCCGACAGCCGCGAATGCCGCAACTGTCACAACTTCGACTATATGGATTTCACGATTCAGGAAACCCGTGCTGCTAGCGAACACCAGCGCGCAATTGATACCGGCATGACCTGCATTGATTGCCACCAGGGTATCGCGCACAGCCTGCCGCCCAACTATCTGGAAGCATATCAGGAGATCGCGGACGCGGTGGATGGCGAAGTTCTGCAGAAACACGCAGCGGCGTCAGGGGACGATATCCGCTCGTTCCTGAACAAAAGCTCGGATTAAGGCGGGGACAGAGATGTTAGAGATACTTGGAACCATCGGCGGCAACGTATTGGGCCTGCCCGGCATTCTGGGCCTGGCACTGGGCATGATGACCCGCCAGTTGTGGCTTGGCGCCCTGCTGGGTGGCGTAGTTGGCCTGATCGCGCCCCTGCTTTTTGCCGGGTGGCAGTTTTCCCATGTCGGGACGATGGCGCTCGTGATTGCGATTATTGTCGGGGTCTGCGCCGGCAGCCTCGGCACCGCCATTCGCCGCAAAGGCGCAACAGTCTGAGCGACCTGACCCGGCAGCAATGCCGGGTTACCGCCCCCAGTTCTCCGCCGGATCGCTCTCGGCGTAATCCCGCAGCAGTGCGATATCTGAAATCTCGGCATGGTTGCGGTTGATCTTTACGCCCACTGCTTTGAGCCGTGAGAATGCCCGACTCAGGCTTTCGGGCTTCATCCCCAGACGACCCGCGATCAGCATCTTGTCGTAAGGCAGGGACACTTCGCACTCGCCTGCATCGCTGTCACAGAGGTTCAGCAGAAACTCGGCCACGCGCTGCGCGCCGGTTTGCGCCTTGAGTTGCTCAAGCTGAGCGACCAGAGAATGCAGATGGGTAAATGTCGCGGCCAGGATCGAGATCCCGATTTCCGGGTCTTCCTTCATCAAAGAGATCAGGATCGGGCTGGGAATGTGCATCACTTCGCAGGCCGATACAGCCTCGGCTGAGACGGGATAGGGCACGTTGCGCAGTGCCACCGCCTCGCCAAAGCTATCGCCGCGCTTGAAGACGCTTACCACGGCCTCGGCTCCAGTGGGTGTCATGCGGAAGAGTTTAACCCAGCCTTCCAGTACCACGTGAACGGCCTGCGCCTCTTCTTCCTGCAGGAAGATCGTCTCGCCCCGATCGTACCGACGCCAGATCGCGTGGCTCAGCAATGTCTCGACATGCTGATCCGGCAGACTGCGCAGCAACAGCGACTGACGCGCGATTGCCTTTTGTGTTTCATGAGACATGAAAACACCCCCGTTTATTCCTGCCGACACGTTGGTTCGGTCGGTCCATCCCAACCCCACGCTATGCCAAAGCCCGTCAGCTTGCACCATCCTTTTTTACCGGTACGAACTTGACAATAGTCATGTCTGAGGCACCGAGGCTGCCATAAACTCAGCCCATAGCCAGTATGCCGGGGAGCAAGCAAGATGAATTACGAGCGTTTCTTCAGCCAAAGCCTTGAGGACCTTCAGAACGAAGGGAATTATCGTGTTTTCATCGACTTGCAACGTCGCTGCGGGTCTTTCCCCAACGCGCGTCAAACAGACGGCCCTGTGCAGCGGGACGTGCGGATCTGGTGTTCAAACGACTATCTCGGCATGGGTCAACACCCATCAGTTATCGGTGCGATGCACGACGCATTGGACCGCTGCGGCGCGGGGGCCGGGGGGACGCGGAACATATCAGGCACCACTCACGACCACGTGCTGCTTGAGGCCGAACTGGCCGATCTGCACGGAAAAGAAGCCGCGCTTCTCTTTACTTCCGGATATGTTTCGAATTGGGCGGCCCTTGGCACCCTCGCCGCAAAAATTCCTGGCCTGATCGTATTTTCTGATGCCCTGAACCACGCCTCGATGATCGAAGGCATCCGCCACTCGCGGGCGCAGAAGGTGATCTGGAAGCACAACGATCTGGAAGATCTTGAGGCGAAACTGGCCGCAGCCGATCCCGATGCGCCCAAGTTGATAGCATTCGAGTCGGTCTATTCGATGGACGGTGACATCGCCCCCATCAAAGAAATCTGCGATCTGGCCGACAAATACGGTGCGATGACTTATCTGGATGAGGTCCACGCCGTTGGTCTTTATGGCCCGCGCGGCGGCGGCATCGCTGAGCGTGAAGGCCTGATGGATCGCCTGACGGTGATCGAAGGGACGCTTGGCAAAGCCTTTGGTGTGGTCGGAGGCTACATCGCTGCCTCAGCCGCGCTGTGCGATTTCGTGCGCAGCTTTGCCAGTGGCTTCATATTTACCACCGCCCTGCCGCCTTCGATTGCCGCCGGTGCTGCAGCTTCGATCCGGCATCTGAAACAGTCCAATGCCGAGCGCGACCTGCAAAAGGCCCGCGTGGCGCAGGTGCGCGCGCGCTTGGATGCGGAAGGTATTCCCCATATCCCCAACCCTAGCCACATCATCCCGGTGATGGTCGGCGATCCGGTGAAATGCAAGTTCATCTCGGACACGCTGCTGGAGGAGTTCGGCATCTACATCCAGCCGATCAACTACCCCACTGTTCCGAAAGGGACCGAGCGCCTGCGGATCACGCCGTCTCCGGTTCATACCGATGAGGATATCGACCATCTGGTCAGCGCGCTGTCGGCCCTGTGGCAACGCTGCCAGATCGCGCGGATGCCGATGGCGGCCCAGTAATCAAAAAGCGCCCCCTTGCGTGATACCTCGCCGTCTCTCCGGAGGCGGCGTTTTTTCAGATCAAGTAGAGGGCAAAGATGACGACCGCAAAGCCGGTCAGCACCATCGTGAAGCCGCGCAGCCATGTCGGGCTGGTTGCAAGGTCCAGATAGCGGGAAAGAATGACCCGGGATTTTGCAAGCGCAAAAACAAGGATGCCGCCGCCCAACAGCGCGGGTGGGATGGGCAGCACCGTCAGTATCGCGGATGTGACGCTGAGCGCCAAAAGAGCGAGCCAGGCACGTGTGAGCGCGTTCAAGCGCGCTCGGCGGGAGATTCTGGGAAAAGATGAAGGTGCAGGCATCGTCATCATCCCAGCAGGTAGATCACAGGGAAGAGCATGATCCAGACCAGATCAACCATGTGCCAGAACTGTGCGCCTGCCTCGATATTGCGTGGGTCATCGCGCCAGGCGACCAGCAACAGGACGCCGACGCCTGCGAGAACATGCGCGGCATGAAATCCGGTCAACAGGTAGTAGAACAGGAAGAACGGGTGGGTCTCGTAGGTGATCCCCTGCGCGGCTTTACCTGCATATTCCACACCTTTAATGATCAGAAACACGACGCCCAGCGCGGCGGCGGCGATCATCGCTATTCGAGCCGCAGTGCGACGCGCGACCTTCCGCCAATGCAACGCCTGCGCCGCCAGATAACCTGAGGTGACCAGCACCGCCGTATTAAGCGCCGCTCCGGTGCGGTAGAGATGCGATTGCGCTTCGGCAAATCCGGCGGGATCGGTCAGGCGCACACCCATGAAGGCAATCAAGCCTGCGCCGAACACCAGCAGTTCCGAGATGATCAGCACCCACATCAGCAACTCGCCCGGAAGCTCGTCGATCAGAGAGGTCTCGCTCATGCGCCGACCAGCTGGCGGTAGATCTGCGGCAGGGCCATGGTCAGACGGTGCGGATCGGGGATGACAGCGAAGCCACCCTGGCCGAACATGCGCGGAAACCAGCTTTTGCCGGTTTTGTCGATGGTGACGCCGAATACCGATTGCCCTGCGCGGCGCGCCTCGCGGATGGCTTGCCGTGTGTCTTCGATGCCGTGGCGACCCTCATAGTGGTCCAGATCGTTGGGCTTGCCATCGGTGATGACTAGCAACAACCGGCGTTTGCGCGATTGACCGGCCAGATCGGCCGAGCAATGCCGGATCGCAGCGCCGAGTCTGGTATAGTGACCGGGGCGCAGGGACGCGATGCGTTGTTCGACCAATCCCCCCATCGGCTCATCGAACCGTTTGCACCGCTGCACATAAACACGGTGGCGTTTCAGCGAGCTGAAGGCGTGAATGGCGAAATCGTCGCCGCAGGCATTCAGACCCCAGGCGAGCGCGGCCAGCGCCTCGCGTTCGATGTCGATCACGGCGCGGCCTGTGACTGCGCTTTCGGTCGAGCGACTGACATCCAGCAGGATCGATACCGCCAGATCGCGCGCCTCGGGGCGGGATTGCATCCAGATGCGTTCGGTGCCTTCGCCATTGGCGCAGCGATCCACCTGCGCCCGGACGGCGGCCTCGATGTCCAGCTGATCGCCATCCAGATGGCCGCGCGTCATCACACGGCCCGGACGCAACGCCTCGAACTGGCGTTTCACGGCGCGGATGCGGCGGGCAGTGGCGGGGTCCTTGCCAAACTCTGCAGAATCTTCGCGGATGTCGGCATCCGAAGTCAGAACGTTGACATGATCGGGAAGGTATTGCCCTGTGCGCACATCCCATTCGGGATAGAGAACCCGGCCGGACAGACGCTCTCGGTTCACATCCTCCGGAGCCAGGTCCAGATGCAGTTTCAGCTTGGTCGGCGGCGCCTTCGAGATCTGCCCAAGGCCAATCTCTTCCTGATCGTCGGCCGCTTTCTTGGCATTGTCGGGGTCGTCGTCGTCGATGCGGCGGTTGATATTCAGAAACTCGGCCCAGCTGAGGATCGCTTCGAACTTGTGCAGAATGAAACTGTCGCTGCGGGAAGCCTGATCCGATTTGCGGCGGCGGGCGCGATGGGTTTTCTCTCCGGTTTCCTCGGGCGGGCCTTCTGTGTCGGGGTTTTCGACCTCGTTATGTTCGGAAAGTCCGACGGGGCGCAGCGCGGGCCACAACGGGATAGGGCGGAAATGCTGATATCCGCGCGGGGCGGAAAGGTCGTCATCCAGTGTCAGAAGCTGCTCGGCCTGCGATGACAGGGGTGCAGGATCGCCCAGCAAGTGGCGAATGATCTCTTCAACTGCCGCCTCCACGGGTGGCAAACCGGGGATGTCGCGGTAATGCAGAACGCCTTTGCAGAGTTCGGTGTAAAGCGCGCGCAAACCAGGGGCATTGTCTAATGTCGCCTCGACCATGCGTCGGGCGGCGATCAACGCGTGCAAATCGGCGCGCAGCGGGTCGTCTTCGTCGATGCGGGTGCTGGCATGGGCCGCGGCGGCGGCCAGCCAGACGTAAAGCGCACCATTTGCTTCACGTGCAGGAAAAACGGCCAGCCGGTCGGGCAGGCGCAATACTTCGCCATCGAACGACGCACGCGGCATCAGCTCGACTTCGGTCGCCAGACGGCGGCGCCACCCCAGACGGTGGCGTGAAACCTCGGGTGAGACCGGGCGCAATTCTACGCCCGGACTACCCCCAAGCCCTCGGAAGAGGACAGCCAGCCGCCCCGCGACCTCTGAGAGGTCGACCGCGGCTCCATCATGCACCTCAGGTGCATCGAGGCGGCTGGCAAGGGTGTGCCACAGTTTCCCGATCGTTTCTTCGGGTTCCCATGGCTCAAAATCGATCCTGACCATCGGCCGGCCTCACCCAAAGACAGCCGTGACAAGATCGAGGAGCCCGCGTTTGATATCCTCGTCATCGGTCAGAGGTTCGATCATAGCGGCAAGGATGGCGCGGTCGGTGGACATGCCCTGTGCGATCAATGTCGCGGCATAGACGACCAGACGGGTGGAAACGCCTTCCTCAAGGTCCTGACCCTTGAGCCCGCGCAGCTTGTTCGCCAGCCGGATCAGCGGCTTGCAGCGCTCCAGCGGCAGTCCGCTTTCCTGGGCGACAACTTCGGCCTCCATTTCAGGTGACGGGAAGTCGAACTCCAGCGAGATGAACCGCTGCCGGGTCGAGGGTTTCAGGGTTTTCAGGATATTCTGATATCCGGGGTTATATGAAGCGACCAGCATGAAGCCGGGCGCAGCCTCAAGTTCTTCACCCGTGCGGTCGATCGGTAAGATGCGCCGGTCATCTGTCAGCGGGTGCAGCACGACGGTGACATCCTTGCGGGCCTCGACCACCTCGTCGAGATAGCAGATCGCACCTTCACGCACAGCGCGAGTCAGAGGGCCATCGACCCAAACAGTCTCGCCGCCCTTCAGCAGGTAACGCCCGATCAGGTCAGCGGCGGCCAGGTCATCGTGGCAGGCCACGGTATAAAGCGGGCGGCCAAGACGCGCAGCCATATGGGCCACAAATCGGGTCTTGCCGCAGCCTGTCGGGCCTTTCAGCAGAACCGGCAGATCATTGTTGTAAGCGGCGCAGAACACATCGCATTCATCGCCCTGGGCGAGGTAGAAGGGGGCGTTTGCCGCCCCCTCGTTCAGTTTCATGGAGCCATCCATATTCATCACTCCGCAGGGGTTTCGATCTTGCCGGGTTCAATCACCTCTTTCCGGGGCACCCAGATCGAGTAGATGAACAACAGCGCGCCAAGCACCACGACGACACCCGAACCGAAGCGCATCCAGTAGAAGATGGCGATCTGGTCCTGCACGTCCATGTAGTAGTCGCCCACCACACGCTGCATGTGCGTCTGCACGGTTCCGGCAAAGGTCAGCACGAAGGTCATGAACACCATGCCGCCGGTCATCAGCCAGAACGAAGCCATGTTCAGCACCTGATTATACGGATCGCGGTTTTTCAGGATCGGCATGGCATAGCTGAAGATGGCGCAGTTCAGGGCGACATAAGCACCGTAGAAGGCCAGGTGACCGTGAGCCGCTGTGATCTGCGTACCGTGGGTATAGTAGTTCACCCCATGCAGCGTGTGCAGGAAGCCCCAGACGCCGGCACCGAAGAAGGCGAGCGTGGCACAGCCCAGCGACCACAACAGAGCGGCCTTGTTGGGATGGTCACGACGGCCTTTCCAGACCATGACGAAGGCAAAGGCCATCATTGCGAAGAACGGGATCACCTCGAGGCTTGAGAAGATCGAGCCGATCCACTGCCAATACGCAGGCGTACCGATCCAGTAGTAGTGGTGACCTGTACCAAGGATGCCCGAGAACAGCGCGGCGGCGACAATGACATAGAGCCATTTCTCGACGATCTCGCGGTCCACACCCGTCAGCTTCAGCATCAGATAGGCCAGGATCGAGGCCATGATCAGCTCCCACACGCCTTCGACCCACAGGTGGACGACATACCACCAGTATTGCTTGTCCAGAGACAGGTTGCCCGGGTTGTAGAAGGCGAACAGGAACAGCAGCGCCAGACCCCAGAGGCCCAGAACAAGGATATTCGAAATCGCGGTTTTCTTACCCTTCAGCACCGTCATCGAGATGTTGTAAAGGAAGATCAGCGCCGCCACGACAATGCCCGCCTTGACCCATTTGGGCTGTTCAAGGAACTCGCGCCCCTCTTTACCCAGCAGCCAGTTACCTTCGAACAGGTTGAAGGTATAAGTCAGCACCGCACCCAGCGTACCGACCACAAGGATCAGCAGCTGCAGATAAGCCAGCTTGGTCGAGTGGATCTCGCGTTCGGTTTCTTCCGGAACCAGAAAATAGGCCGCTCCAAAGAAGCCTGTGATCAGCCAGACGATCAGCGCGTTGGTGTGCAACATGCGGATGATGTTGAACGGCAACAACTCGCTGAGCGTGTTGGGCATGACATAGACCCAGCCCGCCAGCAGTCCGCCCAGCACCTGGATCGCAAACAGCGCCATGGCCACGGCAAAGTAGGCCAGCGCAATTTTTTGGGATTCGTATTTCATTGCTCTGTTCCTTCCTTAACCGGCTTCGTTCGGTGGCCAGTCCTGAGCATCGATATTGTCGGTCCAGATCAGGAAGTTGGTCAGGTCGCGAAGCTCTTCGTCGCTGAGGTTGAAATTGGGCATCTGCCGACGGCCGGGAATGCCGGTGGGTTGCGCCTCCATCCAGCCCTTGAGCGATTCAAAGGCTGATTCCGGGTCGTCGAGGACGCCCCAGCGGGTCATTACATTGCCGACTTCGGGGGCGAAATAGGCACCTTCACCCAGGATCGAGTGACAGTTGATACAGGCGTGTTTTTCCCAGATGTGCTTACCGCGGACCACACTCTCATCCAGTTTCGCCGAATTCTCGGAATTGACGATGTACCAGTGCGAATGGGCCGACAGGGCCAGGAAAATGAGGATGAAGAACAGTGACCCGCCATAGAATATGTTGCGAGCCATGCTCTTTGTCATGACTTCTCGCATTGCGCTCTCCTTTGCGCAGATTAGCTAGTGTGACGACAATGGCGGCTGGGTGGCTGAGCTGCCTTAACGAAAGTCAAGACAGTCCGCAGGAAAGAGTAAGCTATTTGAATAACTTTATTTTTCAGGCCGCGCGCGGACCTGTCAGTGCCGACCACATGGCGATCAGATAGAGCGCAAACGCTCCGATCCATAGCCCATCGACAACCAGCATCGCCGTCAGGTAGCCGGTGCTCAGATCCGATCCAACCCATCTGAGGATCGCGGCCAGCGCCATCAACCCGTAGGCCACCGCCATCGGCGTCGGCGCAACCAACGCCCGACCGCTATGACCAAGCGCGGCGCGGCTCATGACCGCCAGTGTCATGCCACCGACACAGCCGATGCCCAGCACATGCAGCGCCGCAATCTCATTGCCGATGCCCAACAGGGACAGGCCCCACAAGATCAGGCCAAGCGCAAGCATTCCAAGCCCAACATGCAAGGCTATGAGAATCGGCTGCCGCATGGCCCAGAGCGACCGCCAGCGCGCCATGCGAAGGATCTGCACAACGCCAAGGATCAGCGCCACCAGCCCGGTCACCATGCTGATCCCAATGATCAGCGCACTGATTGGCAGGAGCAAAGCGACGACCATGCCTGCCTTATCGAGTGCGGCAACAGAAACCGGCCACGCCTCTTCCGGCGCACCCTCGCGCTTCATCGCGTTACGGGTGAAAGCCGGCGTGATCCGCCCCCCCAGAATCGCGATCATGGAACATAAGGTCAGCAGCCCAACACGCAGGCCGGTATCGAGCGTGTCATTGGTGATCCCGATCCATTGCAAGTGAGTCAGCAGGTTGGCGATCCAGATCAAGCTGAGCAGCAGCAGAAACACCATGTTCTGCGGTTTAGGACGTCGGATCAGCTGAGTCGCGATCTTCGCGGCCAGGATCGGCACAAAGGCGAGATCAAGCACGGCAACCAGAACAGGCGACAGCGCAGCCGAATACCACATGGCCAGACGCCCCAGAAGCCAAAGACCCGCCGCCAGCATTATGAACCGCGCTCGCGCGTCGGGTGCGCCGGTCCAGTTCGGCACGGCGGTCAGAAAGAACCCGCCCAGCGCGGCGGTGGCATAGCCGAAAATCATCTCATGCGCGTGCCACATCGGTGGGGTCATCGCATAGCTCGTGCCCGAATAAGAAACTGCGCCGGTCTGGACCATCAACCAGACACCCCAGACACCGCCAACGAACAGACCGTATAAACCGGCTGACAGGAAAAAGACCCGAAATCCTTCGCCAAAAACCCGCGCGATGACTGCCGACATGTCTGCTCTCCTCGGCTCTGATGCCCTCTGGGTGAGAACCTAGCGAGCTTCAGTTCCAGCTCACTTAACAGAAATCAAGCAGGCGAAAAGATGCCTCCGAAACCCTTATTTTATTGGCGGAAATATTGCCTTTGGACGCAGTTTGCAGGCCTTCCGTTGACTTTCGTCAAGGATAACAAACGCGTGATGTCTCACCCTTGGACCTGCCTCACCAGCAAATGGAGAGTGATCATGTCACTTGGAATCAGCTACAACAGAACTGGCCGCGCCTTCGGGGTCGGTTTGGCGATGCTGCTGGGCAGCGTCGCTGCGCCAGCCTTTGCAGAAGAGCCAACCCTGAGCAAGGAAGCCTTTGAATCATCAAAACAACTTTACTTTGAACGCTGCGCCGGTTGCCACGGCGTGCTGCGCAAAGGGGCGACAGGCAAAAGCCTTGAGCCTTTGGTTGAAACAAAGAACGACGATGGCACCGTGACCGAGTCCGGCACCCTGAAACTGGGACAGGACCGGCTTGAGAAGATCATCGCATGGGGCACCGAGGGCGGTATGAACAACTTCTCGGATGTGATGTCCGAAGAAGAAATCCGCGATATGGCGACCTACATCCAGATGGAGCCGCCCAAGCCGCCGGAGATGTCGCTTGAGCAGATGATGGCGACCCGCAAGGTCTATGTCGAACCGCAGGATTACCCGACCGAGCCGCTGCATGGCCGCAACTGGGAAAACTTCTTCGTGGTCATCGAACGTGACGTGGGTAAGGTGGCCGTGATCGACGGCGACACCAAGGAAGTGCTGGCGCATATCCCGACCGGTTATGCCGTGCACGTCCTGAAAGCGTCCGAGCACCATAAACTGGAAGAGCCGGAGAATCCGGGCCGCTTCTGGTACACTATGGGCCGCGACGGCAAGATGACCAAGATCGACCTGTGGCAGAACCCCGAGAACATGCTCGTGGCCGAGGTCACCATTGGTTATGACGCCCGCGACGTGGCCGTTTCGGGTGACGGTAAATACGTGATCGGTGGGGCTTATTGGCCGCCGCACTTCGCCATCGTCGACGCCGAAACCATGGAGCCGAAAAAGGTCGTCTCGACCCGCGGTTACAACGTGGACGGGGATTATGTGGAAGAGGCTCGCGTGGCCGCCATCTACACCACTCCGAACGAGCCCACATGGATCGTGGCCGTCAAAGAACTCGGTCAGCTCTGGCAGGTGGACTACTCCGATCTGGACAACCTGCGGATCGACAAGATCGACAGCGCCAAGTTCCTGCATGACGGGTTCTTTGATCCGACCGGTCGTTACTTCCAGATCGCCGCGAACGCGTCGAACAAGATGGTCGTGGTCGATACCGAGACCCACAAGCTGGAAGCTCTGATCGACACCGCGCCGCTGCCGCACCCCGGCCCGGGCGCCAACTGGGATGACCCGAATTGCGGTCCTGTTGCCGGTACAACCCACCTGGGCGAAGGCACGGTCACCGTTTGGGGCAACGACCCCGAAGGTCGCCCGGACGATGCCTGGAAGGTCTGCTATGAGGTGGAAACCGACGGACCCGGCCTGTTCATTCGGACGCACCCGGAATCGGATTACATCTGGGCCGACCAGACCAAGCATCCCGAGCCTGAGATTCAGCAATCGGTGCAGGTCATCGACAAGGCAACCGGTGAGATCGTGAAAACGATCCAGATCACCGAAGAGGAAGGCAATGTCGCCGTCCACTTCGAGTTCAACCAGGACGGCTCCGAGGTTTGGGTTTCCAAGTGGAACCGCTCGACCTCGAAAGAGGCCAATGGTGAGATCGTGATCTTCGACGCCAAGACGCTGGAAGAGATCGGTCGTGTGAAAGGTCTGTTTGCCCCGACCGGTAAGTTCAACGTCTACAACCGGTCGAACCACATCACCTGACGGGTTTGTACTCAGCACCGGAAAGGGCGGGCCCCTCGCCCGCCCTTTCCTCGTTTGACTCATCAGCCAAATCCACAGGCCTGACATCCAGGGCCAGAGAAAGAAGCCAAAACGGAGACCGGATATGACCTCCGAACCGGAAAAGAAAAAACCAATCTGGCGCCGGTATTTCCTGTGGGGAATGCCCGTGGCCGGGATCGCTGCGGCCTTTGCCGCCGGCATCATCTTCTGGGGCGGGTTCAACACCGCCATGGAAGCCACCAACACCAAGGAATTCTGCGTCTCGTGCCACGAGATGCGTGATTTCGTCTATGAAGAATACACCGGCACGATCCACGACGTGAACCGTTCGGGCGTGGGCGCGGTCTGTTCGGACTGCCACGTGCCCAAGGACTGGACCCACAAGATCATCCGCAAGATCAAGGCGTCCAAAGAGCTGTATGGCAAGATGGTCGGCACCATCAACACACGCGAAAAATTCGAAGCCAAGCGCGTGCATCTGGCCATGAACGAATGGGAGCGGATGAAGGCCACCGACTCCCGCGAGTGCCGCAACTGCCATGACTTCGAGTCGATGATGCCCGAGTTCCAGAAACCCCGCGCCCGTCAGCAGCACCTGAACGCGATGACCGTTGGTCAGACCTGTATTGACTGCCACAAGGGGATCGCACACTCGGATGCCCGCGACCGGGCCGATGAAGAATATCTGGAAAAACTTGAAGCGCCGAATCCCGATTTCATTCGCGAAATCCCTACCGAATATCTGGCCAGTCTGGAGCGGATCGAAGCTAAGGAAGCCGCCGATGCTGAGGCTGAGAAAGCCGCGCGTGTTGCCCAGCAAGAGGCCGTACAGGCCCAGATCGCAGCGGCAGTTGACGCAGCTGTCGCGGAAGAGCGTGCCAAAGCCTCTGGCGAAGAAGCTGCAGCCGCTGCAGGTGGCGGAAGCGATGTTGGCACAAATATCGATTGGGCCGCTGTCCCAGGTGCAGATATGAAACTGTTCTACCCCGGTCAGGCCTCGTTCGAGTGGGTTCAGAACGGCAGATCCCACGGTGGTGCGCGTCCGTTGACCAAGGGCGGAGACCAATGCACGACCTGTCACGCTGCCGAACTGGATGCGATCGGCAACAAAATCGTGGCTGGCGGTGATCTGGAACCCACCCCAATCCCGGGCAAACGCGGTGTGATCGATGCATCCGTGCAGGCCGCTCATGATGATGAGAACCTGTACATCCGCCTGCAATGGCCGGATGCGGGCCACAACCCCGCCCCCTTCGTCGATGGCGGCAAGATGGACCCCGACAACCAGATCAAGGTGGCCATGATGATCACTGGCACAGGGATCGAATTGGGTGATCAAGTGGGTTGCTGGGCCTCGTGCCACGCGGACAACTCCTATATGCCCTTTGATCCGGGTGCCGATGCGATTGCCGCGAATGGCGATGTCTCTGGCCGTCTGAGCACGCAAGATACGGTGACCAAATACATCAGCGAAAGCCGGACCGAAGTCGAAATCAAAGGCCGTCGCGGCAAGGCGCTGGGTGGCTGGGACAAGCTGCACGCCGCCGATCAGATCGAGCAGTATCTGGCTGACGGCACCTATCTGGATCTGATGCGTGTCTATGCGGACGGCAGCGCCACCAACGGCTATCTGCTGGAACAGCGCGTGGTCAATGACGGTGAAATCGCTGCCTCGGCCAGCCTGGATGCGGGCATGTGGACCGTGGTCTTCACCCGCCCGCTGAACTCGGGCGCAGCCGGCGATGTGCCGCTTGAGGTAGGTCAGACCTATACCGTCGGCTTTGCCATCCACGATGACTTTGCCGCCGCACGGTTCCACCATGTGACGCTGGATACCAGCCTGGCGCTGGACGACGACAGTGCCTTCATCAACGTGGTCAAACAATAAGGGACAGGGGCCGGGCGATCCGGCCCCTTCCGCTTAGAAGAGGAGACTTGGACGATGAAATCCCAACACCTTCTTCCCGCGCTGCTGCTTCTGGCCACACCCGCCTGGGCGGACGAAACCGCCGAGCTGTGTGCGGAAGCAGAAGAGCGCTATGTCGAGCTGTTTGGTGAGCCCTCATCCGCCGTTGAGGATGCCGAGGTTGTTCTGATGTACAAATACACGTTCTGCCCGGTCGAATTGACCGTGAAACCGGGCACAACAGTGCGCTGGGTGAACGTGGACAAACGCACCAGTCACTCGGTCCTGCTGAAAGACGGCAGCGAACCCGAAAGCGACCGGCTGTTTCCTGAGGAGTCGGTTGACCTGACCTTCCTCGCCCCCGGCCCGCAGGAATACCTGTGCGGGCCACATTGGGAGACACAGAACATGATCGGCATGATCACCGTCGAACCCTGAGCCGAGGCAATCATACAGGCAAGCAAAAAGGAGCGCGGGGCAATTCCCGCGCTCCTTAACTTTAGTCAAGGAGGTTCCTTTTCGATTGCGGCAGTCTGGCCCCATGACACGCCCGGCTCACCCAGCAACGTCACCTGATCGCGCAGGAACTCCGGGTTCCGAAGACATTCAGACCAAGCGAGTTTGCACATGAGCGGTAAGGTTTTTCTGATTGGCGCAGGCCCCGGCGACCCTGAACTGATGACCCTGCGCGCACTGCGGATGCTGCAAGAGGCAGATGTGGTGGTTTATGACCGCCTGGTCTCGGCCGATATTCTCAATCTGCACGCTGATGGCGCACGGCTGATCCCGGTTGGGAAGGCCCCCAAGTGTCATACCGTGCCGCAGGATCGCATCAACGAAATCCTTGTCGAAGAAGCCCGCGCCGGTCACACCGTAGCGCGCCTGAAGGGCGGCGACCCGATGATCTTCGGACGCGGCTCGGAAGAGGCGGCGCATCTGATGGCAAACGGCATCCCGGTCGAATACGCGCCGGGCATCACTGCCGCACAGGGCGCGTCCTGTTCCACCGGCGTGCCGCTGACCCATCGTGGGCTGGCAACCTCGGTACAATATGTCACCGGGCATCGGCAGGCCGACAAGGTGCTGGACCTGGATTGGAAACGTCTGGCCGATCCAGACTCGACGCTGGTCGTCTATATGGGCGTCGCCAATATCGGCCAGATTGCCATGGGGCTAATGACCGAAAACCTGCCCGGCTCGACCCCCGTTCTGGCGGTTGGCAAAGCGACCACGTCGGACGAGCGCCGCATGGTATCCCGACTGGATCGGCTGGCGGCGGATGTCCGCGAGGCAGAGCTGAGCGCGCCAACGCTGTTTATCATCGGCAAGGTTGTATCGCTTTACGCCGAACGGCCCCTGGCTGAATTGCTGGAGCAGGCGCATGGCTAAGCTGGGTTCCAGAAGGCCTACGCGGCGACCGTCTGCGGGAGGGCGCAAGGGTTGGACTGCGCGTGCTGTACTATCCACGGCTGTCCTTGTGGCCACCACGGCTTTCGCCGCCGACACGCTCGATCCAAGCGCGCTGAAGCGTCTTGTCCATCAGGACTGCGGCTCATGCCATGGCCTGTCATTGAAAGGCGGCCTTGGCCCCGATCTGCGGTCCGAAACGCTGGACCACTACGACGCAGAGGTTCTGACCGGCGTGATCCTCGACGGCATCCCCGACACCGCGATGCCCCCCTGGCGGCCTCTGATCAGTGAAGAAGAGGCCGAATGGATCGCACGTTACCTGCTGGCACAGGAGGCACAATGAAACAGCTCGTCCTTACCCTTGCCGCCACCCTGTTGATGACCACCGCGCAGGCTGAGCCCACCGCGACCGGAGACCTCGGTCTCGTGATCGAACGAGCCAAAGGCTCGGTCCTGCTGGTGGATCAATCCGAGCGTGCCGCGCTGGCCCGGATCGAAGGGCTCGGCGATCTCTCCCATGCCTCATTGGTCTATTCCCCCGATGAACGCTTTGCCTATGTCTTCGGGCGCGATGGAGGGCTGACCAAGGTCGATATCGTCACACGCCAGATCGTGAACCGCGTCGTGCAGGCGGGCAACGCCATCGGTGGCGCAATCTCGGATGATGGCAAACTGGTCGCGGTGTCGAACTATGAACCCGGCGGGGTGCGGGTCTTTAATGCGGACACGCTTGAGATGGTGGCCGACATTCCCACCGACAGCAAAACCATCGGTCTGGTCGATGCGCCGGGTCGTCGGTTTGTCTTTACCATGTGGGACACGGGCGAGACCTGGATTGCCGATTTCACCAAAGGCGATCCCGCGATCACCAAGATCCCCGACATGGGCAAAAACCCCTATGACGCGCTGATTACTGCCAATGGCCGCACCTATATCACCGGTCTGTTTGGTGAAGACGGCCTGACCGCGCTGGACCTGTGGGCTGAGACGCCCGAACCCATCCGCGTGCTGCCTGATTACGGGCGCGGGCAAGAGGAAATGCCGGTCTACAAAATGCCTCACCTCGAAGGCTGGGCGTTGACGGGTCGTGAGTTCGTTCTGCCCGCCGTCGGCCATCACGAGGTTCTGTGGATCGACGCCGACACCCTGATTGAGACCGGGCGCACCCAAACCCATGGCCAACCGGTCTTTGCCATGGCCCGGCCAGACGGGCGGCAGGTCTGGGTGAACTTTGCCCATCCGCTGAACGATACGATTCAGGTCATCGACAGCGTCAGTAAGGAAATCATCCACGAATTCAAACCCGGTCCCGCGGTTCTGCATATGGAATTCACCCCGCGCGGGCATGAGGTCTGGATCAGCGTGCGCGACGCGAACAAGGTCATGGTCTACGACACGCAAACGTTTGAAAAGCTGCGTGAGATTGAGGCCGACAGCCCATCCGGCATCTTCTTCACCGCCCGTGCGCACAGAACGGGGCTTTGACATGCAGCACATCACCGATCCCATCGACCGCCGTCTGCTGGACGAGTTTCAGCGCGATTTTCCCATAACCGAGCGCCCGTTTCAGGTTCTGGCGGACGCGCTGGGTCTGGACGAGGCCGAAGTGCTCGACCGTCTGGCCCGGATGCGCAAGACCGGGCGTATCACGCGGGTTGGCGCAACGATTGCACCCGGCGCGGTTTCGGCCAGCACTCTGGCCGCCGTCGCCGCCCCCGAGGCGCGATTGGAAGAGGTTGCGGCCCTGATCGATTCAGAGCCCGGCGTGAACCACAATTACCAGCGCGAGGATGACTGGAACCTTTGGTTTGTGGCCACCGGTCCAGACCGGGCGCATGTGAACGACACCCTCGCAAGGATCTCGCAGCGCTCGGGACTGCGAGTTCTGGATTTGCGGCTGGTTCGACCGTTCAACATTGATCTGGGCTTTCGTATGTCAGGCGAGACCCGCAATACTCTTGGCCCTCGGAAAGTTGATCGTTCGGCCATGCGTGAAGGCGACCGGCCGCTGTTACAAGCCTTAAGTTCCGGGCTGTCGCTGGTTGCTGAGCCTTATGCTGCTCTGGCCCGGACCCTGAACCGCAGCCCAGATGACGTAATGGAACGCATCGCTGCTTTGCACCAAGCCGGGATCATCTCGCGCCTCGGCGTCATTGTGCGCCACCGCGCCCTGGGTTGGTCCGCCAATGCGATGGTGGTCTGGGACATGCCGCCAGAGCAGGTCGACACTGCCGGGCCAGCGCTGGCGGCCCATCCAGGCGTGACGCTTTGCTATGAGCGCAATCCGGTCGAGGATGTCTGGCCCTATCGCCTCTATTCGATGATCCACGCACGCTCGCGCCCCGAGGCGATGGAGGTCCTGGCCGGGGCCGCCGCCCTGCCTGAACTTTTTGGTGCGCAGCGCAAAGTATTGTTCTCGACCCGCTGCTTCAAACAGACCGGTGCATTGATCCAACCGAAGGAGGCCGCCGCATGACGCTGGACGACACCGACCGCGCGATCCTGAACCGGATGCAGGATGATCTGCCTTTGAACTCGCACCCCTACGCGGCGATTGCCGAGGACTTGGGGATCACGGAATCCGACCTGTTGAGCCGTCTGGCACGGATGAAGGACGCACGCGTCATCACCCGCTTTGGCCCCTTCTTCGACGCAGCTGCAATGGGGGGTGCCTTCTGCCTGTGTGCCATGGCCGTGCCGCCCGAGGATTTTGAAACCGTCCTGACCAAAGTCAATGCGCATCCAGAGGTCGCGCATAATTATGAACGCACGCATCGACTGAACATGTGGTTCGTTCTGGCAACCGAAACGCCCGAGGGCATCGCAACCACAGCCGAGGCGATCGAACGGGAAACCGGGATCGCGGTCCTGCAGTTTCCCAAACTTCAGGAATTCTTCATCGGCTTCCGGGTAGCGGCATGATCGACGCAAAGGACAGAGAGATTATCGAGGCGTTGCAAGGCGGCCTGCCGCTAGTGCCCGCCCCTTATGCGCAGGTTGCTAACGAACTGGGCCTGGATGAAGAGACCCTGCTGTTCCGTCTGGCCGACATGAAATCGCGTGGTGTCATCCGGCGCATTGCTGCGGCCCCCAACCACTACAAACTGGGGATGACCTCGAACGGCATGACCGTCTGGGATGTCGCCGACAACCGCGTGGCCGAGCTGGGGGCTCGGATAGGTGCTCTGCCCTTCGTCACCCACTGCTACGAGCGTCCGCGCGCCCTGCCCGACTGGCCTTACAACCTGTTCGCCATGGTTCATGGTGCAGATCGCGAGGAGGTCGAGGAGAAACGCGCCGAGATCGCGGCCATTCTGGGTGAGGCCTGCGGGGCCAAAGACATCCTCTATTCAACACGCATCCTGAAAAAGACCGGGCTGCGCCTGAAAAAGAAAGGCTGAGATATGTTCCGCCTGACTGAATACATGCACCAACTGGTCAAACCGACCCCGATGCGCAAGCGTCGACCCGGACCGGTGAAACCTGTGGTGATCTGGAACCTGACGCGACGCTGCAATCTGAAATGCCGCCATTGTTATACCGTATCGGCGGATGTCGCGTTCCCCGGTGAGCTCAGCCACGAGCAAGCCATGGTAACCCTCGAGGATCTGGGCCAATTTCGCGTCCCGGCCCTGATCCTCTCGGGTGGGGAACCATTGGACCGGTTCGATTTCTTCGACATCGCCAAACGTGCGCGCGATCTGGTGCCGATGCTGGCACTGTCGACCAACGGCACGCGGATTTACGACGAAACCGCCGATATGATTGCAGACGTGGGCTTCAACTATGTCGGCATCTCGCTGGACGGAATCGGGGCCACGAATGACTGGTTCCGAGGTGTCGAAGGCGCCTTTGCCGACGCCCTGCGCGGTGTGCGCGAATGCAAGAAACGCGGCATCAAGGTCGGCTTGCGGTTCTGCCTGACCGAAGGCACGCAACATCACCTGCCTGATCTGTTACAGCTATGTGATGATGAGGGGGTCGACAAGTTCTACCTGTCTCACCTTGTTTACGCCGGGCGCGGCGATAAAAACCGGGGCGAGGATGCCGAGCATCTGCGCACCCGTAACGGTCTGGATCTGTTGCTGGAACGCGCTTGGGAGGCTGCGTCTGGCGGTCGCCCTCTGGACATCGTGACCGGCAACAACGACGCTGATGCGGGGTACTTCCTGAACTGGGTCCGGGCACATTTCGACGATGCCAAAGCCGCGCACGTGCGGGAGCATCTGGCTGCCTGGGGTGGCAACTCCAGCGGGTTGGGTGTGGCCAATATCGACAATCTGGGGCGGGTGCATCCCGACACCTATTGGTCCGACTACACGGTCGGCAACGTGAAGACCAAATCGTTCTCGGACCTCTGGACCGGCGACGACCCAATGCTCGCCATGCTGCGCACTCGTCCACGCCCGTTGAAAGGGCGTTGCGGTGCCTGTCAGTTAAAGGATGTCTGCGGTGGCAACACCCGCATTCGTGCTCTGCAGCTTACCGGAGATCCGTGGGCCGAAGACCCGGCCTGCTACCTGTCAAACCAAGAAATCGGCGTGCAGGACGCAGGTGAGCGTCTGCAGGTCACACCGTTCCGAGGGAAAAGCCATGATCCGGCGCATCAGTTCTTTTGACACCCTGAGAATCGGAACCCTCTGTTCGCTGCTACTGGCCAGCGCCGCTTGGGCGGACGCCCCTTCGGATTATGCCGAGCACTGCGCCTCATGTCATGGCGAGAACCGTCTGGGCGGGGTTGGTCCGGCCCTGATCCCCGAGACCCTGAAACGGATGCGTGGGCCACGCGTTGCGGCGGTGATTGCCGAGGGGCGCACGGCCACACAGATGCCCGCTTTTTCGCATGAGCTCGATGCGTTGCAGATCGAGGAACTGGCAGGTTGGCTGAAATCTCCGCTGGAGACCAACCCCAAATGGGGCGAGGCCGATATCATGGCCAGCCGTACTCTGGACGAGGATTACGCGCCTGTGGACGCGCCTGTCTGGGACAGCGACCCGATGAACATCACGCTGGTGGTGGAAACCGGAGATCATCATGTGAGCGTTCTGGATGGCGATACGTTCGAGGTTCTGGACCGGTTCGAGACGCCCTTTGCCGTGCATGGCGGGCCGAAATTCAGCCCCGATGGGCGCTATGTCTTCATCATGTCGCGTGATGGTTGGGTGCAGAAATACGATATCTGGGCGCTGAAACAGGTGGGTCGCGTGCGTGCGGGGCTGAACAGCCGTAACATCGCCATGTCAGGGGATGGCAAATGGGTGGCGGTGGCGAACTACCTGCCGAACTCTTTAACGTTGCTTTCGACCGAGGACCTGTCGGTGGCGAAAGTCATTGAAGTCAAAAGTAAAAAAGGCGTTCCCAGCCGCGTCTCAGCCGTATATCAGGCGCCGCCGCGCGAAAGCTTCGTGCTGGCGCTGAAAGACGTTCCCGAGATTTGGGAGGTCTTCTACGGGGCCAACCCGCCGCAATTCGGGCTGGGGCATGATTTCCGCATTGAGGGCCAGTTCAAGAACCCTGATCCTTTCCCGGTGCGCAAGATCACAACACCCGACTATCTGGACGATTTCTTTTTCGACCAGAGCTATGAATACGTCATGGGAGCCTCGCGCGATGGCAAGGGCGGGCAGGTGATCGATCTGGTGATCGGGCATAAAGTGGCTGATCTAGACCTGCCGGGGATGCCTCACTTAGGTTCGGGTATCACGTGGAAACGCGGCGATACAACCGTGATGGCGACGCCGCATCTGACCGATGGTACCGTGTCGGTGATCGACATGGAAAGCTGGGAAACCGTCAAGCGGATCAAGACCGAAGGACCTGGCTTTTTCATGCGCAGCCATGAGAATTCACCTTACGTCTGGGCCGATGTGTTCTTTGGACCGAACAAGGATGCGATGCATGTGATTGACAAGCAAAGCCTTGAAATCGTGAAGACTTTGCGCCCTGCACCGGGCAAGACCGTGGCCCATGTGGAGTTCACCAAGGATGGCAGCCACGCGTTGGTTTCGATCTGGGAGGATGACGGCGCGGTGATCGTCTATGACGCGCAAACGCTGGAAGAGGTCCGCCGCCTGCCGATGCGCAAACCGTCTGGAAAGTACAATGTCTGGAACAAAATCACCTTCTCGGAAGGCACCAGCCACTGAGGGCAAATGGCCGGTCTGGAAACTGGCCATCCTGCTTTATCCGGCCACGGCTTTGACCGTGGCCATCAACCTGTTTCTGGCCGGATTGATCCTGCACAGCGCAGGATTCAGCGCCATTGCACCGGTGCCTGCGATCCTTTGGTCGATCCCTCTGGGCATACCGGCGGCGTGGCTGGCCGGACGTTGGGTGCGCGGTCTGATGGATGAGGCAGACAGTTGATTTTTATAGTGAAAATCAGAAATTCACTACACCTAACCTAAGTCAAGTATCGCCCAAACCGAATCCCCTAGAAATCAGGCTCAGCTTCCCGAGTCGGAGTCTCCATGCCTGCCCTGACCCCATTGCACAATCTCCCTGCCCGCGCGGTTCGCGCGGCGGTTGGGTTGGCGGGCATATTCCTTCTGTTGTTGCAGACCTTTGCGCCGGCGCTGGCGAGTCCCGGTGAAAGTGTCTGGGTGGAGATCTGCTCGGAAGGCGGCGCGGTCTGGGTCGAGGTTGATCTTGAGGAGGACACCGAAGACCCGACCGCGTACTGCCCGAAATGCGCCGATTGCGCGCTGTGCGCCGTCACCGGCTCTGCACCTGTGCCTGAGCTGCCGGAGCTGCGGCAAACCGGTTTTGTTCGTGTTGTACGTTGCGAACAGGGCCCATCTTTCGAGTTGTACAACTCGAATTGGCTCTGGCCCGAAACCCGCGGACCCCCGCGCCCGGCCCAAGAAATAACCGAACGCGCCCCGCGCGCGTCCATGGCGTTTACCCTAAGTATCGGAGGTGCGCCGTGGTCGTAAGTCGCGCATTCCACTTTATGCTGGCCCTTGCTCTGTCCTGCCTGATGGCGATCAGTGCCCATGCCGACAGCCTTGCCAGCTTCCTGCCTGAAATTGAGCCCGCCGATCTGGCCCCCGGTGCCGATGCCTTTGGCCCGGTGCGCGAGGACGTGCCCGTTGCGCCCGTCCTGAAGGGGGGCGAAACCGTCGCCTGGGCATTCCTGACCTCCGACTTTGTCGGCACGACCGGTTATTCCGGCAAGCCGATCCATGTGGTCGCCGCGATTGATGGTGATGCGGTGCTGACCGGTGTGCAGCTGGTCAAACACTCGGAACCCATCGTGCTGATCGGCATCCCCAATTCGCGCATGGTCGAGTTGACCGAAGGCTACACAGGTCTGGACCTGAAAGTTGAGGCCGAGACCGGGGGTGAGGGGCATGACCTCGACATCATCTCAGGGGCCACTGTCACGATCATGGTGATTGACGACAGCCTTGTGCGCGGCGGCATCAAAGTGGCGCGGGCATTGGGGCTGGGGGGGTTGTCTCCGCTGCAGGCCGGTGGACCAAAGCGCGAAGTCGATATGGCGCAGGATGCGGTCTATGACTGGACCACCTTGTCGGGCGACGGATCAATTCGGCGGCTGACGCTGGACGTCGGACAGGTCAACGCCGCGTTTGAGGCCACCGGCGATCAGCGCGCGATCAAGCGGCCAGAGCCGGGTGAGCCCGATGACACCTTCATTGACATGCACATGGCGCTGGTCTCGGTGCCGTCCATCGGCAAGTCACTGCTGGGTGAGGCCGAATACCAGAATCTGGTCAACTGGCTGGATGAGGGCGAACAGGCCATTCTGGTGCTGGGTCGTGGCGCTTACAGCTTCAAGGGCTCGGGCTATGTTCGCGGCGGCATCTTTGACCGGATACAGCTGATCCAGGGCGACAGTTCGGTGCGGTTCTTCGACAAACAACAGCGCCGTCTGGGCACGGTTGCCGCGTCAGATGCGCCAAGCTTCACCGAGCTGGATATCTTCAAAATCCCCGCCGATGCCGAATTCGACCCGGCCGAACCCTTCCGCCTGCAGCTGCTGGTGCAGCGTGCGGTGGGCGCGGTTGAGAAGACCTTCCTGACCTTCGATCTGGGCTACAAACTGCCCGAGCGCTATTTGCTGCCGATTGCCGCCCCTGTGGTGGTCGATGATGCAACTGGCGAGGCCGCTGCAAAGGCCGCGCTGTGGCAGCGAATCTGGAAAGACCGTGTGGTCGAGATCGCGGTTCTGGGTGCCATGCTGCTGGTGCTGACAGCCACCTTCTTCTTCCAGTTCCACGCCACGATGAACGCGCGCGTCTTCTACTGGTTCCGCATCGGGTTCCTGACCATGACGCTGTTCTTCATTGGCTGGTACGCCAATGCACAGCTGAGCGTGGTGAACCTGATGGCCTTGGCCGGCAGCCTGCGCACAGGTTTTTCATGGGATGCGTTCCTGCTGGATCCGCTGGTCTTTATCCAATGGTTCGCCGTCGCCGCCGCGCTGCTGTTCTGGGGCCGGGGTGCCTATTGCGGCTGGCTGTGCCCGTTTGGCGCGCTGCAGGAGCTGACCAACAAGATCGCGCGGGCGTTCAAGGTGCCGCAATGGACTCTGCCCTGGGGTCTGAACGAGCGCCTGTGGCCTGCGAAATACATGATCTTCCTCGTGCTGTTCGGGATCAGCTTTGTCTCGATCCCGCTGGCCGAGAAATATGCCGAGGTCGAGCCGTTCAAGACCGCGATCATCCTGAAATTCATGCGCGACTGGCCCTTCGTGGTCTTTGCGCTGGCCCTGCTGGGGATCGGGCTGTTCGTCGAACGGTTCTATTGCCGCTACCTCTGCCCGCTGGGCGGGGCGCTGGCGATCCCGGCCCGAATTCGCATGTTCGACTGGCTGCGCCGCTACAAGGATTGCGGCACGCCCTGTCAGACCTGCGCCAATGAATGCCCCGTTCAGGCGATCCACCCCACCGGTGAGATCAATCCGAACGAGTGCGTCACCTGCCTGCATTGTCAGGTGCTCTACCAGTCCGAGGACAAATGTCCCGTCGTTATCCGCCAGCTGAAGCGGCGGGCCAAGACCGGGTCGGTCAATCCCAAGACCCCCCTCGGACAGCCACCGGCGAACCATCCGAACGCCAAACCGCAAACCGTTTCCTAAAAGGAGGAACGATCATGTCGGAACATGACAAGAAACTGAACGTCACACGCCGCGGCATGCTGGGTGCAACCGCAACCGGCGCCGTGCTGGCCGGGACCGGTCTGGGCTCGACCCTGATGACCGCGAAAGAAGCCAGCGCTGCGGCCAATGCCAACCTGCAGCCCGGTGAGCTGGACGAATACTACGGCTTCTGGTCCTCGGGTCAGACCGGCGAGCTGCGCATTCTGGGCTTCCCGTCCATGCGCGAGCTGATGCGGGTGCCGGTGTTCAACCGCTGCTCGGCCACCGGCTGGGGCCAGACCAACGAGTCGCTAAAGATCATGACCGACGGTCTGCTGCCGGAAACCAAGGAATTCCTCGCCAAGCGCGGCATGAAAACCTATGACAACGGCGACCTTCACCACCCGCATATGTCGTTCACTGACGGCACCTATGACGGCCGTTACCTGTTCATGAACGACAAGGCCAACACCCGCGTTGCTCGTGTGCGCTGCGATGTGATGAAATGCGACAAGATCACCGAGATCCCGAATGCCAAGGCGATCCACGGCCTGCGTCCGCAGAAATTCCCGCGCACTGGCTATGTCTTTGCCAACGGCGAAGATGAAACTCCGCTGGTCAATGACGGCTCCGTGCTGGACGATCCGTCGCAATACGTGAACATCTTCACCGCGCTGGACGGCGACACCATGGAAGTGGCATGGCAGGTGATCGTGTCGGGTAACCTCGACAACACCGACTGCGACTATCAGGGCAAATACGCCTATTCGACCTCGTACAACTCGGAAATGGGTATGAACCTGGCCGAGATGACCGAGAACGAGCTGGACCACGTTGTTGTCTTCAACCTCGCGGAAATCGAAAAGGGCATCGAGGCTGGCGACTATCAGGAACTGAAAGGCGTCAAAGTTCTGGACGGACGTAAGGGTCAGAACAAGAAATACACCCGCTACATCCCGATCCCGAACTCGCCGCACGGCATCAACACCGCGCCTGACGGCAAGCACGTCTGCATCAACGGTAAGCTGTCGCCCACCGTATCGATCATGGATGTGACCAAGCTGGACGCGCTGTTCGAAAGCGATGCCGATCCGCGATCCTGCATCGTGGGTGAGCCGCAGCTGGGTCTTGGCCCGCTTCACACCGCGTATGACGGTCAGGGCAACGCGTTCACCACGCTGTTCCTCGACAGTCAGATCGTGAAGTGGAACATGGACAAGGCGATCCGCGCCTATGCGGGTGAGGATGTCGATCCGATCATCTCGAAGGTCGATGTGCATTATCAGCCGGGCCACAACTCGACTTCGATGGGTGAGACCAAGGATGCCGATGGCAAGTGGCTGATTTCGATGAACAAGTTCTCGAAAGACCGGTTCCTGAATGTGGGTCCGCTGAAGCCTGAAAACGAACAGCTGATCGATATCTCGTCGGATGAGATGAAGGTGGTTCACGACGGGCCGACCTTTGCCGAGCCGCATGACTCGATCATCGTTCGCAGTGACATCGTCAACCCGGTCAACGTGTGGGACCGCAACGACGTCACTTGGGAAGACGCCCGCAAACAGGCCGAAGCCGATGGCATCGATCTGGAAGAAGGCGCAGAAGAGCCCATCCGGGATGGCAACAAGGTGCGGGTCTACATGACCTCGCAGGCGCCGACATTCAGCCTTGAGAAGTTCACCGTCAAACAGGGTGACGAGGTGACAATCTTCGTCACCAACCTGGATGACGTGGATGACGTGACCCACGGCTTCTGCCTGGGCAACTACGGCATCGCCTTCGAGATCGGACCGATGGCAACCGCGTCGATCACCTTCACTGCCGACCGTCCGGGCGTCCATTGGTTCTATTGCCAGTGGTTCTGCCACGCGCTGCACATGGAAATGCGCGGCCGGATGCTGGTCGAGCCGCAGGGAGCATAACCCATGCGTTGGTCCCTGCTCATACCGCTCCTGCTCGGCTCGCCCCTTTGGGCGGCGGACTGGGATGTGCCCAACCGGGCGGGGGCCATCAATGAAACATTGGCGCAGGCGGCGGATGGGGACACCCTCCGCCTGAGCCCCGGTGTTTATACCGAAACACTTGTGCTGGACCGGCCCGTCACTATCGACGGGCTGGGACAGGCCACGATTGACGGACAAGGGGCGGGCAGTGTCATCACCGTAACTGGGCCCGGCGTGACCGTGCGCGGTCTGACGGTGATCGGCTCGGGCTCAAGCCATGAGGGGATCGATAGTGGCATCCAACTGACCAAAACAGCCAAAGCGCCGGTGGTCGAGGATAACGTGCTGCTGGGCAACCTCTATGGCGTCGACATTCACGGGTCCAAGGACAGCATCGTGCGTGGCAACCGGATCGAAGGCCGTTTGGACCAGCGGATGAATGACCGTGGCAATGGTGTCTATGTCTGGAACGCGCCGGGTGCGCGGGTTGAAGACAACGATATCCGCTATGGCCGCGACGGGATCTTTGTGAACTCGTCGAAAAAGAACACCTTCACCGGCAACCTGTTCCGCGATTTGCGCTTTGCGGTGCATTATATGTACGCCGATGACTCGGTCGTCAGCGACAACGTCTCAATCGGCAACGATCTGGGTTATGCGGTGATGTTCACGACCAATGTGACCGTGGCCAACAATGTCTCGATTGGTGACCGCGCACATGGCGTAATGCTAAACTACGCCAACAAAAGCACTATCACCGGAAACGTGGTGAAAGGTGCCAAGGAAAAATGCACTTTCCTCTATAATTCGAATAAGAACGAATTCACCGACAACTGGTTCCAGGGATGCGGCATCGGCATCCACTTTACGGCCGGGTCCGAGCGTAACCGGATCGTCGGCAACTCTTTCATCGGTAACCGAACGCAGGTGAAATATGTCTCGACCAAATGGGTCGAGTGGTCCGAGGACGGGCGCGGCAACTATTGGTCCGATTTTGCCGCCTATGATGTGGATGGCAACGGCATTGCCGATGCCCCCTATCGCCCCAATGACAGTATGGACCATGTGCTGTGGACCCAACCCGCAGCCAAATTGTTGCTCGGCTCCCCTGCCGTGCAGCTGGTGCGCTGGTCGCAATCGGCCTTCCCGGCGCTGTTGCCGGGCGGTGTGATGGACAGCAACCCATTGATGCAAGCCCCTGAACCTCCAGCTATGAAAAAGGTGCCTCATGACGGATAAGGCCCTGTCAATCGACCATGTTCTCAAGGACCGAGGGAAAACCCGCGTTCTTGATGATATCAGCCTGTCTCTTGCCCCCGGTCAGCGCGTGGCGCTGCTGGGCCATAACGGTGCGGGCAAGTCGACCCTGATCAAATCCATCCTCGGCCTGACGCCGATCCATGGCGGAGCCATTCGGATCGGGAGCGCCACCCCCGGTAGTGCTCAGGCACGGCGCGAGACGGCCTATCTGCCCGAGGCGGTGTCGTTCCATCCCGCGCTGACAGGCCGTGAGCAGTTGACCCTGTTCGCGCAGCTTTCAGGCGCGAAAGCCGATGTGCCCGGTCTGCTGGATCGTGTCGGCCTGAGCGATGCTCTGGACCGTCGGATCAGCACCTATTCCAAAGGCATGCGGCAACGTCTGGGTCTGGCGCAGGTTCTGCTGGGTCAGCCGAAAGTGGCTTTGCTGGATGAGCCGACGAGCGGGCTGGACCCGATTTCACGGCAGGACCTTTATGCCATCATCGACGAACTGGCTGCCCAAGGCACCGCCGTTCTGATTGCCTCACATGCGCTGACCGAGGTCGAGGCCCGCACCGACCGTATCGCTATCATGCGCAAGGGTCAGATGGTGGCTGATGACACGCTGAACAATCTGTCGGCTCTAGCCGGTCTACCGATCCGCCTGAAGGTGCGTGCAAGTGCCAATGCCGATGCTTTGGCCGCTGAACTGGGCGGCAGCCGGATCAATGGGGCATCCGTTGAATTGCTCTGCACGCCCGAAGACAAGATGGAGGCGCTGCGCCGGATCGCCGGACTGGGCGATGCGGTAGCGGATGTGGAAATGACCCCGCCCAAGCTGGAAGACCTTTATCGCCATTACGCACAGGAGGATTTGCAATGACCCGCTTCCTCGCCATCACCCGCACTGAAATGCTGATCCTGCGCCGCAACCGCTGGCTGCTGGTCGCCACGCTGATCATGGTACTGTTCGCCTTGGCGCTGACCTTTGCGGGCAGCGCCCCCACCGGCACTTTGGGCGTCGATATGCTGACTGTCTCGGTCGCGTCGATGACCACGTTGTCGGTTTACCTCGCGCCGCTCTTGGCGCTGATGATTGCCTTTGACGCCATCGCAGGCGACGTGGATCGCGGCAGCCTGTCATTACTGCTGTCTTACCCGGCAGGGCGCGGAGAAATCCTGTTGGGCAAGTTTACCGCCCATCTGGCCGCGCTGGCCTTTGCCATGACCATCGGTTTCGGCACCGCGGGCGCGGTGGCCGCGTTCTTTGGCGGCGCGGGGCCGGAAAGTCTGATGGCGCTGGTGCGCCTGATCCTCACCTCGATCCTGTTGGGCGCCGTGTTTCTGGCGCTGGGATACCTGCTGTCCGCTTTGGCAAAGGGGGCCACGGCGGCGGCGGGGATGTCGGCCGGGCTCTGGCTGGTTTTTGTCGTCCTCTATGATCTGGGCCTGTTGGGGGCCGTCGTCATGGATAAGGGCGGCAGCTTCACCCAATCCGTCTTTCCATGGGTGATGGTGGCCAACCCGGCCGACGCGTTCCGTCTGTGGAACATCGCGGCGACTGAAGGCGTTGCCATGGCATCCGGCATGACCGGAGCGGCGCAGGCGCTGCCGGTCTGGGCTGCGCCTGCCTCGCTGCTGATCTGGCCGGTGCTGAGCTTCGCCCTCGCCCGCCTCGCTTTCCGGAGGGTCGAGCCATGAAACGCCTCGCCCTGATCGCACTGGTCACGTTGGCCGCCTGCAAGGAAGAGGTGGCCGAAGCCCCCGATCCGGTGGACCTGACCCCGGATGCGCTGAGCTTTTTCTGCCAGATGAACATCGCGGAACATGGCGGACCCAAGGGTCAGATCCATCTGGAAGGCTACCCTGCACCGCTGTTCTTTGCACAGGTGCGCGACATGGTGGCCTATCTGAAAAGCCCCGAGCGCGATGCCAAGATTACGGCGGTTTATGTCAGCGACATGAGCGTCGCGCCCAGTTGGCAGCAACCGGGGGTTTCCAACTGGATAGATGCAGATGGCGCCAGCTTTGTCGTCGGGGCCAATGTCGCTGGTGGCATGGGCGCGCGCGAAGTCGTGCCCTTTGGCGACCCCACCGCGGCAGAGGCGTTCATCGCCGAATATGGCGGCGCGGCTCTGCCTCTGTCCGACATACCCGATACCGAGGTTCTGGGCCCTGTTGATCTGGGCCTCGCGCTGGAGACACCCGCATGACCATTCTGACCCGCCGCCATTTCCTGACCATCTCGGCCGCCTGCGCCGCCATGCCCGCAGCCGCCGGGAGCTTTGCCCAATGGCGCGGCATCGCGCTGGGTGCACCGGCCAGCCTGCGGCTTGATGGCCTGACGGATACGCAAGCTGCACCGATCTTTGCCGCGGTTGAGGCTGAACTGAACCGGCTTGAGGATATCTTCAGCCTTTATCGCACGCAGTCACAGATCAGCCAATTGAACCGCACGGGTCATCTGAACGCCCCCGCGCCCGAGCTGCTGGAGGTGCTGAGCCTGTGTTCGACACTTCACGACGCCTCGGGCGGTGCGTTTGATCCGACGATTCAGCCTTTGTGGCTGGCGTTTGCCAGCGGTGCGGCACAGCCGATTGTAGAACACGCGCGGCAGGTGATTGGCTGGGACAAGGTTCATGTCGGCGCGGATGAGATCCGGCTACCACATCCCGGACGCTCGGCGATCACCTTGAACGGAATTGCGCAAGGGGCGATTACGGACCGGATTGCAGTGTTGTTGCAGTCATTCGACCTGCGCGATGTGCTGGTGGATATGGGCGAGGTTGCTGCCTTGGGTCGGCACAGGACAGGCGAGCCTTGGCGCGTCGGGCTGGCCGGGCCGAATGGAACGGTCGCCAAACGGATCACCCTGCAAGACCGAGCCGTTGCCACCTCGGCCCCGGACGGCACGCGGCTGAACGCTGAATTGGGCCATATCCTGAACCCATTGGGCGCGGGACCGACGCATCAGACGGTATCCGTCTCGGCCCCGAAGGCGGTCCTTGCGGACGGGCTGTCGACGGCGCTGTGCGTGATGCCTACAAGTGACATCCCGCAAGCTCTGACCCGTTTCCCGGACGCGCGGGTTGAGATGGTGATCTGAGCCGGGTCTTTGGGATGAGCCCACGGCGGTAGAAGGTGGGGCCATCAGCCCCACCCGTTTTCTTACGCCCCGATGATGTTGTGGCCGGGACCATAGGGGAAGCCGGTGATGTTCTCGGCCCCGTCTTCGCCCACCACGAGGATATCGTGCTCGCGATAGCCGCCCGCGCCGGGCTGGCCTTCGGGGATCCACAGCATCGGCTCGATCGAGACGACCATGCCGGGTTCCAGCACCGTGTCGATATCTTCGCGCAGTTCCAGACCGGCCTCGCGCCCGTAGTAGTGGCTGAGGATGCCGAAGGAATGGCCGTATCCGAACGAGCGGTATTGAAGCAGGCCCTCATCCGCGAAGAAGCGGTTGATCTCAGCCGTGATGCCGGAACAGGTCGCGCCGGGTTTGATCAGGCTCAGGCCCAGCTCATGCGCGGCAACGTTGGCCTTCCACAGGCGCAGGCTGTCTGCGTCGGGCTCGCCCAGGAACAGGGTGCGTTCCAGCGCGGTGTAATAGCCCGAGATCATCGGGAAGGTGTTCAGCGACAGGATATCGCCCTTTTGCAGCGCGCGTTTGGTGACAGGGTTATGGGCGCCATCGGTGTTAAGCGCCGACTGGAACCAGACCCATGTGTCGCGGTATTCGGCATCCGGGTAGGCGCGGGCGATTTCCTCTTCCATCGCATCGCGCCCGGCCATGGCGATCTCGATCTCGGTGGCGCCTTCACGGATCGCTGCGTGAATGGCGGCCCCACCCACGTCAGCGGTGCGCGCGCCGCCTTTGATCAGCTCGATCTCTTCTGCGGATTTCACCATGCGAGCGAACATCGTGTCCGGTGCGATATCGATCAGCTCCGGTCCGCCCAGCATGTCCAGCGCCGTGTTACGCGCCGCCAGTGTCATGTGGTCGCCTTCGATCCCGATCCGCTTTGCCCCGCCGATCAGGCTGGCCACGGCGCGCCAGTAATTGTCGCGCTTCCAGTCGGTATAGATGACGTTATCCTCGACCGAGCGGCGCCAGGGCTGGCCTGCGTCGATATTGGCCGAGACGGTGGTGCAGGCGTCCTGCGTGACGACGCAGCCATAGGGCCGACCGAAAGAGCAGTACAGAAAGCCGGAATAATAGGCGATGTTCTGCATCGAGGTCAGCAGGACGGCGGGGATGTCATGCTTGGCCATGATAGCGCGCAGGGCGCCAAGGCGGCGGTCGTATTCACCCTTGCTGAACGGCAGGGGCGCTTTGTCGCCATTGTGGCAGGTGAAGAATTCTGGGCGTTTTGTTGTGTCTGTCATGACTAGGTCTCTCATCTTTGCCGGGCGGCAAACCCGGCCACTTGTCCCGGCGTTCAGGACAGGCGGTCTCGGGGTCCGAGAGCCGAACATCCCAGTGCGTCCGCGACGCCATCGCGGCTGGGATGAACGGATAGATCGTTAGATCAGACCTGCGCTTGCGTCAAGCGGGGGAGAGACCCCGCAGACGCTCGGACCGGCGGCGCAGCAGCTCGACCGTGGTCAGCAGCGCGATGGAGATCACCACGAGGATCGTGGCCACCGCCAGAATGGTCGGGCTGATCTGTTCGCGCAGGCCGGTGAACATCTGCCATGGCAGGGTCTTCTGGCTGGCCGAGCCGACGAACAGCACCACAACCACCTCGTCAAACGAGGTGATGAAGGCAAACAGGCCACCCGAGATCACGCCCGGCAGGATCAGAGGCATCTGGATCTTGAAGAACGTCCGCACCGGACCCGCGCCCATATTCGCCGCCGCCCGCGTCAGCGAGCGGTCAAAGCCCACCAGCGTCGCGGTCACGGTGATGATGACGAAGGGAATGCCCAGAACCGCGTGCGCCAGGATGACTTTCACATAGCCCACGAAATTCTTGTTCATGCCCAGCGTGCCTTCCATGAAGCGACCAATGTCGCTGTAGAAGAAGAACATGCCGGTGGCCGAGATGATCAGCGGCACGATCATGGGCGAGATCAGGATGCCCATGATGGCGCGGCGGCCGGGAACGTGACTCTGGCTGAGGCCGATGGCCGCCAGCGTGCCCAGCGAGACCGAGATGATCGTCGCAATCGGCGCGATGATCAGCGAGTTCTTGAAGCTGCGCTGCCATTCATTGTTGGTGAAGAAGTCGCGGTAGTGCTTCAGCGAGTACCCTTCCGGATCGAGCCGCAGCATTTCCGGCGTGAAGGTAAAGAAGTCCTGCGCGTTGAACGAGAGCGGCAGAACCACGAGGATCGGGGTGATCAGGAACACGAAGATCGCGCCGCAGATCACCCGGAACAGGTAGTGATAAAACACCTGCTTTGCGGTCAGATAGGGCAGCAGTTTCCGGCGATAGCGGCCTTCATAAAGCCAGTAGATGAACCAGACAAAGAACCACCCGCCCAGCAGGCCCAGCACGCCGCCCATCGGGCCGGCGACCAGAAAGCCCACGACGCCGAAGCCTGCGATGTTGATCCAGCGGGCCAGTTTCTCGTTCTTGACGACCGTGATGTAGACCCAGGCCAGAGCGGCGATCAGGGCAGCCCCGGCAATGATGCCAAGAAAGACCGAGCCGTTGCCCGCGCCGACAAAGATACCGGCGAAGGCACCTGCCAGCGCGACGCTTGGCAGGACCATGGACAGGGGTTTGCGGGATATCGGAGTAAGTGCGGCCATGTCGATTATCCCAGCTTCACGTTATCAATGCCCACGATCTTGTCGTAGACCCAGTAGAGCAACAGAACGACGCCCAGCAGGATCGTCCCCAGTGCCGCGGCCAGTCCCCAGTTCAGCGAGGACGAGATGTGATAGGCGATCCGGTTCGAGATGAAGACACCCTTGGTGCCGCCGACGATCTCGGGCGTGATGTAATAGCCGATCGCCAGAATGAACACGAGGATCGAGCCCGCGCCGATGCCCGGAATGGATTGCGGGAAATAGATGCGCCAGAAGGTCGTCCAGTTGGTCGCGCCCATGGATTTCGCGGCACGGGTGTAGGACGGCGGGATGGTCTGCATCACCGAATACATCGGCAGGATCATGAACGGCAGCAGGATATGCGTCATCGCAACGATGGTACCGATCTGGTTGTTGATGATCACCAGTCGGGCGTCATCGGCCACCAGCCCCAGCCAGACCAGCGTTTCGTTGATCACCCCCTGTTGCTGCAGCATCACCTTCCACGCGGAGGTGCGCACCAGCAGCGATGTCCAGAAGGGCAGGAGAACCAATATCATCAGCAGGTTCGACACCCGCATCGGCAGTGTCGCCAGCAGATAGCTGATCGGATAGGCCAGCAAGATACAGGCCCCGGTGATGACCAGCGACATGAACAGGGTGCGCCCGAACAGCTTGATCAGGATTTGCTTGTCTTCGGGTTGAGACTGCGCCCCTTCGGGCGTGCGGCGCATGTCGATCGCGTTCAGGAAGTAACCGTTGGTGACGGCGGGCGCGTGGGTTTTGATGACCGCCCATGTCTTGGGGTCGCCCCAGCCATCGTGAATCTCGATGACCTGATCCTTGAACGGACCGTCTGTTTCGGGATCCAGCTTTTTGATCTGACGGCCGGACCGGCGGAACATCGAAGACATACCGGTTTCTTCGTAGTTCAAACGCGAGCCCAGACGGGTATGGGTCTTGTTGTCGATGGCGACAATCATGTCGCGGACAAAGGCGTCATAGACGGCCTCATCCGGCAATTCACCGCTCGCCTCGTCCCAGCTTTGCAGGGCTTGCACCGTCTGAGGCAGCGTGTCTTGCACGATGCTATTTTCCACCGACCGGAACAGCATCGCGGCAATGGGCACGATGAAAGAGAACATCACGAACAGCAGCAACGGGGCCACCAGCATCAGCGCCCGCAGCTTTTGCCGTCGCAGTGACCGCGCCAGTGATTGCTTGAGCGGCGTTCCGTCAGCGGCCAGCATCGGGCCGGAATTTTGTTGGGTGGCGTCAGTCATCGGTGCCCCTTGGGTACTTTTGGGGCCGGGGGCGAGTGGCCGCCCCCGACGATCTCAGGAAATCAGACGCTTATTGCGCCAGCCACGCCTGGAATTTGGCGTCGATGTCGTCGCGGTAGTCCGCCCAGAACTCGTAGTTATACAGGAACGTGTTCTTGGCGTTTTCCGGATCGGTCGGCATGTGCGGTGCCATGTCGATGCCCAGATCGGCGTGCTGACCCACCAGCGGAGCCGACGAGGCACGGGCCGGACCGTAGGAGATGTACTTGGCCTGATCCGCCAGACGCTGCGTGTCGGTTGCGAACATGATGTAGTCCAGCGCGCGCTGCTTACGCTCTTCGCTCAGACCGGCGGGAATGATCCAACCGTCCAGGTCGAACACCTGCGCGTCCCACAGCATGCCAACGGGCTGGTTCTGCTCTTCGATCAGGCTGAACAGTCGACCGTTATAGGTCGAACCCATTACAACTTCGCCATCAGCCAGTAGCTGCGGCGTGTCGGCACCTGCGGACCACCAGACAACGCTGTCCTTGATGGTGCCCAGCTTGGCCAACGCCTGATCCTGACCTTCTGCGGTGGCCAGAACGTCATAGACGTCATCCTTGGCAACGCCGTCACAGATCAGCGCCCATTCCATGTTGTTGATCGGGCGTTTTTCCAGCGAACGCTTGCCAGGATAGGCTTCCAGATCGAACACGGCGCAGACATCGCTGGGCGGTGTGTCACCGACCAGATCAGTGCGATAGCCAAAGGTGGTCGAATACACGATCTGCGGGATGAAGCAATCGCTGACCAGCAGATCGCCGAAGTCATCCGCTGCCGATGTGCCATCCGGCGCCGGAGCCAGCATGGTGTCAGGGTCGATTTCCATCGCCAGACCTTCGTCGCACAGACGAATCGCGTCCGAGGCAACAACGTCGACCACATCCCATGTGATGTTGCCCGCTTCGTTCATCGCGCGCAGCTTTGCAACCGCTTCGGCCGAGCTGTCGTCGTTCAGGATGGTGATGCCGGTCTTCTCCGAATAGGGCTCGTGATACGCTTTCAATTGCGATTTGGAATAGGCGCCGCCCCACGAGACGATGGTCATCTCTTGCGCGGACACGCCACCAGCCGCGGTCGCCAGAGCAGCAGCGGTCAGTAGTGTTTTGGTTGGTTTCATGTGTTACTCCCAGTACTTCCCGTTTGTTGTATGGTCAGCTGGCGCACGGGTTTTCACCAGCCGGTCCCTCAATAAAGCCGCACTTGTACCGCGCAGCTTGGTCTATGCGTCGAGCGCACGACAATCTTTTGCCAGCCAGCCAATATCGATCTCTTGGCCGGGTTGCAGACGGATGGCATCGGGGGCGTTACGTGTCTTGACGATGAATTCGTCATTGCCCGCGACCGACATGCGGAAGCGGAACACATCGCCCATATAGATGAACTCCTTGACCGTGGCCTTCAGCGTATGCGCATCGGCATGCAGGCGGTCCTTGTTGAACTCGACCCGCTCGGGCCGGATCGAAACCTTGGTGCGTTCGCCCGGATTGTGCACGTTGATCGGCACCGCGTCGATTTCCGAACCATCATCCAGCTGCACCAGACAGGTATCCCCGTCGATGGATTTCACGACACCTTCCAGCGTGTTGTTCTCGCCGATGAATTGCGCAACGAAGCTGTTCTCGGGCTCTTCATACAGCTGATCCGGCGGCGCCAGCTGCTGGATGCGGCCATCGTCGAACACCGCAACACGGTCGGACATGGTCAATGCCTCGGTTTGGTCGTGGGTCACGTAGACAGTGGTAATGCCCAGCTCATGCGCCAGTCGGGTGATTTCGAACTGCATGTGTTCGCGCAGCTGCTTGTCGAGCGCGCCCAGCGGTTCGTCCATCAACACCAGCTCGGGCTCGAACACCAGCGCGCGGGCCAGCGCGATCCGCTGCTGCTGACCGCCCGAAAGCTGCGCCGGGCGGCGATTGCCGAAGGCGCCCATCTGAACCATGTCCAGCGCGCGTTTGACTTTCTCCTCGCGCTCTGACTTGCCCAGCTTGCGGACTTCCAGCGGGAACGACAGGTTCTCGGCCACAGTCATATGCGGGAAAAGGGCGTAGTTCTGGAACACCATCCCGATGCCACGTTTATGCGGAGGGATGTTGTTGATGGGTTTCCCATCCAACAAAATTTCACCGTGAGTGGCTGTTTCGAATCCGGCGAGCATCATCAGACAGGTTGTCTTGCCTGATCCGGACGGTCCGAGCATGGTCAGGAATTCGCCCTTTGGCATCGCCAAGTTGAGATCTTTGACAACGAGATTCTCGCCATCATAAGATTTTTGAACGCGTTCAAATTCGACAAACGCGGCGTCAGTATTTGTGTCGGTCACAAGACCCCCTGTTGCGTCAAATGATTACCCGGTTGGTCCGGATTTCATTGATCTTCTCGTGCAATGAAGCCGAGGCTAACAAATGGTCGCAAGCCCGTAAAGCAAATGAACCCGCTATTACGTCACTTTTGCCTAAATTTGCGACACATTCAGGTGATTCATGTGCCAAGCCAGGCTTTGATTGCTTGACAGAACCGGCTTTCCGATCTGCGCCTCGATCCGGGGGATGGCGGCCAGTGTGCGCAGGTTCGTACAGCTGAGAAACACCGCTTCAACAGCCCTGTCAGCGCCCAGACGTATGGCCGCATTAACCACGGAATCGGCCGAAATACGTACAACCTTGGCCTCTTCCGCCTCGCCAAAGGTGCCGAACACATCCATCGAAATACCTTGTTCCGCAAAGGCCCTTCGCAGCGGTGTGTTCACCTCTTCGATATAGGGCGAAAGCAGCGCGAATTTCGACACGCCCCGATCTGCGGCGCAGGCTGCGGCGGCGCGCAACGGGTTGGTCACGGTCTGAACATCGCAGGTCCGTTTCACCATCTGTTCAACCCGATCCGAACCGATCACCGAGCTGGCCGAGGTGCAGCCATAGCCCACCACCTTATAGGGCCGCGCTTTGGGCAGCAGGTCGGCGGCGGCGGGCAGATCGGTTTCCATCTGCGCCAGCGTATCAGTGTTGACTTCGGCCCCGCTGGGGATGCGGCTGATATAGAGAGGGCTGGGATCATCGGCGAAAAGGCGACGGAACTCGGGCTCGATGGTCTCATCAGTTTGCAGAACGATCAGACCCATCGGCGCGGCGGCGGGATCGTCGGGGTCGAGCGAATAGGGCAGTGTCGTCATAGCGTCGGTATCTCCGGTCCGATACGCGGGCTCAGGAATTCGGGCGCGCCCTCGGTGATCAGGATGTTTTCCTCATGTACAAGGATCTTGCCATCGACGGCGATACCCGGTTCCAGCGTCAGCACCATGCCGGGCTGCAGCTCGGTGTGATCACCGGGGATGAGCGAGGGCCATTCGGTCAGCGACATCCCCAGCCCGTGGCCCAGCCGCCCGGCATCCGTGCCTTCGCCACCATCCGTCAGCACCGCGCTCATGGTGTGAAACAGCTGCGCTGCGGTGGTGCCGGGCCGGGCCTGCTCAAAGGCGGCATCCGAGGCCTCGATCAGCCGCGCATGGGCGGCGCGGACCGGGGTGCTGGCGGGCCCGACCGACCAGTTGCGGTCATAGTCGCAGAAATACCCGTCGCGAACGAGGCCGGTATCCAGCATCAGAACATCGCCCTGCGCAAGAGGGGTCTGCGTTGCCGGTGAGATCACATCCGTGTACCCGCCCTGCTCGGCCGCTCCGGCCAGATAGGGCACCCAATCGGCCCCTTCCTCAAGGCAGAGCATCTGGAACCGTCGGAAGACCTGATCGAGCGGCGTTCCGGCTGCGGCGATTTCCGGCACACGCGCAAAGGCGCGGGCACCGATCTGACAGGCGGTGCGAATCTTGGCGACCTCGGCCTCGGACTTCACCATGCGCAGGGCGCGCAGGATGCCGTGATCACCGGTCAGTCGACGAGCGCCGAGCCCGTCCTGAAGGCGTCTGAAATCGGCCAGAGGCATCCTGATATGTGTCTCATGCCCATCCGGACAACCGATCGCGGACCCGTCCGACGTCAGCTCGGTCAACGTATCGGCCAACAGCGAAACGCCGTCATCTTCCAGATCCGGTGCGCTCCAAGTGCGAATGTCGTCGATCCATGTCTGCGCCATCAGGGCCGCCCCGATCGAGGGGATCACGGCCACCGGCTTGCCCGAGGCGGGCACGATCAGGAACCAGGGGCGCGTCGGGCTTTCCCAGAACCGGGTCAGATAGCCGGTGAAATAACGCAGCTCAGGTTCGGTGGTCAGCAGCAGGGCTGAAAGACCTGTTTCGGCCATTCGCGCTTGTGCGCGGGAAACCCGTGCCTCGAATTCCTGTGGCGCAAAGCCGGTCATGCGGGCTGCTCGCTCAACATGCAGAGGACACGGGATTGCGGCCCGATTCCCATGGCCTGACGTGCCGCCTCATTCATCACCGCCGCAATGCCTGCCCCGCCCGAAGCGCTGGTCTCTAACCCGGCTTCGGCCATCGCGGGCAATTGCGCGGCAACCTCATCATCGCTGATCGTCAGAAACAGATCCGCATCCCGCGCCAATCCATTCAGGGCGATCAGTGAAGGCTCCTTACAATCGAGCCGCCCCATGATGCTGTCCGGGCCATCTGCGAAAACGCAGTGGCCAGCCTCGATACTTGCTTGCAAGGCCGGGGCCGCGTCAGGCTCGACCACGACGATCTGCGGCGCGTCCCCCCAGACCTCGCGCGCATAGGCAGCCACCGCTCCCGCCATACCGCCAACACCAGCCTGCAGCAGGATGTGTGTCGGCGTTTCGGGGCATTGCTCCGCCGCCTCCAACGCCATTTGCAGGTAGCCTTCCATCAGCAAATGGGGCAGGTCGGTATACCCGTCCCACGAACTGTCTGACAGCAAGGTCCAGCCATTTTGCTGCGCCGCCTGCGCGGCGGCCTCCATGCTGGCAGCATAGTCGACCCCTTCTCGCACCACTCGCGCATCTTGCGCCCGCAGACGGTCGGCAAAGCTTTCAGGCACAGTCTCGGCGATATAGACAACCGCATCGGCCCCGAAGACGCGCGCGCCTGCAGCCATGCTCATCCCGTGATTGCCCGCACTGGCGGTGACAAATGTACGTCCCTTGAGGTTCGCATCGGGCGCTTCATCGGCCTGACAGGCAATGACATAGGCCGCGCCCAGCGCCTTGAAGGACCCAAGCCCCATCCGGGGCCGTTCATCCTTGATCCAGAGCTTTGCAACCGGCGCCAGAGTCGTTGCATCCACCAGCGGAGTTTCCTTGAAATCGGGGCAAAACAGACGATGTCGCCCAAGGCCAGATATGTCGACCGACGGATATGGCGCCTGATCCGCGAGCTTTGCCCCATTCCGATACGGGTTTTTGACCGTCTTCATCGCACGCTCCCTTTCTTGATGCGCCGACGTGACCGAAACCGGAAAGCACTGTCAAGCGTGTCCTGCTTTCCCTTTCGCTGCAGCTCATCTGAATGAGCGTCTTTTCAATCCAAATGGTTGGCTGTAAGTGTGTGGCGATCCTGTTGGTTTCGGCCTTACCTGCCGCGCAAACAGGTCTGCGGGCGTGATGGAATGGTAGACATATCGGACTTAAAATCCGAAGGCCTTAGTGCCGTGTGGGTTCGAGTCCCACCGCCCGTACCATTTCCTGACAGTTACAATAGAATACCGGGCATCTGTACCCGACGAATCCGGCGATACTTGGTTGGATTGAGAAGAGTGGTGCCTCAAGAGGGACTCGAACCCCCGACCTTGTCCTTACGAAGGACCTGCTCTACCAGCTGAGCTATTGAGGCATGCGACAGATCGTTTAGCCGCAGGTCGCGACCCTTGCAAGAGGCAGTTCACACACCCCTGCGGTTGACCGGTTCGCATTCCTCGCCCATCCTGCGCGCGGGCGGACCGGAGCCTGCGGGTTCGGGTGGATTATCAGATATTTGGCAAGGTCATTTGAATGTCCGGGATTTCACAGAAGACTTATGTGCTGGACACGCATCGCCTGCGGGACCCTGAGCAGACACTTGCCATCGTCAAACCGTTCCTCAAACAGATGGGGATCACGCGCATTGCCAATCTGACCGGGCTCGACCGGGTCGGGCTGCCGACGGTGATGGTGACGCGACCCAATTCGCGTTCGGTCGCGGTGTCACTGGGCAAGGGATTGTCGCTGAGCGCGGCGCAGGCCTCGGGCGTGATGGAAGCGATCGAGTCGTGGCATGCGGAACGGATCGAATTGCCGCTGCGGCTGTGCAGCCATGCCGATCTGGCACAGGATCACGTGGTGGATGTCTATCGTCTGCCGCGCGTGACCGGCGGGCAGTTTGACCCGCATGGCGCGATGCTGTGGGTGCAGGGGCGTAATCTGAACGCCGATGCCGCCTGTTGGGTGCCCTATGAGATGGTGGATACGGATTACACGACCTCTCCGGTCGCCGGGCAAAGGGCGTTTCCGCGCACAACGAATGGTCTGGCATCGGGCAACGACGTGACTGAGGCCAGTTGCCACGCGATTTGCGAGTTGATCGAACGGGACGCCACGACGTTGTGGCATCACCGGGGTGCGACGCCGCGCGTTGATCCGGACACGGTGGACGATCCGCGTTGCCGTCAAGCGATGGACCAGATTGCAGCGGCGGGGCTGGATCTGGGGATTTGGGACACCACTTCGGATATCGGCATTGCCAGCTTTCGCTGTGTGATCTGCGAGGCCGGAGAGGCCACGGGCCATATCGGCATCGGCGATGGCTGTCACCCCGACCGCGCCATTGCGCTGCTGCGGGCGCTGACCGAGGCGGCGCAGACGCGGCTGACCTATATCTCGGGCGCGCGCGATGATCTGGACCCCGAAGAGTTCTCGGACGAGGCCCGCACGTGGCGCAGCCGATATATCCGTGAGTTGATTGATGGCGCAGCGGCGACCGGGCGTTTCACCGATTGCCCGTCGCATGTCACGGGGTCGTTTACGGAAGACCTTGAGCTGCTGCTGAGTTGTCTGTCGGTGGTCGGTATGGGTCAGGTGGTGACGGTCGATCTGTCCCGGCCTGAATTCGATATCGCTGTGGTCCGCGCGGTTATTCCGGGGCTGGAAGCGCCGCATGACGATCCCGATTACATTACAGGTCCACGTGCACGGGCGGTGACGGCATGAGCGTGGTGGTGTTCGTCGGCCCCACCCTGCGGTCCGAGGCGGTGCAGGAGCATCTGGACGCGACCATTCTGCCCCCGGTCCGGCAGGGGGATGTGTATCGCGTTGCGCGGGACGGGCCGCGCGCCATTGGCATCATCGATGGGTATTTCGATGGCGTGCCCTCGGTCTGGCACAAGGAAATCCTGTGGGCGCTGGAACAAGGCATCCCGGTTTTCGGCAGCGCCAGCATGGGCGCGTTGCGGGCAGCGGAACTTTCCGATTTCGGGATGATCGGCGTCGGACGGGTGTTCGAGGATTACCTCAGCGGCGCGATCATGGATGACGACGAGGTGGCGGTGCTGCATGGCCCTGCCGAGCTTGGGTTTCCCGCATTGAGCGAGCCGATGGTGTCGATCCGCGCCACGCTGGACATGGCGCAGACGGCCGGGGTGCTGTCGCCACAGGATGCCCGGACCTTGTTGGACGCTGCCAAGGCTCTGCACTATCGCGACCGGGTTTGGTACAAGGTGATTGCAGCGGCGGGCACAACCTCCGGTCTGGAAAGCTTTCAGAACTGGCTGCCCGAGGGGCAGGTCGATGCCAAGGGCGAAGATGCCCGTGAGATGCTGGAGCATATGGCACGGTATCTGGAGGCGGACACCGACACCCCCGCCGCGCCGCGCGTCGAACGTACCCTGGCCTGGCGCGAGTTGCGGGCGCGGGTCGATGCCGAGACCGCCTCGCAAGACACCGATGCGCGGGCATTGGTGGATGAGCTACGGCTGGACCCTGCCCTCTATGCCGAGCTGCGTGATCGCGCCGCGCTGAACCTGCTGGCGCGGGACGAGGCGCATCGGGTCGATCACCAGCCGGACCGTGAGATATTACGAAAGCACATGACCGCGCACAGGCGCGCGGCGCGCCTGCCCCGTCAGGCCGATCTGATGGAATGGCTGCAGGACAATGACCTGACCCCCGCGCAATACGAGGCGATGCTGGCTGACCGCGCCCGCAAGGATGCGGCCATCGCAGCGCGGGCGGATGATCTGGATGCCGCCGTGCTGGCCGAGCTGCGCCACGATGGCCATTATGCAGCGTTGCGTGACCGGGCGCGGCGCAAGGCTGACCGTATCGAGGCGCTGGATCGGGTGAATGGCCGCACGAACCGAACGCAGTCGCTGATCTGGTATTTTGAAACACGTCTTGACCAAGCGGTACCGGATGATCTTGAATCCTATGCAATCGCGCTGGGCCTTGAAGGGCGCGAGGCGTTTCTTGATCTGATTGAAGCCGAATTCATCTTTTGCCACGCCGGTGGCGACCCCGAGGATCAGCAGCCCGATACGCGGGCCTAAGGTTAGCCGGGACGATAACGGGAGGGGACATTGACGATCTGGCCCGATTACTCGGAAAACGAAACTCCGGGCACGCGGTTCCTGTTGTATCCGCAATCGCCCTATTTAGAGCCGAATTCGAAACCTGAACTGGTCGAGATCTCGGCCCCGCAGGGCTCGATCGGGCCCGGCCCTTCTGGGCCGCGCATGTATGCGATGTACCCGGTCGACAAGACGACCCCTTATGGTGCGATGATTGAAGGCGAGGACGGCCCCGAGATGTATCTGCCCGCCTGGGACGGCTATATCCTGCCACCGCCTGAACCCGATGAGTTCGGCAATTTCATCCATATCGATCCCGACGATCCGGCCTTTGAAGCCGCCCACCTGTTTGGCGCAGCCCATTTCACCATGGATGTCTGGGAGGGTTATTTCGGCCGCCCGATCCCCTGGCATTTCGAGCGTGATTTCGAGCGGCTGGAACTGTCGCTGCTGCCCAGCCTTGATAACGCGCATATCGGTTGGGGGTTTCTGGAGACCGGCGGCACCCGCGAACATGGGGACGAATACCGCCCCTACAGCCTGAACTTCGACGTGGTGGCGCATGAAATCGGCCATGCCATCATCTACAGCGTCATCGGTCTGCCCTCGGAAGACGACGCAACGGGCGAGTATTACGGGTTCCACGAATCGGCGGCGGATATGGTGGCGCTGCTGGCGTCTCTGCATTTCGGCTCGGTCGTGGATGAGGTGCTGAAGAACACGCGCGGTAATCTCTATACCTATAACCGGCTCAGCCGCTTTGCCGAGCTGTCGCAGAACGCGCAGATCCGCATTGCGGCCAATGACCGGACGCTGTCCGAGTTCTCGCATGGCTGGTCCAGTGAACACGCGCTGTCGGAGCCGCTGACCGGTGCGATGTTCGATATTCTGGTCGATATCTATCACGAACGGCTGGTCGCCCATGACGTGATCGATCCGGAAATGGAGGAGCTTTCGGACGAGCTGGAGGGCACCGATGAATACAACGCGATCATGCAGGACCTGTTCGACGAACATTACGCTGCCGATCCCGAAGGCTTCCGCGTCGCGCTAATCGAGGCGCGGGATTTGCTGGGGTCCTACCTTGCCGACGCCTGGGAAATGCTGGATGCCGATATGCTGAGCTATTTCGGGGTCGAGCGCGCGCTGGTCGTTGTCGATCAGGAGATTACCGGCGGCGCTTTCCGCCAAATTATCGAGGGCAATTTCCGCATGCGTGACATCGGGCTGACACGGCCCGGCCCACGTCTGACCAAGCCGGATGGGTCCAGCCACGCCGCGTCCGTTCGCACGTTGTCACCCGAGATTAAAGAACCTTAAAGTCTTTGTTTTTGCCCCGGTTTTATGGCAGGTTGTGCGCACGGGGTGATAATTTGACAATCGACGTGCAGTGAAATGCGCAAACTGGGACAGGCGCGGCCCGAGGCCCCGTCGACCCCCGATAGGGAGAAAGTGATATGTCTGAGTCGTTACTCAGTTTTTCCGAGGTATTACTGTTCGGACGAGAATTAAGTGATCTTAAACTGAGACAGAAGTCAGTCCGGCTCGCAATTGAGGTGGCGACGGGTTATGATTTTACGCAGGAGATCACCAAAATTGATGGTGTGGCTGTGCGGGAAGATGACCGGATCCTTGTGCAGGCTGGAGACAGTGCAAACGACGAGTCAGGGATCTACAAGATCTACAAGGACAAGAACGACGGGAACAAACTGAAGCTGGGTAAGCGCAAGAAAGTCCCGTTTGAATCATTTGTCTACATTCGCCGGGGTCGCGTTTTCAAACACACGTTCTGGCAGCAGACGGCTGACAGGCATAGCGAGCAGCTATTCATCGAACAAGATGATCGCAGAAGGGGTCGTGGCGTCAACAACTTCATCGGGGACCAGTTCGGAGGCGATGCCCGGCTGGCCCGGATCTATGGCTTCGCATATGATGGCACCTACTACGAGATGCCCGAACCGACGATCTTCCTGGTCCATGGCGAAGGCGACAGCGCCACCGGCGGCAACTTGCCTTACGGCTTCAAGCTTGAAGACCCCGGGAAAGACACGACGCGGCAGGCCGCACGTGCGCCGCTTGATCCATCCAAATCCGGCGTTGCAGCGGCGGATTACCAGATGGCGAATGATATCCGCGTCTGGAACTATGATCAGGCCGATTACACCATCCGTATGGATATCGCAGCCGGTCAGATCGAAGAGGTCCTGCTGGACGTCTATTTCGAATACGACGCCCCGATGATGGCCGGAGCCAAGGTGAGTGGCGCGAAGGTCAGCGGTGCCAAGGTCTCTGGCGCCAAAGTCAGTGGCGCCAAGGTGAGCGGTGCCAAAGTCAGCGGTGCCAAGGTCAGCGGCGCGAAGGCACGCGGCGAATAACAGCTGATATATCCGAGAATGGGGCGCGTCGATCACGCGCCCTTTTTCTTGCTCAGAACCCGGCCTTCTTGAGGCCTTCGAGGAAGTGCTGCGTGTCATCTTCCAACAGATCCGGCTGAACCTTGGCCCAGCGCGCCAGGGAAAAGTTGGGATGCGCCGCCCGGTGCTTGTCAGCAATCTGGCGCGCCATATCCATATCGCCCTTATGCGCATAACTCGCGGCCAGAACCCGTTGCCCTTCGGTCGGGTTGTTCATCTTGTTGACCGCAGAAATCACATCGTCATAGCGTTTGAGATTGTAATACGCGCCGCCCAGATGCCAGAGATACTGATCCGGGAAATAGGGGTTCAGGCGCATCGCTTGCTGAAGGTGTTCGATCGCTGTCTCGTTATCCCCTGAATGTGCCAACGCATCGGCATAATCCGAATGCATGTCGGCATCATTGGGGTTCAGCGACAGCGCGCGTTTGTAGGATTCAAGCGCGGTCGCATGTTCCTTGCGATAAAGCTGCACATAGCCCAGTTCGCCAAAGCCTCGCGCATCGGTCGGGTCCAGTTCGACCGCACGCAAAGCCAGAGACAGGGCTTTGTCGAGCGCGCCGCCTGGATCTTCGGTCCAGGAATAGCGCCAGTCGATATTGAGCGTCCGCGACAGGGCGGCTGCCGCGCGGGCATATCCTCCGTCCCGTTCGAGCGCCGATTCATAACAATGCTGCGCCTTCCGGTTGTCGTTGCGCGTATATTTGAAGATGTGATGCTGGCCCTGCAGAACCGAGCCATAGGCGCGAAGGTCTGACGGAATGGCCTGCACCATCCGCTGCTTTTCATGCGATTCAATCATCACCGCCATGGCCGCGACGATGCATTCCGTGACGTCGTCCAGAATGTCGAAAATATCGTCGAGCTTGCGGTCGAACCGCTCGCCCCAGATGGTCCGTTCGGTATTGGCGTCCAGCAACTCGGCAGTGACGCGGATGCGGCTGGAGGAACGGCGGACGCTGCCGCGTGCCACATAGCGCACGTTCAACCGGCGCGCGGCCTCGTGCGGGGACATCGACTGCGTCTTGAAGAAAAAGGACGAGTTGCGGGCAATGACAAAAAGGTTTCTGAACTTCGACAGGTTCATGATGATGTCATCGGTCAGCCCTTCGGCGACCCAGCTGTCATCCTCATCCCCACCCTGGCTGGCAAAGGGCAGTACAGCAACCGAAGGGATATCGGGCCGCTCCAGCACTTCAAGATGCATATCGGGCCGCAGGGTCGCGGCCATGGTCGCGCCCTCAACCTCGCTGCGGACGCAATAGGTTGCCACCGGCGACATGATGTTCTTGAGCTGCTTGGGTCCAAGAAATTCATAGCCATAGCGCAGGCGATTGCGGATCTGCTCATAGACCGCGGCGCTGACATAGACCCGCTCCGGTTCCGCAATTTCCTGCAGGCGGGCGGCGATGTTGACGTTATCGCCATGGATGCCGCGATCATCCTGCAGCACCTCGCCCATATGGACACCGGCGCGGAACTTGATCTGTTCATGTGCCATCCGCGCCTGATTGTGCTGCGCAGCAATCCGATGCAGTTCGATGCTGAACTCAACCGCGCTGGTGGCGGTTTCAAACAACGCCAGAATGCCATCGCCGCGTACTTCGATCACCCGGCCCTGATACTGCTGGCAAATCGTCTCAAGCTGAGACAGCAAAGATTTCAACGCGTTATACGTATCCATCTCGTTCTCGCTCATCAGACGGGAATAGCCCACAACGTCGGCAAAAAGCACCGCGCCGAGCTTCTGTCTGAGTGAGGGGTCTGAACCGGTTGTATTCACTGGCAATACTCGAATGTCGTGTCGCGTCGAATCCGACGAGTGTACTCTAGCAAAATCTGCCTCGATACAGGCGTTATTTCAGTCATCGCAATCCGCCCGAGGCGGCCAGCTCCAATCGGCCGAACCGAAACTGACCACAGTATCGGAATGCAATTCCTGCGCCAGAACCTGTCGCCGTGTGGTCCAGTCCTGCTGCAACATACCAACAACCACCATGTCGTGGAACTGTCCGTCTGCGAACCACGCCTGTCGCATTGTGCCCTCGATCTGGCAGCCCACCTGACTGATCAGATCGCGGCTGCTGTGATTATCGGCCCGGTAATACGACGTGATCCGGTTGAGCCCCAACTGCCGGAACGCAAAATCCAGCAGCAGCGCAATCGCCCGGACAGCGACGCCATGGCGGCGCACGGATTTGTCGATGAAGATCGGGATCACGGCGTCGCGGTTGACCTGTGAAATCGCTTCGAGCCCGATCATACCCACCGCGTCACCGCCTTCGGATTCGATGATGAACCAGCACTTCCTGCAATCGGGCGCGGAGCTGAGCGCCTCTTCCCACATCTGTTCAGTTTGCATCAGATTCAGCGGAACGCGTGACGTCCGGTCAAACAGTGCAAGGTCATGCACATCCTGAAACCAGCGCGCAGCCGTTTCCATGTCCGACTTCTCGAGCGGACGCAGCCGGAACAACCGGGGTGTAGCATTGGGCAAAGGCAAAGCCTCCGAATACAAATACAAAAATCTATCCGCGCGATACTAGCACAGATGATTCAAAAACGAGAAATAACTTGTTCACACAAGGATTCAGATAAGCCGAGACCCGCTGAGTGGGCCGGTTTCTCAACAACGTGCGCGAGGTCCTAGCGGTTTTCAGCCCGGATCAGGAAAATGTTGCGCAGATAGATCGACAGGCCCATCGACTGACCGAGAATGAAGACGGGATCACGGCGATAGATCGCATAGCTGAGCAGGATCAGCCCGCCGCCGATGGACAGATACCAGAAGGCCATCGGAATGACCGACTTCTTGGCCCGTTCCGAAGTGATCCACTGAACGATGAACCGGGCGCTGAACATCAGCTGACCCGCAAGGCCGATGAAAACCCACAACGCTTCGGTCGGGCTGTCGACATGCAGGATTTCGAGGATGGTTTCAATCACGAGCGACCCGCCTCTTTTGCCGAGACCGATTTGGCGCGGCGCATCAGCCAGACGACGCCGAACAGATCCCAGATGCCGACCATCGCACGGCCGAAATTGGTATATTTAGATTGCCCCGACAGACGCTGCTGATGTGCGACATCGACCAGCGCGACCTGCCAGCCGTAGGCTTTGAAAAGCGCGGGCAGATAGCGGTGCATGTGATCGAAATAGGGCAGGTTCAGAAACGCCTGCCTGCGGAAGGCCTTGAACCCGCATCCGGTATCGCGGGTGCCGTCCTTCAGCATCCATCCCCGCAGCGCATTCGCCGCGCGCGAGGCCAGTTTTTTCGAAACGGTGTCCTTCCGCCCCAGCCGCTGCCCGGCCACAAGACCGATCTGCCCGCTGTCATCCGCCAACAGCGGAGACCAGATCTTTGGCAGCTCCTCGGGCGGGTTCTGGCCGTCACCGTCAAGCGTACAGCAAATCTCGGCCCGCGCGGCCTGGACGCCCGAATGAACAGCGGCGCTTTGCCCTCCGGCAGGTTTGTGCTGCAGGATACGCAGTTGCGGGCAGGATTGTTGGAACGTCTTCAGCGCCTCATAGGTGCCGTCTGTCGAGCCGTCATCGACAGCGATGATCTCGAACGCCGGCAAATCCGCAGCGGCAGCACAGATGCCTTGCAGCAGATCAGCCGCGGCGCCTTGCTCATTATGCATGGGGATGACAACAGACACGGTGGGTCGGCTATCGGACTGAGGCTGAGTATCGCTGGGCATGACGAATTTGTGTTCTTGATTCAGACACCATGGCTTGTGATTGATCAGGAGCGTAAATTCAAGTAGCCAGCCAGCCGAAAAGCGGGTTTCAGCACAACTGATCGAAAGGTGGGCGTGGTGAACGTCAAATCGACCGAACGCCTTCTGGCGCATGACTGGGCGCCTTACATCGTGACGGGCATCGTCATCGCGATTCTGTGGTGTTGGTACACGATCGGGCTGGGACAGGACGGGCTGTCGAAGATCGATGAGTTCTTCACCTATGACCGCAGCCTCGGCTTTGCCCGCAACGGCGATTGGTTCACGGTCTTTTCACAGAACGAACCCAGCCTGAAGAAACCTCCGCTGCAATACTGGATGACGGCGGCGATGATCGAGATGGGCCTGTCACATATGACAGCACTGCACCTGCCTTCGATGCTGTTTGCGCTGGGCACGTTGATCGCGACCGCTTGGCTCGCACGGGTCATGGTGCCGGATCATCCCTGGCTGATGCTGCCTGCGGTGCTGCTGGTCTCCAGCTCTCAGAATTTCTGGGGTCACGCCACTTCGGCCATGCTGGACAATGGCGCGATGTTCTTCTCGACCCTTGGCGTCGCCATCATGCTGGCCGCTTTTGAGCGTCCGCGCCTGTGGCCCTGGTTCGCCGTTACGGTGTTTCTGTCCGGGATGCAGAAAAGCCCGACACCGCTGGCCTTTCTGGCGATCGCTTTGCTGACCTTGATCCTGACGCAGCGTTGGCAGGACCGTCCCACAAGTGAGATCTGGAAAAACCGGACATTCCTGTGGAGCATGGCGGCCTGTCTGCTGCTAGCTTTCTTCTGGCCACTGTTTCAATATCTGCGCTTTGGCTTCGGGGCCGAGTTTCAGGGCAGTGTGCGTACCGAGATGCTGGACCGTTTTGCACCCAGCGTTTCCGACCGTAGCCTGAAGAAACTCTCGGAGATCATTCTGGGCAACGCGCCGGGATTGCGGCTGGTGGGATTGATCGGGCTGTTCTTCCTGCCCTTCAAATTTGGACGCCCCCGCCTGCTGGCCGCAACCGGGATTGCCGTGGTTTTCTTCCTGGGCATGTGGATGGCATCGGGGAAGGTCTATGACCGCTATACGCTGCTGATCTTGCCGATGCTGATGGTTGGTGCCGCGGGCGGTATCATGCTGATCTCGAAACGGCTTTGGGTGCGCGTGCTGCTCATCGCTGTGCTTTGTCTGTCCGAAAAAGGCCCACTGAAACGATCCGTCGACTATAGCCACCCCAACACGGCCGAACAGTTCGGCATTGACCTGCAGGACCTGCTTGAACCGCTGCAATCCATGGTTCAGCCCGGCGAAACACTGGTGGTATGCGGCTTTGACAACCGGCACCGTCTGCCGCTGGGGGCAGCCTCGGTCTACGCGTCACCCGATCAGCGTTTCGTTTATATCAGGCGCCCTGATCTGCGCGGTTATCTGGATCGGTTTGGCTATGTTTCCGGCCCGTTGCGCGGTGTTTGCCGCGCGAAAGAGCTTGATCAAATTGCCGATGACCTAGACGGTCTCGCCCGGCAGCCTGTTAACGGGACAAAATTTGTCTATTGGACAGCGGACAACTTGATCAACCAATAGGACCTTGACCGTAATGGCTGTATCGCCTCGGGGCTTTGCAACCCTAGACTGGGCCTTCGATTCTTCCAGGCATTCCTGAACATCGCCTCTGGCAGCGTTGGGTATATTTTATTTTTTCGTTGCCGAAACCGGTTTCGGTACGAATTAATAGGGAATGATAACGAATCCAACACTGCAAAGGCGTCAGTCTTCACCGCATCGCCTCTCGTCCCCCAAAAGGGTAAAGCTGGACGAGCTGGCAAAGCATCTCGGGCTTTCCAAGAGCACCGTGTCGCGCGCCTTGAACGGGTATCCGGATATTTCTGAGGCCACGCGAAAGCGCGTTGAAGTCACAGCGCGTAAGATGGGGTATCGTCCGCTCAGCCATGCGCAGGCCATCCGAACCGGGCGGGTGCGCGCCATTGCAATGGTGATCAACAGCGAAGAACCAGACCGGCATAATCCGTTTCTTCAGGATTTTCTGGCAGGCGCGTGCGAAGCGGCGAGCGCGTTAGATTGGACAATGACAATCTCCACGGCGAAGTCCGAGAAAGACATGCTTGAAGTACTGGGGCGGCTTGTCGAAGAACGCAAGGCCGATGGGTTCATCCTACCCCGGACCGAGGTCGACGACCCGCGCGTGAAATACCTCAGAGAGCTGGGAGTTCCGTTTATCCTTTATGGACGTACCGGATACGGGCAAGCGGGCGCGCAGCATGACACATCCTGGTTCGATATCTCCGGTGAAACGGCGATCCGGGATGCGGTTGATCGACTCGTCCGCTTTGGCCATACGCGCATCGGCTATGTCGGCAGCGATCCGAAATTCAACTACAGCCATCTGCGCCGCGACGGGTATCTCGAAGGTCTCAAGGCCGCAGGTCTGCCCGCCAATCCTGAGCTGATCCGGGAAGGCGCGCGCACGCGCGAAGAAGGTGCTGTTGAGGCGCGCGCGCTTTTGACATTAGGTCGCCCGCCAACAGCGATCGTGTTTGCAACGGATCTGGCCGCGCTGGGGTGTTATCCGGTCTGCACAGAACTGGGCCTTGAGATCGGGCGCGACGTTTCAATCCTGGGATATGACGGCATACCCGAATGCCAATATGTCAGTCCCGGGCTGACTACCTTCAGCGTGGACTCTCAGCGTGCCGGTGAACGCCTTGCAACCATGTTGATCCGCCAGACTCGCGGTGAAGCACCCGCTGATCTGCGCGAGCTGAGCGAGGCTGTGCTGATCGAGCGCGAATCCGACGGGCCACCGCGGCTGACCCCCGAGGAGCTGGCCCGGAAAATCCAACTTTAGAACGTTCATAACCGGGGAGGAGACCGACTATGAAAATTGCACCTGCAGCATCGCGAATGATGCTTGGAACATCGCTTGCGCTGATACTTACGGCGGCGTCGGCACATGCGGATACGATCCGCTTCTGGACCACCGAAGAACAGCCCGAGCGGCTGGCCAAGCAACAGGAAATGGCCGATCAGTTCAAGGCTGAAACCGGCACCACGGTCGAGGTGATTCCGGTCACCGAAACTGATCTGGGTACCCGCGCCACAGCCGCCTTTGCCGCTGGCGATCTGCCGGATGTGGTCTATCACCCGCTGCAATACGCCCTGCCATGGGCCGAGGCAGGCATTCTGGACACCGAAGCCGCGACCGAAGTGATCGAAGAGCTGGGCGCTGACACATTCGCCCCCGGCGCGCTTGGCATGGCGGCGTTCAACGGTGAAACCGCATCGGTGCCGGTCGATGGTTGGACCCAGATGGTTGTGTATCGCAAGGACCTGTTTGATGAGGCCGGACTTGAGGCCCCGAATTCCTTCGCTAATGTCCTTGCCGCGCTGGAGCAGTTGCACAACCCGCCCGAGTTGTATGGCTTTGTCGCCGCCACCAAGGTGGACGAAAACTTCATGAGCCAGGTGCTGGAGCATGTGTTCCTCGCCAATGGCGTGACGCCGGTGGGTGCGGATGGTTTCCAGCCACTGGATGAGGCCGAAACGACCGAGGTTCTGGATTTCTACAAGGCAATCTCGAAAGCCTCGCCTCCGGGTGAGCTGTTCTGGAAGCAGTCGCGCGAACTGTATTTCGATGGCAAGGCCGCGATGATCATCTGGTCTCCGTTCATTCTGGATGAACTGGCCGGTCTGCGTGACAGCGCCCCGCCCACCATCAACGATGATCCGACCTCGCGCGATCTTGCGTCGAAAACCGGTATCGTGACCAACTTCGCTGGCCCGTCCAATCCGGATGGCGCGGCTTGGGGTGACGTTCGTTACTTTGGCATCACCAACGACGCGGATACCGACGCGGCGATGGAGTTTGTGAAATACGCCATGGATCAGGGCTATACCCAGACGCTGGCCATCGCGCCCGAGGGTAAGTTCCCGGTCCGTCGCGGCAATGCTGACAACCCAACCGCCTTCTCCGAAGCCTGGGCCGAATTGCCCGTCGGTGTCGATCGCAAGGCGCCGTTGGGCGAGCTGTACGATCAGGCGATGATCGACGAGATCGTTGGTGGTCTGGACGTGGCGCAGCGCTGGGGCGTCGCCGAGGGTCAGCTGGCGTTGGCGTCCAAAATGATCAATAGCCAGGCCATCAACCGGGTCGTGCGTCAGTATATCGATGATGAAATTGATGCAGCCGCTGCGGTGGCCGCGATGAACGACGAACTCGCCAAGGTTCAGTAACCTTGTGACATCTGCAGCGGCGAATGCGCCGCTGCACCCAACCCTTCGAGGTATCCCATGACTTCGGCCACCCCACCGACAGGAACCGGGGCGTTAGCCAAACGCGAGGCGCGTCTGGCCTGGACGCTGCTGGCTCCGACCGTGATCAGTGTATCGCTTGTGGTGATCCTGCCCTTGCTGGCGATCATCTGGATCAGCTTCAAACCGTTCACCCTGTCTGACCTGCGCCCGCCTGCACCGGTCGTTCGTGAAAGTCTGCGCGGATCCGGCGACGATCTGCGGATCGAATACCGTCTGCGCAACTCAAGCCAGGAGATCGCCGTTGGCGGCGTCACCCTGACCGATGTTCTGCCAGACGGCGTAACGGCGCGCGAGGTGACAAGCCCCTGCGTTCTGGACGGGCAAAACCTGTTCTGTGATTTTGGAACTCTGGAAGGCGGGCAGCGCGAACGTATCCGCATCCCCGTTACAGTGGACGGTGATCCAGACGCGTTTGAGGACCTGATCGAAGGCTCCGAACCCGACCTGACCGGCAGCGGGCCCAGCGTGCTTACCAACTTTGAATTCAGCCTGGAAAACTTCGCCCGTGTCTTTGACGGTGACGAGTTCTGGGGCGTTCTATGGGTCACGTTGTTCTACACCGTTGTCGGCACCATCGGGGCTTTGGTGATGGGCCTGTTTGCAGCCTTGTTGCTGAACAAAAGCTTCAAAGGACAAGGGTTCATACGCGGCCTCTATCTGTTCCCCTATGTGGCGCCAGTCATCGCTGTGGCCTTCACATGGGTCACCTTGTTCGACCCGTTCTCAGGTTCTGCCAACGCATTGTTGGTGCAGATGGGACTAAGCAGTGAACCGATCAACTTCTTCGGGGAACGCCCTTTGGCGCTGATCATGGTGACAGTGTTCGAGATCTGGCGCTATTTCCCGCTGTCCTTCCTGTTCATTCTGGCGCGGATGCAATCCATCGACTCTAGCATGTATGAAGCAGCGGATATGGATGGAGCCTCACCATTCCAGAAGTTCTGGCTGCTGAGCATCCCGCAACTGCTGGGCATCCTGTCGGTACTATTCCTGCTGCGCTTCATCTGGACGTTCAACAAGTTCGACGACATCTTCCTGCTGACCGGCGGCAACGCGGGTACCCGCACGCTGACGGTGAATGTCTATGAACAGGCCTTTGCGATTTCAAACATCGGCGCAGGCGCGGCGGTGGCTGTAGTAATCCTGCTCTGCCTGATCGCATTCAGCTTCGTCTTCTTCCGCTTCATCAGCCGTGAGGAGGGTTTGTGATGCGCAAAGGGTATATAACCGCGCCGTTGTTGGGCGCGCTCTGGCTGGTGGTGATCGCCACAACTGTCGCCATCACCATGTCATTTTCAACCGGGGCAGCGTTCCGACCTCAGGTCCTGCTCTGCCTGATCTGGGGGGCTCTGGCCGGTCTGATCTATGTCCGCTTCCCGGCGCAGCGCGCACCGGCTCGTCTGGGTATATCCGCGCTGCTGGGCCTGTCCTGCCTGACCGGGTTCGGGCCGGTTCTGATCGGGTCGGACACATCGCTGCAGGCGGTCTTGGTCACCGTGATCGCGATGGCTGTCGTGATGCACCTGTCCATGGCAGCAATCCTGCAAGAGACGCCGTTCGGAGAACTCACGCGTCATGAATACGAAGCGGCGGTGATCCGGTTCTGCACGGGTTTCGGCTATATCTTCTTCACCGCGATTGTGATCATCCCGTTCTATGTGATGGTAATGACCAGCCTGAAATCGCAGCAGGCCCTGTTGCAGAACCCGCTGGATTTCTCGGTCGATCTATCGCAAGGCACCGCGCTGTTTCGCAGCTATACCGAGCTGTTTCGGGATTTCAACTTCGGCACCTATCTGTGGACCTCGCTTTATGTCTCAGTCCTGACGGTGTTCATCACGTTGTTGTTCAGCGTCCCCGGCGCCTATGCGGTGGCACGGTTCCGGTTCCAAGGGCAAAAGGCGTTCTCACGCTCGATCCTGCTGATCTACATGGTGCCAATGATTGTTCTGGCATTGCCGATCTATATCGCATTCTCACTGACCGGGCTGCGCAACTCGATCCTTGGCATCGTCATGATCTACCCGGTCACCACGATCCCGGTCGCGCTGTATATGCTGCAAGGCTATTTCCGTGGCCTGCCGACGGAGGTGGAAGAGGCCGGTCTGATGGATGGGCTGTCGCGGCTGGCGGTGATCTGGAAGATCACCCTGCCACTCAGCTTGCCTGCGCTGGCTTCGGTGTCGCTCTATGTCTTCATGATCGCGTGGAATGAGTTCCTGCTGGCCTTCATGCTGCTGGACGACCCGTCGAAATTCACCCTGACCCGAGGCGTCACGATGCTGAATTCCTCGGAAATTCCCCGACAGCATCTGATGGCCGGTGCGGTGATCGCCACCGTTCCGATCATGGCGCTGTTCCTGGGACTTGAACGTTTCATGACCAAGGGCCTGACTGCGGGGTCCGTCAAAGGATGACTGAGATGAACCAACATACAAACCCCGACCGCGAGGCGCGCAACATACTGGTTGCCAATGATCGCGGCGGCTACACCATCCCGACCGAGGGGCTGTACCCCTATCAATGGAACTGGGACAGCGCGATTGCGGCGCTTGGCTTTGCCGAGTTCGACATAGACCGGGCATGGGTCGAACTGGAAACACTGTTCTCAGGCCAGTGGGACGATGGACTGGTGCCGCACATCCTGTTCCACAAACAGGATGACGGATATTTCCCTGGTCCGGATGTCTGGGGCGGCCATGGGCCGATCCCGTCCTCTGGCATCATTCAGCCCCCAGTGGCTGCAACTGTGGCGCGGAAGATCTGGGAAAAAGATGGCGATGCGGGCGCGGACCACGTTCGTGCTCTCTTCCAGTCTCTGCTGGCGTGGCATCGCTGGATCATGAGATGGCGACTCGACGAACACGGCGCGGTTTGCACCACACATCCGTGGGAAGCTGGCCGGGATAACGCGCCCGACTGGGACAAGGCGATGAAAGGCGTCGACCCCACAGGCGTTGGAGACTATCAGCGGCGTGACACAAGCCACGTCAACAGCGCCGATCGACCGACCAAGTACGACTATGATCGGTATATCAAACTGGTTCAGATCGGGTGCCAGGTCGGCTGGGATCAGCAGAAACTGCTGGGCCTGAACCCATTCCGGGTCGCCGATCCCACTATGACGTTCATCACCCTGCGCGCCGCGCGCGATCTGCTCGTGATCAGCGAAAGGCTTGGTATTGCGGCGGATGGGCTAAGCGATGACATTCAGAAGCTCAACGCCGGCGCTCGATCATTGTGGAACGAAACGCTGAACTCGTTCGACTCGCGCGATGCGCTGACTGGTGAATGGGCAGGAAGCGTCTCTAACGCGTCGTATCTTTGCTGGTATGCGGGCCTCGATTCACAGCCCATGCTGGAACGGTTGCAGGCGGCGCTTGCGAATGTGCCATATCCGGTTCCCAGCTATGACCCAGCGATGCCCAACTTCGACCAGCGCAGGTATTGGAGAGGCCCAACATGGGGTTTCATGAACATGCTGATTGGGTTCGGACTGGCTGACATGGGGCACCTGTCAGAAGCCGAAGCACTACGTCTGAAAACCGCGCAGCTGATCGCAACGAACGGCTTCGCGGAATATTACGATCCACTCACCGGTAGCCCCGCCGGAGGAAATTCATTCACCTGGACTGCGGCTGTCTGGCTGCACTGGGCAGGGAGGAACTAATGGGCAGCATCGAACTAAAATCAGTCGAAAAATGGTTCGGCACGGCTCAGGTCATCAAAGGTGTCGACCTTAAGATCGAAGAGGGCGAGTTCATTGTCTTCGTGGGCCCGTCCGGCTGCGGAAAATCCACGCTGCTGCGCATGATTGGCGGGCTTGAAGACATCTCGCGTGGCTCGCTTTTGATCAATGACAGCGACGTCACGGACCATCCGCCGTCCAAGCGGGGGCTGACAATGGTCTTTCAATCCTACGCGCTTTATCCGCACCTTACGGTCGCTGAAAACATGGGCTTCTCGCTAAAGGTGGCCGGGGTCCCGAAGGCTGAGATCGCTGAGCAGGTCAACAAAGCCGCCGAAGTACTGAAGCTGGGCCCCTTCCTGGAACGTCGGCCCAAGGACTTGTCCGGCGGTCAGCGTCAACGCGTCGCCATTGGCCGGTCCATCGTACGTGATCCGACGGCGTTTCTGTTCGACGAGCCTCTCTCAAACCTCGACGCAGCCCTTCGGGTCGAAATGCGGTATGAGATTGCAAAGCTCCACCAAAACCTGAAGCGGACGATGATCTATGTGACGCACGATCAGGTCGAAGCGATGACCTTAGCTGATCGCATCGTCGTGCTGGAATACGGTAAAATCGCGCAAGTCGGCACCCCGCGAGAGCTTTATGAACGCCCGGCCAATCTGTTTGTGGCGCAGTTCATCGGCAGTCCGAAAATGAACATACTACCCTGCACTGCTCAAGACGGTAGCTACACTCTGGACCGTGGCAGAGGTGGCAGTTTTTCTGGGTCTGGAATTGCCAACAGGCTTGGCATCCGACCCGAACACATCGAAGTGGTCGCGGCAGGAGACGGCCAAAGCGATGGCGTCATAGAAGTGATCGAATACCTCGGGGCAGACACGTTCCTGATCGTGGATTGCGGTACGGAAGAGAAAGTGACCGTTCGCCTGAACGGGGACACAGACCTCAAACCGGGGGCAAATATTGGCCTGCAATTCCCGACTGATATGTTGCACTTCTTCGACGAAAACGGCGACGCGCTGAGTCTGGAATAAATTCGGCTGACCTTCTGCTTGAAGCTGTTCAGTCAGTTCAAATGAATGGGTCACACCTCGACCGTAATGAAAAGCCGAGATGCCCCTGAACCACAACAATTGCTGGCCCACACCCTGTGCGGCCAGCACCCTCGCAACATTTTCCTAATGATATCAGTCAGGCTGGCGACCCCGGCAGGATTCGAACCTGCAACCTGCCCCTTAGGAGGGATGCGTTCATAGCGCTATTCCTTTTGTGATTTCTTACTGTTGGGTGCTTGTACAGTGTCATCCTGTACGTGGTTTGTACGAAAACGGGCCCTAATGTCGGCCTCATCGGTCTCTGCGTGGGCATAAATCCGCATGGGCAAATTGGGGTCTGACCAACGTCCAGCCTTGGCTGCTGTGACGGGATCGACGCCCTGACGGACAACAAGCTCCGTGAAGAACCCGTGCCGCCCTGCCGGGTGGGCTGAAAGGTACGAGATGCCCGCGCGTTTGCAGATCGTCTTCCAGCGCGTGTTGTAACCGGTGGAGCTCCCATAGCCGAAGATGCGCGCCTTCATGAGCTTGCCGGTCTTGCGGTTCTTGGGACGTTTGGGAGGCAGCGCGAGTAGCTCGTCCATCATCTGAGGCGAAACGGTGATCCAGCTTTCCGGATGCCCCTTCTGAGCTTTCACGCGGACTTTGTTTTCGTGCGGCCTTAGGTCATCGGGCTCCAAGGACACGGCTTGATCAATCCTTGCAGCCGTCTCAAACATAAAACGCACCAGTGCGGCATTGTATGGGTCGGCGGCACGACAAAATGCCTCGATCCATTCCTTATCAGCTGGTGTGCGCTCGACGCGGCTGAGCTTCCCTCGCCGCTTGTCCTGAGCGATCCGCTCGAACTTGTCGTAGGGTTTCACGCGGATCAGCGGCGTGCCTTCCAGCTCATGCGCGTTGTTGATCACCGCACTCGCGGGCGTCACGATCTCGCGCCACCAGGTATCCGTCGACGCTTTGGGTTTCAGCTTCGGCCCAAGGCTTTTCAGTAACGCGCCAGATATCGCACCTAACGACAGGTCGCCGATCACTTCGACAATCGGGATCAACTGCTTCGCCGCCTTCGGGGACGCGTTGTAGAGCATGATTGCATCAGAGAACGTCTTGCTCGGTTCGTCGCCCACGACATAGCGACGGATCTGACGTTCGGTCTCATGGTTTATCCAGTCCCGTGCGCCCTCTTCTGTAGATGCCTTAGTGCTTCGCCGGTATGGGCCGGCGATTGGCCTGCCGTTGTATTCGATCCACCCCTTGGCCCAGTAGACACGGCCCCTCTTGTAAATTTGGAGCGGCATGACTGGCCTCCTTCAAAAATCGTATCAATCTGCGCGGGCGTGATCAGCATGGTTCGCCCAAGGCGATAAAATGCACCCGTCTCATTGGCGCGTTCACGCAACGTGCGTTCTGAAATATCGATCCCCATCCCGGCCATAACTTCGACCCACTGCGCGGGTGTTTTCCCGAGCCCCAGGATCTGCGAGCTGTCTGAATAGTTGGTCTCTGCCATTTCACTCGTCCTTGTCCACTTAAGTTGAGTCAGCGACACGCATGGAATCGCTTGTTCTGCACCTTCTGACGTGGTCAGATGTGATTAACTGTAAATGTTCGTCATTTTTTGCAAAGTTCGCGAATTTCGACGAAGTAGTCAATTGGAAAATTCAGATGCCGCAGAAACATGCTGATCTTTTTGCTGCAATGGGTGCTCGTCTCACCATTGCTCGCAATGAAATCGGCTTCTCACAAGCGGCCATGGCGGAAGCTATCGGTGTCTCACCGCGCGCGTATCACAGCTACGAAAAGGGCCAGCGCGGAATGCCTGTAGAGGCCTTGGTCGCGATGGGTGAGCGGTTCGAGGTGGACGTGCCCTGGCTACTTCTGGGCACCAAATCCATTCGGGCGGGGCATGACTTCGAAGCCCTCAAACACATTGAAAGCTCGCTGGATCAGCACCTCACCGATGAGGGCATAAGAATCAAAAGTGAAAAGCGCGGGGCCATCGTCACCCGTTGGTATCAATCGCATGTCGAAGGTCGCGAAGTGACGGATGACGACGTGCACACATGGATCGAGCTGGTAAGGGAGTAATCTGGTGAACAAGGCAAGCAAACGCTGGAACATGTTGCGGCACTCAGTCTTGGAGCGTACCCGCCGAGAGGTGATCGAACCCTTTGGGCCGCTTTACATAATCTTGCTTGGAACCAGCGTCTTCTATTTGATTGGTTTGGGCCAACTATCGTTGGCGCAACAGCCTGCCGAATACTCGGTGTTTGCTGCCATCCTGATTTTTGCGATCGCCGCAGCTGGCTTGGCGCTTCCATTTTTGACAGGTGCGGTACTGACCCTACGCGCGGCCGATCGAAAACTGGAACGTCTTCAACGCGGGTGATGCGATGGCCTTCGGTATCTTCATCCATCGCAGCGACTCGGTCTACGAAGACATTCCCTCGGAGCGGTATCAATTTCCAAAGCAATACCTCTCGCGTGCCCAACAGTGCGAAGGGGACTGGATCGTCTACCTGGAGCCAAGCAAGGTCAAAGAGACCAAAGGCTATTTTGCTGTCGCTAAGGTCCAGGAGATCATTCCGGATCCTAGGAAACCGGAAATGTTCTTGGCGGTGATTAAGCCGGGGACCTATCTTGATTTCGGCGACCCTGTTTCATTCCGAGACGAGAATTCAGTCATCGAAAGCGGATTGCTGAACGATCAAGGCAAGATATCTGGACGCGCGCAAGCTGCGGTAAGAACCCTTTCAGCTGAAGACTTTGCCCGAATTGTCGAACGTGGTCTTGGACGGGACGAGGACATCCTGCCTCGCGTTGGTGACTCGATGCAGCTGCCAGGTTTTCAAGACGCGCAAACACCTTTCCGACACATGCCCGCACGGGAACGCGTCAACCAACTGACCAACCGGGCGGTTCGCGATCGTAATTTCAGAAAGAACGTCCTGCGCGCCTACGGCGAGCGCTGCGCCATCACTGGTTTACGTCTGATAAATGGCGGTGGCCGAGCTGAAGTGGAAGCCGCTCACATCAGACCTGTAGAGCATGACGGACCCGACATCGTCAGCAACGGGCTCGCCCTGTCCGGAACCGCGCACTGGATGTTTGATCGCGGTCTCGTTGGTTTAGCTGACGACGTGACAATTCTGGTTTCCCGTCAGAGCAACGACATCGAAGCCGTGACGTCGATGATTAACTCGTCCGGCAAGATCTTGGTGCCGGACCGCCTCGCCAACCGGCCAAGGGCAGAGTTTGTAACCTGGCACAGAGAGAACTGTTTCAAGCATTAACGATACTCAGTGCGGACCTTGGTGCAAAACGCAGCTAACGGCCGGAAAGAGCCCAAACTCACCAATGCTGCGGCCAGGATCAAGGGACGTGAACTGGTGTGAAGCTGCCATTCGAACTTGCTGGCCATGGGTGGGTGAGCGAGAGATTGCGGTCCGTTTAATCCCATAAAAGCTTCTCTCGGCGGCAATCAACTTGGGGCAGGAAAAGCCTGCCTTCGATACCATTCGCCCAAAATCGAAGCGAGATGGACGCAGAGCATAAGGGCGAAATACGACGTTTCGCTCGGCTCTGAGGCTCCGAAAGCGTGGGGTTTGACTCCTGCGCTGTCAAAAGAATCCTTGACCAGTTCCAGTATCAGCACTAGTTGAAATGAAATGACGTTTTGTCTAATGAAACGTTAAGGCAAAAGATGATGGGATCGCCCATGTCGCGGACCCGCAAGCCAACCAACAGTTAGGGAGGAGCCTGACATGACGAAAGATAACGGAAAATTGACGCTCACTGCGGGTCTCGTAGCCGGTAGTCTGGTCATTGCCACGTCTGCCTTCGCCGAAGGCGAGGTGGTGTTTTCGTCCTGGGGAGGTTCATTCCAAGATGCGCTTCGGGAGTCCATGCTGGACCCAGCGGCGAAAAAGCTGGGTCTTACCATCAAAGAAGACACGACAAACGGCATTCAAGACGTGCGTGCGCAGATCACTGCGGGTGCGGTTGCTTGGGACATTACCGAACAGGCGTTGTCCGACTGTGCCCGTTTGAAGCAGGAGGGGGCGCTGGAACCCATCGACTATGGCGTGGTCTCGACCGATGGCATGCCGTCCAGCCTTGTGGACAGCGAGTGGGTTGGCATGCTGACCTATTCACTGGTCATCGGCTGGCAAGCAGAGAAGTTTGGTGAGAACGGCCCACAGTCCTGGGCGGATTTCTGGAACACCGAAGCCTACCCTGGGACACGCGCGATGTTCAACTCGGTGTCGCATGCGCTGGAGGCGGCATTGATGGCGGATGGTGTCGACCCGGCGGATGTAAACACCGCTCTGCGGAGTGAAGGCGGCGTAGACCGGGCCTTTGCCAAGCTTGAGGAGATCGCGCCCGATATCACGGTCTGGTATCGGGGAGGCTCGCAAGCGGCGCAGTTGATGGCAGATGAAGAGATTGACTTCATTCATATCGGCAACGGCCGCGCAGAAGCGCTGAATGCCGATGCAATAACGGTTGGGTATACCTGGAACCAGGCCACGACCGACGCGGATTGCCTGTTGGTACCCAAGGGCGCGCCAAATCGCGAAAACGCCATGCGGGTTCTCAATGAGATGCTGTCGGCCGAAGCGCAGGCGCGCATGGCGGTGGCCATCTCCTACGGCCCTGTCAATGCGCATGCATTTGAAACCGGGCTGATCTCGCCCGAACTGGCAGCCAAAAACAATGCCGCCCCTGACAATATGAAGACCCAGGTGGTTATTGACGCAAGCTTCTACGTCGAAAACTTCGCAGAACTGCAAGAGCGGTTTGACACTCTGGTTCAGCAGTAGGCCCAAATTGATGCGCTCCAGTCCTTCATCCGATCCGGCAGAACCTTTGAACGTCCTTTTCGTTCATGGCTGGGCGTGCGGGTGGCAGGATTGGAGCGGTGTCTCCCCGCTCCTTCCAGACAGTGCCCACATTGGGCTTGCGAAGCTTCCGGGATGCCCCGATGCCGTGCCGCTGGGGGGAGCGATCAGTCTCAGCGACTGCGCGGCCCATGTGATTGCCCAGGCAAATGATCTGGGTTTTGATCGCTTTGCCCTTGTCGGGCACAGCATGGGTGCCCGGATTGCCATCGAACTGGCTGCGACTTGGCCAGGACGCGTCTCTCATCTTCTTTTGCTGGATGGCAGCAACGTTCCTGAAGACCCCGAAGAAGCCGTTGCGCGTCTGGCAGAGCAGCTTGCGCAGCTTGGTCAGAAAGGATGGGCGGAGGCGGCAGTCGGTGGGATGATGGTCAACAACCTCGATCCAGATCAAAAACGTGATATTGTGAACCGGGCTGCGCAATATCCGGCAGACGTTTTGAAGGCGTATTACCATGCGATGGCTGCATGGGATCGCGATAAATTTGTTCCGGCCATCGACCGGCTCACCTGCCCGGTCACAATCCTGCAATCAACGTCGCTGGACGAACACGAAGTTCGCCGATCGGCGACGACCCACCCCGCATCGCTTTGGCTGGATGCCTTGCGCGCGCGGGTTCCCGGGGCGGTGATCAAGTTGGTGCCGAATACCGGCCATTTCATCATGTACGAACGGCCGCAACTGATCGCCGACTGGGTGGAAGAGACATTGCAAGTCAACCACGGCGTTCACCACGAAAAACCCAACCAAATAACGAGAGAATATCAAGGGAGAAACTGACATGAAAAAAGTAGAGAGAAAACTGTCGCTTGCGACCAGCCTCGTTGCCGGCAGCCTGGCAATGGCTGCGCCAGCCTTCGCCGAGGGCGAGGTGGTGTTTGCATCCTGGGGCGGGTCCTTTCAGGACGCATTGCGCAGCGCCATGCTGGAACCTGCCGCCGGCGCGCTGAATGTCACGGTCAAGGAAGATACCACAAACGGTATTCAGGACGTGCGCGCACAGATCACAGCGGGTGCCGTCGCCTGGGATGTGACCGAGCAGGACTTGCCCTCGTGTGAAACACTCAGCCGTGAGGGCAGCCTTGAGCCGATTGATTACTCGATTGTCGACACAACGGGCATCCCCGAAGAGCTGATCCACGAAAACTATATCGGCTTCATCAACTTCACCAAGGTGATTGCGTATCGCAAGGATGCCTTTGGCGACAATGGTCCGTCCAACTGGGCAGAGTTTTGGGATCTGGAAAACTTCCCAGGCAAGCGCGGCATGCACGGCAAGGTGAACTACAACCTTGAGGCCGCCCTTATGGCCGACGGTGTGCCGATGGCCGATATCTACGACACATTGGCCACGGACGAAGGCAAAGCGCGCGCCTGGGCCAAACTGGGAGAGATCGCACCAGAGGTCACCGTTTGGTATCGTGGCGGGTCGCAGTCCGCGCAGCTGCTGCGTGATGGAGAGGTGGACGTGATCCACATGGGCCATAACCGCGTGGAAAGCGTGATCGCATCCGGCATTGAAGTCGCCTATGCCTTCGATGGAGGGACGATGGATGTCGACTGTCTGCTGGTGCCCAAAGGTGCCCCGAACAAAGACAACGCCATGCGCCTGATCAATGAGCTGCTGAGTGCCGAAGCGCAGGCACGGCTGGCGGTCACGATGCCGCTGGGCCCGGTGAACACCGGTGCGTTTGACACTGGTATTATCTCGGGAGAAATGGCGGTTAAGGTCAACACCCATCCCGACAACTACGGCAAGCAGCTTCTGGTCGATCCGAACTTCTACATCGGCCAGCTGGGTGAGTTGACTGAAGAGTTCGACACTCTGATCCAGCAATAATCCATCTGGGCGCAGCGCATTTGGCACTGCGCCCACTTTTCAAGTCAGGAGCTAGCATGTCCTCTGCCACCCAATCCCTTCCCATCGACATATCCAGCCTGTGCAAAGCCTACGGATCAGTCAAAGCGCTCGATGATGTATCGCTGAATATCGCTGCAGGCGAATTTCTGACACTGCTTGGGCCGTCGGGCTCCGGCAAAACGACGCTCCTGATGGCGCTGGCCGGATTTGTGCGTCCTGATGGCGGGTCGATTCGGTTTGGCGAACGCGAAATGATTGCAACGCCGCCGCACAAACGCGGCCTTGGCATGGTTTTTCAAAGCTATGCGTTGTTTCCATTCATGACGGTGGCTGAAAACGTAGCCTATCCGTTGAAAATCCGCGGAGTTTCCAAAAGCGATCAAAAGACCCGCGCCGAGCGTGCGCTGGATACCGTACAGCTGGGCGGCTATGGGGATCGGCGCATCACCCAATTGTCCGGCGGCCAAAGACAGCGTGTGGCTCTGGCCCGCGCCATGGTTTTCGAGCCGCAGATCATCCTGATGGATGAACCCCTGTCCGCGCTCGACAAAAAGCTGCGCGAGCACATGCAGATTGAATTGAAGGCGCTCCATCAAAAATTGGATGCAACCATTGTCTATGTAACCCATGACCAGCGCGAAGCCCTGACGATGTCGGATCGCATTGCGGTGGTCAATCATGGGCGGATCGAGCAGGTCGAGACCCCTGAGCGGCTGTATCGCCAGCCTCACAGCTTCTTTGTGGCGGATTTTATCGGTGAATCCATTTCGGCGCCGGTGAACGTGGCCAATAATACGGCGCATCTTGGCGAACGCGTGCTGAAATCCGATTTGCCTATTGCTCCGGGGAGCGGCGGCCATCGCCTGGTGATCCGGCCTGAGCTGCTGGAGGTCACCTCAGGTGCTGTGCCTGAAACAGCCAATGATTTGTCCGGCCGGGTCGACGCCATCATTTATCAAGGCGACAGCGTGCTGGTTATCGTTCAGCACGACAGCGCAGGCCAGATCAATGTGCGCGTCCCTGCCAATCGCGCGGGCCAGACGGGTCTGCCTTCCAAGGGAGAGAAAATTGGCCTGGCCCTGCATCCCGAAGACACGATCATCGTACCGGAGAATGTATCATGAGCATCGCCGAGTCCTTTGGGGCCGCTCAGACGCTTCGGAACGCAAGCACGCTCAAATCCGAAGAGCGCCGTGAACGCCTGACGTTTTTGGGGCTTTCGATGCCCGCGGTTCTCGCAATTCTGATTGTCGTGTTTCTGCCGATTTTCTGGCTGTCTTCGCTCTCATTTTACAATGCGGCGGGTGAGTTGAGCACGGAAAACTATGCGCGTATCTTTGAAAGTGCTTTGTATCGGCGGACCTTTGTTGTCACCTTTCAGATCAGCATCGCCGTGACGGTGATTTGTGTCCTGCTCGGATATCCGCTGTGTTACTGGCTGACCAGGATGCCGAACAGAACGGCTGCCATTTTAATGGTTTTCGTGCTGGTCCCGTTCTGGACGTCGGTTCTGGTGCGGACCTACGCCTGGCTGGTGCTGTTGCAGCGCAATGGCATCATCAATTCGTCGCTGATGTCGCTTGGCATCATCGAGGAACCGCTGCAACTGGCGCACAACCTCACGGGATCAATCATTGGCATGGTACATATCATGCTGCCGTTTCTGGTTTTGCCGCTTTACGCCACCATGCGCAACATCGACACCGACCTGGTTCGGGCCGCCGTTGGGCTTGGCTCCAGCCCGCGCGGCGCATTCTGGCGGGTGTTTTTCCCGATGTCCTTGCCGGGCCTTTTTGCCGGCATCGTGCTGGTCTTCATCCTGTCACTTGGGTTCTTCGTCACACCTGCTTTGCTGGGCGGTGGCCGGGTGCAGATGCTGGCGCAGCGGATCGAAAGCACGATCACAGTCTATTCCAATTGGGGGGCTGCATCCGCCCTGGGCGTTGTCCTGTTGCTGCTGGCACTGGCGATGATCTGGCTGATGAACCGTGTGTTCGGTCTCGACAAACTCTTCATGCGCTAAGGATCTGAGAATGGAACAAGTCGGACAACGTAAAATTGACGGTCTGTGGCTGACGGTGGTCGGTATCGCGGTGCTGTTCTTTCTGATCCTGCCCACGCTGATCGTGATCCCGATGTCGTTTTCGGGGGCCTCATTTCTGGAGTTCCCGCCGACGTCGTTCTCGTTCCGCTGGTACACGGCCTATTTCACCTCTGCGGAATGGATGAGCGCCACGAAGACCTCTCTGATCGCGGCAGTGTTGACCACGGCGATCGCGACGCCTTTAGGCTCTCTTTGTGCCTATGGGCTGCATTGCTCCACCCCACGGATCAGGAACACTGCGCAGATCCTCGTGATCATGCCCATTGTCGTGCCGGTGATCCTGATCGCCGTCGGCGTGTTCAGCCTTTATGCCAAGCTGGGGCTCAATTACACACTGACCGGTATTGTGATCGCCCATACCGCGCTGGCCCTGCCGTTTGTAATCGTGACCGTGATGTCGGGCTTGCAGAACTATGACTTCGATCAGGAACTGGCGGCGCGCAGCCTGGGTGCGTCCCGAGCTTACGCGCTGTGGACAATAACAGTACCCCAAGTCAAATTCTCGATCCAGACCGGGGCCTTTCTGGCCTTCATCACATCGCTGGATGAGGTGGTGATTTCGATGCTGGTCTCGGGCGGGGAAAATGCCACAATTACCCGCCGCATGTTCAATTCACTGCGCGATCAGCTTGATCCGACCATTGCCGCGATTTCCACCTGCCTGATTTTCGTATCAATCACGGCGCTCATCGGCGTTCAGTTGATTGGCCGCAACAAGAATGCTGACAAATGATGGGCTCTTTATATCACACCAATCTCGGCCCGGATCTGGCGGGCGGCATCAAGCACCGCAGCGCGATAGCCTTCGACAGCGGTTTCATTGAAGCGAACGCGCAGACCCGACAGGCTGACGGCACCCAGCAGCTCGCCCTCAGGCCCAAGAACCGGAACAGACAACCCGGCAACGTCCGGATCACGTTCACCAAGGCTGAGATAATACCCGGCCTTGCGGATGCTGCTGGCCTTTTTGCCATGCCCGATGGAATAGGCATCCAGCACCCGGCCCGACGAGCCAGTGCTCAGCGGAATTATCTCGCCCTCCTGGATATGATCCCGCGCAAGCCTGGGCGAATTGACACGGTAGAGGCAAACGCCGGAGTTGCCGCGTTGCACGTAAAACGACGCGCTTTCCCCCGTCGCATTCACCAGGTTCGCCAGCACCGGGCGCACAATAGGCCCCATGCGCAGATTCTGGCGAAATACGGATCCAAGACGCCACAAAGACGGCCCCAGATGAAACAGCCCTTCGGCGTCGCGCGTGATATGGCCAAATTTCTCAAGCGAGACGCTCAGACGCAGGATTGTCGCTTTGTTGACACCACTGCGGTCCGCGACCTCTTTCAGAGAAAGCCCCGCATCTCCGGGCTCAAAGCTGTCCAGAACACGCAATGCACGTTCAACCGCTTCGACACCACCATTCGTGTCGGGGGTTCGGGGCTTGTCGGGCATGGGCAGACCTTTCGACGCAAATCCGTCACTTTTTATAGCTGGTTTGAACGCAATTGGAAATCGCAAATAATGAAGGCATCTGGCAATGCATAGCGCGCAGAAACAAATGATAACAACTGGTTATGCTGGCCTGCCATTTGGCGAGATTTCGCAATGCGATGCAGGATCTGTCGGGCTTTTGGGTGTTCCAAGCGAAGTCGATAGCGGGCCACGTTCCGGCGCCTCCTTGGCACCGGATGCGCTGCGCAAGATGACCGGACAGCTTGGAACTAGCCTGCCTGTAAATGGTCGGGATCTGGGTAATCTGGACCTGTCGGGCGATTGGTCCGGCGTATTGAAACAGCTTGTGGCGCAAATGGTGGATCGCGGCATTGTGCCCGTCGTTCTGGGTGGCGCGTCTGATGTCGCCTCTGCTGTACTGGGGGCCTTGCCTGATCTGCCGGTTGTCGCGGCCATGCCACTGGCTCGGCGTGATCTTACAGAACGACCATCAAACACGATTTGGGTGGGTTTGAATGGCGGGCAACCTGCCGATGTTTGGGATCAGATCGCTCAGCGCACGATGGATTGGCGTACCGCCCGGTGGTTGGATGAAGGGCACGCAGACTTTTCTGACACGCCCGAGCGCGCTGTTCTCTGGATCGACATATCGGTCGTTGATCTGGGGCATGCAGCCGGTGCTATCGGCCTTAACCCAGGCGGAATGAAACCCGAAACCTTGGTTTCTGTCATTGGGGCAATGTCCTGCCGCTGGCAGGCGATTGTGATCACTGGCCTTGCGCCTGCCCGCGACACGCGTGGCATGTCGGAATTGGCGGCCATTGAAACCCTGAACGCGGCTTTGCGTCATGGGTGATGCGGCGCAAATACAGTTTGACGGGATCCCCAGTTTTCTGGGCATGCCTGTTGGCGATCTGGAAGACCTCGTGCCTGGGCAAGTCGCGGTAGCAGGATATTTTTGTGACAATCTCGACCGACCAGCAGCAGAGCAACGCTACCTCGCAAGGCAATTACGATACGCCTCCCAACCCGGAAAGGCCCCCGCGAATGCCATTGACCTAGGGGACGTGAATGTATTTCCGCTTGAGCCGGATAAGCATTTTTCTGCAGTTGTCTCGCAATGCGAGGCGGTTCTGAAAACCGGCGCGCGGATGGTGCTGGTTGGCGGAGATTCCAGCGGACTGAAGGCGCTTGGAATCGCGACACAAAAAGTCACAGGTGCTGATGTTCCTGTCATTCAGGTCACAGGGGGCGTTGCAGGCCAATTGTCTCACGCTCAACCGGTCATCCTTTCTGTGGATTTACAAGAGCTTGCGGGCAAATGGGTGTCGCACCCACGTCGCCTGACCGGGATGTCACCTGCACAGATGATCGCGCAAATTGACACTACCCCAGGCAATGTCACCGCCGCAGCAGTTTTCGGACTTGCCCCGGCATTAGACGATCGTGGCAGAACGGAATCCTGCGCCGCGCTGGCGATCTTGCAGGCAGTGACTGAGCGTCTAGAGAAAGGAGCTGGCTGATGCCTTTACGATCGGCCCCATTGCCGCGCATGGCAGGGCAACTGTCGTTTATGCGCGCACAAACCAAAGCAATTGAAGATGTCAGGCCCGGTGATCTGGCAGTGCTGGGCGTCCCGTTTGAAGACACCAGCGCGCCGCATGCCGGGCAGTCCCTGGCGCCGCGTGCGTTGCGCGAAACCTCGGTCTATTTCGGTTGGCACGCAAACCCACAATTCAGTCACCCGGTAGATGTCGATGCACGTCAGGACATCAGTACCGACGGTCTGCACGAGCGGCTCTGTGACCTCGGAGATATAGCGGCAGGATCTGAGGACGCGATCCACGCGGCATTGAAGGCCGCGACGCGTCAGATCAGCCGCAATGGTGCCTGCGCCATAATATTGGGTGGGTCAGATTGCCTGTCCAAGACAGTGCAGAGCGAGCTGCCTGAGTGTCAGACTGTGCAGCTTGGCGGTACGCCAGATGATGCGCGCGACTTTCATGTATCGCCCCTGCCAAACGGGGGTGGCACGACCTGCAGCCAAAACACTGCCGCGCAGCTTGCCGCGTTTTCCAGGTGGCGGGATGTATCAAAGCCGCTGTTTGTGCAGTTTGATCTGTCCGTGTTTGAAACATCGCTCAGCGCGCTTTGTGATCGGCCCCGTTTGGGAGGCTGCGACCTTGATACAGTGGTGCAATGGCTCAGCGCCCTGGGACAGCACGAGGTCAGTGCCATCATGTTGACCGGTCTGAACCCGAGCAGGCCCGGAATGGGTGTGGTGAAGGTTGGCCAACGACTGATGGTCACGGCTCTTTTGGCATTCATCTATGCGCGCCTCGGTTTTGGGATTGACCGACCGGTGCGCCCAATTCCCAAGGAAAATGTACTGACATGACTGCAGCTAATACCACATTTCACCCGCCTCTGTCACAACCGGGATATCGGCTGTTTGATGGGCCTTTGCGCGACGTGGCCGAGGTCGGTCCCGATAAGATCGGCGTGGTCGGCATGCCGAGCGACTGGACACATTCCAGCCGCCTTGGCACAAGGTTCGGCCCCGAAGCATTGCGCAGGGCGACAAGTCTTCTGCAATCTTTGCGTCCGCAGGGAGCCAGCTTTGATCCCGATACAAGCCGCCGTACTGTGCCTGCAACCGATTGGCTGATCGATTGCGGCGACGCAGAGATCACAGCGCAGGACGTTGACGCAACAACCGAAGCCATCGCTGCAATGACCGAAACGCTGACCGTTGCAGGGGCAATCCCACTGGCACTGGGTGGTGATCACTATAACAGCTTCCCGGCCTGTCTGGGCTATTCCCGTGGGCTGACCAAACGTTCGCCAAACGCGCGCTTCGGATATATCCAAATCGATGGTCATCTCGATTTCTCCGACCGGCTGGGGGCGTGGGGCAGCCACAACCATGCAACCAACGCGCGCCGGATTTCCGAACTGCCCAACATCGATGTCTCCAATATGGTCTGGATCGGCATCACGGGCTGGGTCGATGGCGGCGATCTCGCGCTCATTGAAGAGCAGGGCGGACGGGTATTTTCATCTGGCGAGGTGCAAAAACTCGGCGCGGCCGAGGTGATGCGTCAGGCCCTTGCGCATGCCATGCAGGGGTGCGACGAGCTATATCTGTCGATTGACATTGATGCGATGGACGCCGGCTACCTTCCCGGCACGGGTTCCATCGTGCACAGCGGCATTACACCGCGTCAGTACTACGACCTGCTGGATGGATTGGCCGAGGCCCCCTTGGGCGGGTTGGATATTGTCGAGGTCTCACCTCCGCTTGATCCTTCAGAACGCACGGAGTTCCTGGCGGCGGAAATGCTGTTCCGGGTCCTGCGGCGCTTCCGCACGCGACCGGTGTAAGAGCTATGATGAAATATATCGGAACCCGGCAATTGGGTGGGCTATCACATGCAGGACAGATCCTTGCCCCGGCAACCCGGCCCTGGATCACGGATCTTGCAGCGCTTTGCCCCTACGAGGGTCTGCAACCCGGTAACCTCCCGGAATTTGAACGTGACCCGGATTGGGACAACTGGGCGCTCACTGACAGCCCCAAAGACCCGACCAAACGCCTGAACTGGCATGTGTTTCAACAGGGAGGCACCCGGTATCTGGTGGCCGACCGGATGCTAATGAGCCGCGTTAGCTGGCAGGATCTGGACGATGCCGGGTATGTCTATGGCACAGAGGTGTCCATCGATGGCACTACGTTTCGATGCCGGTTGCTGACCGGTGGTGATACGCCCCGAAATGACCCCTATCAGGGTGCGACTGGGCCCAATGAATGGGATGCGTTGGTGGGCGGTGCCGCCGTGTCAAACGCGCCCCAACCGGACCCAGCCAATGGTGCAGCCCCGCTTCGCCCGGATCACCTGACCTCACCTCATAACCGTTTGTGGAATTGGTTCGGGGCGGTCAGCTGGACCGCCGAACCTGTCGCCAACCGTGCCGATGGGCGGGTATGCCGGGGCTATCACGGCCCGACCTATTTTTATGTGAACACTGTAGACCACCGGCATGAAGATATCGGGTGGCGACCAGTTCTTGAGGAAGTACTATGACCGCAGATCCCTTTTCCAACTATATCGCCGGAACATGGGCCGCTGGCAGTGGTGCAGTTCCAAACATCAACCCATCTGACCTGAACGACACAATCGGGGATTATGCGCAGGCCAGTGCCGCGCAGACTGCCGATGCGATCGAGGCCGCGGCTGCCGCTTTTCCGAAATGGCGCGCAACATCGCCACTGGTCCGGTTCGAAGTGCTGGACCGGATCGGGTCGGAAATCCTCGCCCGTGTGGACGAGCTGGGCGACATGCTGGCCCGCGAAGAGGGCAAAACCCTACCTGAGGCCAAGGCCGAAGCACATCGCGCCGGGCATTTGTTCAAATACTTCGCGGCCGAAGCCTATCGTGCCACCGGCGACGCTTACCAATCACTGCGCGAAGGTGTGTCGCTTAAGGTTCTGCGCGAACCCATTGGCGTCGTGGGCGTAATCACGCCCTGGAATTTCCCGCTGGCGATCCCGGCATGGAAAATTGCGCCCGCTCTGGCCTATGGCAATACGGTCGTGTTCAAACCTGCCGAACTGGTGCCCGGTTCTGCGTGGATGTTGTCCGACATCATTGCCCGTGCGGGGCTGCCCGAGGGTGTGTTCAACCTTGTGATGGGCAAAGGCCGTGAGGTCGGGGAGGCAATCGTGTTACACCCCAAGGTTTCCGGGGTCACGTTCACCGGCTCCACACCAGTCGGTCGCAATATGGGGGCTGCGCTGTTCGCCCGCGGGGCAAAAATGCAGCTTGAAATGGGGGGCAAGAACCCGCTGGTTGTGCTGGATGACGCGGATCTGGATCTGGCAGTTCACTGCGCCATACAGGGCAGTTTCTTCTCAACTGGCCAACGCTGCACAGCGTCTTCGCGGCTGATTGTTGAAGACGGAATTCATGATCAATTTGTCAGCGCGATGACCGCGGCGATGAAAAAGCTTCGGATCGGGGATGCGCGTGCGCCTGACACCGATATTGGCCCGGTTGCGAGCGCCGACCAATTGCGGATTGACCTTGATTATATTGCGAGAGGGCAGGCCGAAGGCGCGGAGCTCATCAGCGGTGACCAAATTACTCTGAACACGCCGGGGCACTATTTGGAGCCAGCCTTGTTCGTGGGGGCCGAGCCGCAAATGGATATCTCTCGGCATGAAATTTTCGGGCCAATCGCCGCTGTGTTGCGCGTGCCGGACTATGAGGCCGCCCTTGCCAGCGCCAACGACTGTGAGTTCGGCCTGTCAGCGGGCATCATCTCGCGGGATGCGGCCAAGATCGACCATTTCTCGCAGAACGCCGAGGCAGGCATGGTACAAGTCAATCTTCCCACGGCAGGCATGGATTTTCACGCGCCATTCACGGGCCGAAAAGGATCATCCTATGGCGCGCCGGAAAAAGGCAGCTATTGCCGCGAGTTTTTCACAGTAGCCAAGGTTGTACACGAGGGGCGCGGACAATGACGCAGGCACCTTTGAAGGGCATTCGCATTCTTGATCTGACCAATGTGCTGGCCGGTCCGTTCTGCTGTCATCAGCTGGCCCATATGGGGGCCGACGTGATCAAGGTCGAAACCCCGGGCACCGGTGATCTTGCGCGCCAGCTGGGGGCTGATCCCGCGCGCAACGCCGACCTTATGGGCGTTTCCTTTCTGGCGCAAAATCCGGGCAAACGGTCGATCACCTTGAACCTGAAATCGGCATCCGGAAAACGCATCCTGAAGGAGCTGGTGCAAAAGGCCGATGCCCTAGTCGAAAACTTCCGCCCCGGGGTGATGGCGCGCTTGAACCTTGACTATGAGACGCTCCGTCAGGAAAACCCGCGCCTTGTTTATTGTGCGATCTCCGGATTCGGCCAAGATGGCCCGCTGGCGAAACTGCCCGCTTATGACCAGATCGTGCAGGGGATGAGCGGCGTGATGTCGATCACCGGCGATGCCGACACCGCGCCCTACCGGGTGGGCTACCCGATGGCCGACACCATCGGAGGGATGACGGCCGCCTTCGCCGTCGCCGCTGCGCTTGCTAACAAGGCCGAAGACCGCGGCACGTTCATTGACGTCTCGATGCTCGAGGCCGTCATTGCGACAATGGGCTGGGTGGTGTCAAACCATCTGATCGCCGGGAAGGCACCCACTCCAAACGGCAACGATAATTTCACCGCCAGCCCATCCGGCACCTTCAGAACCGCCGATGGCGTGATGAATATCGCCGCCAACAAGCAAGAACAGTTCGAGGCCCTGTGCGGGATCCTCGACAACCCGGCCCTTGCGCAGGACCCACGCTTTGCCGACCGAAAGAACCGACTGGCCAATCGGCCCGCCCTGACCGCCGAACTGGAAGCGGCCTTTGCCACGGCCCCCACCCATGAGTGGGTCGACAAGCTGACAGCACAGGGCGTTCCCGCAGGGCCTGTCTGGTCGGTGCCTGAGGCGTTGACGCATCCGCAGCTTGCCGATCGGGGCCTGCTGCAAACCCACCGTATAGGATCTGAGGATCTGCAACTGGTCGGGATCGGCGCCAAGCTTGATGGCACGGCCCCTGGTGTCGATTCGCCGCCCCCGACCTTGGGTGCACATACAGCCGATATCCTGAGCGAACTTGGCTATAACAATGCCCAGATCTCGGACCTGAAAAAGGAAGACGCGATATGACGGCCCCCTCAGAACGCAAAGAGGTCGATGACATGCGCCACTGGTGGCGCACCGCAATCATCGACATGGCTCCAGGGCGGATCGCCTTTCGCGGCCACCCGATCCAGGACCTTATAGGTTCTGTTAGCTTTGCTCAGATGATCTGGCTCATGGTGCGGGGCGATATGCCCACGCCAGAACAGGCGGCGCTTTTCGAATGTGCGCTGGTGGCGGGCGTGGATCATGGTCCGCAAGCGCCTTCGATTGCCGCCGCCCGTATGGCCGCGACCTGCGGGCTGGGGCTCAACAACGTCATGGCAACCGGGGTCAATATGCTGGGTGACGTGCATGGCGGCGCCGGTGAACAATGCGCAGAACTTTATTTCGACATCGCCAAACGGATCGATGACGGCGCTGAACATGAAAGTGCCGTCCGCGACGGTATCGCCGCCTGGCGTGAGGAAAATGGCAAAATTGTCTCGGGCTTTGGCCACCGCTTCCACAAGCCCGTCGATCCCCGCGCACCAAGGTTGATGGCGTTGGTACGCGAGGCCGCGAAGTCCGGTACGGTGGATGGGCGGTTTGCCGACATTGGCGAGGCTATTCAGGCGGAAATCGGACGCAAGCGCGGCACTGAGATCGCAATGAATATCGATGGGGCCACGGCTGTTATCTTTTGCGAGCTGGGCTTTCCGCCCCCACTCTCTCGTGGTCTGTTCTGTCTCTCCCGCTCGGTAGGCGTCTTGTCTCATGGCTGGGAACAGATGCAGCAGGGCGGCCGGAACAAAGGGCCAATGCCACCGCGCTATCTGCCGGAATACATTGGTGTTAAATCGGAGAGCTAAACCGACGAAACCTCTTAAGGCCGGAGCTATCGTTTGCGGCTGCATCAGCGGCATCTATTTCAAAACACTGGAAAAATATGACGCAATTGAGGTTATGGCCTGTGCCAGACTCGCACCGCAGATCGAGGGGTATTTGTCAGATATCAAAAGTCGCGCAATCCCGATGAACATCGATGGCGCGACCGCCGCAGTTTACGTCGAGCTTGGCTTTAAAGCCTCACTCGCGAGTGGACTGTTCTGCCTTTCTAGGTCAGTGGGCATCCTGGCACACGCCTGGGAGCAGACCCAACAAGGCGGTCGTAACAAAGGTCCATTACCTAAAGATCGTCTTTGGACATATCTCACCCCAAGTGAGAAATGATACGAATTTCACACTTGTTCTGACGTCAGCGAAGAGCAATCAAGCGGCCATTGGTGCAAGCGCCGCGAACTTGCACTTTGTCCGGATAGTGTTGAAAAAGTCGACGTTGGAACTGCCGATGAGCGATGGCAAAAGCCGCTTGGGATGTTCCTCTCAGCCTGTTGGTTCTGGTTGCGGGGCTAGTTTTGCGAGTTTCCTTAGGTTTTGAGCTGTGGCTGCGAGTTGGAACTGCTCATATGCACCTTTGGGTCCTCGAAGTCGCATCATCGGCACGCCGATGTATCGCTTCAGGTGGGCAAACAGCATCTCGACTTTCCGTCTTTGAATGAACGAGGTCATGTAGGCGTCTGTTTTTCGGATATCGCGGGCGGCGTCGCGTGCTGCTTCGTGGACGGAGCGAAGCACGTTTCGAGCTGGCTGTTTTGGACAGCAATTTGCCTTCAATGGGCATGCGTCGCAGTCGTGCTTTGACGCTCGATATTTGATGAACCCGTCTTTGCCGCCGTTCGGCTTTCGCGGTTTGGAGAAGTTCCGGCGATATGTTCGCAGCTCCTTGTTGCCAGGGCATGAGTAGCTGTCGGTCGCGGGGTCGTAGATGAAGTCTTCGCGTGAGAATGTGCCGTCCGTCCGTTTGGATTTATCCCAGACCGGGATGTGCGGGGCGATGCCGCGTTCTTCGACCAGCCAGCCCAGCATCTCTGCCGATCCGTAGCCTGTATCGCCAACCAACTTGTCTGGCGTCATGTCAAAGCGATCCGTGATGCGGTCGATCATCCGTCGCGCGGCAAAGGCCTCCGCGGTTCGGATCGGTACGGATGGTTCCACATCCACGATGACTGCATTGTCCAAATCCACCATGTAGTTGGTGGAATATGCAAAGAATGCGGCCCCTCCATCGGCGCCTGTCCAGCGCGCCGCAGGGTCCACCGGCGAGATGTATTTGGGGACGACTTTGGTGGACGCGCCGAATGCGGCGTCATCCAGCGTTTCGAGATATTCCTCAACCACGCGGGTGGTCAGTTCGGGGGGCAGACCTTCCTTGCTTTCAATCCCGCGTGTCTGGTTGGCATTCGCCGGGATCAGGCTGGCATCGACACCAAAACTCTCGCCGCCAACCAAACCCTCATCAATACAGCGTCTCAGAACGGTTTCGAAGAGATGTCGGAACAAACCGCTCTCCCGGAAACGCCCATGCCGGTTCTTCGAGAAAGTTGAATGGTCAGGCACCGGGTCAGTCAGGTCGAGCCTGCAAAACCATCTGTACGCCAGATTGACATGCACCTCTTCGCAAAGGCGGCGCTCGGACCTGATGCCTTGGCAGTAGCCCAACAACAGCATCCGGATCATCAACTCAGGGTCAATCGAAGGACGACCATGCGCGCTATAAGACGGTGCCAGAAGCGGTCGAACGTCTGACAGGTCAAGGAAACGATCAATGCCGCGTAGAGAGTGATCGGCAGGAACAAACTCGTCAATCGAGAACTCATAAAACAGCGCACCCTGCGCCACCTGCCTCGGTCCCATCATTGCTAAGTCCTCCACTCTCAAAACGAGTGAATCAGCGCCAGACCAACCAATCAACCGACTTTTTCAACACTATCTCCGCATTGCAGACCTTGATGTGGCGTGCGGCGAAGGTCCGCTGAGCGGAGAGGCTGTGTGGAAACGGGCTAGGTTCGTGCAGCTTTCCCCGGGGTTGGGTGTTGGAGCGTATTTTTTCGATTTGTCCTCTTTGATCTTTCAGATTTGGCCAGAGTGCCGTTTCTGAGGCCATCGGGACGATTTAGCTTCTTCGGGATGCTGTTTTTTGGCCAAGGAGGCGCCTTTTAGGCTTTCATCGCGGCAACCAAAGCCGGGATGCCGATGATCTTCATGACACGGGTCAAGTTGTAGGCAAGAACGTGCAGGGCCATCTCCGTGGCAACGTTTTTCAACCGTCTCATCTTGAAGTGTGTAGCTCCCATCCACGATTTTATCGTGCCGTAGGGGTGCTCGACGGTCATGCTGCGAACAGCCAGTTGGGTGGGGTCCTGGTCCAGCCGATGCTGTACGCGTTCCAGCACGTCTTCATGTTCCCACCTGCGAATGCGGCGCTGTTTGCTAGTGGTGCACTTGTCCTTGATGACACAGCTTTCGCAATTGCTCGACCAGTAGACCCTGATAGCTTTGCCGTCCTGTGGCCCCGTGAACCGGTAGCTCAGTTGCTCGCCAGCGGGGCAGATATAAACGTCGTTCTCCGCATCATAGGCAAAGTCGGCTTTGTCGAACTGGCCCCGGGCTCCGGCATTCGAGGTTTGAGGCTTGGGAACGACGACAGAGATACCGGCTTCTTCGCAAGCAAGGATTTCCTCGCTCTTGTAATACCCCTTGTCGGCTATGGCCTCGATCCGATCCAAGGCCATCGCATCGCGCGCAGCCGCCGCCATCATCGACAAGGCATCCCTGTCATATCCATGCATGGTGACTTCATGCGCGACGATCAGGTGGTTCTCGGCTTCAACCGCCGTCTGTACGTTGTAGCCAACGACGCGGGGCATGCGGGGCGTTGTGGCCATGGATCGCGCGTCAGGATCGCTCAGAGACACCTGCGTTTCGCCGGTTTCATCCATGCGTCTCTCGATTGATCTGTAGCGCGCCGCTTCCTTTTGCAGATGTTCCAGCTTTCTCAGCGTGCGTTCCATTCGTGCCGCGGGCAACACGGTGCCGGTCTGTTCAAACACCTCGTCCGCGCGATCCAGTTCACCCAGATAGCGCTCAATGGCCTTGTCGATCTCACCCAGCTTCTGGCGCAGCTTGCCGCGCGTGTAGTTCTTGGCCTTGGCATTCACCGCCTTGAACCGGCTGCCATCGATGGCGACCAGGTTTCCATCCAGCAGATTGATGTCACGGCATAGAGCGACGAACTGTTGGCATACCTTGCGGATCGCCGGACCGTTATCCTTGCGGAAGTCGGCAATCGTCTTGAAGTCGGGCTTCAATCGGCCCGTCAGCCAAATGAGTTCCAGGTTGCGGCCGCACTCCCGCTCTAGCCGCCGCGAAGACTGAATTTGGTTCAAGTATCCGTAGAGATAGACCCGCAGCATAAGTCCAGGATGATAACCAGGCCGACCGGTCGCGGCTGGTGAGGTTTGGAAACCCAAATCCGCCAAGCTGAGCATATCGATGAATGCATCAATCGCTCGGACGGCGCTGTCTTCGTCAACATAATCGTCCAGACATTCGGGCAACAACATCGCCTGATGTCGATCCACGCCTTCGATAAACTGCCCCATGGAATGCCTCCACATCCAATGCCGAAAGCATACCATCTCTCCGGCAACAGCGGGAGTTTTCACACAGCCTCCGGACAAAGCTGACCTACGTACAGTTTTGGTGCATGGCTGCTCTCAGAGACTTCATTGAAAACACTTTTTTGCTAACACAGAAAAAAATGACGCCAGATGCCCATTTCGCCCGGCGCCCAAGCCAAATTATCAGTCGGAAATATTCTCCACATCTCCAAGCATCCAGCCAGTTTCCATCCAGCCCGGCGTCGGGCTGTAAAGACGGAAGAGCAGGAAGTAGCTTTCTGTCGTCGGGATCCAGTTGCTTTCTTTGCCCTCCGGCGCTTCGGGGCCGAAATAGATGTCATAAGAACCATCATCATTGACCTGCATCGTGTCTTCATTTCGCGACGACAAACCGACAGGATCAACATTGCGGATAAAGCTCTTCGTCTCCATTGAGTAAACAATGACTGACCACAGGTTGTCCGCAGGCGTATCCGCAGGAACGTTCAGCTTGTAGGTCTTGTTATGGTCGTACATCTCGCCGTCGCTGTCGCGCAGACCCGTAAGGTAGAAGGTTCCGCCACCCAGTTGTTTGGGCAGGTATGTGATCCAGAAATAGGTACCACCAGCCCGGTCATCGACCAAAACCTCGGTGTCTGTCTCATACGGGAAACCTGCCTGTGGTTGCCCTTCTGCAAAATCCCAGACCAACCACTGGTTCTTGAGCGAGCCATCCTCGTTCTTCCACAACGGGATAGTTGCAAGGCCAGGCTCGACAAAATACCGCTGCATAGAGGCATAGGCCAGAACCAAACCTTCGTTCATCGCCTTCATCTGACGCTCCGTCGGCTCGAACGGCTTGCCCTTTTCGATGCCCAGATCCTTCAGGAAATTGATCATGATCTTGTCCTGCGGACGGATCGGGTTGTTCTGAACATAGTCGTTCAGATCCTGAAAGTAGGTCTCGTTGTAATAGGGCAGTGAGTCATAAGGCACTTCAGATGCCTCGTGATAAGTAGTCGGAGGCGGGTTGTCGGCCTCGGACAGGTAGTAGATTTTGATGGTCTGGGCATATTCCGCCGCATCAAGATCCGTGGCCCCGTTGTAAAGGCGTGGACGAAAGGAGAAGCCGGATTCAAAGGTGTCCGTCTCAAACGGGAAGTAGCCAGCAGCTTCCAGCTCTTCCAAGGACTTCTCGTTATATCCCGGGGGCAGCAGCAAGTATTTGCCGCCCTTACCCTTGTCGAACCCATCTGGCCCAACATCAGCAATAGGCTGATCCCATGCATTTACGATAGACCCGAAATAGTCGACCTTGTCGTTGGCTGCAGGAACCTCGATCACCAGCGGACCGGGCGCGGACGTCATTGAAGCCCATGAATAGGCCGTCACGTCGTTGGCGGTTAAGAAACCATGTCTGGAATCAAATGGTTTGTTCAAATAGACAACATCATTGTAATCGCCGCCGAGGTCGCGCCTGATCCCTTTCAGGAAGTCAATCATACCCGCCGCTGGCATTCCCCAAAGGGCAGTCTGCGTCGCACGCTGAACCATGATCTGATATTCGATATCTTCGACCTGTGCAGATCTCGCAAGAATATCACCTGTATCATCAAATGTCTGTTGAGCGTTGACACTCGGGACCACGGCGCCAGAGCCCAGTAGACCGGCAAGGGCCGCAGAACGTACAAAGGTTTTTATTGGCTTGAACACGGTTGTGTCTCCTCAGATTAGGGGGCGCAGAACCCCAAAAGAATTGGGTATCACCGGCATTCCTTTCCGATAGGGATTGCCAGGTGGATTCTCATATTGTCGAATTAGTTTTCGAACACCTCGAGCAAAATCTTACCACCAGCCCCCGTCGGGGCCTTGATCCCCAGATATGCAGCAATGGTAGGGGCAAGATCGACGGTTTCGACGCGGCGAACCACACGCTGAGCTTCGATGTTTGGGCCAGAAACGATGATGGGCACATAAGAGTCATACGGCCAGGGCGCACCGTGCGAGCCGGCGACAATCAGTCCATCCAGATCGGCAACGAACCAGTGCGGTTCAAAAACGATATAGATATCGCCGGACCGATCAGGGTGGAAATTCGCCTCGACCGCCCGGTTTACAAGTGTATCGCCGACCAGTCCGTTGCGCAGTTCGGTTGCGCCGACAGCAAAGGCAATCCCTCGGATCTTTACCAGCTCTTCGGCAACAGCACGCTCAACTTCCAGCTCATTCAACCCGCGCTCTCTGATCAGTTCCTTGTTCAGGTACAGATAAGGCTGTGAGAAGTTTGCGATCAGTTCCTTGGAAACACCAAATTGTTCCTTCAGCCGGTTAAAGCCCGGTTCTCTATCAATTGCGTTAAAATCGAAATACTCCGCTTCAATCCCGATTTCGGCCAAGGAACCCGGAGTTTCCGACGCGCCGTGATCCGCAGACAAAACGATCAGCACATTATCCAGACCAATCGTCTCATCAACATAGGTCAGGAAAGCGCCCAGTTCCTTGTCGAGATGTTTCAGATTGTCCTCGGATTCAAGGCTGGAGGGGCCAAAGATATGGCCCACGTAATCCGTCGAAGACAGGCTGACTGCCAGATAGTCGGGCACATCATCCTGACCGATGTCTTCCGCTTCGATCAGGGCCTTGGCAAAGTCCAACGTCAGCGCGTCCCCCGCTGGGCTGATTGTCAGCAATGTTGTGTAATAATCTCCGTCAGCCGGTCCAAACGAATGGGGGAAAACACGGCCGAACTCGCCCATGATGGTTTCCCATTCCTGATTGTCCCGGTTCGCAAAGAGATAGTTTTCTTCTGGCAACAGCAGGTTCCAGTCGCGGAACTCATAAGAGCGGACCTTCCCGGAATCGTTCCACTCTTCGACCCAATCAGGATAATCTTCCCGGTAGTAGGTGGAGGTTACAAAGCCATAGTCAGATTTCGAAAACCAATAGGCCTGCCCCGCATGCCCTGCCATCGAAATCGCGCCGCGGTCCTTGACCGACACACCAAAGATCTTGGCCTCTGGCCCGTAATGCAGCGCGATTTCGTCGCTGATGGTCGAGGTAATAATCGAGCGCGGCGACCGGCCATCGGTGGTGGCTGCACGTTGCGTCGGGTCGATCTCGCTGTCCTTGTCAACGCCACTGGCACCAACAAGCGGGTAATCGGCATCCTGCACGTTATAGAATTGCTGCCCGGTCACCCGATCAAACCAAAGATTGGCCACCATACCATGCACCGAGGGGTCCGCCCCGGTTGCGAGTGTCGTGTGGCCGACGATGGTTTCCGTGTTCGCGTGGCGATGATGGGCATCTGCATAGTGAACGCCCTCGTTAATCAGCCGAAAGAAGCCATCTTCGCCCATACCCTTGCTGTAGCGTTGAATCAGATCACCGCGAAGCTGGTCAACCGTAAGCTGAAGTATGAGCTTGGGCGCCTCCTGTGCAAGAGCAGGTGCCGTAATGGTCATCGAAAGAGTTATTAACCAGAACCGCAACATGACTTTTCCTCCTGATGGTTCACGCGCGCTACGTTGCGCAGTTAAAGTTCGCCCACCTTGTAGTTGATAGCGCATTCATGCTGAATGCGAGTGTCATTTCACGACAGGTTTCGCAGGAGCTCGATTTGTCACTGCCGCCCATGATCGCCGCCAAAGCTCTTGGCCCCATGCCAGACTTTGTTCTGGAGCAATTTGGCGCGCGCACTCTTGGAAAGGCCCTTGCTGCCTCTGCCCTTACCCAAGAGTTAATTGATCACAAGAAGGGCTATCTGCCGGAAATGTCCTTCGCGAACTTTGTTGCCAGGATCTGTCAGGAAGTTGGCGGCAAGAATGTTGGTCTGATGTGGGCACCCAACCTAACCGTTCGGGACTATGGCTTATGGGGCGAATACGTCCTCTCGGCACCGACTTTAGGACAAGCATTACAACGGGCAGGTTCGATAATGCCGCTGCACTCTTCTGCCGACCGAACCACACTTCGGTATAATGGAAACCTTGCTTGCTATGGGTACAGGTTTGGTCTGCGCCAGCATCACGTGTATCCAGAGATTGCTTATTCAGCACTTGGTTCCATGCTCAGCATCTTTCGCCACTATCTTGGGCGTAAGTGGACTCCGAGTGCAATCAAATGCGATTTTCCGAAACCGAGAGTTGCCGATGATGCAGAAATCACATTCGGCTGCCAGGTGAGCTGGAACACAGGACGTCTGGAAATCTGCTTCCCAAAAGTTGACATGGCGACGTCTTCAGGGCCGTGTCCGGGGAAACCGATCACAGTTTACGATCTACATCGCGAAATCGCACCAATTGCGCCTAAAAGCTACGCGGACGTTGTCATTGCCGTTTTGAGGCAGCATCTCGATTCCCAAAAAGTGTCGCTGGACCGCACGGCACTGGCGCTCGACATAGGACCTCGCACTCTACAACGCCGGCTGCTTGCCGAGGGGGAGAGCTTTCGGTCGGTGGTGAACCGAGCCAAAGTTGACCGAGCGAAAGAAATACTGGCTACCAAACAGTTCACCGTTCAAGAAGCCGCCTTTGAGCTCGGGTACGAAAACCCTCAGAATTTTTCCCGTGCTTTCAAAAATCAAACCGGCATCACGCCGAGTCAGTATTCGAGGGTCAAGGGAAACTGAGCCAGCTTAGAGAAGAAAAATCTGTTCATTTCTTCTCAGCTATAAAGCGCAAAAGGATGTTCGCGGGTCGTTTCATCAGCTCTATCTAACCACTGCCAGACATGCTGCCCGAAGCCGGCTATTCAGCAATTCCTGCCATTTGTGCAAATTGCAGCATCTGTCGTACTAGGCTCTTTCGAGCTCTTCGCTGCATTCTACATGAAGTTCCGGTTTATCCGCATACGCACCCAGCAAAGAAATCGCAGACGTGTGGTGAATTGCTGCAGAACGAATCTAAGATTCCCACTGCAGACCCTCGAACCACGCCAACATTTGCAGTTAGATCAAAGCGAATGTCCGGCGCTGCGGTGGCTATCTCTCGCGTCTAGCTCTCGGTCAACCGCTTCTCGGCGTCTTTCGCTAGTTTCCAGCTGGTCTCTAACCCCGCCTGCAGCGTCGCGTAATTCTGCTCCTCGCGCAGCAAGTCGGCCAATGTGGTGACGGACGTGAGATGTGATTTCATCAATAGCGCCACGCAATGCGCCAAGCCATTCACCTTGCTTTCGATCCTGCTGGTCGAGCGCTTCTCCAAGGCGTGCAATTCCTTGGCTGAACTCTCGCAGGCCGTCACCAACCGCTCGACGGATGCGAGCAATTCGCGTTCCAATGCTGTCAGGGTCTGTGTCATCTAGGGTTCCTTGATCTCGATACAGATGACCGGCGTCCCGGCCATGGTGCAGGTCTTCAATTCGGTCCGGTCGGGGTCCAGCGTCACCCATGTCTGCCCAGCCTGTTCGATCCGTGTCAGGCCAAGCCTCGTCATCTCCGAGCGCGTGATCAAACCCGTCCAAAACCAACTCGCGATCAGCACTGTCGCGATCCAGGATGAGACCATCACCACGATCACCCAGGGTGAGATCGTCAACCAGCGCCTGATCGTCTCGCTCCGCCTCTCCAACTCGCTCCTGCTGTCGCTCAGAAAGAACCTGATATCGGTCTCGATTGTATGCAGCGCGCTGGTCGCAATGCTGCTGAAATCGCTCCTGAAGCTCTCCAGTTGAGATGCCATCAAGGCGGCGTGGTCGCTGCGTACTGTCTCCAGGTCCGCGTTCAATTTCTCGGCGAGGCGGTTCGGCTTGCCAGTCGTCATGGAAAATCTCTCCTTTCAAACGCCAGCGCTCGCCGGTGTCAGGGTCTTTGGCGGTGATGTAATTCTTGCTGGCACGGGGGATATCAAAGCCTGCATCGGCCAAAGCATCGATCATGCTGGCGCGGTCGGTGATGGTGCCGACGCTGATCTGATCGAGGATCCAATCGTGCAGCGCTTCGCGACCTTGCGCGCGCGTCGGCGCTTCAATCGTCGCCCTCACTTCGCGAGTGCGATCTGGCTCCAAAGGGTCTGCCCAACCGTGCGTCTTGTTCATCAAATCACGCAGGCTGGAAAAGGCGTTTTCATGGCCTGGCGGTGCGATGTTCAACGCCTTGCCCGTGCTCAGCTCAAGGCGTGGCGTGCAGAAGTGCAGCTCGACATTGCCTTCATGCGAGTGGCGCACCCAGAGACAATCGTATTGATCCCTGTCCAGCCCAGCAAAGGCCAGAGCCTCAAATAGCTCAATGGCCTCTTGCTGGGCGGCGGGACTGGGATCGTCGCTGTCGGCAAAGCTGATCACACCTGCCGTGTAGCTCCATTTGTTGGAGCTCGCATCGATAAGGTCGCGGGTTTGGTCGGGGTTACCGTGCAGCACCTCAGGCAACGGGTCGCGGATCTTGGTTTGCGGTTTACTGGTGTCGTCGCGGATGAGGTGGCGGTTCTCGTCATAGGCAAGAACTTCACGCGCTGTCAGGTAGTCGACGGGTGCGGCTCCGCCGCCTGTGCCGGTGGAAAAGAACGAGATGATCATTCGCCACCGCCCGTGTGTGCCGCCACGATCTGCGCCATCTGCCGTTCGATGGCCACTAGCTGCACCGCGACCTTGAGCGCGTCGATCTGGCTCGCGCGGCCGGATTTGACCGCGCCGTTGATCCAGCGGGAGAGCTGATTGAGGTTGCCGCCGACGCGGGCAATCGCAAAAGTCAGCTTCGGGTCAACTCGCGGGACGGGCTTGCGCCGACGTGCCTCGGTTAGCCCCAAGGCCTCACGCATCAGCGTGGCATTGGGCAGGCCAGCCGCGCGCGCCTTGGCCACAAGCGCTGCCTTTTCCGACGGTGTGCATCGAAAGATCACGCTCTCGGAAAGGCCCTCTTTGACGCCGCTTGCGTGCGTCTGGTTGGGGTTTGAAGGGGAGGCTTGCCGCCCCTCACAAGACCCGCCGATGTAATCGGTGGGTAACCTTGCTCTCTGCTCTTTGTGGGGGTCTGTCGCACTCATGCTCTGAGCCCCGCCGCTTCGATTTCAGCTGAGCTGACTAGGTTCGCGGCTAGCAAAGCGGTCACTTGGCCGGGTGTTATGTGGCGGCAAAGGGGATGCTTGTCCGTGACCCAGTCGGCCAAACCTTTCAGCAATTCCACCTCTTTGGCTTTGCCCGCTTCTCGCGCCTCCTCAACCTCCTGAAGGTATTTCAACCAACGGCCAGAGGAGAACCAATTGTCGGAGAAGCACACCTTGGAGCGGGTGAAGCCTTCGCTCTCGGTCGCATAGGTCCGCACGGCGTCCTCGAGGTCTTTGGCGTCCACTCCGTCGGCCAGCGCTTGGCGGATCTGCGAGTTACAAACCGCTTTGCCGCGAACGCGATCCTCGGGATAGGCGGACAAAATCTTTTCTGAAACCTCATCCTCCACCGCTACCTTCGCGTGCGAAGGATTTGGTTTTTGATATGGTTTATATCTGTTCTTATAGGATTTGCCCTCTGGGGCAGATGGCTTGCCCTCAGGGGCAAATGCATCATTTTCCCTTTCGGTCGGATCGATTTGCCCATTTGGGCAAATGGAGTTGCCCAGGGCATACCAACAGGTCCGGTCATAGCGATCATCGCTGAAATTGCCCTTGATGATCAGCTCTGCACTGACCAGCTTTTCGAGCGCTGTTCGGATCTGCTTTTCGCTCAGATAGGGGAACAACTCACTAAAGGCCGAGATCGAATTGTAAGTCCAATACCGCCCGTCTCGATGGTTGCGGCGATTGGCTTGGTTCTTCTCGATCCAGAAGGTGATGTTCTGGAAAATCACCGCCGCGTTCAGGCCAACACGTCCCGCGATTTCGGGATCAAAGCTATGGCGGCTCATGATTGGCCCCCGAAATACGCACAAACGTGCGAATTTTGTACAGGTTTTGTACGAGAAATCGGTCGTTTCAGTCGATTACGGCCCGAAAGCTGACGGGACTTTTTGCAGTCTTCCGCACAACGTCCTGTAAATAAGCCATATTTTTCAGGTGGTTTTGGCGACCCCGGCAGGATTCGAACCTGCAACCTGCCCCTTAGGAGGGGGCTGCTCTATCCAGTTGAGCCACGGGGCCGCGCGACGTTTTCTGTAGCGGGGTTTTTTTGGATTGTCATGGGCTTTGCACAAGTGTTGAACAGATTGCCCTGTTCACGCTACCATCGGCGAAACAACAATGCAGGTATCCCGGTGACAACAGAAACTAAACGCCCGCTTACCCTTCGTGATGTGTCAGAAGCGTCCGGAGTGTCTGAAATGACGGTCAGCCGGGTGCTGCGCAATCGAGGGGATGTCTCGGACGCCACCAGAACCCGTGTTCTGGCCGCCGCGAAAGAGCTTGGGTATGTGCCCAACAAGATCGCAGGCGCGCTGGCGTCCAGCCGGGTGAATCTGGTGGCGGTGATCATCCCGTCTCTGTCCAACATGGTCTTCCCAGAGGTGCTGACTGGTATAAATCAAGTGCTGGAGGATACCGAGCTGCAGCCAGTGGTCGGCGTCACCGACTATCTGCCCGAGAAGGAAGAGAAAGTACTGTACGAGATGCTCTCGTGGCGGCCTTCGGGCGTGATCATTGCCGGGCTGGAGCACACCGAAGCCGCGCGCGCCATGCTGGATTCGGCCGGCATTCCGGTGGTCGAGATCATGGACACCGATGGCAAGCCCGTAGACGCGATGGTGGGGATTTCGCATCGACGCGCCGGGCGCGAAATGGCGCAGGCGATCCTGAAGGCCGGATATGAGCATATCGGCTTTATGGGCACCAAGATGCCTCTGGACCACCGCGCCCGGAAACGGTTCGAGGGTTTCACCGAGGTTCTGGGCAAGCACGGGGTCGAGATCGAAGATCGCGAGTTCTACTCGGGTGGCTCGGCGTTGGCCAAGGGGCGCGAGATGACGCAAGCCATGCTGGAACGCTCACCCGAATTGGATTTTCTGTATTATTCCAACGACATGATCGGCGCAGGCGGGCTGCTGTATCTGCTGGATCAGGGGATAGATGTTCCTGGTCAGATCGGCCTTGCCGGTTTCAACAATGTGGAGCTGTTGCAGGGTCTGCCGCGCAAGCTGGCCACTATGGATGCCTGCCGGACCGAGATCGGGCGTACCGCTGCCCAGATCATCGCGGCAAAGCTGGCTGATCCGGAGGCAGAGGTCGAAACCCGCGTCACCCTGACCCCCAAGATCAGCTATGGTGATACGCTGAAACGGCGCTAAGACGTCATGGCGCTGCAACGACTGGACAATCGGGCGGCGCGTGCCCTGTTCATGGACCGCCATGCGCTGCTGGAGCAACCCGCAGGCGGCTCCAAGGGCGAGGATTTGTTGCAACTGATCCATCGGTTAGGGTTCGTTCAGTTGGATAGCATCAACACCGTCGCCCGCGCCCATGACATGATCCTATATGCGCGCAGACCCAGCTATCGCGCGCGTCACCTCAAGCGGCTTTATGAACGCGACCGGGCGTTGTTCGAGCATTGGACACATGACGCCGCGGTGATTCCGATGGAGTTTTATCGTCATTGGCATCTGAGATTTCTGCGCGATGCCGACATGCTGAAAGCGCGTTGGAAGAACTGGCGGCGCGACGGGTTTGAGCAGAAGTTCGAAACGGTCCTGCAACATATCCGCGATCATGGCCCGGTTGGGTCCTCTGATGTTGGAAAGGACGAGAAAAAGGGCTCGGGCGGTTGGTGGGACTGGCATCCGTCCAAGACCGCGCTGGAATATCTTTGGCGGTCGGGCGCACTGACGGTTGTGGGCCGGGACGGGTTTCAGAAACGCTATGACCTGACCGAGCGCGTGATCGACACTCATCTCTGCCCCGGAGGCTCATGCGATGCCGAAGCCACGGTGGATTGGTTGTGCAACGCAGCACTCGACCGATTGGGATTCGCGACATCCGGTGAGCTGGCAGCCTTTTGGGATACGGTCAGCGCCGCCGAGGCCAAAACATGGTGTGAACAGGCTCTAACACAGGGTCATATCGAGGAAATAGCTATCACTTGCGCAGACGGGAATGCGCGGAAGGTTTTTGCACGCCCCGGCCTTTGCGATGAAGCCGCTGCTTTGGAGCCTGCCCCTGGTCGGATCCGGGTGCTCAGCCCGTTTGATCCAATGTTGCGCGACCGGAACCGCGCCGAGCGGCTATTCGGTTTTCATTACCGGATCGAGGTTTTCGTACCCGAGCCCAAACGCGTCTACGGTTATTACGTATTTCCGTTGCTGGAGGGCGACCGGCTGATTGGGCGGGTCGACATGAAGGCGCAGCGGGATCGGGACCTGCTGCATGTCCGGGCAGTGTGGCCCGAGCGCAAGCTGCGCTGGTCAGATGCGCGCACCCGACGGCTGCAGGCCGAGCTGGACCGGGTACGCCGATTTGCAGCGCTCGGGGATGTGGAATTTGCGGAGAACTGGCTGAAAGACCCTAAATAGGGTCTATTTAGTCCAGAAAACCCTGCTGCTTGATCAATTGTTGAAGTTCCGACAGCGAAACCTCAACCGATCGGCCCGAGGTATCCATCTGAGCATCCGCACGACCATAAAGCGCCTCACGGCTGGCCAGGATACACTTCAACTGTTCCATCGCTTCCGGGTTTCCTGCCATGGGGCGTTCATCGCCCTGCGCACGTACCCGATCCATATGCTCGGACGGTGAGGTGCGCAGCCAGACCGTATGAAACCGATTGAGCAGGTTCGTATAGGTCGCGGGTTCGGACACGATCCCTCCGGCCACTGCCAGAACCAGCCTGTCATATGAGTTGATCACCCTGTCCAGCGCCTGCGCTTCGAGGTTGCGATACCCATCCTGACCGAAAAAGGCCATGACCTCGGGCAAAGGCATGCCTGCCATCTCTTCGATCCTGGTCGTCAACTCGACAAAGGGCAGGTCGAGTTCAGCCCCCAACAACGCACCCAAAGTCGACTTTCCAGCCCCTCGCAACCCGATCAGGCAGATCCGTTGCGCCTGTGCGTTCCAGTCTGGTTGCGGGCGCAAGGCCTTCATTACGACTTCTTTGACGTCGTCGCTGGCTTCGCGATACAGCTCGGTCATCTGCAACGCGTCCGAATCCCAAGGATCATCCTCTCCGACCAGCCATTCGACCTTGTAGTCCAGGGCCTTGGCAACGCGCTGCAACAATCCGATTGAGATATTGCCCTCGCCCGCTTCAAGCTGCGCAAGATAGCGGGGCGAAACTTCGGAGCTTTCGGACAGAACCCGGCGCGGAATGCCACGCATCTGCCGCGCGCGCCTGACACGAGCGCCGACGCGGGCGCTCAGATCCTGGGGGTCGGTCTCATTTTCCGCATTTGGCGGCGTGGAGGCATCCATTCCGGTCAAACCGTTTGTGTAATATAATGCACAGGCTACGACGCGATATCCAAACGGGCAACGATTTTGGTAAATTCACCGGCCCTTGAGCAAATTTTATCAGAGAATTTCATCCGAGGTTTATTCCGAAAACCCTTGAATAGAGCCTTTTTTACATGCCTTGGCTACGGGTCCAGATCATACAACTCACCCAGCAGGTCCAGCAGCATCTCGTGCCGGTCTTCACCCAAAAGCTTGCGCATATGTGCCGCCTGTTCGAGGATTGCGGTCAGATTGGCCTGGATAATCGCCAGCCCTTCGTCGCTGATTTCAACAATCTGGCGGCGACGATCCTTAAGGTCCTGGCGCCTGACGATCAGCTTCTTATCTTCCAGCTTCTTCAGAATCCGGGTCAGGCTGGGCAACAACAGACAAGCCCGCTCCGCGATCAGAGTAGGCTCTTGCGGGCCTTCTTCCTGCAAGACGCGCAACACACGCCATTGCTGTTCCGTCACGCCTGCATGGGCCAGAACCCCACGAATGGGCCCCATTACCTTTTCCCGCGCACGAAGCAGCGCAATCGGCAAGGAACGAGAAGTCAGGGGTAAGTCGTCAGCCATAAGGAATTTTGGCGCAATTTCAGATATTTCGCAAGGGATCGCCGACTATGACCAATCATGTGGTCTGGACTTTACTTAACTTGTTTAGTATATGAACGTTGAAACGCTGACAGAAGAACATCCGAAGGGGATCATGATGAAGTGGAATGAATTCTCCGACTGGGGCAAGAAGGTTGCTGAATGGACGCAGGATTATCACCTGACGGTCGGAGACAAGCCCGTGCGCGCCCGGACCGAGCCCGGCGATATCCTGAACGCTCTGCCTGCTCATCCGCCCGAGAATAGTGAGCCGGTCGAGGATATCTTTCGCGATTTCGAAGACATCGTGATGCCCGGCATCACCCATTGGCAACATCCCCGGTTCTTCGCCTACTTCAACTCGAACGCCTCGGCCCCATCGGTTCTGGCCGAGTTCCTAGCCAGCGCCATCGCGCCGCAATGCATGCTGTGGCAGACCTCGCCCGCCGCGACCGAGATGGAAACGCGGATGATGGAGTGGCTGCGCGAGGCGCTGGACCTGCCGGAAGGGTTTGCTGGGGTCATTCAGGATTCGGCATCATCCGCGACGCTGGCCGCTGTGCTGACCATGCGCGAGAAGGCGATGAATTGGCAGGGCAACAGCCAGGGTCTGTTTAGTCAAAAACCACTGCGCATTTATTGTTCGTCCGAGGTCCATACCTCAATCGACCGCGCCATCTGGGTTGCCGGGATCGGACAGGATAATCTGGTGCGCATCCCGGTTCAGGGAGATTGGCGCGGCATGGATCCCGAGGCGTTGGATGCAATGATTCAGTCTGATTTAGAGTCTGGATTTCAGCCAACAGGCGTCATTCTGTCCGTGGGCGGCACTAGTATCGGGGGCACCGACCCGGTCGAGCGTTGCCTGAAGGTGGCGCAGAAACATGGGCTTTATTCCCATGTCGATGCGGCCTGGGCAGGCTCGGCGATGATTTGCCCTGAATACCGCCATTACTGGGAGGGCGTCGAACAGGCCGACAGTATCGTGTTCAATCCGCACAAGTGGTTGGGTGTTCAGTTCGATTGCTGCGCGCATTTCCTGAAAAACCCCGATGATCTGGTGCGCACATTGGCAATCAGCCCTGAATTCCTGAAAACCCATGGCAAGGACGGGATCATCAACTATTCGGAATGGTCCGTGCCACTGGGCCGACGGTTTCGGGCGCTGAAGCTGTGGTTCGTCATTCGGACCTATGGGCTGGAAGGGCTGCGCGCACGGCTGCGCAATCACGTCAACTGGTCTGTGGCGCTGCATGACCGGCTGGCAGCAGAACCGGATTTTCGGATCGTGACGCCGCCGATGTGGTCACTGTGGACCTTCCAATATGCACCACAAGGGGCAACCGATCTGGACGATCTGAACCTGCGACTGGTGAATGCAATCAATGATGACGGGCGGATCTACCTGACCCAGACCCGTGTGGACGGCGATCTGGTCATCCGCTTTCAGGCCGGCCAGTTCGAAACCACCGAGCAGGACGTGATGATGGCCTATGACGTCATCACCGAGGTCGCGCGCGGGCTTTAAGCCCGCATGTCGGCTGCGGCCTGGGCATAGCCGCCCGAGGCTCCGTCAACGAAATGAACATGATCGTCGCGCATGGCCGAGGGCACAAAGCAGGTCATCATCGCCTCTTGCTGGGCATGCAGACCGTATCGGATTTTGCCCTGCGCTTGCGCGTCTTCCAGCATCCGGGTGATCTGCTCCAACGTGGCCGGGTCACAATCCAGCGTCATCTTCAGCCCGTCATCGAACTTGCGGAAATCGGCGTTGCGGCTCACCATCTCTTTGTAGTGGTTGGGTTCGAACTGCCCCAATCGCATGCCAGTTTTGAACAGCAGCCCGATCATCATATTCCCAATCGTCAGCCGTATCTTCTGCAACAACAAATTGCGCCCGGCGCGTGAGACATGGGCATCGATATCGACACCGGGCGGAGGGAAACTCATTGGTGGTCCCTTGGGGGGAACCGGGTGTCCGGCGCGCTCCAACCCTTCGGCGAGGGATAAAACGGATTGGGTGAGGGCGGCGAAATCTGCCTCATTAGACTCTAATGTGGGTTGAATAACGACTGAAACGATCTGCCCATGCCGCGCCGGGCTATTGGACCATCGGCAGGACAGGCCGGTCAGGTCAGGCGAGGCATCTGGCCCCGCTGGTTGAATGGCGAAGTGCCCGGATTTCATCTGTGCCTCGGCCCAGGCCAGACCACCGCCCGAGAACATCGCATAATCGACACCGGTCGAGGGTGCATAGCGGGCCACGCGCAGATCGCGCCCAGCGGTGCGAAGATCGGCAACAGCGACCAGCGCCGTACGCAGTGTGATGGCGAATTCAGCCTCAGCCCAGCTTTGCAATGCTGCCAGTGTTACCCGCGCGGTTTCGGCATCCTCACCCGGCACGGCGAACCCGGCCCCATCGCCACCGAAGACATATGGAAAGACACGACCGTCCAGTGCATTGATCATGCCTGAAATCACCGCGGCCCCAACCATGTTGACGGTCTTGTACCGGCCCCGCGCGATCTCGCCGGTCGAATCCACGATGTCGGCAACGCCCAGAAACCAGGTGTCGGGCACCGGTGTGAACCGCGCGGGATCGCTGAGGCTCAGGAAACTTTCTGAAATGGGAACTGAATCATAAAATACAGGGTCTGAGGGGGCCATGGTGCTCTCTGAAAATCTTAAAGCTGATCTGAACATAGCCCAAAAGTGAAGAATGTCCGCCCCTGATGGGACGTCGCGCATGCTTGTGCAGGCCAGCATGACGTGCCAAGCATCGCTGCAAAGCATTCAGGCGAAGGGGCAGTAGATGCAGGCAGGATTGATCGTTTTGTGTCTGGCTTATGTCCTGAGCCAGTTTTTTCGCGCATTCCTCGCCGTCCTGACCACCGATCTGGGCCGGGATATCGGGGCCACGCCCGAGGACCTCGCCTTTGCCTCGGGCCTTTGGTTTCTGATCTTTGCCGCGATGCAGATACCCGTCGGCTGGGCGCTGGATCGTGTCGGTCCAAGGCGCAGTTCCGCGGCGTTGTTGCTGATCGGAGGCGCAGGCGGGGCTGGCCTGTTCGCTGTCGCCACCACTCCGTTCCATGTGGCACTCGCCATGGCGCTAATCGGGGTTGGATGTTCGCCTGTCCTGATGGCGTCCTACTACATCTTCGCCCGAGAGTTTCCGCCCGCCAAATTCGCCACGCTTGCCGCAGTGATGCTGGGGGTGGGGTCTGTCGGCAATCTTGTGGCCTCTTACCCGACCGCATTGGCGGTCGAGCTGATGGGCTGGCGCGCCACGCTGGCAGGGCTCGCGATCATCTCAGGTGTGGTGGCCGCGGGGATCTGGCTGACGGTGCATGATCCCAAAAAGGTCGAAACCGAGCAAAAAGGATCGGTTCTGGACCTGCTGAAAGAACCTGCGCTGTGGGCCATTCTGCCGCTCATGCTTGTGGCCTATGCGCCCTCGGGGGCGACCCGAGGGCTCTGGGCCGGTCCGTATCTGAATGACGTGTTCGGGCTGAGTACTTCTCAGATCGGGACGGCAACCCTGATCATGGGGGCCGCGATGATTGCGGGCACTTTCGCCTATGGGCCGCTGGACCGTATCCTGGGCACCCGGAAATGGGTGATCCTGGGCGGAAACCTGATGGGAGCCACGGCGCTGGGTCTGCTGTGCCTGTGGATCGACCGCGGCGTATGGACCTCAGTTCTGTTGCTCGCCGTGATCGGCTTCATGGGCGCCAGCTTTCCGGTGATCATGGCCCATGGCCGGGCTTTTGTACCCCCGCATCTGGTCGGGCGGGGCGTCACGCTGCTGAACCTCTTTGGCGTCGGCGGCGTTGGGCTGGCGCAGTTTGCCACCGGACGCATCCATGCGGCCAGCGCCGGGATCAGCCCAGCCGCGCCCTATACCGCGATCTTCGGCTTTTTCGCCGCCGCCCTTGCCATTGGCTGCATGATCTATCTATTCAGTCGGGACAGCGTGGACTGAAACCGGAGACCGCCCGTGCAGGACATTGAGGTGATTGCGCCCAATCTGAAGCATTCCCTGTCGGGCGTGACAACCACGGTGATCCGGCTGCTGCCAATCCAGCAGAAGATGATCAGCATCCGCGCCACCGGGCCCGGCCTGCCTGATGATTTGCCCCATATCAGACTCTGGAAACTGCTGTTTCTGCGTAATCGCAAACGGGTCTGGCATGCGCGCCGCAACACCGAGATGCTGATGGGTCTGGCCCTGCGCACTGTGCTTCGGCGCAATTACAAGCTGCTGTTCACATCGGCCGCGCAACGGGATCATTCCGGGTTCACCAAGCGGCTGATCTCGAAGATGGATGCGCTGATTGCGACGACCCCTCAGGCGGCCTCGTTTCTGGAACATCCCGCAACCGTCATCATGCATGGTGTGAATACCGAACTGTTCCATCCCGCCGAGGATAAGCACGCCCTGCGTCAGAAGCTTGGCCTGCCAGACGGGCTGTTGATCGGCTGCTTTGGCCGTATTCGCCCTCAGAAAGGGGTCGATCTGCTGGTTGAGGCCGCCCTGCAGGTCCTGCCCAATCACGCGGACGCCCATGTGATCTTCACCGGGCGCGCCACCAAGGAATTCGAAGCGTTTCAGGCTGAACAGGAACAAAAGCTGCAGGATGCCGGGCTTGGCGACCGCGTGCATTTTCTGGGTGAACGCCCCTGGGATGAGATTGTCGAGACCTACCGTGCGCTCGACCTGTTCGTCGCCCCTGCGCGACACGAAGGTTTCGGCCTTACGCCGCTGGAGGCGATGGCCTCGGGTGTTCCTGCCGTTGCCTGCCATGGGGTTGGCGCGTTCAGCGCGCAGATCAAGGATGGTGAGACCGGACGGCTGGTCGAAAAGGACAATGCCCGAGCGCTGGCTGAGGCGCTGGAGGATATGCTGCAGGATCGCACTGCGCTCGCTGCTGCAGGGAAGGCCGCGCGAACCCATGTCGAACAGAATTTTCGAATCGAAGGCGAGGCTCAGGCCATCGTCGAGGTTTACCGAACGTTGCTGAAACAGGACTGAATCGCTCTGAACTGCGTCAAATCGCTGTGGCAGAGTGAAATAAGCCGAAACCCCTCTTTTTTCTTTGCCGCAACGCGGCTATGAACGCGCGTCCTTAACTTTGGAGACATGAAATGGGCTATCGCGTCGTAGTCGTCGGCGCCACGGGCAACGTGGGCCGCGAAATGCTGAACATCCTGGCGGAACGCCAGTTCCCCGTCGATGAACTTGCCGCCCTGGCAAGCCGTCGTTCGCTGGGCACTGAGGTGACTTTTGGCGACAAGACGCTCACTACCAAAGATCTGGACACATTCGATTTCACTGGCTGGGACATGGCGCTGTTTGCTGTGGGTTCCGAGGCTACCAAGGTCTACGCCCCTAAGGCGGCGGCAGCTGGCTGCGTGGTGATCGATAACTCGTCGCTGTATCGCTATGACCCGGAGATTCCGCTGATCGTGCCGGAATGTAACCCCGAGGCGATCCACGACTACAAGAACAAGAATATCATCGCCAACCCCAACTGCTCGACCGCGCAGATGGTTGTCGCGCTGAAGCCGCTGCATGACCGTGCGAAGATCAAGCGCGTTGTGGTGTCGACTTATCAGTCGGTTTCCGGTGCCGGTAAGGAAGGCATGGATGAGCTTTGGGATCAGACCAAGGCCATCTACAACCCGACCACTGAGGTTGAGCCGAAGAAATTCCAGAAGCAGATTGCCTTCAACGTCATTCCGCAGATCGACGTCTTCATGGAAGACGGCTCAACCAAGGAAGAGTGGAAGATGGTTGTCGAGACCAAAAAGATCGTCGATCCGTCGATCAAGGTCACCGCGACCTGCGTGCGCGTTCCCGTGTTTGTCGGCCATTCCGAGGCCGTGAATATCGAGTTCGAGGAATTCCTGGACGAAGACGAAGCCCGCGACATCCTGCGTGAAGCACCGGGCATCATGGTCATCGACAAGCGCGAAGCCGGTGGCTACGTCTCGCCCATCGAATGCGCGGGCGATTTCGCCACCTTCATCAGCCGCATCCGTCAGGATTCGACCATCGAGAACGGCCTGAACCTGTGGTGTGTATCCGACAACCTGCGCAAAGGTGCGGCTTTGAATGCGGTACAGATCGCCGAACTGCTGGGCCGTGAGGTTCTGAAAAAGGGCTGAGCCGTTTCAACAACTTGAATGCGAAGAGGTCGTATCGAAAGATGCGGCCTCTTTTCTTTATTGAGGCTTGTCAGAGGCTGAATTGCCTGCAACCCTTGCGGGAAGATGACACCGTTTCTTTTGCGAGATTTCATGCGACAGCTTCTATATCTTCTGGCCCTCGCCCCAACTCTTGCTCAGGCCGACACCTTTGCAATCGACACCAAGGTCAGTGAGGTCACTGTTTACCCTGAAGGGGCCGAGGTGATCCGAACCGGGTTGCTGGATATTCCGGCCGGGCGTCACCGATTGGTCTTGTTGGGGGTCCCGGCCAACGATACCGACACTCAGCTTGCGACGATGCAGGTCCATGCTGAGGGTCTGACACAGACCGCGCTGGTGGTGCGCGGAGATGATGTACCGTGGCACGATTACGCAAGCGACGATATCAAACAGGCCGAGCAGCGCATCGAGGATATCAAAGACAAGATTATTGAAGTGCAGGATCGTGCTGATGCGGCGTTGCTAAAGGCTGATGCCGCGCGGCACAAAATTGCGTTCCTGGCCAATCTGGGCAGCAACGAAGGGTTGGCCGGATCAGATGCCAACAGCCTGCGCGAGATCGCCCGCATGGTCGGTGACGAAGGACTGTCTGCTGAAGAAACCGTTCAGTCCGCCGAAATCGAAGCACGGACAATCCGCAAAGAGCTGGGTGATCTGAAGCTCGAACTTGAAGCCGCCCAAGATGATCTGGCCGCTTTGGTTCCCGAAACCGAGGAGCGTCTGTTTCTGGCCGTCGATGTGGTCGCAGACAGCGCCATCAACAGCACCGTATCGGTGTCTTATCTGGACTTTTATTCGGCCAACTGGGTACCGGGTTATGAGTTCGACCTGACCACCGGCGACGCGCCCGAAGTCACAATCAGCCGGCAGATTCGGGTCAATCAGAGCACCGGAGAGAACTGGAAGGACATCACCTTGCATGTCTCGACGCTGCAGCCGGTGGGCCAAAACAGCGCCTCACCGCTTTATCCGCAGCGCAGATCGATCCGGGAAGAACCAAAGGCCCAGGACAGATTTGCGAGCCTGGCAGAAGGCGTGGTTGAAGCGCCCGTGGTCGTCGAAGAGACCTCTCAATGGGCCCCCAGCGCTGCGTCGGTGCAGGGCACCGGGATTACCTATACGCTGCCGCAACCGGTCTCGATCGCCAGTGATCATGAACTGGCCGAATTCGAACTGGACAGCATGACGCAATCCGCCGAGGTCTATGCCCTCGCGATACCGTTGCGGGATAAAACAGCCTTTCGTACGGCCCGCTTCACCAACCCTTACAAGCAGAACCTGCTGACGGCACCCTTGGCGCGGTGGCGTGTGAATGGCGTATTGGTGGCCACTGAATATTCTCCTGAAATTGGGCCATCCGAGCAAGTGGAGATGGGTTTTGGCCCGCTCTATGGCGTGACCGTTGACCGCCGAATTCTGGATCGCAGCAGCGGTGACACCGGCCTGATTTCCCGCTCGAACCAGCGTGTGGAACGGGCACAGATCACTGTGGAAAACCTGACAGATCGCGCCTGGCCTTTGCGGCTTGTTGATCGCGTGCCTTATTCCGAACAGGAAGATCTTGAGATCAGCTGGACCGCAAATCCCCGACCGACCGAAGAAAACGTCGACGACAAGCGCGGTATTCTTGCGTGGGATATGGATCTGGCGCCGGGTCAGCCCGAAATCATTCTGCTGGATCAGGAAATCAACTGGCCTGAAGGGATGGTGCTGGACTGATTATCCCTGCCCCGTCAGACCGGGCTGCTGCGGCATTGGAACCGACTATAATGATGATTGATCTAGTGCTGCATTAGCATCGGAGGCAATCCCCCAAGTGCCACAGGTGTCGCAGAGACCCCGTCTGCAACCTTGAAAAAATCATAGACCCGGCTGCCGTCCGGGGCGAAGAACTGATCTTGCCATTGCGCCTGCAGTCCAGGGCCACATTCCCTGAATCCATCGCGGACACAATCCGCCATGATCTGCGCGGATTCTTCTGTCCATCCGGCAACATAATCAGCATGCGCGGACATGCCCTTGGGCACATTGTGCATTTGGTCAGATGAGAAAGACCAGCCCGAGTCGAATGGCACGCCAGCCCAGTTCACATTCTGAGTCAGCTGCGGGATCGTATAAGGATGCGAGAGCGGGCAATCGCCGTGTGAATAGGCCATGTGGTCAGTTCCGCCCGGACTGGACAGAACCGGGTCCCCATTTTCATCAACGGCGATACAGTCGGGGAAGATCACCTCGAGCGTGAGCCCATCAGTCGGGGAAATTCGGATGGATGCTGTCCATCGTTCCTCGTCAATCTTGCTGATAGCGATCCCGCCCGAGCCCTCTACGTCTGCATTGGTCAAAATCTCAAGGCCCGCCGGAATTGGTTTGATTTTACTCCGATCATTCACCCAGCTTTTATAGTAGTTGTTGATCAGGGTCGGCAGCACAACTTCTCCGTCTTCGTTATAGAGCGCCGGTATCCAATAGGCCGATCGGTTGGTGATCCCCCCGTCGCAGGTCGTTCGCCCTGAATTGGCGATTTGATCACCGGTCGAATGAGCGTCGACCTCTGTGTTTCCAAAGAACATATGCAGATGCGCTGCCCCTTCCTGACCCGGAAAGACAACCGGATCGTGATAGGAATAATGCGACGGGACGCAGAAGAAGCGAAAACCGTGGTGGTCCAGAACATCATTGCCACCTTGCGGTGCCGGCATAGAGCTTTTCTCGGTTCCGCGCGTCACCACATAGTTGAATTCTGGCGCGACGTGCTGTGCGTGCGCCGATTGTGCTGTGCCATCAATTACAACACCGAATGTCGAGACCAGACACCACGTCAGCACCGATCGCCCTCCGCGCGATTGAGCCGGGGTGCCCGGGTACCGGAAGCAAGCCGTCTGAGAAATCCGTTGTGTCATCTGCGCTTCTTCTTTCACCTATCCGAGTGCTAGGTCGAAGTGGTGCGGCGTCGAATTGATTTAACCAACACCTGATCCAGCTGTCAAAAGCCTGAGCGCAGATGTGATCAAGCAGATGCTTCCAACCGTCGGATACTTGGCAAGCGGTCCGAAGACCGGATGCGACAGGTTCATACCTTCGTCTTACGTAGTGGGCGCGTTATCCTCAATCAATCAGCTCTGCCCTTCGACCAGCGCCTTCAGGTTATCCAAGCCGCGCTCATAGTCGCTACCGACCCAGTGATCCATCATCAACCCCATCCAGCGAGTCATCGGGTTCATACCCAAATCGGAGGTGAACCCCCAGGTAACCTCGGTTCCCGCCCCTTCGGGCTGCAGCACAAATGACGCCGAGGCCGTGCCCATCGGCCCGAAATCGAGCGAAGTTCTGACCTTCTGGTTTTCGACACTTTCGACGATTTCCTGCGACCCGGAGCCAACCTGCGGATGCTCCGAGCTCCAGTTCAGGGTGTTACCAACCCCGGTTTCGGGCCCGCTGTAGGTCAGCTTTGTTTCAGGGTCGCGTGACAGCCACGGAGACCATTTCTCGGTCTCCTGCATCGAATTCACATAAGGAAAGATCGCTTCGGGTGGGGCATCTACCGTGATGCTGCGCGACACTTCGGCCTTGCCGGGCAACAGATAAGATACCCCGGCGAGGGCCACAACAATCACGATCAGAGTGACGATAATACGTTTCAGCAATCGCATGAGAATGATCCAATTCGTAAAGCTACGTTAGGATCATATCAAAAAATGGCGGTAGATCAGAGGCTGATCTACGCTGCCCTGCGTTTTGCCCGGTCAAACGGTAACGAACTGCTTCTCATGCGGATCGTAACATTCCAGCCCACCTTCACCGATATCGGTCCACAACCCATGTAAGCTGAGCGCGCCTTCTTCAACGGCCGAGGACACGAAAGGGAAGGTCATCAGGTTCTCGAGCGAGGCCACTACCGCATAGCGTTCAAACTGACGTGCCTGATCGGCGCTGTCTTCGATATCGGCAACCAGATCGAATTTCGGCTTCAGGATTTCCATCCAACGCCCCACAAAGCTTTCCTTGGCTTCCAGTTGTGGTGCCTGCCCCTTGCACATGTCGATGCAGCCCTGCACCCCACCGCACTGCGAATGCCCCAGCACAATGAGATGCGCCACTTTCAACGCGGTGACCGCATATTCGATGGCCGCGCTGGTGCCGTGGTGATCGCCATCCGGCAGGTAGGGCGGCACAAGGTTTGCGATATTGCGGTGGATGAAGAAATCGCCCTGATCCGCCCCGAACATCGAAGTGACATGCACCCGGCTGTCACAACATGAAATCACCATCGCCCGTGGACGCTGACCTTCGGTCGCGAGCCGTCGGTACCAAACCTGATTTTCCGAGTAGGTTGTCGCTTTCCAACCATGATACCGTTTGACCAGATAGCTCGGCAAAGGTTTGGCAAGTTTCATTCTGATATTCCTGTGGTCTGACTGTTCTGCTCTCTAACCCAAATTCGCACAAAATTCGAGACATTATCCCGATACAGCGCAACGATTTGCAAAGGTATGTGATGACAGGGTGACCCTATGCCGTGGGGGCATGAAATTAGGGGTGAATGTGGTGGAAAAGATAATCACGCTTGAACAGAAGGAATCCGTGCGTCTGGACCCGGACCGGCTGAGCAGCCTGTATCATCAGCTGGGCGACGCCAACGCGCTGGACGTGCTGTGCCGCACAGTCGAGGAACTGGCGGTGCGTCTGTCGAATTGCCAACGCTTCTGGCGGCAGCGGGACTGGGCGGCATTGCGCAAATGCGCAAGGTCACTGGTGGCAATCGCGGGTCAGATCGGGATGACGGCGCTGGCCCGCGTCGCGGGCGATGTTGCGCATGCGGTCGATACCGGCGATGTGGTGGCCACAGGGGCGACGCTGGGACGTCTGATCCGAGTCGGCGAACGCTCGCTGACTGCGGTCTGGGATCAGCAGGACCTTTCCGTCTGAGGGGGGTTGCGGGCGGATCGCAGGCGGCTAGTCTGGGCGCAACAAGATCCAGTCGAGACACCTATGACCCTTTGCTTTGCCCCGCCTTCCGATCCTGCGCTTCCGCTCTACGTACTCGACCAGTCCGAGCTTGATGGATGGCTATCGGATCAACCCAGCCCGGTGCAGAATTGGGTGGCGGCGAATGGCTTTTCCGCTGCTTTGGGGCAGACCTTGTTGATCCCGGGACCAGAGGGCGCACCAGAGGTTGCACTGGCGGGCTACGGCAACGCAGCCAAGCGGGCGCGCAAGCGCTTTCCGCTGGCAGCAACGGCCGAGGCTTTGCCCGAAGGCACCTATCGCATCGCGTCCGGTGTACCGGCCGACGTGCTGGAGGCCGAATGCTTCGGCTGGCTAATGACCGGCTATGTTTTCGATCGATACGCCCCGAGCAGCCCGGCCAAGGCCAAACTGGTCGCCCCTGAAGGCATCGATACAGCGCGGATCGAAACTCTGGCCAATGCCGAGCTTCTGATCCGACATCTGGTGAATACGCCAGCCTCGGATATGGGGCCTGAGCAGTTGCAGATTGCGGCAGAAGTTCTTGCCGAGGAATGTGGCGCGCGCTGTTCGGTCATCACGGGCGATGCTCTGCTGGAACAGGATTTCCCGATGATCCACACGGTCGGTCGTGCCGCCGCACAAGCGCCGCGCCTGATCGAGCTGAACTGGGGCAGAAGTGGGCCAAAGCTGACGCTGGTCGGCAAAGGGGTTTGTTTCGACACTGGAGGACTGAATCTGAAGCCCGGCGCCTCCATGGGCCTGATGAAAAAGGATATGGGCGGTGCCGCCAATGTGTTGGGGCTGGCGCAGATGATCATGAAGCTGGGGTTGGATGTGCAGCTGCGCGTGCTGATCCCGGCGGTTGAGAACGCGGTTGCGGGCAACGCCTTCCGGCCCGGAGATATCCTGACCGCGCGCAACGGGTTGACCGTCGAGATCAACAACACCGATGCCGAAGGGCGACTGGTGCTGGCCGATGCTCTGGCACTGGCCGAGGAGGGAGAGCCTGATCTGGTGATTTCGATGGCAACACTGACAGGCGCGGCGCGGGTGGCCGTGGGGGCCGATCTGGCCCCGTTTTATACCGATGATGATGGGGCCGCAGAGGCTCTGGCGCGCGCAGGCCGTGCCGCTGCTGATCCGGTCTGGCGAATGCCGTTTCACGAACCTTACGAGGTGTTGATCGAACCGGGAATTGCCGATCTGGACAATGCGCCATCTGGCGGATTTGCAGGCTCGATCACCGCCGCGCTGTTCCTGCGTCGTTTTGTGGGTAACAGCCGGTACATGCATTTCGACATCTATGCATGGCAACGCGGCAAGGAACCGGGGCGCAACAAAGGCGGATTGGGTCAAGGTCCCCGCGCCCTGCTGACCGCTCTGCCTGAGATTCTCGATCTATGAGTGAAGCCCGCATTATCCGACCGGTCGTCGATCTGCTGCGTCAGCCCGAGGGGCCACGCGACCGGCAATTGTTGTTTGGAGACACCGTATCCGTCGTCGAAGAGCAGGACGGTTGGAGCAGGATCATATCGGCAAAGGACGGCTACCCCGGCTGGGTCGTGACAGACAATCTAGGCCCGATTGAACCACAGACGCATTGGATCGTTGCCGCCGCGACCCATGCCTATGCCGCGCCGGATATGAAAAGCCTCGATCAGATATCGCTGAGTTTTGGAAGCAAAATCAGGGTTCTGTCAGAACAGGATGGATTTTTGGAAACGGCGCTGGGGTTCATCCCCAAGGCTCACGCGGTGCCCGCCTATTCCCGCCTTACCGATCCGGTCGCTGCCGCGCAGCTGTTTCTGGGCACGCCATATCTATGGGGTGGCAACAGCCGGTTCGGGCTGGATTGTTCAGGTCTGGTGCAAGCCGCCCTTCTGGCCTGCGGCATTCCCTGTCCCGGAGACAGCGGCGATCAGGTACATGCCGTTGGTGAACCCGTGCCCGAAGGCACCCCCCCAAAACGCGGAGATCTGTTGTTCTGGAAAGGCCATGTCGCATGGGTCGCCGCCGAGAACCTTCTGCTGCATGCCAACGCCTATCACATGGCGGTTGCGCTGGAACCGATGGATCAGGCGATTGCCCGCATTGCACAACAGGGCGATGGGCCAGTCACGGCGCATAAAAGGCTCTAATCCGGGTCAACAGCCCGGATCAGTTTGCGCTCCAGCACCCGCAGAACAGCACGCAGATCATGTCCGCGCTTCAGGATGCGCCCGTCCATACCAACCACCGAATACATCCCCTGCCGCAGCCGCAGACGGGGGTGTTTCTCGACCCGATAGATCGGATGCTCGGCCGTCCGGCGAAAGATTGAAAACACCGCCGTATCGCGCAGGTTCGAAATCCCGTAATCGCGCCATTCTCCGGCGGCGACCATTCGGCCATAGACTGACAGGATTTGAGACATCTCGCGCCGGTCAAACGCGACCGGCATCTGGGCAGAGCCGGACCCGAACCGGCTGGGAGGCTGCATGTTCATGCCACAAGCCTTGCCGGAAATTGCATTTGAATCAAGCCCAGCGCAAAACGGGTGTTGTATTTTTGAAGCGTCGTGTGCGGTTACCGACGCCCGACCTGACGGCAAATCAGGATCACCGGCAGCAGCCCGACGGCCAGAATGACTAGCGACGGCACCGCCGCGCCCTCAAGCCGTTCGTCCGAGGCCAAACGATACGCCTGAACCGCCAGCGTGTCGAAATTGAAGGGCCGCATGATCAGGGTTGCGGGCAGCTCTTTCATCACGTCGACGAAAACGATCAGCAGCGCGGTTAGCAGCGACGGCGTCAGGATCGGCAGATGCACCCGGCGCAGGGTACCCAGAGGACTCTGTCCCAGCGACCGCGCGGCAGCGTCCATATTGGCGTGCACCGTGCTCTGGCCGCCTTCATAAGCGCTGAGCGCGGCGGCCAGAAAGCGCACCATATAAGCGGCAATAAGTAACCATATGGACCCGGTGACCAGCAGCCCTGTCGAAATATCAAAGGTTTGGCGCATCCACGCATCCAGCGCGTTGTCAAATCCAGCAAAGGGCACGATCAGTCCAACGGCGATCACCCCGCCCGGCACCGCATAACCCAACCGTGCTATGTAAGCTGCCGAAGCCGCCCCGCGCCCCGGGCGCAGACGTTGGAAGAACCCCACCGAAATTGCCGCGCAAACCGTGATCACCGCTGCAGTACCGGCCAGCGTCAGTGAGTTTTGTATGAAACCGATATAGCGGCGTGAAAGCAGGTTCTGCTCGGATTCCAGACCCATCTGCACAAGGATCACTACGGGCAGGAGGAACCCGAACAAGACCGGAATCGCGCAGAGCAAAAACGCCGCGAGCGATTGCCAACCCTTCAACTGTGCCGCTGGCAGCACCGCATGACGTTTGCCCGCCTGATAATATTTGGCCTTACCCCGTTGCGTACGCTCAGCCACGGCCATGACCAGTGCAAAGCCCAGCAGACACAGGGCAAGCTGCGCCGCAGCGGCGCGGTCGGCCATGGAAAACCAGCTGGTATAGATGCCGGTGGCAAAGGTCTGCACACCGAAATAAGCGACGGTGCCGAAATCGGCGATGGTCTCCATCACCGCCAGCAACACACCTCCGGCAATCGCGGGGCGTGCCATCGGCAGAGAGACGCGCCAGAAGGCATGCCACGGGCCATTGCCCAGTGCCCGAGCCGCCAGAAAGGCCGTGGCACTTTGCTGCAAGAACGCCGCGCGGGCCAGCAAGTAGACGTAAGGGTAGAGCACGAGGATCAGCATCACTGCTGCGCCCTCGGTCGAGCGGATTTCGGGGAACCAGTAGTCGCGCGGGCCCCAGCCGGTGACCTCGCGCAGTGTCGTTTGTACGATTCCGGGGTGATCCAGAATAAAGGTGTAGGCATAAGCCAGCACATAGGCCGGAAAGGCCAGCGGCAGGACCAGGGCGATCTCCAACACGCGCACGCCGGGGAAGCGTGTCATCGTAACCAGCCAGGCAGCTCCGACGCCAATCGAGAACGTACCCGCCGCGACCAGCACCACGAGGATCGCTGTGGTCAGGGCGTAGCCGGGCAAAACAGTCTCTAACAAATGGGAAATCGTGTCAGTGCCGCCGGTCATCGCCGCCAGAACAACGGCTACCATCGGCAATAGGCAGGCTGCGGCCACCGCGTACGCAATACCGCCTACCAATCGCGTGCCCAAGGCTCCGCGATTGTGCGTTCCGTGTTCTGAATATTCGACTTCGGCCATGGCGTCTGACTGAGAATCCCGCAGGGTCTGCCTTTAATCGACCAAAACGCTAAGAAACACCAGTGGGCGGGCCAACAAATCTGCGGCAGATCGCTATTCGTAGACGCGCTGATCCTCGATCACCAACCCGTCCTTGGGCAAAGAGCCGGGGGCCACGACCTCGATCGCGCCTTTCAGTTTCAGCACCTCGACCACCGATTTGGCATAGGCCCCATCATTCTCGCAGGGGCTTTCGATCTGGACGGTCATGGTATCCATCTCGCCTTGGCGGGCGGCGATAACGCGGGCCTTGACGATCTCATCATGCTTGTCGACCAGCGCCGCAACCTGCTCGGGGCGGACAAACATGCCCTTGATCTTGGTGGTCTGATCGGCCCGACCCATCCAGCCCTTGATCCGCAAGTTTGTGCGTCCGCAAGGGGATTCTCCGGGCATGATCGCCGATAGATCGCCCGTGGCAAAGCGGATCAACGGGTAGTCGGGGTTGAGCGTCGTCACCACCACCTCACCAACCTCTCCGGGTGCGACCGGCGTACCGGTGCCGGGGGTGACGATCTCAACAATCACATGTTCGTCGATGATCATGCCTTCCATGGCGGGGCTTTCATAGGCGATGTTGCCCAGATCAGCTGTCGCATAGCATTGTAGACAGGCAATGCCCCGATCCGCATATTCCTGACGCAGAGATGGGAACAGCGCACCGCCACCCACAGCGGCCTTCGAGAATTGCAGAGCGACCCCCATCTCATCAGCTTTGTCGAGGATGATCTTCAGATAATCCGGCGTGCCCGCGTAAGCGGTGCAACCTATGTCCCGCGCTGCGGTCACCTGCAGCTCTGTTTGCCCGGTTCCTGCGGGCAGCACGGCAGCTCCAACGGCTTGTGCGCCGCTTTCAAAGATCATCCCGGCAGGTGTCAGGTGATAACCGAAGCAGTTCTGAACGATATCGCCCGGGCCAACCCCGGCGGCATTCAGGAACCGGCCCATCCGCCACCAGTCATGGTCGGTGCTGCCCGGTTCATAAATCGGGCCCGGCGACTGAAACACATGCTGGAAATGACGCGCGGGTTTGACAGTAAAGCCACCAAACGGGGGGCGGGAGCCCTGCGCCTGTATTAGATCCGACTTGCGCAGCACCGGCAAACTGGCCAGTGCCTCGGCGCTGGTCACGGCGTTCGCGTCGATCCCGGCAAGTATATCCGCATAGCCGGGGGCCGATTTTGCGCGCGCGATCTGTTCAGGCAAAGCGCGCGCGTGATCGGCGTTGCGTTCATCGGCGGATCGGGTTTCAAGCTTGTCGAAATAGGTCATCGAAATATCCTCCACCCGCTTACAGCCATCTCTTGCGGCGGCGGTATGAGCGCACATCGCGAAAGCTTTTGCGGCCTTCATCCGACATGCCGAGGTAGAATTCCTTCACATCCGGGTTTTCGCGCAGTTCCGCGGCGGGGCCGTCCATCACCACGCGACCGGATTCCAGAATATACCCGTAATGCGCAAACCTTAGAGCCACATTTGTGTTCTGTTCGGCCAGCAGGAAGGACACGCCTTCTTTCTCGTTCAGGTCCTTCACGATGCCGAAAATCTCTTCAACCAGCTGTGGGGCCAGACCCATCGACGGTTCATCCAGCAGGATGGTCTCGGGGCGCGACATCAGCGCCCGGCCCATCGCCACCATCTGCTGCTCTCCACCCGAAGTATAACCGGCCTGGCTGCGGCGGCGTTCCTTGAGGCGCGGGAAGTAATTGTAAACCAATTCCAGATCCTGCTGGATCGCAGCCGAGCCATCCTTGCGGGTATAAGCGCCGGTCAGCAGATTTTCCTCGACCGTGAGGTGTTCAAAACAATGGCGGCCCTCCATCACCTGAATGACGCCCTTTTCCACCAGATCGGCGGGATCACTTTCGTGAACGCTCTCGCCGCGGTACTTGATCGAGCCTTTGGTGACCTCTCCACGTTCTGAATGCAGCAGGTTCGATACCGCCTTCAGCGTCGTGGTTTTGCCCGCGCCATTGCCGCCCAGCAAGGCCGTGATGCCGCCTTTGGGCACAGTCAGGCTGACGCCTTTCAGCACGAGGATCACATGGTTGTAGATCACCTCGATATTGTTGACCTCAAGCAGGGTTTCCGCCTGCACGTCGGTGGTTTGTGCCGCATCCAGCATCAGCGCGTGTCCTCATGCCTGCCCCTCAGGGGCGGTTCGTGAGGAGCGGCAGGCAACCCGCCGCTCCGATTGTCTATGCGCCCCAGATCGTTCGGGGCGCAGCGTTGTTTATTCGCAGCGTGCCGAAATGTTGTTTTCAGTCGCGTAAGCGCCCGAGTCTTCTTCGATCAGCGCGTTGATGACCTCGACATCGGTTGGCTTGAAGTCCTGAACCGGGTTCCAGGTGCCGGCTGCTGCATCCCACTGGACGACGCCGACCAGTCCGGGGCCACCGTGGTTTTCACAGGAAACCGAGAACTCGGGTCCGAAACCGGCCATGCCCAGACCTTCCATCTTGGCATTGGTGATCTCCAGCGCTTCCATGCCATCGCGCATCATCGATGCGTCGATGTCTGCAGTGCCGTGCATGTCCTGTGCGGTCTTTACGGCTTCGGCCGCCAGCATCGCAGCATAGAGACCGCGGTTGTACTGAACCGTGCCCAGCTGATCACCCGAGCCTGCAGCTTTGCCCGCGTCCACAACATATTTCTGCAGATCGTCATAGACCGGATAGTCTTTGCCGAGACCGGTGAAGGTCAGCGCCTTATAGCCGGTGGCTTTGTCGCCTGCAGGCTCAACGTCGAATTCTGCGCCGGACCACCAGACACCGATGAAGTTCTCCATCGGGAAGCGGATGTTGGCAGCTTCCTGAACCGCAACCTGGTTCATGACGCCCCAGCCCCACATGATCACATAGTCGGGCTTTTCACGGCGGATCTGCAGCCACTGCGACTTCTGCTCCTGACCGGGGTGGTCAACGGGCAGCAAGGTCAGCTCATAGCCATGCTTTTCTGCCAGCGTTTCCAGCGTGCGGATCGGCTCTTTGCCGTAGGCCGAGTTGTGATAGACCAGCGCGATTTTCTTGCCGCTCAGGTCACCACCGTTTTCATCAAGCAGATAGTTGATCGAACCCGATGCACCGTTCCAATAGTTGGCCGGATAGTTGAACACATGGCTGAACACTTTGCCGTTCGCGGCAGAGGTCCGACCATAACCCATCGTGTGCAGCGGGATGCCATCTGCTGTCACTTTGGGGATCAGCTGATAGGTGATACCGGTCGACAGCGGCTGATAGACCAGAGCACCTTCGCCCTTGGTCGATTCATAGCATTCCACACCTTTTTCAGTGTTATAGCCGGTTTCACATTCGATCACCTTGGCCGGAACACCTCCGATGCCGCCATCGCGTTCGTTCAGCAGGGTGAAATAGTCGGCGTAACCGTCTGCAAACGGGATACCGCCTGCCGCGTAAGGGCCAGTCCGGTAGCTGAGCGACGGGAACACAAGGTCGGCCATGACCGGGCCTGCGGCCATCACGGCGCCCAGCGCCAGGGTTGCCAGTTTCTTGTTCATCGGGTGTCTCCTCCCTTGATTGATCCGATGTTGGGTTTCGGGTTTCACACCCGTCTTTTCGTTGGGCAGACCCCTTAGTGCGGGAACGGCCAGAGTCTGAGTTTTTCTTTCGCCACACGCCACAGCTGCGCCAGCCCGTGCGGTTCGAGGATCAGGAACATGATGATCAGCGCGCCCACGATCACGAGGTTGAGATGCGCGACGATATCCGTGGGCCAGCCCAGCAGATCGACGCCGAGCAGCTTCAGTACAACCGGCAGCAGAACCAGAAAGGCTGCCCCGGCGAAGGACCCGAAAATCGAGCCTAGCCCGCCAATAATGACCATGAACAGCACCAGGAATGACTTCTGGATACCGAACACCTCGCCCACTTCGACCGCGCCCAGATAGACCGCAAAGAACAGTGCACCCGAGATACCGACAAAGAACGAACTGACGGCAAAGGCGGTCAGCTTGGCCTTGAGCGGGTTCACCCCGATGATCTCGGCCGCGATGTCCATGTCGCGGATCGCCATCCAGGTCCGGCCCGTGGTACCGCGCGTCAGATTGCGGGCAATGATGGCGCAGACCGTCAGGAAGATCAGGCAGAACAGATAGGTGGCCCAGGCCGGCGCGTTCGGGCCAGTGATGATAATGCCGAACACATCCCGCTCGGGCGCGTTGATCTGACCCGAGGCCGAGTAGTTGTAGAACCACGGCACCCGGTTGAAGAGCCACACAAGGAAGAACTGCGCCGCCAGTGTGGCCACCGCCAGATAGAACCCTTTGATCCGCAGTGACGGCAGGCCGAACAACACGCCAACCAGCGCCGTGACACCTCCGGCAAGGATCACATGGATGAACATGCTGACATCAGGAAAGGCCGTCATCAGCTTGTAGCAGGCATAGGCCCCCACAGCCATGAACCCACCGGTCCCCAGCGAGACCTGCCCGCAATAACCAACCAGAATGTTCAGCCCGATCGCTGCAATGGCGTAGATCAGGAAGGGCAGAAGCAGCGCATTCGCCCAATAGTCGTTGATGATGAACGGAATGATCCCGAACGCCACCGCCAGCACGACATAATACCGATACCGGTCAAACTTGATCGGGAAAGTCTGGCTGTCGGCGATGTAAGAGGTTTTGAAATCCCCGGCCTCACGATAAAACATATCTTACTTTCCCCATTCTTCCTGCGCCCGGTTCCGGGCTGCGGAGTCCAATTGGTTGGTGCCTTTGGCATATCCGGTTGCCTCAGAGGCGCGCACCAGTTTCATGTAAGCCAGAACACCCATGACCAGCCCGGCAAAGGCCAGAATCGCGGCAATCACCAGTTGACCTTCGCTCAGGTCATCGGAGGTCAGAGCGATATATCCGAAGGCCCAGAACCCTGCCCATGCGATCACGTTGATGATGGCGATCAGCTTGGTCATCGCTACACCCTCTCGATGATCTTTTCGCCGAACAGACCCTGCGGCCGGAACACCAGAAAGATCAGCGCCAGAACATAGGCAAACCAGTTCTCGGTCGCGCCACCCAGCGCGGGGCCGAGTGCGAACTCGAACAGCTTCTCGCCCACGCCGATGATCAGCCCACCGACGATGGCGCCGGGGATCGAAGTGAACCCGCCCAGCATCAGTACCGGCAGCGCCTTGAGCGCGATCAGAGACAGCGAGAACTGCACACCTGATTTGGTGCCCCACATGATGCCTGCGACCAGCGCCACAAACCCGGCCACCGACCAGACCATGACCCAGATGAAGTTCAGCGAGATTCCCACCGACAGCGCCGCCTGATGGTCATCCGCCACCGCGCGCATCGCCCGGCCCTGCTTGGTGTACTGGCTGAATGCGACCAGAGCCGCCACTAGAAGTGCAGCGATGATCGTCGCCACGATGTCCAGATTGTCGATAAAGAAGCCGTAATCAAAGATGTTGAAGGTCGTCTCATCGATCCACAGGTTGATGCCTTGCGGCAAGCCTACATCCAGCGTCTTGATCTCGGATCCCCACATCAGGTCAGCCACACCCTCTAGGAAATAGGCCAGACCGATGGTTGCCATGAACAGGATGATCGGTTCCTGCCCGACCAGATGGCGCATCACGAACCGCTGCACCGCCCAGGCCAGCAACACCATTACGGCCATGGTCAAAAGGATCGCCAGCAGCGCAGGCACGTTCCAACCGAAATTATAGACATGCGTGCCGAAGGTCGCATTGATCAGATGCGCAAAGGGCACCTGACCATTCATGATCCCAACCAGCGTCATCGCTGCGAACAGGGCCATAACCCCTTGGGCGTAATTGAAAATGCCGGATGCCTTGTAGATAAGCACAAACCCCAGCGCGACCAGAGCGTAGAGGACCCCGGCCATCAGACCGTTGAGGATGACCTCCATCGCAAATACGAGTTGTTCAGGCATCAGAGGGTCCTCCGATCAAATGTTGTCGGGTACAGGGCAGGAGAAAATTCGGCGAATTTTCTTGGCGCGGCTCGAAGGTCAGTCATGGCTGACCCCCAGATAGGCGTCGATGACCTCTTGGTTGTTGCGCACCTCGTCCGGCGTGCCATCACCAATTTTCTTGCCATAATCCATCACGACCACTCGGTCGCTCAGGTCCATTACAACGCCCATGTCATGTTCGATCAGGGCAATCGTTGTGCCAAACTCATCATTCACGTCGAGGATAAAGCGGCTCATGTCCTCTTTCTCTTCAACGTTCATCCCGGCCATCGGTTCGTCCAGCAACAGTAGCTTGGGCTCTGCCGCCAGCGCACGTGCCAGTTCGACGCGCTTTTTCAAACCATAGGGCAAGCGCGACACAGGTGTCTTGCGGATGTGCTGAATTTCAAGGAAGTCGATGATCTTCTCGACGGCCTCGCGGTTTTCAGTCTCTTCCGCTTCGGCCTTACCCTTCCACCAAGCTTGCTGAAAAATGTTGGTCTTCATGTAACCCAAGCGCCCGGTCATGACGTTGTCCAGAACGCTCATTCCTTCGAACAGAGCGATGTTTTGAAACGTCCGCGCAATCCCTTGCTGCGCCACCTCAAAGGGCCGCATCGGCGGGCGCTTAGACCCGTGGAACCAGACCTCACCTTCCTGCGGGACATAAAACCCCGAGATCACGTTCAGCATCGAGGACTTGCCCGCCCCGTTCGGCCCAATGATCGCGCGGATTTCGCCTTCGCGAATATCGAACGAGATATCCTTGATCGCCACCACACCGCCAAAACGCAGGGTGATGTTCTTCATCTCCATCACCACGCCGCCGATCTTGCGGCCGTCTTCGGTGACATATCCTTCGGAATTATCCAGCATCAGCCTCTCCCAGACTTACGCAAAAACGGGACGGCGGGCGGGGCGATGACCGCAGGTCGAGCGGCGCGCGCCAGGCCCATCATTCCGCCGCCACCTTATGCTGTGCGACCGGCACCACCGGTGCGTCGACAATCTCCAGCGTCGCAGAAATCGAACCCTTGCGACCATCCTCATAGGTCACTTCGGTGGTAGTCGACACACTCTCGGACCCGTCATAAAGCGCTGCGATGATGTCGTGGAACTTCTCCTCGACAAAGCCACGGCGCACCTTGCGGGTCCGGGTCATCTCACCATCATCCGCATCCAGTTCCTTGTGCAGAACCACAAAGCGATGCACCTGACAGCCCGACAGCATCTCATCCGCCGCGACCGACTTGTTCACTTCTTCGACGTGGCTTCGAATCGTCTCTAACACACGGGGATGTCCCGCCAGTTCCTGATAAGAGGCATAGGCCACGTTGTTACGCTCCGCCCAGTTTCCTACCGCCGTCAGGTCAATATTGATGAAAGCCACGCAACGGTCCTTGCCATTGCCGAACAGCACGACCTCAAGAATATCGGGATAGAACTTCAGTTTGTTCTCGACATATTTCGGCGCGAACATCGACCCGTCGGCCATTTTGCCCACGTCCTTTGCGCGGTCGATGATCCGCAAATGGCCCGAGGTTTCCTCGATGAATCCGGCATCCCCGGTGGCCACCCAGCCTTCGGCATCTTTGGTCGAAGCCGTGGAATCCGGGTTGTTGTAATACTCCACAAACACACCCGGCGAGCGATAGTGAATCTCGCCGCTGTCATCGATCTTCAGCTCAACCGCAGGGGCCGGTACGCCAACCGTATCCGCGCGCACCTCGCCATCGGGTTGCTGTGTGATGAACACGGTCGCTTCGGTCTGGCCATAAAGCTGCTTCAGGTTGATCCCCAAAGAACGATAGAAATCAAAGATTTCCGGCCCAATCGCCTCGCCCGCCGTATAACCCACACGGAAACGGCCATAGCCCAACGTATCCTTGAGCGGCCCATAAACCAGCATATTGCCCAGCGCGTATTTCATCTTGTCGCCAAACCCGACGGGCTTCCCGTCCAGCAACTGGCCACCAACCTTCTTGGCGTGCGCCATGAAGTGGTGGAACATGCGCTGCTTCAGCTTGCCTGCATCCTCCATCCGGATCATCACATTGGTCAGCTGGGTTTCGAACACGCGCGGCGGAGCGAAGAAATAGGTCGGCCCGATCTCGCGCAGGTCAGTCATCATCGTGTCGGCGCTTTCTGGGCAGTTCACGCAGAAGCCGCACCAATAGGCCTGACCGATGGAGAAGATGAAGTCGCCCACCCAAGCCATCGGCAGATAGGACAGGATGTCCTCATTCCGGGTCAGGTGGTCGAATTCAGCAGAATTCTTGGCGCTTTCAATGACATTCCGGTTCGACAGCACAACACCCTTGGGCTTGCCCGTTGTTCCGCTGGTATAGAGCATCACGCAGGTATCGTCATAGGTGATCGCTGCGATGCGCTTGTCCAGCTCGGCATCAAACCGCGCGTGACCGGCGTTGCCCTCGGCCATGATGTCCTCGAGCGCGTTCATTTGGGAGTGGTCATACTTCCGCATCCCGCGCTTGTCGGTATAGAGTATGTGTTTGACCTGATGGAGGTTTTCCTGAATCTCGATGACCTTGTCGACCTGCTCCTGATCACCGCAGACGACATATTTCGCGCCACAATGTTCCAGCACATAGGCCATCTCTTCGGCGACCGAGTCCTGATACAGAGGCACCGGAACCGCACCCACCATCTGCGCCGCGACCATCGACCAGTAATGTGCAGGACGGTTGCGGCCTATGACGGCGATATGGTCGCCAGGTTCAACACCGATTTCCAGAAACCCCAACGCAATAGCGCGGATTTCTTTCGCGGCCTCTGCCCAGCTCCAGCATTGCCAGATGCCGAATTCTTTTTCACGGTAGGCCGGGGCATCCCCGAACTGCATGACATTGCGGTGTAACAGCGCCGGAAGAGATTGCATCCCTTCAGCGCCCGACTGCGTCTGAGCCAATCTTTTTCTCCTCCCCACCCGACCCCTCCTCCGGGACGGAAATGGCGGCTCCGGGTCAGGCCCGAACGCCAATGCCCCGATTAGGGACAGGCGGAGGATCAGCGTCAAGTTTTGCCTGATGTTTTCTCAATTCTTACGAATTGTAACAGCGTCAGAGGGGTGATCTTCCGAGTTGTACAAGATGTACAAAATGAAAAACCGGGACAAGTCACGCTGCAACCGACGACAATAGATACAGTTGGACGAAACAGACGGCATACCCAAAGAAAGACTCCAATGCGAGTTGAGTTGGTTTGCAAGCCACAGTGTTTCGCCCCTGGCAATTGCGAATGAAGAAGCAATTGCAGTCGTGCCGGAGCTCTGACAAAACTCTCGCAGTGTCGTTCAACTGCCGCATGAAAGAATACCCTTAATGACCGAAAACTCACTTGGGCTGGTCCCGCCTGAAGATCGACACGCATTCTGGAACAGCTTTTATACCCGCTCAGCAGAGTCGTGGGAGCTGTCGCTGCCGTCACAGTTTGCCGCGTTTGTGGCCAATGAAATTGATCGGAAAGCACACGTCATTGATATCGGGTGCGGAAATGCACGTGATAGTTTTTTCTTTTCACGTCATGGATTTAAAGTAACCGGATTGGATGCATCAGAGGCCGCCGTCGAGTCAGCGCAGAAACACGCAGGATTGCAGGGCGGAGATGGCCTCGAGTTTGTCAGAACCAATCTTAAGGATGGACGGGTTCGACAGGTGCTGTCTGAGCGGCGCGCCGAAACCGTGTGCGTTTACGCGCGTTTCTTTTTGCACGCGATTACAGACGACGAGGAAGATGCGCTGATTGATGCGCTCCATAACGGATGTGAACCCGGAGATATTGTTGCATTCGAATACCGGACATTGGCAGATCGAAACACCGAAAAAGTCGCCGCTCCGCATTTCCGGCGCTACCTGAGCGCGGCTGAACTGGATGAAAAAATGGAACGGTGCCAGTTCATGAAATGCTACGGAATCGAAGGTATCGGTTTTGCCAAATACAAGTCAGAAGACGCAATCGTGGCCCGAGCAATCTATGAAAAACAGCCATGAATGAAGCAAAGGTCCTGAGGCGCGTCGCAGCACTGCGCACCAAAGTGTTTGAGCATGCTTCAACCCGAACCGCACTGCCGCGACCACGCAGAACGCGTCTGGCGTTGGAATCGCTGGCAGATCATGTTCGGAGGTTGGGAAATCCGACACTGCATGACGATTGGGAGGAAACCTATATTCTGTTTTCCTGCCATACGCGGATCAGGCCTGCACGAATACATGGTCGGCTAAAGCAGATGGAAATACGTTATGCAAAAAAGGGTCAGGAGGCCCGATTCACGGCCTTTTTTGCACTTATCAGACAAACTCTGCATCCAGATTTCATCACACCGCATGGCTACAACAGAACATTCGGTGAAATGGCGGATAATGACATATTCTCGAAACTCGACGCTGAGCTGGCACCCGTAGTTCAGCTGGGAAAACCGATAATACTCTATGCCGGGGCATTGTTGGGGCATATCCGGGAAGGCCGGCTGATCGCGCATGACGATGATGTCGATTTTGCCGTGCATCTAGGCGAGTGCACGCTTGAAGGCGTTTCTGAAAAATGGTCGCAATACCAAAAGGTCTTGTTGGATAGCGGCTGTCTGGACATCTCTTCTTCAGCTGGGAACTCTATCATATTCAAGGTGAAGAACAGCTTGGGTATCGATATCGACCTGTTTCCGGCATGGACAGAAAACGGACGCTTCAGCGTCTATCCCTACGCGCTCAACGACCTGCCGGAGAGTGCGATATTCCCGCTAAAGCCATTGAATGAAGGGGTTATCATGCTGCCCCAAGACGCACCCGCCTTACTGGCACAAAGCTATGGTGAAAACTGGCGCGTGCCCGATCCTCTTTTTCATTTCGACTGGCCTGCCGCACGCCGTAGATTTGCGCCCCTGTTGCAGCGGGATGTCGACCCCGGGTGACGAGACCACTTGTCAGCGTCGTCCTACGATTGCCTTTCGCATGGAACCATAACGGCCAAGACGCAAGCGGCGCTGGCTTCGCAATTTGATACGCAGACGCCGTGCTTAATCCTGATCTGGCAGGAAGGTGAGGCCTTACAACCAATCCCGCAAAATCGGAATCAGCGGCACGTCCGCCGCTGGCATTGGATAGTTCCGCAGATCATTTGCACGCACCCATTTCAGCGCCTGACCTTCTTTAGACTGCGGGATGCCCTCCCATTTGCGACAGGCGAACAGCGGCATCAGCAGGTGGAAATCGTCATAGCTGTGGCTGGCGAAGGTCAGGGGGGCGAGGCAGGAGGCCCAGGTGTCGATGCCCAGTTCCTCGTGCAATTCGCGGATCAGGGCGGCCTCGGGGGTTTCGCCGGGTTCGATCTTACCGCCGGGGAACTCCCAGAGACCGGCCATGGATTTACCCTCGGGGCGTTGGGCCAGCAGAACGCGGCCCTCGATGTCGATCAGGGCGACCGCGGACACCAATACTGTCTTCACGAGCGATAATCCGCGTTGATCTCGATATATCCGTGGGTCAGGTCGCAGGTCCAGACTGTGGATTTGCCCTCGCCAAGTCCCAGATCGACGGCGATCACAAGGTCCTGGCCCTTCATATAAGCGGCGGCGGCGTCTTCGCTGTAGTCGGGGCTAACCCAACCTTTTTCGGCGACGAGGATATCTCCGAAGGAAATGCTCAGATGGTCGCGATCGGCGGCGGCGCCGGATTTGCCGATGGCCATGACGATGCGGCCCCAGTTGGGGTCTTCGCCCGCGACGGCGGTTTTGACGAGCGGCGAGTTGGCGATGGCCAGTCCGTGGGTTTTGGCGTCAGCATCCGTTTCCGCTCCGGTCACACGAATTTCTACGAATTTCGTGGCCCCTTCACCGTCGCGCACCACCTGCTGCGCTAGGTCCAGCATCACCGTTTCCAGAGCGTCCGCAAAGGCGGTATTACCGGTTGTATCGACGCCCGACGCTCCGGTCGCGCATAGAAGCAGGCTGTCTGAGGTCGAGGTATCGCTGTCGACAGTGATGCAGTTGAAGGTGCGGTCGGTCTGCGCACCCAGCATCACTTGCAGGGCGGATTGGTCGACCTGAGCATCTGTGAAGATATAGACCAGCATCGTCGCCATATCGGGCGCGATCATGCCGGAGCCCTTCGCAATCCCCGCAATAGAGACTGTTTTGCCGTCAATCTCGACCTGAGCGGAGGCCCCTTTGGGGAAGGTATCGGTGGTCATGATCGCCTGTGCCGCGTCCTTGATCGCGTGGCGGCTGAGGCCTGCTTTCAGCGTCTCAAGCTGTGCGACGATGCGGTCATGGGGCAACGGTTCGCCGATCACTCCGGTGGAGGAGGTAAAGACCCGCTCTACCGCGACACCCGTGGCTTTGGCGACCGCTTCGGTCACCTCGGCTACCGAGGTCTGGCCGTAGTGGCCGGTAAAGGCGTTGGCATTGCCTGAGTTCACCAGGATCGCCGCTGGCCCGTCAGACGGGCCGCCGATCTTGTTCTGACAATCCAGAACCGGCGCTGCGCGGGTGGCTGAGCGGGTGAAAACCCCGGCCACCGAGGTGCCCGGATCGAGCACCGCCAGCATCACATCGGTACGGCCCTGATAGCGCACGCCTGCCTCAACGGTGGCAAAACGCACACCGTCGATGGCGGGCAGTTCGGGAAAGCCCGCCGGAGCCAGCGGAGAGACCTTGGTAATCGTCGCCACGGGAAGCTTACTCCTGAACCAGTTCGAGCTGACGCACGACCTCGGGGCCGGCACCGTCGAGCGCGGGGCGTTCGATCTGAGCGCTCTGGGTCAGCTCGTCGATCTTGGCCTGAATCGCCTCTTGCCGGATGGTCTGGGCCAGATCGCCGCGCACCGCGTCAAGCGTGGGGGCCTCCGATTTGCGCTTGTCGTTCAATGCAACCACGTGCCAGCCGAACTGCGTCTGTACCGGGTCCGAGATCTGACCTTTTTCCAGAGCAACAACAGCGTTTTCGAATTCCGGCACCATCTGGCCTTTGCCAAACCATCCCAGCGAACCGCCATTGGGGCCCGAAGGACCCGTGGATTTCTCTTTCGCCAGTTCGGCGAAATCGGCCCCGTCATCGAGTTGCGTCTTGATCCCGTTCGCCTCTTCCTCGGTCTCGACAAGGATGTGGCTGGCGTTGAACTCATCTTCGCCTTTGAACTCGGCGAATTGCGCGTCATAGGCAGACTGGATCGCTTCGTCTGTCACTTCGGCGGCGGTGATCGCCTCGACCGTCTGCACCGCGCGCAGCGAACGGGTTTCGTTTTCCAGCCGCAAGGCGTTCAGGGTGTTCAGTTCGCCTTGCTGCTGGCTCAGCAAGTGCTGCTGGATCAGTTGTTCAAGGATGAAGTCATACAGAACGTCGTCTTCCAGCTGCTGATACTGCGCGGGCAGAGCCGATGCGGTAGCGATGACGTGACCCAATGTGATTTCGTCGTCATTGACGCGTGCTACAACAGTTGACGCATCCGGTGCGGTTTGGGCGGCCAGCGGCAGAGCCATCACGGTAGCAAGCGCCAGCGATGGCAGAAAAGTGAGGCCTTTGGGCATGGAATCATCCTATTTCTTTGCCGCGACAGGGCGCAGCGTTGACACTTCAGAACCTGCCGCTTACATCGCTTTGAAGCCTTGGACAGGGCCGCCTTTCACCCCCCGTATCTATGGGTTGCGCGCAAGGTGGGCAAGCCTGTCGCAACCACGATAAGAACAGATCCGCTGGAGTGAACATGCTGGGACTCGGAACGCTCGCCAAAAAGGTGTTCGGAACACCGAACGACCGCAAGATCAAGGCGACCCGCCCCCTGATCGAAAAGATCAACGCGCTGGAACCCGAGTTTGAGAAACTGTCCGATGAAGGCCTGATCGAAAAGACCGCCGAGCTGCGCCAACGCGCGCTGGATGGAGAGAATCTGGACGCCCTTTTGCCCGAGGCTTTTGCCAACGTGCGCGAAGGGGCCAAGCGGGCATTGGGTCTGCGGGCGTTTGACGTGCAGCTGATGGGCGGTGCCTTCCTGCATCAGGGCAATATCTCGGAGATGAAAACAGGTGAGGGCAAGACACTGGTCGCCACCTTCCCCGCTTATCTGAATGCGCTGACCGGCAAGGGCGTGCATGTGGTCACGGTGAACGAATACCTGGCCAAGCGTGACTCGGAATGGATGGGCAAGGTGTTCGCCGCCGTGGGCATGACCACCGGCGTGATCTGGTCGGGCCAGCCCGATGCCGAGAAGATGGCCGCGTATAAATGCGACATCACCTATGCCACCAATAACGAGCTGGGCTTCGACTATCTGCGCGACAACATGAAGGCGGATCTGGAGCAGGTCTATCAGAAGCACCACAATTTCGCGATTGTCGACGAGGTGGATTCGATCCTGATTGATGAGGCACGTACGCCACTGATCATCTCGGGCCCGTCGCAGGACCGCTCGGATCTGTACACCGCCATAGATGCGCTGATCCCGTCGCTGAGCGACGATCATTTCACGCTGGACGAGAAGTCCCGCAACGTGACTTTCACCGATGAGGGCAACGAGTTTCTTGAGCAGCAGCTGATCGCTGCGAGTCTGATCCCCGAGGGGCATTCGCTGTACGATCCGGAAAGCACGACCGTGGTGCACCACGTCAATCAGGGCCTGCGCGCCCATAAGCTGTTCCAGCGCGACAAGGATTACATTGTTCGTGATGGCAACGTGGTGCTGATCGATGAATTCACCGGCCGCATGATGCCGGGCCGCCGCCTGTCCGAAGGTCTGCACCAGGCCATCGAGGCCAAGGAAGGCGTGCAAATCCAGCCCGAGAACGTGACGCTGGCCAGCGTGACCTTCCAGAACTATTTCCGCCTGTATGACAAGCTGGGCGGCATGACCGGTACGGCCCTGACCGAAGCCGAGGAATTTGCCGAAATCTATGGTCTGGGTGTGGTCGAAGTGCCGACCAACAAACCCATTGCGCGTCTTGACGAAGACGATCAGGTCTATCGCACCGCCGGTGAGAAATACGGCGCGATGATTGAGGAAACCAAGAAGGCTCAGGAAACGGGCCAGCCGGTCTTGCTGGGTACAACGTCTATCGAAAAATCCGAAGTGCTGAGCCAGATGCTGCAGAAGGAAGGCATCGCGCACAACGTTCTGAACGCCCGCCAGCACGAGCAGGAAGCGCAGATCGTGGCCGATGCGGGCAGATTGGGCGCAGTGACCATCGCCACCAACATGGCCGGTCGCGGCACTGACATTCAGCTCGGCGGCAATGTCGAGATGAAGGTGCTGCAGGCGCTGGCCGAGAACCCCGAGGCCGACCCGGCCCAGCTGCGCGCAGCCGAAGAGGCCCGCCACGCGGAAGAAAAGGAAAAGGTTCTGACAGCCGGTGGTCTCTATGTGATGGCGTCCGAGCGTCACGAAAGCCGCCGCATCGACAACCAGTTGCGGGGTCGTTCGGGCCGTCAGGGTGACCCGGGCCGCACCGTGTTCTACCTGAGCCTCGAAGATGACCTGATGCGCATCTTCGGCTCGGAACGGTTGGATAAGGTTCTGACCACGCTGGGCATGAAAGAAGGCGAGGCGATCATTCACCCCTGGGTGAACAAATCGCTGGAACGGGCGCAGTCCAAGGTCGAAGGCCGTAACTTCGACATGCGCAAAAACGTTTTGAAATTTGATGATGTGATGAACGACCAGCGGAAGGTGGTGTTCAGCCAGCGCCGCGAGATCATGTCCTCGGATGACCTGTCGGAAATCGTCTCGGACATGCGCGAACAGGTGATCGACGATCTGATCGACGAATACATGCCACCGAAATCCTACGCCGATCAATGGGACACGGACGGGCTGCATGAGGCGATCAAGGACAAGCTGACCATTGACGCGCCGGTTCAGGACTGGGCCGCCGAGGAAGGCGTGGATGATGAACAGGTGCGCGAGCGTCTGATCAACGCCGCCGATGAGATGATGGCGCAGAAGGCGGCTGCTTTTGGCCCCGAGAACATGCGCAACATCGAGAAGCAGGTTCTGCTGCAGACCATCGACGGAAAATGGCGCGAGCACCTGCTGACGCTGGAACATCTGCGCTCGGTCGTTGGCTTCCGGGGTTACGCCCAGCGCGATCCGCTGAACGAATACAAGAACGAAAGCTTCCAGCTGTTCGAAGGTATGCTCGACAGCCTGCGTGAGACGGTGACACAGCAATTGTCGCGCGTCCGCCCACTGACCGAAGAAGAGCAGAAAGAGATGCTGGCGCAGATGCAGGCACAGCAAGCGCAGGCACAACAGGCAGTGGATCAGGCGGCAGATCAGGCCGAAGCGGTTGCCGAAGCCGAAGCTTCGGGCGATGCACGACCGGGGTTTGTCGAAGATGATCCTTCAACCTGGGGTAACCCCTCGCGCAATGACAGATGCCCCTGTGGATCGGGCAAGAAATTCAAGCATTGTCATGGTAGGCTGACCTAAGGTCACCTTCTATCCGACACAATGAGTCCGCCTCGCGGCCACATATTGGCCGTGATTGAGGGTCAAATTGCGACTCGCTCCTTCAACTGGGGAGGGTGTCTTGTTTGTAATAAAGAACTACGTGACCACGGGCGGAACCGTTGCCTGCGCCCTGGCTATCGGATACTTGATGCAGAGCGAATCCGCTCAGCACCCCGCGCCTGATGCGGGCTCGGAACGTGTTGCTTCGATCGCGCAGCAATCGGTGGGCCTGTCAGGGCTCGAAGCTGTTGTGCTGACCTCATCGACCCCGACCGCCGCACGTAAAGATGTATCACCCGACGCCCCTCTGACATCGCGTGTTCAGCCACGCTTCCCCTCGAACTGTGACCTGAGCGCGCGTGCAATGGCCGTACCCGGCGCGAATGTCCGGCTTCGGGTCAAAGCGCCTTGTCATATGGATCAACCGATCGAGATTCACCACAGCGGGTTGGTGTTTTCGACCCGCACGGATGCGCTTGGCCGGCTGGACCTGACGGTACCGGCGATGGCGGAATACGCCATTTTCCTGATTTCCTTCTCTGATCAGAAAGGCACCGTGGCCACGACCCACGTGCCCGAGATCAAGACTTATAACCGCGTTGCGCTGCAATGGGAGGGCGAGACCGACCTTCAACTGCATGCGCTCGAATTCGGTGCCAGCTATGGCGAAAACGGCCATGTCTGGTCCGGTTCCGAGGCCGGTGGCGCGGGTTCCGTGATCCATCTGGGCCAGGGCGATTCGGAGAAGGCGCACAGTATCGAGGTCTATTCATTCCCGACCAATACCGGGATCGAGGCCGGATCGATCGCGCTGTCGGTCGAAGCCGAAGTGACGGAAGCCAATTGCGGTGCAGATCTGCATGTGCAATCGTTGGAATGGCGCGCCGATCAACGTCTGCGCTCGCGCGATCTGACGCTGGAAATACCCGGCTGTGACGCGACTGGTGATTTTCTGGTGTTGAATAATCTGTTCTCAGACCTGACAATCGCTGCAAAATAAACAGCTGGCAGGTCGACACTTCCTCATGACATTTTTTCGTGCGGCGATAGCTGCGCTATTTGTCTTGCCCGGCGCAACGGGTGCAATCGCGCAGGACATCACCCTGACCTCACATGACGGCAAGGTTGAGGTGGTGGGCACTTTGCTGGGCTATGATGGCGAATTCTACCGGGTCGACACCCAGTTCGGAGAGCTGACGGTCGACGGCTCGGGTGTAACATGTGACGGCCCCGCCTGCCCCAACCTGACCGATTTCGTGGCCGAGATTCGCATGTCCGGCGCATCTGTCATGGCCGAAACGCTGCTGCCTGCGCTGATTCGGGGCTTTGCCGCGCAAGAAGCGCTTGAGGTTGCGCATTCACAGGATGGAACCACCTATGCGCTGCACCAGCCGGATCGGCAGGCCCCGCTGGCCCGCTTGATCCTGCGCGCAACCGATACCGGGCAAGGCTTTGTCGATCTGGTCGAAAACACCACGGATATCGTTCTGGCCCAACGCGAGATACGGGATACCGAGCAGGACCTGACACGTGAGGCAGGGCTGGGTGACCTGACCCATCCGCGCAGATCCCGCGTTCTGGCGCTGGACGCAATGGTGCCGGTTGTGTCTGCGGATAATCCGGTACAGCAGATCTCGGCCGCTGATCTGGCGCGGGTATTTGCGGGTGAGATCATCAACTGGGCTGATCTGGGCGGGCCGGACGCGCCGATTGCGCTGAACCTTACGGTGCCCGGATCGGGGCTGGCACAAGCGGTGGACGATCTGCTTATGAAGCCAGTGGATGCCACGCTGGCCGAGGCAATCACGCGTCATCCCCGCAACAGCGATCTGGTGCGCGTGGTCTCGGACGACCCATTTGCCATTGGTATTGCCAGCCTTGCCGAGACCGGTATTGCGCGCGTGTTGCCGCTGGCCGGCGGATGTGGTCATGCCATCATGGCGACGCGCCAATCGGTAAAGACCGAAGATTACCCGCTGACCGCGCCGATGTTCCTGTATCTGCCACAACACCGCCTGCCCAAACTCGCGCGGCAGTTTTTGTCCTATACGCAAAGCCCCGAGGCGCAGTTGGTGATCCGGCAGGCCGGATTTGTCGATCAGTCGCCCGAAGCCATCCGCCTTGGCCTGCAGGGCGACCGGCTGGCCAACGCCATCGCAACCGGCGGCACCGAGGTCGGTCTGGACGCGCTGCAACGCATGATCGAGGTCTTGCGCCCGATGACCCGACTGTCGCTGTCCTTCCGGTTCGAGCCGGGGTCATCCCGCCCTGATGCCCAGTCACGCTCGAACATTCTGCAATTGGCCCAGGCATTGGAAAGCGGCGCTCTGGACGTGCGCAAGCTGAGCTTTGTCGGGTTCAGTGACGGGGTGGGCGGTGCCGACGCAAATACGAGGATCGCCCTGCGGCGTGCCCAGACCGTTCGCAATTTGGTACTGGCTGCGGTTGAAACCAGCATGCCCGATAGTGTCGAGATCACGACCGAGGGCTTTGGCGAAGCCATGCCAATGGCCTGCGATGACACCGAATGGGGCCGCAAGGTAAACCGCCGAGTCGAGGTCTGGGTGCAGTAACCGTCACAGATACCCTTGCGAGCGGAAGCTCAGCTCGGTCGATTTTCCGATGATCAGATGATCATGCAGGGTTAGTCCCAGCGCCGAGCAGGCATCCTGTATCCGGTTGGTCATATCAATATCCGATTGCGAGGGCGTCGGATCGCCTGACGGATGATTGTGAACCAGGATCAAGGCCGAAGCGTTGAGCTCCAGCGCGCGTTTGGCCACCTCGCGCGGGTAGACCGGAACGTGATCGACGGTGCCTTTGGCCTGTTCCTCATCCCCGATCAGCGCATTCTTGCGATCCAGATAAAACACGCGAAACTGCTCAATCTCGCGATGCGCCATCGTCGTGTGGCAATAGTCCAACAGGGCGTCCCAACCCGAGATCACGTGCTTCTGCATCACCCTTGCGCGGGCCATGCGATGCGCGCAGGCCTCAAGGATTTTCAGATCGGTGATCACGGTGTCCCCGACGCCCTTGATCTGGCGCAGCCGTTCTTCGGGCGCAGTCAGCACCCGGTTGAAATCGCCGAATGCATCCATCAGCAGCCGGGCCAGCGGTTTCACATCCTGCCGGGGGATGGACCGGAACAGGACCAGCTCCAACAGTTCATAATCCGGCATCGCAGACGAGCCGCCCGACATGAACCGTTCGCGCAGCCGCTTGCGGTGGTCTTTGATGTAGGAGGGTAACCGACCACCGGGCAGCGGCTGCGCCGGCGCTTCGTCTGTGTCGAACAGCATGGGGGCTTCGGCAAAGGCGTCCTGTGTCATGGGCCTACCCTGACGCAGAATCAGTTTCCGAATGGTTAACGCATCTCGCCCGCCATGCGCGCCGTGGCGCGGCGGACAACCATGTGCAGCACAATCGAAAACACGCCCAATGTCAGCATCGCGGCAAACATCAGGTCGGTCTTTGCACGACCATTGGCCAGCAGCATCAGATAACCCAGCCCCTGCGAGGAGCCGACCCACTCGCCGATCACCGCCCCGATGGGCGCATAAACCGCCGCCAACCGCATCCCCGAGGCCAGCGACGGCAGGGCGGCAGGGATACGAATGTGCCAAAGAACCGACCGCTTGCTGGCCTGCATCGTTCGGGCCAGATCCAGATAGCCCGGCGGCGTCCGCATCAGCCCGTCAAAGAAAGATGAGGTGATCGGGAAATAAATGATCAGCACCGCCATCGCCACCTTCGACCAGAGGCCGTAGCCCAGCCACAGCGTCAGTAGCGGGGCCAATGCAAAGACCGGCAGCGCCTGCGTGAACACCAGCATCGGCTGCACCAACACGCGCGCCGCCCGCGAATTGGCCAGCTGCAGCGCTGTGACCACACCCAGAAGCGTGCCACAGGCCAGACCGATCAGCACTTCGATGGCCGTGATCCAGGTGTGTTCGGCAATCAGCCAGCGGTTCTGCCACCAGGTCTCGGCAACGACGGCAGGTCCGGGCAGGATGAATTTGGGCAACCCGGTGATCGAGACGATGCCTTGCCAGATGGCAAGGGCAAACAGGGTCGCGGCGAGGGCAGAGAGGTACTTCATACCGCCCCCTCACGCAGCAGCCGTAGCAAAGCGCCTTGGGTTTCAAGCGTTTCAAGATCGTCCACGTGGCGCGGGGCCGGAGCTTTCGGGGGGTCGCAGGGCGTCAGACCCTGCTGCGTCATCACGGTGATCGATTGGCCCAGACGCGCGGCTTCTGCCGGGTCATGGGTGACAAGCAGAACGGTCCGGCCCTGCAGCACCTCGGCGGCCAGATCCTGCATATCAGCGCGGGTGCGGGCATCGAGTGCCGAGAATGGTTCGTCCAGCAACACGATGGGGCGGTCTTCCATCAGCGTGCGGGCAAGGGCCACGCGCTGACGCTGGCCGCCTGACAGCTCGGCGGGCTTCTTGGTCATATGATCTTGCAGGCGCATCCGCGCGATCAGGCGCTCACGACGGTCCAGATCGATCGCCTCACCCCGCAGGCGCGCGCCCAGAGAGACATTCTGCGCCACCGTCGCCCAAGGCAGCAGCAGATCGTCCTGCGCCATATAGGCCACCCGATCCGGGACCGGTTGCCCATCGCTGGCAGTGATCTGGCCGAAGAATTCGGCCCCGGTCTCCAGCCCGGCAATCAGCCGTAAAACGGTGGTTTTTCCTACGCCCGATCCACCCAGCAGGCAGGTCCACGCCCCGGCCCCAAGGGTCAGGGTCAGCGGAGCGAATAGCGTCGCCCCGTCGATGGTGGCCGTGCCGCTGATGGACAGATCGGGCGTCGGGGTCATGGGGTCAGGCCCATCTGCCAGAAATTGACCTCCAACTCGGTCGCGGTGCGGAAGGTCTGGCAGAGGCGTTCCCAGCGCGGTGAGGCCTCAAAATCTGCCCCAATACGCCTTGTTAGAGCCTCATCCAGCAGCGCGCCAACCGCTTTGCACGCGCCCTGGTAGTCTTCACCGGCATAGGTGCTGATCCAGTCGCGATAGGTCTCGGACGTCGCCTCGGCCGCCAGTCGCTTGCCGATCTCGCCATAGCCCATGACGCAGGGCGCAAGCGCCGCCAGAAGGTCGAGCAGATCGCCACTGTACCCGGCCTCTAGCACAAAGCGGGTATAGGCGAGATTTTCGGCGCGTTCGGGGGTGGCGAACAACTCCTCCTGCGAGATCCCGGCTGCTTCGCAAATGCCGATATGCAGCTGCATTTCTTCGGCGACCAGCGCATTTACGGTGCCCACGGCAGTCAGCATCTCGGAATGCGTTTCCGATTTCACCACCGCCAGCGCCCAGGCGCGGGAGAAGTGGATCAGAAACACGTAATCCTGCCGCAGGTAATGCAGGAACGCCTCGCGCGGCAGCGTCCCGTCTTTCATCCCTTCGACAAAAGCGTGGCGGGTGTAGTCCCGCCACGGCCCTTGCGCCGCATCACGCATCAGCGTGAAGGCTTTGCCATAATCGCTCATTGCGCGGTCACGTCGATGGCGATGTCGCTGACAGGGTTGATGCTGTCGATCATGCCGCTGTCCTTCAGGAAGGCTTCGAACCGCGCATAGCGACCAGCCTCAAGGCCCGCAGGACGCAGCGCAAAGCGAGGCAGCGTGTCGACCCAGGCGCGGGCGTTCAGCTCGTCCTGCAATTCGGGCGAGGTGCCCGAGAAGATCTCCCAGCTTTTTTCGGGGTTGTTGACGATATATTGCGTCGCCTTCTCGGTTGCGGCGAGGAAGCGGGTCACCTTGTCGATATCCATAGTCTCGGGGTTGGCCACATAGATCAGCTCGTCATAGGGCGGCACGCCTTCTTCCTCGATATAGAAACAGGTGCCGGGGACACCTTCGATATCCATCTGGTTCAGTTCGAAATTGCGATAGGCACCGATGACGGCATCAACCTGACCGGTCATCAGCGATGGCGAAAGCGAGAAATTCACGTTGATCAGCTCAACCTCATCCAGCGCCACGCCATATTTGCCGAGAACCGTGCTCAGAACAGCCTCTTCCACACCCGCGACCGAAAAGCCGATTTTCTTGCCTTTGAGGTCGGCGGGCGATTTAATCGGGCCGTCTTCCAGCACCAGCAAGCAGTTGAGCGGGGTTGCAACCAGCGTGCCGACGCGTTTCAGGGGCAGGCCCTCATGGATCTGCAGATGCAGTTGCGGCTGGTAAGACACGGCCAAATCGGCCTGCCCGGCGGCCACCAGACGCGGCGGGGCGGACGGGTCGGCGGGCGGGACGATTTCGACCTCAAGACCCTGTTCGGCGAAATAGCCGTTTTCCTGCGCTACGATGATGGGGCCGTGGTCGGGATTGATAAACCAGTCCAGCAGGACGGTCATCTTGTCCTCGGCCCAGGCGGGCGCGGCGGCCAGCAGGGCGATTGCAGCGATCAGTTTCTTCATATCTCGCGTTTCCTTTTCATTCACGAGGTTGAGGCCGCGACGAGGACAATCTCGCCAGGCCAATCCGGTTGAATCTTTTCAGCCGCGCGCCATGCACGCAGGCCGGTTGCACAGCACAGTGCAAGCCGTTTGCCATTATTAGGGTCTATTTCATACAGTTTATCCGGCGAAACGCGCGCCGCGCCGGGATGCACGGGGATGGGCGCTTCGTCGTGACTGCGCAGGTCAACAATCTGGTCATCTGTCGTCAGTTGGTCGGCCGAAAGGAAGCGAAAACAGCTGTTCGGCTCGGGCGCGTCGTCGAACCGGAAACTGCTGCTGCGCAGGGTACGGCCATCATATTGCACCATCTGACCCAGCGGCGATGGCTGGATGCCAAGGATCAGGTTCAGCGTCATCTGCGCCTGCATCGCACCGATGATGCCCACGACCGGACCCAGAACCCCAGCGGTCGCGCAGCTGGCCCCACTGTCCGGTGCGTCCGGGAACAAGGCACGCAACGACGGGGCACCGCCGCAAAACCCGCCAACATAGCCAGACAGGCCCAGCACCGAGGCGCTGATCAGCGGTTTACCCTGGGCCAGACAGGTGTCCGACAGGATATAGCTGGCCGCATAGCTATCTGCGCAGTCGAGGATCACATCCGCCTGCGCCACCATGGAAGCGGCATTCACGCTTGTTAGAGCCTGTTTTTGACCGGCAAGCTCGATCTCGCCATTCAGCGCCCGGCAACGATCAGCCGCGACATCCGCTTTGAAGCGCCCGCAGTCCGCCTCAGTAAACAAGGTTTGACGATGCAGGTTCGACAGATCAACGGTATCGCCATCGACGATCGTAATCTGCCCGATCCCGGCCCCGGTAAGCAAAGGAAGCGCCGGAGCAGCCAGACCACCCGCGCCGATGACCAGCACATGAGCCGACGCGAGGCGGGCCTGCCCCTCGGCCCCTGCTTCGGGCAGCAAGGTCTGGCGGGCGTAGCGGCTCATCTGGTGACCTCGATCCACTGACGCACGCGCGCCTCGGGGTCGGTGTTCAGGGTGATATCCGTGACAACCGAGACGATGTCTGCCCCAGCATCCAGCACACCCGGCGCACGTTCAACGCTCATCCCGCCGATACCGACCAAGGGAATGTCCCCGACGCGTGCCTTCCATTCGGTCACGCGCGGCAAGCCTTGCTGATGCCACTTCATCTTTTTCAGGATGGTCGGATAGACCGGCCCCAGCGCGACATAGTCCGGGTCCATGGCCAGAACACGCTCAAGCTCATCATCGTCATGGGTTGAAACGCCCAGTTTCAGGCCGGCTTTTCGGATAGCGGTAAGGTCGGCATCGTCCAGATCCTCCTGCCCCAGATGAATCCAGTCACAGCCCAGATCGATGGCCATTTGCCAATAGTCATTCACCACCAGAACAGCACCCTGAGCACGGCAAAGGTCTCGTGCGAGTGCGATCTGCTCGCGCACCACCGCATCGGGCTGGTCCTTCACTCGCAGCTGCACCAGCTTCACGCCCAAAGGCAGCATCCGCTGCAGCCAGTCCACGTGATCAAAGATCGGATAGAAACGGTCCAGTGTCATGACAGGAAGGCCTTTCCAATCACGGGGGTCGAGGGTTCCGCCATATCGCGCGCCTCAATCGGGTCGGCCTGATGGGCCATTTGCCCGGCCTCAATCGCGCGCATCATGGCGCGGGCCATCATCCCCGGATCACCGGCGCGAGCCACGGCGGTGTTCAGCAGAACGGCGTCATAACCCAGCTCCATCGCGTGCGCAGCGTGGCTGGGCAGTCCAATACCCGCGTCGATCACCAGCGGCACATCGGGGAATTCCGCCCGCATCGCACGCAGAGCGTATTCATTGTTCAGCCCGCGACCCGAGCCGATGGGTGCACCCCAGGGCATCAGCACCTCGCACCCGGCCTCAAGCAGGCGTTCGCCCACAATCAGATCATCGGTGGTGTAGGGGAAAACCTGAAACCCGTCCTCGGTCAGGATGCGCGCAGCCTCGACCAGTTGGAACACATCCGGTTGCAGGCTGTCAGTGTGACCGATCAGTTCCAGCTTGATCCAGTTGGTGTCGAAGACTTCGCGCGCCATCTGGGCGGTAGTCACCGCCTCTTTCACTGTATGGCACCCAGCCGTATTGGGCAGGATCAGCACGCCAAGGTCCTGAATCATCTGCCAAAACGTCTGCCCGGCCCCGGATTCCCGGCGCAGGGAAACCGTCGCCACCCCTGCCCCGCTGTCGCGGAAGGCTTGCTCCAGAATCGCGGGGCTGGGATATTGCGCGGTGCCCAGCATCAGCGGGTTGGGCAGTTCGGTTCCATAGAATGTCTTCATCCTCAGCCCCCCTGCATCGGCGCGACCACTTCAACCCGGTCGCCATCCGTCAGTTTGTGGGCGATGCGCAGGCTGGAGGGCACGAAATCTTCGTTCACAGCGGTGGCGACGCGGCCCGAAAAACCGCATTCCTCCAACAGCTCGGTCAGAGTTTCGGCCCGCACTTCGCGCGCCTCGCCGTTAAGCACGATCTTCATCGACCATCTCCGAATGTTTGTTCTCAAGCGCCAAATCAGCCACGCCTTTTGCCAATGCCGGGGCGAGCAGATAGCCGTGGCGGTACAGCCCGTTGGCATAGATTGTCCGACCCAAGCGCCGGATACGTGGCAGGTTATCCGGAAAAGCGGGGCGCAGATCGACGCCGATCTCCAGCACCTCCGCCTCACCAAAGGCCGGGTTCAACGCATAGGCCGCGCTGAGCAATTCGAGCATCGACCGCGCCGTGATCCGGCTGCTGTCCTCGGATTCGATCATCGTCGCGCCCAGCATATAGACACCATCACCACGCGGCACGATATAGAGCGGCATGCGCGGGTGCAGCAGACGCACAGGTCGCGTCAGCACCACATCCGAGCAGCGGATTACCAGCATCTCACCCTTCACGCCGCGCAGATCATGCAGAACCTCACGCGCGTGCAGCCCCCGGCAATCAATCGCGTTCTCAAGCCGCGCAGGGGCGAGTTTCTGATGAAAGGTGACGCCCTGATCTTTCAGGTCACGATATAAGTCCTGCAACGCCTGGCGCGGATCGACATGAGCCTCATCCGTGAAATAGAGGCCTTTACCAAATCCATGCAAATCAGGCTCTAACGTAGAGATATCGTCGTGCGCCACCTCCTCAAAGCCATGCGTTCGACGCGCAAAGCGGCGCAGATCCGGCAGGTCCCGGGCATTGGCCACAACCAGCGTCCCCCGGCGATCCATCCTAGTCCGCGTCGCCCACCAATCGATGGCTTGCTGACCCAGGCGCAAAACCGGCTCTTCGGCGTTTTCAAACTCACACCAAGGGGCCAGCATCCCCCCGGCCCACCAGGAACATCCATGCGGACCCGGAGATCCACCAGGATCAAACACCTGCACCCGCGCCCCGCGCGAAGACATCTCACTGGCCACCGCAAGACCGGCGACGCCTGCCCCTATGACGGACCAGACAGTCACGCGGACCAGACCCGATGAAAGTGATGCACCGGCCCGTGACCCCGACCGATCCTCAGATCATCCGCCGCCAAGATTGCGCCCTGCAAATACTCATGCGCCTGAGAAACCGCCCCCTCAAGCGAAAGGCCTTGTGCCAGTCCAGCCGCAATCGAAGAGGATAGGGTACATCCAGTACCATGCGTGTTCCTGGTGTGTTGCCGCGGCGCCTTAAATTCGTGCAACGGGCCCAATGCGTCAATCAGCAGATCATGACAGACATCCCCGGCGCCATGTCCACCCTTCATCAGAACAGATTTTGCACCCAGCGCACACAACGCCCGTCCCTGTGCAACCATGTCATCGGGCGATTCTGCCACAGATTGCTCAAGCAGGCGCGCGGCCTCAGGCAGATTGGGGGTCAATACGGTGGCGCGCGGGAGAAGAACCTCACGCAGCGTCTGCACCGCCTCATCTGCCAGCAGAGCATCCCCCGACTTGGCGATCATGACCGGATCGAGCACGACCGGACCATCAAACTCGGAAATTGCACTCGCCACCGTGTGGATAATGTCGGGCGTGGCCAGCATGCCGATCTTGATGGCCCGAACGTTCAAGTCACTGAGAACCGCATCGATCTGCGCTGCGATAACGTCGAGCGGTATACCGTGCACAGCCGTCACGGCCCGCGTATTCTGCGCGGTCACGGCGGTTATGACGCTGGCACCGTAAACGCCCAAGGCCGACATGGCCTTAAGGTCGGCCTGAATCCCAGCCCCGCCGCCACTGTCCGACCCCGCGATTGTCAACGCAATAGGCGCCATCCGCATGCTCCATCTGTTTAGGGGCAACGGAGGCGTGGAAAACGTCTGCTCAGTGTAAGACCGTTCCCTCCGCCGGTATTGCCCGGATCAGGTTCGATGGGTTGATGCAACAGCAGCTCTCAGCCCCTTGAAAGGGCACCCCAACGGTTGGCGCGGACCATCTCAGGTGGGGCGCAAAGAATCAAGGGAATTTTGCGAGGCTCTGCCTCGCGCTCCGGGATATTTGGGGCCAGATGAAGAGCGGATCCCCCGCTTCATTTGGCTATAAATATCCCGGGGGAGGCGCCCGAAGGGCGGCGGGGGCAGAGCCCCCTTTTTTGAAACGGTTCAGCCCTTCATGCCATCCCAGAAGGATTTGACCGATGAGAAGAAGCTTTTGGATTCCGGGTGGTTGTCTTCACCCAGATCGTCGAACTCGCGCAGCAGTTCTTTCTGGCGGCTGGTCAGGTTGACCGGCGTTTCCACAGCCAGCTCGATGAACATATCACCGACACCACCGCCGCGCAGGGCAGGCATGCCTTTGCCGCGCAGGCGCATCTGGCGGCCAGACTGGCTGCCTGCAGGGATCTGAACGCGGCCGCGACCGCCGTCGATGGTCGGCACCTCGATAGATCCGCCCAGCGCGGCCTTGGCCATGCTGACCGGCACGCGGCAATAGAGGTTTACGCTGTCGCGTTCGAACAGTTTGTGCTCGGAAACCTCAACGAAGATATAAAGATCGCCCGGAGGACCACCGCGCATTCCGGCCTCACCCTCGCCCGCCAGACGGATGCGGGTGCCGGTTTCTACACCAGCGGGGATGTTGACCGACAAGGCGCGTTCTTTTTCGACACGACCAGCGCCACCGCAGGATTTACAGGGGTTTTTGATGATCTGCCCCAGACCGGAACAGGTCGGGCAGGTGCGTTCGACTGTAAAGAAACCTTGCTGTGCGCGAACCTTGCCCATGCCGGAACAGGTCGGACAAGCCGTTGGTTCGACACCACCTTCGGCCCCCGTGCCCTCGCAAGAAGAACAGGCAACAGCCGTGGGCACGTTGATGGTTTTTTGCAGGCCTGCATAGGCCTCTTCCAGCGTCACGCGCAGGTTATAACGCAAGTCCGACCCGCGTGCGGCGCGGCGTCCGCCGCCTCCGCGCTGACCACCCATGAAGTCGCCAAACAGGTCGTCGAATACATCCGAGAATGCGCTGGAGAAATCGCCTTGCCCGCCAAAGCCGCCACCGGGGCGGCCTCCGCCCCCCATGCCGTTTTCAAACGCGGCGTGGCCAAAGCGGTCATAGGCGGCCTTTTTATCGGCATCGCGCAGTACATCATAGGCCTCATTGGCCTCTTTGAACTGCGACTCGGCATCAGGATTGTCCTTGTTGCGATCGGGATGCAATTCCTTAGCTTTCTTGCGAAAGCCTTTTTTGATTTCATCCGCAGAAGCGCCCTTGGACACGCCGAGCACTTCGTAATAGTCGCGTTTGGACATCAGTATTTCCTTCTGCCTCAACGTAATCGGGCCGGCCCGGCAACCGGACCGGCCCAAATTGGCCTGGTTACCCGTTAGTTACGCTTGTCGTCGTCCAGATCTTCGAACTCGGCGTCGACGATGTCATCTTCACCCGGCGCTTCATCGGCGGCGGCAGGCTCTTCTTCGCCCTCTTCCGCTTGCGCCTTATAGATCGCCTCGCCCAGTTTCATGGCCGCTTCGGTCACGTTCTGGATGCCCGATTTGATCTTGTCGGCATTGTCCGTTTCAAGCTCATCCTTGAGCGCGGCGACGGCCAGTTCGATCGCCTCGACGGTCGACGGGTCGACCTTGTCGCCATGTTCCTCGACTGATTTCTCGGTCGCGTGGACAAGGCTTTCGGCCTGGTTCTTGGCTTCGACCAGCTCTTTGCGAGCCTTGTCTGCCTCGGCGTTTTCCTCGGCATCCTTGACCATCTTGTCGATATCTTCGTCCGACAGACCGCCCGACGCCTGGATCGTGATCTTCTGCTCTTTGCCGGTGCCTTTGTCTTTGGCCGAAACCGAGACAATACCGTTGGCGTCGATGTCAAAAGTCACCTCGATCTGAGGCATGCCACGCGGTGCGGGCGGGATCTCTTCCAGATTGAACTGACCCAGGATCTTGTTGTCCGCAGCCATCTCGCGCTCACCCTGGAAACAGCGAATAGTCACGGCGTTCTGGTTATCCTCGGCGGTCGAGAAGACCTGAGACTTTTTCGTCGGGATCGTGGTGTTGCGGTCGATCAGACGGGTGAACACGCCACCCAGCGTCTCGATACCCAGCGACAGCGGGGTCACGTCCAGCAGAACCACGTCTTTGACGTCGCCTTGCAGAACACCGGCCTGAATGGCGGCACCCATGGCAACCACTTCGTCCGGGTTCACACCCTTGTGCGGCTCTTTCCCGAAGAACTTGGTGACCTCTTCGATCACTTTCGGCATCCGGGTCATACCACCGACCAGAACAACTTCGTCCACGTCAGCAGCCGACAGACCCGCGTCTTTCAGAGCCGCCTGGCAAGGCTTCATCGACTTTTTGATCAGGTCGCCAACCAGCGATTCCAGCTTGGCACGGGTCAGCTTCATGACCATGTGCAGCGGCTGACCGTTCGAACCCATTGAGATGAACGGCTGGTTGATTTCGGTCTGCGAGGTCGAGGACAGCTCAATCTTGGCTTTTTCAGCGGCTTCTTTCAGACGCTGCAGGGCCATCTTGTCGGCAGACAGGTCGACACCGTGTTCCTTTTTGAACTCATCAGCCAGGTAGTTGACGATGCGCATGTCAAAGTCTTCACCACCCAGGAAGGTGTCGCCGTTGGTCGATTTGACCTCGAACAGGCCATCGTCGATTTCCAGAATGGTCACGTCGAAGGTACCGCCACCAAGGTCATAGACCGCGATGGTTTGGGTTTCTTCCTTGTCCAGACCATAGGCCAGCGCAGCAGCTGTCGGTTCGTTGATGATCCGCAGCACTTCCAGACCGGCGATTTTACCGGCGTCTTTGGTGGCCTGACGCTGGGCGTCGTTGAAGTATGCCGGAACGGTGATAACCGCCTGCGTGACGTCCTCACCCAGATAGCTCTCGGCGGTTTCCTTCATCTTACCCAGAGTGAAGGCCGAGATCTGGCTTGGGGAGTATTTCTCACCGCGGGCCTCAACCCATGCGTCGCCATTGCCGCCATCGACGATGGAGTACGGCACCATTTTCTTGTCTTTTTCGACTTCTGCATCATCCACACGACGACCGATCAGACGCTTGACGCCAAAAATCGTGTTGTCGGGGTTGGTGACCGCCTGACGTTTTGCAGGCTGACCGACCAGTCGCTCATCTTCGGTGAAGGCGACGATCGAGGGCGTGGTCCGCGCCCCTTCTGCGTTTTCGATGACCTTCGGCTGCGAGCCGTCCATGATGGCCACACACGAGTTGGTGGTCCCGAGGTCAATCCCGATTACTTTTCCCATATTTTCAATCCCTTTCTCTTCAAGGCGATGTCCCGAGGGTTGGACCCGTTGCGGCATCCTGCCCCCGATTGATGTGCGCGACAGCACTACACCATCGCGCGTCGAGGCGTATATAAGGACGAGATCAGGGGCCTGCAAGCGTTCAGAAACGCTGGTTTTAGGGATTCTGCGGCCTTTTTTGGCAAGGTTTTGGCAAGGTTTGGGGAATCTTGAATGGCGCGGCTGCTTTTGCGCGGATTTGATATCCGCAAGGGCTATCTGGATGCGGTGGCGCAAGCTGGTTTGATTGACCTGCTACGACCGATTCTGAAAGCTGCGCCGCTCTATCGGCCCGTCACGCCTTCGGGCAAGGAGATGTCGGTGCGCATGACCTCGGCCGGGGCGTTGGGCTGGGTCACAGATCGGACGGGGTATCGGTATCAGGACAGCCATCCAAAGGGCATGACATGGCCCGCGATTCCGGATGAGATTTTGGCGATCTGGCAGGACTTAACTGGCGCGGACCGGAAACCCGATTGCTGTTTGATCAATTACTACGGCGAAGGCACCCGGATGGGCCTGCACCAGGACAAGGATGAGGCCGATTTCTCGTGGCCGGTTCTGTCAATCTCATTGGGCGACGACGCCCTGTTCCGCATCGGCAACACCACGCGCGGCGGCAAGACCGAGTCGATCTGGCTGAGCTCGGGCGATGTGGTGATCATGGGCGGCCCGGCACGGCTGGCCTATCACGGGGTGGATCGCATCCGGTTCGGCTCATCCCGGTTGCTGCCGAAGGGCGGGCGGATCAACCTGACGCTACGGGTTGCGACCTGAAGCGCAATCCGACAAGTGGGAGCCGGTTTTCGGAACAAATTGGGCGGCTGGCAAAGATCAGCGCCGCGCATCCCAGCTTTTCGAGACCTGCTTGCGGGTATAGAACTCGGCCAACAGCCCGATCATGGTCAAAACAATGCCGACCCAAAGCGCGTATTCCCAGCTGCTGTTGCGGGGAAAATAATTGCGGAACACAAAGCCCCGGCACTGGTCGATGATATGAAACAGTGGGTTCCAGGCGAACATGGTCAACATGAAACCACCCAGCGCATTACCCACGAACATCTTGCCGGAAAAGACCATGTTCATGCGGCGATAGACGTTGTTCAGGATCGTCGCCGTGTTTGGAAACCACGGCTTGATCGACAGAAAGACCAGCCCGACTGCGCATCCTGTAAACCACGCCAACACCAGCATCGCAAAGGCTCCGCCAGGTTCCTGAATCTCGAGCGGTGAGACTGTCACGCTGTAGACAAACAGGATTATCAGGATCGACATCAGCTGCGTATATAGCGCCCCGAAGGCCGCAGCCGAAAGCATCACCATCATGGTCATCGGTGAATGTAGTGTCATCGGATTGTTGCCAGTCCCTACACCAGAAACGGCCCCAACCGTTTTGATATGCGTGATGAACAGAAACACGCCAGACAGCAGAAACAGAATGAACTCACCCCGGATTTTTGCAATCCGTGTGCCCATGAAGGACAGGATGAAATAAAATGCGGTTGCAACCACAACCACCTGAAGAATGTTGATAATGATCGCCATCACGGCATTGGCATGCTGTGAGCGGATATTGCGCACCACCGCGTGAAAAATCAGTTCGGCCGTGGTGAAGGCCCCGCCCAGCAGTGACCGATTTCTTTGATACTTGAACACTCGACTGCTCTTTTCTGCTGCGTTGCCCGCGACTGTGGCACGAAATTCTTGCCGTTCCGTATCCGCCGCATCATAAGTCCGTCAGCAACACGGATCAACAAACCTCAGGAACGGAGCTTTTTTGTGACCTATGACGCCCTAATTCCCGTCATCCGGCGGCTGGCCCTTCAGGCCGGGGACAAGATCATGCAGATCTATGAGGCGGATGATTTCGACGTCAAAGTCAAATCCGATTCCAGCCCGGTGACCGAGGCGGACGAGGCGGCGGATGCGCTGATCTCAGAGGGCTTGCGCGAGGCCTTTCCCGATATCCTGCTGGTGACCGAGGAACAGGCGGCCTCGCATTCGGAAAAGGGTGAGACTTTCCTGATCGTTGATCCTCTGGACGGTACCAAGGAATTCATCAACCGGCGCGGTGATTTCACGGTGAATATCGCGCTGGTCGAGAGTGGCGTGCCGACGCGAGGCGTGGTGTATGCGCCGGCGCGGGGCCGGATGTTCTATACTCAGGCTGATGGGCAATCGGTCGAGGAAACCGGTGTCCTGGACAAAGATCAGCCGGGCGCTCTGTCACCGATATCAGTCTCTAAACCGGACAATTCGGCGTTGATGATCGTTGCGTCCAAGTCGCACCGGGATCAGGCAACCGAGGATTACATCAACAAATATCAGGTGCGCGACAGCAAGAGCGCCGGGTCGTCGCTGAAGTTCTGTCTGGTTGCGACCGGCGAGGCCGACCTCTACCCTCGCGTGGGTCGCACGATGGAGTGGGACACTGCCGCAGGCCATGCCGTTCTGGCCGGTGCTGGCGGCGATGTGGTGCGTTTTGACGACCATTCGCCGCTGACCTATGGCAAGGACAGCTATGCCAACCCGTTTTTCATCGCCTATGCTCCGGGCGTAGATCTGAAGGAAGCCTGATGTCTGTATTGATCGCCATTCCCGCCCGCTATGCCTCGACCCGCTATCCGGGCAAACCTCTGGTGCCGCTGACCGGCGCCAATGGGGCCAGCATGACTTTAATCGAACGGTCCTGGCGCGCGGCGATATCCGTTTCGGGCGTGGACCGTGTGGTTGTGGCCACCGATGACGACCGCATCCGCGAAGTCGCCGAGGGTTTCGGGGCCGAGGTGGTGATGACCTCGGACACCTGCCGCAATGGCACCGAACGCTGCGCTGAGGCGCATGCGGTGCTGGGCGGTGGATATGATATCGTGGTTAACCTGCAGGGCGACGCGCCGCTGACCCCGCATTGGTTCGTCGAAGACCTGATCAACGGGTTGCGCGCCGCGCCTGAGGCTGGTGTGGCCACCCCGGTTCTGCGCTGTGATGGCGATGCGCTGAACGGGTTGCTGAATGACCGCAAACATGGCCGTGTGGGTGGCACGACGGCGGTGTTCGGGAACGATCACAGCGCGCTTTATTTCTCGAAAGAGGTAATTCCCTATACCGCCGAGACCTATTCCAGCACCGACCCGACCCCGGTGTTCCACCATGTCGGTGTCTATGCCTATCGTCCCGACGCGCTGGCGGCCTATCCCGGCTGGACAAGCGGTCCGCTGGAAACTCTGGAAGGGCTAGAGCAGCTGCGGTTTATAGAAAACGGCCGCAAGGTTCTGTGCGTCGAGGTCGAGGCAAAAGGCCGTCAGTTCTGGGAGCTGAACAACCCACAAGACGTCGCCAAGATCGAGGAGATGATGGCCGCGATGGGACTGGAATGATCCATATTCTGGTCACCGGCGGCGCTGGCTATATCGGATCGCACGCCTGTAAAGCATTGGCGCAGGCGGGTTATGTTCCGGTGACCTATGACAATCTGATCACGGGTTGGCGGGACGCGGTGAAATTTGGACCCTTCGAACAAGGCGACCTGATGGATCGCGCCCGGCTGGATGAAGTGTTTACCAGATACCAACCCGCCGCCGTGATGCATTTCGCCGCCCTCAGCCAAGTGGGCGAAGCGATGAACGAGCCGGGAAAATACTGGTCGAATAACGTGACCGGGTCCTTGAACCTGATCCAGGCAGCAGTGGATGCGGGATGCCTGAACTTCGTCTTTTCCTCGACCTGCGCCACCTATGGCGACCATGACAATGTGGTTCTGGATGAGGCGACGCCTCAGCACCCCCTGAACGCTTATGGCGCGTCAAAGCGGGCCATCGAGGATATCCTGCGCGACTTTCAAGCGGCTCATGGGCTGAACCATGTGATCTTCCGCTATTTCAACGTCGCTGGCGCTGACCCCGAGGCGGAGGTTGGCGAGTTTCATCAGCCTGAAACGCATCTGGTACCGCTGATGCTGGATGCCATCGCGGGTGAGCGTGACGGGCTGACCGTGTTTGGTACGGACTATGATACGCCCGATGGCACCTGCATTCGCGACTACGTGCATGTTTGCGATCTGGTTGATGCGCATGTTCTGGGGCTGCACTGGCTGGAGCAGGGCAAGGACAGCCGCGTATTCAATCTGGGCACCGGATCGGGCTTTTCGGTGATGGAGGTGATCGAGCATTCCAAAGCCGTCACCAACCGCGAAGTGCCCTATACGATTGGGCCGCGACGTGCAGGGGATTGCACACGGCTCGTCTCGGGCTCGGTCCGGGCCGAAGAAGAGCTGGGCTGGACGCCTAAAAGATCCACGTTAGAGACGATGATCACCGATGCGTGGCGCTGGCATCAGACCGGCAGCTATTCGACGTGAGTACACAAGATCAGCCGCTGAATTGGGTGCAGCGCTATAAGCTGCGCCTGAAACGCCGGCGGTTGTTGTGGCGATCGTTTCGCAGCCGTCATCAACTGACGGTGCTTTCAGATCGGACAAACCAGATCAAACCGGGTGACATTCTGGCCTTCACCACCCTGCGCAACGAAATCACCCGTCTGCCCTGGTTCTTCCATCACTATCGCAGGCTGGGCGTTAATCACTTTCTGATGGTGGACAATGGCAGCGACGATGGTTCGGTCGCTTACCTGTCGGAACAGCCCGACGTATCGCTGTGGCAGACCAAAGCCAGCTACCGCGCGGCGCGGTTTGGGCTGGACTGGCTGACATGGTTGCAGATGCGCTATGGCCACGGCCACTGGACGCTGATGGTCGATGCCGATGAACTGCTGATCTATGCCCATCATGAAACACGCCCGTTGCAAGACCTGACCGCATGGCTGGATGCGCAGGATCAAGCCGCGTTTGGCGCGTTGATGCTGGACCTGTACCCCAAAGGGCATTTGGGGACACAAACCCATGACCCTGAAGCCGACCCGACCCAGATTCTGAGTTGGTTTGACCCCGCGCCCTATCGCGCCCAGCGCCAGCAGCCTTTGGGCAACCTGTGGGTTCAGGGCGGGGTGCGTGAGCGGGCGTTTTTTGCTGATCAGCCGAAGAAATCCCCAACGCTGAACAAAATCCCGCTGGTGCGCTGGTCGCGGCGCATGGCTTATGTGAACTCCTGCCATTCCGCTCTGCCGCGCGGGTTGAACTTTACCTATGACGGGCCAGAAGGGCAGGCCCCGTCGGGCGTGCTGCTGCACACCAAATTCCTGCCCGAAGTCATCGAAAAGTCCCGGTCAGAGAAGACGCGGCATCAGCATTTTCACGACCCGGACCGGTTCGGTGCCTATTACGACGGGATCATCAGCAGACCTGATCTTTGGACCCCACAATCCGAGCGGCTGCGCGATTGGCAACAATTGCAGGCCCTCGGTCTGATGAACGCAGGGGGATTTCCGGCCACAGCGGGGAAGTAAACCGTATTTAAACCCGTTGCCTCACAAGGTGCGAAAGTGTCATAAAACGTTAATTGTCCGGCACCACTCAGGCCCCAGGCGGCCCCGGGCAGGCACACGTATCAAAACGGGTTGGGCAGCCGCGTGAGCCTTTTGGATTCCTATCGCATGAGATTGCGGCGCAAGCGCCGTCTGCTGCGTTGCCTACGCAAGCGGCGCGAATTGAAGGCGGTCCGCAACCAGACCGCGCAGATCCGGCCCGAAGACGTTCTGTTGATGAGCGTCGTACGCAACGAAAAGATCCGCCTGCCCTATTTCCTTGACTATTACCGCAAACTGGGCGTCAGCCATTTCCTGTTTGTCGACAACAACAGCGACGATGGCACGCGCGAATACCTCTCGGATCAATCCGACGTGTCCGTGTGGTGGGCCGATGCCAGTTACAAGCGGTCGACCTATGGCGTGGACTGGTCGAACTATCTGCTGCGCACATACGCCCATGGCCATTGGGTGCTGACGGTCGATCCTGATGAGTTTCTGGTCTACCCGTTCTGTGACACCCGCCCGATCGATGCGCTGACCGATTGGCTGGACGATACCGGCGTGCGCAGCTTCGGCACCATGCTGATCGACATGTACCCCGAGGGCACGATTGAGGATGCGCCCTATGACGAGGGGCAAAATCCGTTCGAGCTGGCACCCTGGTTTGACGCTGGAAACTACATGATCACCCGCAACCCGGCCTATGGAAACCTGTGGATACAGGGCGGTGCACGGGCGCGGGTGTTCTTTCAGGACGCACCAAAGAAAGCCCCCGCACTGAACAAGATCCCGCTGGTGAAATGGCATCGCCGCTATGCCTATGTCAGCTCGACCCACGCGCTGCTGCCGCGCGGCCTCAATCAGGTCTATGAGGAAAAGGGCGGCGAGAAAACCAGTGGCGCGCTACTGCATGCCAAGCTGATCGACACGTTGGGCGACAAGGCGCGGGAAGAGATGCAGCGCGGTGAACATTATCGCGCCTCAGGTGAATACAAGGCCTATGCCACGCAGTTGGACTATAATCCGGTGTTCTGGAACAAATGGTCCGAGAAATATATCAACTGGCGCCAGCTTGAGATCCTTGGCCTGATGTCGAAAGGAAACTGGGCATGAGCCTCGGCATCGTCATGCTGGTCCACACCGCGCTCGACCGGGTCGAGCAGGTGGCACGGCATTGGACGGCCTCGGGCTGCCCGGTGGTGATCCATGTGGATCGCAAAGTGCCCGGGAAAACCTACTCCGACTTTGCGGCAGCCTGTGCTGACGATCCGCTGATCCAGTTCTCGGACCGGCATGTCTGTGAGTGGGGCGGTTGGGGAATTGTCGCAGCCTCGCAATCCGCTGCTGCGCTGATGCTGGAACGGTTTCCGGATGTCCGGCACGTCTATCTGTCCTCGGGCGCCTGTCTGCCCCTGCGCCCGGTGCGCGAATTGATCGACTATCTGGCCGACCGTCCCCGCGTCGACTTCATCGAAAGCGCCACGACACGGGATGTGAGCTGGACCATGGGCGGTCTGGATCTGGAGCGTTTCACCCTGCGCTTCCCGTTCTCATGGCGCAAACAGCGTCGATTGTTTGACGCTTACGTGCGCCTGCAGCGCGCATTGGGGATGCGCCGCACCATACCCGAAGGGCTGGTGCCCCATATGGGCAGTCAGTGGTGGTGCCTGACTCGACAAACCCTGTCCGCGATCCTGCAGGACCCGAAGCGCGAGGAATATGATCAGTATTTCCAGCGCGTCTGGATCCCGGACGAAAGTTATTTCCAGACGCTCGCGCGGCTCTATTCCACCCATATCGAAAGCCGATCGCTGACCCTGTCGAAATTCGATTATCAGGGTCGACCGCATATGTTCTATGACGACCACCTGCAGCTGCTGCGCCGGTCCGACTGCTTTGTGGCACGCAAAGTCTGGTACAAGGCGGACCGGTTGTATCAGACCTTTCTGACCGACCAGAGCAGCGCCATGACCCCGGCGGAACCCAATCCCGGCAAGATCGACCGGCTGTTCTCAAAAGCGGTCGAACGCAGAGTGCGCGGGCGCGATGGGCTGTACATGCAAAGCCGCTTCCCACGTCACAAAGCTGAGCTGAATTTAACAGCTTATCCCTATTCGGTTTTTCAGGGCTTTACCGAGCTGTTCGAAGATTTCGAACCCTGGCTGGCCAACACCACCGGTGCGCGGGTGCATGGTCGCCTGTTCCACCCCGGCCACGCGCAGTTTGCAGGCGGTGAGCCCCTGATCAACGGCAGCCTCTGCGATTGTGCCGCCTTGCGCGACTATAACCCTGATGCGTTCCTGTCGAACCTGATCTGGAATACCCGCGGTGAGAGGCAGTGCTTTCAACTCTGCCCGGCGGATACGCAGAAGATAAATGAGTTCCTTGTGCGCGATAAAAACGCCCAGATCGCAATCGTCACCGGTGCCTGGGCCGTGTCGCTGTTCCGGTCCAACATGAACTTTGCCGATATCCGGTGCGAGGCGGCGCGCTTGCAACAGCTGGAGAGCAAACAGTTGGAGCTTCTGGATACGGCCAGGGCCAGGGCGCGTATCCGAACCTGGACGATGGCGGAATTCGTGGAATCTCCGATGGATCCGCTGCAGACCATTCTTGAGGATATGGGCGTACCGCAGCCCAACCACCTGACAGAAGCACCGACGATGGTGGATCTGACCGGGTTTGGAAAGTTCCTGCAAAACCTCAAGAACCAGGGGATGCACCCCTATCTGATGGGGGATTTTCCGGTCGACGATGTGTTCGGCACGCAAGCCAAGACCTTCAAGAAACCCTATCTGGTGCAGTAATCCTGAATGACCCGCGCCTTTGACACTTTCATCGTGCTGGCCGATATGCGCACAGGATCGAACCTGTTGGAACAGCATCTGAACACGTTCGAGGGCATCACCTGCCATGGGGAGGCGTTCAACCCGTATTTCATCGGTTTGCCGAAACTGGATCAGCTTCTGGGTTTCACCCTGAAAGAGCGCGATGAAAACCCGAATGCCCTGATCAAGGCAATCCGGAACGCGCCCGGCGCAATCAACGGGTTTCGCTTTTTCAGCGATCATGACACGCGCGGCCTTTCGCCAATGCTGGACGATCCACGCTGTGCCAAGATCATCCTTACCCGTAATCCACTGGACAGCTATCTGTCGTGGAAGATCGCGATGGAGACCAAGCAGTGGAAACTGGTCAACATCAAACAACGGCGCGAGGCACAGGTTGCGTTCGATACCAATGAGTTCGCCGAACAACTGCAGCAGCGGCAGAGTTTTCAACAGACGGTACTAAGCCACCTGCAACGAACGGGGCAGGTGCCTTTCCGTATCGACTATGAAGATCTGAACGATCTTGAGGTCCTGAACGGCCTTGCTGCTTGGTTGGGGGTCGATGAGCAGCTCGAAGCGCTGGATCAGCATCTGAAACGACAAAACCCAGCGCCCGCGCTTTCGAAAGTGACCAATCCCCAAGAGATGGCAGAGGCGTTGTCGCATCAGGATCGGTTTGGCCTGCACCACCTCCCCAATCACGAACCGCGTCGCGGCCCGGCTGTATCGCGTTATGTGGCCACTCCACGAACACCGCTGTTGTATCTGCCCGTGCGTGGCGGCCCCGAGGCCGAGGTAGCGCAATGGATGGCTGATCTGGACGGTGTCGAACCGGACGGTTTGCTGACCGGGCACAATCAGAAACAGATGCGCAGCTGGATGCAGGGGCATCCCGGGCATCGCAAATTCACCGTTCTGCGCCATCCGCTGGCGCGCGCGCATTCGGTGTTCTGTTCCCGCATCCTTAGTACCGGGCCGGGTGCCTACAAAAAGATCCGCAATATGTTGCGCAGACGGTACGAGCTGCCGATTCCCGAGGCCCTTGATCAAGACGACTACACGCCTGATCAACATCGGGAGGCGTTTGCGGCATTCCTCGAAATGCTTCAACGCATTCTGGCCGGTCAGACACCGATCCGGGTCGACGGGGAATGGTGCGGTCAGGCGCAAACGCTTGAGGGGATGGCCAGTTTCGCCATGCCCGACCTGATCCTGCGCGAGGATGAGATGGCGACCGCTCTGCCCGCGCTCGCCGCCAAGCTAGGCCATCAAGATCCCGTAACCCCGATCGGTGTGCAGGCAGATATGCCATTCTCGCTGGAACATATTTACGATGCGCCGTTAGAAACGCTGGCAGTGCAAGCCTACCAGCGCGATTATCTGCTGTTTGGGTTCGAAAGCTGGAAACCGCTTAACATCAGGCGCGCAGGGTGATGACCGTGCCCTCGTTCACCATCGCGTAAATCTCTTCGATCTCTTCGTTTGTTACGGCGATGCAACCAGCCGTCCAATCCGGGGTTTTCTTCGCGCGCTTGAACTCGGATCGCAGGTTGGGCTGGCCATGGATAAAGATATCACCACCCGGATCGACACCCGCGGCCTTGGCTTGCGCGATATCGGCCGAGTTCGGATAGGAAATGCCCAGCGACAAGTGATAGCGACTGCGCGGATTGCGGCGGTCGATCAGATAGGTGCCCTCGGGCGTGCGCCCGTCGCCCTTCTTGGTCTTGGTGCCGATCGGCGCAAACCCAAGATCGACCTTATATTCCTTCAGAATCTGCTCATTATGCAGAAGATAGAGTTTCCGCGCGCCCTTGTTGATAACCAGAGAGGTCACCTCGGGCCCGTTATATGACAAAAATTTAGGGCTGGCTGATGCACAAGCCGAAAGGCTTAGCGTTGCCATCGCCCCCAATCCAAATGCTCGACGATCCATGAGTTTCACTGCCCGCTGCTCTTTTTTGCCAATTATTATGCCAGATTTGTGCGAAACTGAAATCACTTTTTGCTGTTCGACTGCTCGGCCAGGCGGCGTTCGATCGATTCCAAACGTTCGAGCACCTCGTCACGGTAAGCATCAGTTTTTACCTCATCCTCGGCATGATGGGCATCCTGCATCGAGTTCACGATCAGACCGACGAGCAGGTTCACCACCGCGAATGTGGTCACCATGATGAAGGGCACAAAGAACAACCAGGCATATGGGTAGATATCCATCACCGGGCGGACGATGCCCATGGACCAGCTTTCCAGCGTCATGATCTGGAATAGCGTATAGGCCGACAGGCCCAGATCGCCGAACCAGTCCGGAAAGCTGTTCGAGAACAGTTTGGTCGAGATCACAGCCCCGATGTAGAACAGGATCGCCATCAGCAGGAACACGCTGGCCATGCCCGGCAAGGCCGAGATGAACCCTTCGACCACCCGGCGCAGCCGAGGCGCGACCGAGATGACGCGCAGAACCCGGAGGATACGCAGCGCCCGCAGAACCGAAAGCGCCCCGGCGCTGGGTACAAGGGCGACACCGACGATCACGAAGTCAAAGACATTCCAGCCGCTGGTGAAGAACCGGCGCCCGGTGGCGATCAGCTTCATCACGATTTCGACAACGAAGATGGTGAGGCACAGTTTGTCGAGCGTCACGATTAGCGGACCCGCCACCTCCATCAGCGTGGGTGAGGTTTCCATCCCCAGCAGAATCGCGTTGAACAGAATCACACCGGTGATGAATTTCCCGAAAGCCGGGGCTTCGACGACGGGCAGCAGACGTTGGGCGATCCCCATGCGGGTGGTCCTTATCTCAGGGCTATTTGTTTAAGACGAACCGAGCGGCAAGTTCGGTGTGTGACGACCATCGAAATTGGTCAACCACCTGTACCCATTCAAGGGTATATCCGGCGTTAACCAACATTTTTGCGTCGCGGGCAAAGGTCACCGGATTGCATGAGACATACGCAATCACTGGGCGTTTGGCTTCGGCGAGCTCAGCCACCTGCGCCTCGGCCCCCGCACGCGGCGGGTCGAGGACAACGGCATCGAACTTCCGCAGTTCATCGGGCATGAGAGGGCGGCGAAACAGGTCGCGCGCCTCGGTTGTGACCTGTTTCAGGCCTTGCGCCTTGCGCCAGCCCTGATCCAGGGCTCTGGTCATCTCGGCTTCACCCTCAACCGCGTGCACCTCGGCCGATTGGGCCAGCAGTAAAGAGAAGGTACCGCAGCCCGCGAACAGATCGACTATCCGCTTTGCGTCCTGGGTTGCCTCGGAAACAGCCTGTAATAGAGCTTGTTCCCCGTCCTTCGTCGCCTGCAGGAAAGCGCCGGGCGGTGGAGTGACATGGGTGGTGCCAAAGCGCTGGATCGGAGGAGTGCGCATAGCGATGACCTCATCGTCCCAGCTGAGCCTTGCCAGCCCGTGATGTTCGGTCGCCTGCGCCAGCGCCAGTTCCAGCTGGCCATCCAGAAGTTTGCCGCCTTTGACCGCCACATCCAGTCCGCTTTCGGACTGAGTCAGCGTTACGGCCAACACGCCTTTGCGGCTACCACCCAAAAGCGCAAGCGCCTCGGCCACCGGAATGGCGTCAATCAGCGCAGGATGCAGCAGGTGGCAATCGGGGATTTCGGTGATCGTATCCGAGGCGCGACTATGGAACCCGGCCAGAGTGCCCTTTTTGGTTCGGCGCACGGCAATGGTGGCGCGGCGGCGCGAATGTTCGGGCGAGGTATGAATGGGCCGCATCGGGGCATCGAGCCCCTGCGCGGCCAGCGCGGTGCGCACCACCTCGACCTTCCAATCGGCGACAAAATCATCGGCGGCGTGCTGCAGCTGGCAGCCGCCGCAAGCCTTGTAATGGCGGCACGGTGCCTTCACCCGCTGCTCCGATGGCGTTTCGACACGGATATCCGTCAGCACCTGCCCGCTGAGCGTACCGCTGACCACCTCTCCCGGCAGCGTGCGGGGGGCATAGATCGGGCCATCAGCGATCCCGTCGCCCTGATGGCCAAGGCGGGTTATGGTGTAGTGCTGCGTCATGGGGGCCTGATAGCCGGGGTTTGGGCGCAACAAAACCCCTTATTCCGCGGCCTCCGCCTGAATGAACCCGCCGGATTGGCGATGCCAGAACCGGGCGTACAGCCCGCCGCGCTCTAATAATGCCTCATGCGTGCCGCTTTCGACGATGTGACCGTGATCCAGAACAATAATCCGGTCCATTTCGCTGAGTGTAGAGAGGCGGTGCGCGATTGCCAGAACGGTCTTGCCCTGCATCACGCGATGCAGCGCAGCCTGAATCGAGGCTTCAACCTCGGAATCCAGCGCCGAAGTGGCTTCGTCCAGCACCAAAATCGGTGCGTCTTTCAAGATGGCGCGGGCCAGAGCGATCCGCTGCCGTTGCCCACCGCTGAGCTTCACGCCCCGTTCCCCCAGATGCGCATCATAGCCCTTACGGCCCTGCGCATCCTCAAGCCCGAGGATAAATTCATGCGCCTCGGCCTTGGTTGCGGCTTCGATCAACTCGACCTCGGATGCGTCGGGGCGGCCATAGAGGATATTCTCACGCGCCGAGCGATTGAACATTGCGGTTTCCTGCGTGACCATGCCGATCTGGCGGCGCAAGCTGTCCTGAGTGACCTGGTTGACATCCTGCCCATCGATGCGAATAACGCCTTTTTCGCCGTCGTAGAGCCTGAGCAGCAGCGAAACCAAGGTCGATTTTCCTGCACCTGACGCCCCCACAATGCCCAGCTTTTCGCCTGGTGCGGCGGTGAAATGCAGATCGGAGACACCGCCAATATCGCGGCCATAAGCAAAACTGACATGATCAAACGCAATCTCACCTTCTGAGACAATCAGCTCAGAGGCGGTCATCGCATCCTCGACCCGGTCGCGCTTGGTCAAGGTATGCATCCCGTTCTCGATCTCGCCGACGTTGGCATAAAGGCCCATCAGCGTGAAACTGACCCAGCCGGTCATTTGTGAGATCCGCACGGATACCGCCCCTGCGGCGACGATATCACCCGTGGTCGCATTACCTGCCTGCCACAGCCACAGCGTTGCCCCTATCAGCATCACCGGCAAAACACCCGCCAATGTCATCAGGATCAGCCGGAAGCTGGCCGAGAGCAGCCCGAACTCCAGCGACCGTTCGCGCAGATCGACCATCGAGCTGCGCGCCGCTTCATCCTCGTGCCTTGCATGGGCGAACAGCTTGACGGTTTTGATATTGGTGATCGTATCCACGATCTGCCCCGACACCATCGCCCGTGCCCCCGCCCGCGCGCCCGAGCGTTTGCGGATGCGCGGCAGATACCAGCGCACCAGCAGGAAATAGACCACAAGCCATGCCACAAAGGGCAGCATGACAAACGGATGAATAGATCCTAACAAAAGCAAAGAACCCACCAACGAGGCCAAGGCAAACACGATTGCACTGATCGTTTCCGACACGACAGAGGTCAGCGCCGTTGCCGTCTGAACCTGCTTTTGCGCGATCCGGCCCGCGAAATCATCGTCGAAATAGGTGACCGATTGGCCTAGCGTCCAATGGTTCAGCTTGGCCAGAACCAGCGGCGGGATATTGGGCATGACGATATAGTTGTTCGAAAAGGCCGACAGGCCGAAAAACACGGGACGCAGCAGCATGAAAAAAGCCACGGCGCCCAGGATCATCCACAGATTGCCGCCGGTCAGAAAGGCATCGGGTCCGCCTGACGTGGCTACGTCGATCACGCGCCCCAATATCCACGCGGTTCCGGCCTCCATCGCGCCCGCTGTGGCCGAGAAGGCGGCTGCGACAAACAGCATCGGCCACGCCCCGGACAAGGCCCAGCGAATGAACGCCCCCAGCGATTGCGGCGGGGGCGTTTGGGTGGCGTTGAACGGTTGGATGAGGTCGGCAATCCTCATTCAGCGGCCTCCGGGTTCAGGAAGCCCCCAGATTGCCGTGCCCAGAACTGAGCGTAAAGCCCTCCTTGCGCCAACAGGTCGGAATGACCGCCCTGTTCGACGATGCGGCCACCATCCATCACCAGAATGCGGTCCATCTGCGCAATCGTGCTGAGCCGGTGCGCGATGGCGATCACGGTCTTGCCTTGCATCATGCCGTAGAGCGTTTCCTGAATCGAAGCTTCGACCTCGGAATCTAGGGCGGATGTCGCCTCGTCCAACAGCAAAATCGGCGCGTCTTTCAGGATCACCCGCGCAAGGGTCACGCGCTGCCGCTGACCACCGGACAGTTTCACGCCCCGCTCGCCCACATGCGCATCATAGCCAATGCGGCCCTGCGGATCCTGCAGATCGAGGATAAACTCATGCGCTTCGGCCTGTTTCGCAGCATCTCTCATCTGCGCCTCGGTCGCGCCGGGGCGGCCATAGAGGATATTGGCCCGCACCGAACGATGCAGCAGAGCGCTGTCCTGCTGGACCATCCCGATATGGCTGCGCAAACTGTCCTGCGTCACCTTCGAGATGTCCTGACCATCGATCAGGATCGCCCCCTGCTCCACGTCGTAAAACCGCAAAAGCAGCTTGACCAGGGTCGATTTCCCGGCGCCCGAACGTCCGATCAGGCCGATCTTTTCACCCGGTTTGATGGTCAGGTTGACGTGATCCAGCCCACCGGCCTTGCGGCCATAATGATGCGACAGATCGCGGATTTCGATCTGTCCCTGCTCCAGCCGCAGGGGCTCGGCCTCGATCTCATCCAGCAGTTCGATGGGCTGCGCGATGGTCTCCATCCCTTCGGCGACAACGCCGAGCTGGCGAAAGAAACTGGTCAGGGCCCACATGATCCAGCCGGTCATGGAATTGAGCCGCAGCGTCAGCGCTGTCGCCGCTGCAACCACCCCAACCGAGGCGCTGCCCTGCATCCACAGAACAAGCGCCCAGCCGACAACCCCAACGATCAGCATGCCATTCAGCGTGACAAGCACCGCATCCATGATGGTGAAGATCCGCATCTCGACCTGAAAGGTGTGCCGGGTTTCCTCGATGGCTTCGCGGGCATAGTCCAGTTCCTGCGAGTCATGGGCAAACATCTTGACCGAATGGATGTTGGTATAGCTGTCCACCACGCGCCCCGTCACCGCCGAACGCGCATCGGATGCGGCCTTGGAAGCCGGCCCGACCCGCAGAACCGCCCAGCGCACCAGCAACGCATAAAGCGCAAACCAGATGACCAGCGGCAGCAGCAGACGGGGATCGGCTGCCATCAACAGAATCCCCGCGCCGACCAGATAGGCCAGCGAAAACGAAATCGCGTCGAAGACCTGAAAAACGGCCTCGCCCGCTGCCGGAGGGGTCTGCATGATCCGGTTGGCAATGCGTCCGGCAAAATCATTCTCGAACCAGCCAACCGACTGACGCAAAACATGTTTATGCGCACGCCACCGGAAGATGGTGCCGATATTCGGCAGGATTGCGTTGTTCAACAACAGCACGTCGACGACATGGAGCAAGGGCCGCAGCAGCAGGACAAACGCCGCCATCAGCATCAGCTCGGTACCGTGTGCTTGCCAGACTTCTGATGGCGCGTCGGACAGCAGATCGACGACACGGCCCATGTAGTAGATCAATCCGACCTCGACCGCGGCCACGACAACCGAGATCAGGCCTGCCCACAGGAACACGCGATAAAACGGACGGGTATAGTCCAGCATGAAGGGCCAAAGCCGCGTGGGCGGCGTATCGACTTCTTCATAGGCGACAAAAGGGTCAACAAGGTTTTCGAAATAGCGAAACATGGAGGGTGCTCCGATTGAGCAGAAAATAGGTCATGCGAAGAAAGATGGCGCCAGAACACCACCCCTACGGGTCACGTGTTCCGGGCTTTAGCCGAACCAGATCCCGTAATACATTCGCATTCCTCCCTCCATTATGAGATAGGCGCACCCTGCCAAATCAAATCGGGTTTGTCATCCCCTTTTGAGACTTCCCGCTAGTCCGCCAGCAAATCTTCGCGACTGAGCGCGAAATCCGACGCGATCCAGCGCGCCTCAAGCTCGGCCAGTTTTGCGCCCAGCGCCGGGCCCGAGAAGGCGGGGATCAAATCCGCCGCCTTGATCGGAAAACTGGCTGCGGCCCCTTGCTCCAAGGCGCGGCGCAGGTCGTCGGACCAGGGCTGTTCCAGAAATGCGCAGCGCAATAGCGTCTCGTGCAATCCACCTTCCGCGCCATAACGATAGCCAAGTTCCGCGACGCTGGTCGTTGCTGCCGCCTCATCCCGCATCCGGGTCAGGCGCTGCAGCTGTGCCTTGCTGAGACGTAGGGTTTTGGCCACCTCAGGCGGAGCAATCGCCGCCAAACGACGAATCGCTTCGGGCGTGGCGTGGGCGTCTTGCTCCAGCTGGATCAGGATCGCCAAAGCCCGGTCATCAGCGCCGGGCAAAAGCCGTGCCAAAACACCCGTGCTGCGCATGGCGGCGACCGACGGCGCGGGGTCGGGCGCGGCCAGAAGTTTCAACATCTCGGCCCCGACGCGTTCGCGGGAAAGTGTCTCTAATTCGTCCAAATTCGCGGCAATCGCATCAAGCGCATCGGGGTCAAACCCCTCATCCGCATCGCCATACCAGGCGTGAAACCGGAAATATCTAAGCGACCGCAGATAATCCTCGCGGATGCGATCGCTGGCCTCGCCGATAAACCGCACGCGACGCGTCTGCAGGTCCGGTAATCCGTGCAAGGGATCGAGGATCGTGCCGTCGGGCCGGGCATACAACGCGTTCATGGTGAAATCGCGCCGCGCCGCGTCTTCTTCGACCTTATCGGAGAAAGCGACGACAGCACGACGGCCATCCGTTTCGACATCGCGGCGAAAAGTGGTGACCTCATGTGGGATGCCGCCGCTGACAATCGTCACCGTACCATGATCAATCCCCGTCGGGATCGGTTTCAACCCGGCCTTTTGCGCCAGTTCCATCACCCGTTCAGGCCTTGCATCCGTGGCAATATCGATGTCAGAAACCGGAGCCTGCAGCAACGCGTTGCGCACGCAGCCGCCCACAAACAAGGCCTGCGCCCCGCCTTTGGTCAGTGCGGCACACACATCCTGGGTGGCCTTTTTTGCGATCCAGTCTTCCGTGATCCGCTTCATTCGCTCATCCGCGCCGCCAACCCTCGCAACATCCGCGCCGTCGCGCCCCAGATGTAATAGGGGCCATAGGGCACAGCGTAGTAATACCGCCTTTGTCCACGCCAGCGGCGCGACTCGACGACATAATTCTCCGGGTTCAACACATGCGCAAGCGGGACCGAGAAAACCTCATCCACCTCGCCGGGTTCGACTATCGTGTCGAAAGTCGTTTCGAGCACTGCAACGACCGGCGTCACCGCAAAAGACGTCACCGTTTCATGTGTCGGCAGATGACCCAGAATACGCGGCAAGTCGGTCGGCAAACCGATCTCCTCCTGCGCTTCGCGCAAGGCCGTAGCGGTGACATCCGCATCACCTTCATCCTGTTTGCCGCCCGGAAAAGCGATCTGCCCCGGGTGGTGCTTCAGCGCTGACGAACGCTTGGTCAGGATCACCCGAGGTGCGTCATAGGCCAGTGAAACAGGCACTAACACGCCAGCAGGGCGCAGTTTGCGCCCTGCTGGCAGCGCCGTCTCGGGGTTCAGGTCAAAGTCACTGGACCCGGAGCCGTCACGGCCCAGCGCCGCTGTTAGCTCTGAGATCAGATCACGCGCCATCCGGGCCTTCGGCTTCGAACCCGACGGTCGCTGGGTCCAGCACATAATGCGCACCGCAGAATTGACAGTCGGCTGTGACGGTGCCTTCGTCCGTGGTCATTGTCGCAATATCCTGCGCCGAATAGATCGACAGGCTTTGGCGCACGCGATCTTCGGAACAAGTGCAACCGAATTTTACCTGCTGCGCATCATAGACACGAGGCTGTTCCTCGTGGAACAGGCGCACCAGCAAGTCTGTCGGCGCAACCGACGGCCCGATCATCTCCAGATCATCCACGGTGTCGAGCAGGATATTGACGCGGCCCCAGTTCTCACTTTCTTCACCGTCCACCAGATCTGAGGCGGTCAGTATCTCTCCGGTCCCCTCGCCCGATGCGGCAAAGGGTGAGGCCTTGGGCATGTGCTGCAGCATGATCCCACCCGCGCGCCAGTGTTCACCAACACCGGGTTCGGTCGATTTGCCGAAGCTGAGCGAGAACCGGGTCGGCAGCTGTTCGGACTGCGCAAAATAGGCCTCGGCACAGGCGCTCAGCGATCCTCCGGCCAGCGGGGTGATGCCCTGATAGGGATGCGTGCCCTCGCCTTGGTCGATCATGATCGCGAAGTACCCGTCACCCACCTGATCAAACGGGGCAGCGTCGGTCAGACGATCCCTGTCAAAGCTGGCATAGGCGCGGATCTGCGCGGGTTCACCTTCCTGCTGAGGTGCATAATAATCGGTCGCGATCATACGCACCGCGCCTTTGGATTGCACCTGCAGAGACAGCTTCCAGCGCAGCGACACCGTTTGCCCGATCAACGCGGTCAGCAGGGCCATCTCAGCCACCAGTGCCTCGACCACTTCGGGGTAGTCATGCTGCTTCAGGATGCCGCCCAGCACCCCATCCAGCCGGGCCACGCGACCACGCATGTCCGGTACATCGAGTTGAAATGGCAGGACGGTATCGTCCCACGCGATTTTGGTTCCAAGAGACATGAGGGTTTCCTTACACGCCACAGGTTGGCATACCGCCACCATATAGGTCGAACAGATTGGGTTGAAAGGGGCCATACATGATCAGACGGTTCGGTGAAAGCCCCGAAGCCGGGCGGACATATACGCGACGCGTCGGTGTCTATTCCTTGTTGCCGCAAGGCAACCGCCTGTTGCTGACCTGTCAACTGGAACCCGGCCCCGATCTGCAACTGCCCGGCGGCGGCATCGATCCGGGCGAATCCCCGATCACTGCCTTGCACCGAGAAGTGTTCGAAGAAACCGGTTGGCTGATCGCCGCCCCGCGCCGCGTGGGCGCGTTCCGCCGGTTTACCTATATGCCCGAATACGATCTGTGGGCCGAGAAGATCTGCCTGATCTATCGCGCCCGCCCCGTCCGCCGTATCGGTCCCCCGACCGAGCCGTTTCATGAAGCCTTGTGGATGGAGACCACGGACGCCGTGCATCTGCTGGGCAATGAGGGGGATGCCTATTTCGCCCAGCGGCATCTGCAGGGGCTGCTTTAGGTCCCGTTATATTCGAAGAACACGGCCGAGACGTCATCCTCCAGCCCGTGATCCGGCGACATGACCTGAGTCAGGTGCCAGAACATATCGTCCAGGAATTCTGAGCCAACATTCTCGGTCAGGCACTCGGTGGCCATCTGCTGCAGACCGCCCTCATCCAGCAAGCTGCCATCCCTGAGGCGGCATTCAGTGAACCCATCAGAATGAAGCAGCAGCTTGTCGCCAGGCTGCATATAAGTTTCGGTCTGCTGAAAGCAGACATCCGGTAACAGGCCGATGGGCAAGCCGCCCTCGCCCAGAAACTCAGCCCCGCCATCGGCGCGCAACAGCAAAGGATGTGGGTGCCCGGCCTGCACCATCTTCACGTGCCCGTTGCGCAGATCGACGATGGCGTAGACCATTGTAAAATATTCCTCGACCCCGGCATCGGCGATCAGGCGCGAGTTCAGCTGCTCCGCGACCTCCTCAGGCGGCAGCAAGGCGTAGAACTTGTTGAAGCGCCGCTCCATCGCGACGTTCTGGTCGAAATACGTGCTGGACAGATACCCACCCAGCCGCGCCGTCATCATCGCCGATGTGATCCCGTGGCCAGAGACATCGATGCTGTAGAAGCCCAGCCGATTGACGCCGGGCGAGAACATGCCCACCAGATCGCCGCCGATATGACCACAAGGTTTCAGCAACAGGCTGACGCGGGACTTACCAAATTGCCCGGTCAGTTCAGGCACCAGAGATTCCTGAATTTTGCGAGCCTGCATCAGGTCCTTGTCAATGGCATCATGCGCCAGTTTCAGTTCATCCAATGCAGTCTCGATCAGGCGGTTTTTCTTGGACAGTTCACGCTGCATGTCCAGAATCCGGGCACCGGCCGAAATGCGGGCGCGCAGCTCATCAGCCTCCAGCGGTTTGATCAGGAAATCATCCGCCCCTGCATCCAGTCCCTTCGCGACCTCCTGCTTTTCGCTTTTTGAGGTCAGCAGGATGAAATAGCTATATTGCTCGGTTTCGAGCCCACGAAAGGCGCGGCAGAATTCCAGCCCGCTCATCCCCGGCATGACCCAATCGCTGAGCACCAGGTCAGGTCTGTTGTCTTTACACAGGTCAATCGCGGCCTCACCCGTATCGGCCTCAAGCACCTCAAACCCCCACTTTTTAAGTGAGGCAACCAGAATCCGCCGTTGCAGCCTGCTGTCATCCACCACCAGAACCCGACGGATCGCGCCGAAGTCCAGCTCAACCCGGCTGTCTGATTGACCGACTTCCGGCACCATTAAATCCCTGCGCTCATCCAATATCTAAGTTGAGCCAACGCTAAGACCGCTGGTTTAACATCTGGTGAAAAACCGCACGCCTAGAGCTTAACCACTTCTTTACCGCCGTGACGGTATGCACAGACCAACCGCAAGAGGGTGGCATGATACAGTGGTCCAGAGTCAGGCAATTGCGCGACGAGGTCGGCGCGGATGAGTTCGACGAGGTGGTCGAGATTTTCCTGGACGAAGTGCAAGAGGTAATTGCCAAGCTGCGCCAGGATGCAAGGCGTTCCGAGATGGAACAGAACCTGCATTTCCTGAAAGGCAGCGCGTTGAGCCTTGGATTTGATAGCTTCTCGAAGCTTTGCCAGGACGGAGAGCGCCGTGCTGCCGCGGGTGAAAGTGCCGCCGTTGATCTACCTGAGATTTTCGCGGCCTATGACGAGTCGAAAACATTGTTTCAGGCCGGTCTTGCCGAAAACCTGCGCTAGATCACAAACTGCGCCAATGTCTCGTCTTCGGTGATGTCCGTATAGGTGAACCCGGCCTCATCCAGATGCGCGAACAGACGCATGAAATTCTCGGGCTTACGGGTTTCGATCCCGATCAGGACCGATCCAAAATTGCGCGCCGATTTCTTCATGTATTCGAAACGTGCGATGTCATCTTCGGGGCCGAGGATGTTCAGAAACTCCTTCAACGCTCCGGGGCGCTGCGGCAGGCGCAGGATGAAGTATTTCTTCACTCCGGAATATCGCTGGGCGCGCTCTTTGACTTCGGGCAGGCGTTCGAAATCGAAATTACCGCCTGAGGTCACACACACCACGGTCTTGCCCCGGATAAAGCTTTGAATATCGCCCAGCGCCTCGATCGCCAGCGCGCCGGCGGGCTCCAGCACGATGCCCTCGACATTCAGCATCTCAATCATGGTGGTGCAGATGCGGTCTTCGGACAATGTCAGCACATCCGACAGGTGACGCGATTTCAGCAGCTCAAAGGGTTTTTCACCGATCCGGCCCACCGCCGCGCCATCGACAAAATTGTCCACATGGTCCAGCGACACCGGATGCCCCGCTGCCAGCGCGGCGCGCAAACAGGCCCCACCCGCTGGCTCGACAAACAAACAATGCGTGCGGTCGCCAAACCAGGTTGCTACTCCTGCGGACATGCCGCCACCGCCCACAGGCAACAGCACATGATCGGGAATGCTGCCCAGTTGTTCCTCAATCTCAGCCGCAAGCGAGGCCTGACCCTCGATCACATCCTCATCGTCGAAAGGAGACAGAAAATGGCCACCCTGTTCCGCGCACCATTTCTGCGCGGCAGCCAGTGTGTCATCGAAATAGTCGCCGATCAGGTGAACCTCGATATTGTCGCCGCCAAAGATGCGGGTCTTCTGGATCTTCTGCTGCGGCGTGGTCACCGGCATGAAGATCACACCCCGCACGCCCAGATGCTTGCACATATAGGCCACACCCTGCGCGTGATTGCCCGCGCTGGCGCAGACAAACAGATCCTGCCCCTGCTGCTTGCGCATAGCGTTGAACGCACCACGAATCTTGTAGGACCGCACCGGGCTGAGGTCTTCACGCTTGAGCCAGATTTCGGCCCCGTAACGGTCAGACAAATGGGCATTCCGCTGCAACGGCGTTGCGGGAAACACAGAGCGCATTGCCTGTTCGGCGGCGCGGGCGCGGGTCATGAAATCGGTCATGTCGATTTCCCTGCCCGATCGCCGCTGAAAGGGCAAGGAATACATATGTGTACGCGGGTCAGGAGAGTTCGCGCTTTTCGATGAAGACGCCATAGATCGTCGTCAGGATGCTGACATTGATCAATGGAACCACCAGCATCATGGCAAAGACCACAACCAACGGCCCAATGATCGGAACAAACAGCAATATAGATGCCAGAAACTGAAGCAGCATCTGAAACAGCGCCGACAGGATCACCAACAGGACAATTGCACCCTCGGCACCAGCTGTTGCCTGCCAGGCTTCCGACAGCTTCAGGTTTCGTCCGATTGCCGCACCGGGCAGGATCGGAGAAACCCGATAGAATGCCACCGTCAGCAATACGACAACCAAAAACCAGACCAGGATTCCCACCACCGCCGGAGCTTGCCCCAACATCCCTATGACAAACATGGCCGGGATCATAGCGACTGCTGCCAGCAGCAGCAGCATCAGGAGTCTCCCAAAATAGGCCAATACGCGATCCGATCTGAATGCGGGAAGAAAACCGACCGGATATTCTTCGAGCAGCACGAAACGATGCCAGGACACGACGATCCAAAGCATGATCGTAAAAATCGAAAGCAGCACACTCAGAAGAAAGCCTGCAATCGCACCTGACGAAGCGGCGTCAGGCAAGCCGTTCGGCTCCGTCGAGATATCCTCGAATGAAATGCCAAACAGAACACTGAGAGCTATGACGATCAGGCCTCCAATCAGCGCAGGCACCAACGAAATCTGGAGAGCCTGCTTCAGGTTCCTCAAAACCATCTTCACCGAATGCACGAATATTTCTAATCCCTGCATAAATACTGCCCCCTCAACCAATCCTTGTTCTCTGTCCGCCCGTTTCACTTGAATTCCCGCCCTGCGTCAATCCACGCTGCTTGCCCCCGCGTCCAAAACCCGTTAGGGGCCAGTCGTTCTACGCATAAAGGGAAGTCAGATGTCCGCGCCCAAGAAAGTTGTTCTGGCCTATTCCGGTGGCCTTGATACCTCGATCATTCTGAAATGGCTGCAGACCGAGTATGGTTGTGAGGTCGTGACCTTCACCGCCGATCTGGGTCAGGGTGAGGAGCTTGAGCCCGCGCGCAAGAAAGCCGAGCTGCTGGGGATCAAACCCGAGAACATCTATATCGAAGACATCCGCGAGGAATTCGTCCGCGATTTCGTCTTCCCGATGTTCCGCGCCAACGCGCAATATGAGGGGCTGTACCTGCTGGGCACCTCGATCGCACGACCGCTGATCTCGAAACGCCTGGTCGAGATTGCTGAGGCAACCGGCGCTGACGCTGTCGCCCATGGTGCGACCGGCAAGGGCAACGATCAGGTTCGCTTTGAACTGGCCGCTTACGCGCTGAACCCCGATATCAAGGTGATCGCGCCGTGGCGCGAGTGGGACCTGACCAGCCGCACCAAGCTGCTGGAATTTGCGGAACAGAACCAGATCCCGATTGCCAAGGACAAACGCGGCGAGGCGCCCTTCTCGGTCGACGCGAACCTGCTGCACACCTCGTCCGAGGGCAAGGTTCTGGAAGACCCCGCCGATATGGCGCCCGACTATGTCTATCAGCGCACCGTCCATCCCGAGGACGCGCCGAATGAGCCCGAATTCATCGAAATCGGCTTTGAAAAAGGTGACGCGGTCAGCATCAATGGCGAGGCGATGAGCCCGGCCACCATCCTGACCAAGCTGAACGAATATGGCGGCAAGCACGGCATTGGCCGTCTCGATCTGGTCGAGGGTCGTTTCGTGGGCATGAAATCGCGAGGCATCTATGAAACGCCGGGCGGCACCATCCTGTTGGAAGCGCATCGCGGGATCGAGTCCATCACCATGGACCGTGGCGCGATGCATCTGAAAGACCAGCTGATGCCGCAATACGCCGAGCTGATCTATAACGGCTTCTGGTACTCGCCCGAGCGTGAGATGCTGCAGGCCGCCATCGACAAGTCGCAAGAGCACGTCACCGGCACCGTGCGGGTGAAACTGTACAAAGGTCTGGCCTCGACCGTTGGCCGTTGGTCTGATCATTCGCTCTATTCCGAGGCGCATGTGACCTTTGAGGAAGACGCTGGTGCCTATGACCAGAAAGATGCAGCTGGTTTCATTCAGCTGAACGCGCTGCGCCTGAAACTGCTGGCCGCACGCGACAAGCGGCTGAGCAAGTAAGCGAACTCACATATCGACACCAAAGCCTGGCAATCCTTTGGATGCCGGGCTTTTTTGTGGGCGTCTTCCCGCTGCGTCAGGCTTGATCGACGCATGGGAGTGTCTTTACGCATACGTCAATCAGGAAAAGGACGGATCATGCTGCAGGACATCGCCGACGGGATTCAAAAAGGTCTGGATGGCAAGAACTTTGACGGATCGCTCAAATTCGATTGCGGCGATGACGGCGTGATCGTTTTGGCCGACAACACAGCTTCGACCGAAGATCGTGAGACAGACTGCACCATCCGCATCTCGCAGGACAACCTGACCAAGCTGCTGACCGGAAAGCTGAACCCGATGACGGGGGTTGCACTGGGTAAGCTGAAGATTTCGGGCAATATAGGTGTCGCGATGAAGTTGGGGCAGTTGCTGGGGTAACGGGCGATCACGGATAAACTCGTCTCACCAGCACGTGACAAACGATGTCAGCGCATTGCAAGCGGGTGAAACTGAGGGCAGCTTGGTCTCGGAAGGAGACCTGCCATGACCCGGACTGCTTATCTGAACTGCATCAAACCCTCTCTGCTGTTTGCGCTGATCCTGCTGACGGCCATGTTGCGTGCTCTGCCCGCCCCGGCAGCGGGGTCCGAGACGCTGACGGTCGCCGGAGGCTGTTTCTGGTGCGTGGAATCCGATTTCGAATCCGTCCCCGGCGTGCTTGGGGCGGTGTCAGGCTATACCGGTGGCAAGACGGCGAACCCCACCTATGATCAGGTGTCCAAAGGTGGCACCGGTCATTATGAGGCGGTTCAGATCACTTTCGACCCCGCCAAAGTATCGCGTGAAACACTGTTGAACATGTTCTTCCGCTCGGTTGATCCCACCGATGCAGGCGGCCAGTTCTGTGATCGGGGCGACAGCTATCGCACCGCCATTTTCGTCTCTAACACAGGGGAAAAGGCGCTAGCGCAGAAAGCCAAAGGTAATGCTCAGCAGGCATTGGGGCAGACCGTCGTCACACCGATCCTGCAGGAAGGCACATTCTATCCGGCCGAAGAATACCATCAGGATTACTACAAGGGTGACAAGCTGGTCTTTACCCGCTTTGGCCCCAAGCGCCAGAAGAACGCTTATAAGGCCTATCGAAATGCGTGTGGCCGCGATGACCGTGTCCGGCAATTGTGGGGTAGCGCTGCGCCCTTCGCTGGGTCTTAATCGAGCTGCGCCTCGCGCACCTCTTTCAAATCCGGAATAACATCCGCTGTGCCGTGCCGCGTGACCATCAGGGCCGCGGCACGCATCGCTTGGGCGATCGCCTGCGCCATCGGCATCCCTCGATCCATCCCCGCCAGCACATATCCGGTGAAGGTATCCCCCGCGCCGGTCGTATCGACAGCGCTGACCTTATGGGCCTCGAACTGCTGAGGGTCATGGCCTTGATGGTAATACCGCGCGCCTTTTGCACCCAGCGTCACGATCACATGCTCTACAGGCAGGTCCGAGGGCGCAAGGCCTGACGCGGCCTGCAACTGCTCGGCCTCGACCTCGTTCAGGATCAGGAAATCCAGAAATGGCAGGACAGCCTGAACCGCGTCGGCCTGAAATGGGGCGGCGGCGTAGCAAACGGTCAGGCCAAGGTCGCGGCCCAGCCGTGCTGCCTCGATCTGTGCGTTGGTTTCGTTCTGCATCACCAAAACGTCCCCGGTGACGGCCTCACCCAAGGCCCGTTGCAGCTGCTGCGCCTCCAACGCGTGATTGGCACCGGGGTAGAGGATGATCAGGTTTTCACCCTCGGCATCCACGGCGATGATTGCATGACCGGTTGGGGTGTCGGTCTCAGAGATAAACCGGGTATCAACCCCATATTCGGTCAATCGGTCGCGCGCCCAGCGCCCATCTGACCCGACGGCGCCGATATGCGCCACCCGCGCCCCAGCCCGGGCTGCCGCCACCGACATATTGGCCCCCTTGCCACCCAGAAACCGATCAAGCCCGCCCGCCGCTAAGGTTTCGCCCGCTTCCGGCAAATGCGGCAGGGCATATACCATATCCGCGTTGATCGAGCCCAGGTTCCAGATCGTCATGGTCTATCCAATATCGCAGGAGGCCAGAATAGCCATGTTCAGAATGTCATTCGCGGTCGAGACGGTCGAGCAGATCTGAATCGGCTTGTCGACGCCGGACAGGATCGGGCCGATCACGGTCGCCCCGCCCATTTCCTGCATCAGTTTGGTCGAGATCGAAGCCGAGTGCCGCGCCGGCACGATCAGGATATTGGCCGGCCCGGTGAGGCGCTGAAACGGGTATCCAGCTTGCTGATCCACGTTCAGCGCGACGTCCACGGTCATCTCGCCCTCGTACTCGAAGTTGACGCCGCGCTGGTCCAGAACCACCGGCGCGCGGTGCATCTTCTCAGCCCGCTCGGACACCGGATAGCCAAAGGTCGAGAAGCTGACAAAGGCCACCCGAGGCTCCAACCCCATGTGACGCGCCACCGCGGCCGAACGTTCGGCGATCGTGGCCAGATCATTTTCATCGGGCCATTCGTGCACCAATGTGTCACCGATCAGAACGATACGACCTTTGTGCAGCAGTGCAGTCACACCGGCTGCACCATGGGCGGCATCGGCATCAAATACGTGATTGATACGATCCAGCACATGCGCCGATTTGCGCGTAGCACCGGTCACCAGACCGTCGCCATGACCATGCGCCAGCATCAGGGATGAGAACACATGCCGGTCGCGCGCCGCGAGGCGGTAGATGTCTTTCCGGTCAAAACCCTTACGCTGCAGGCGTTTATACAAAAAGTCTGTATAGGTCTCGAGATGTGTGGTGTTGGCCGCATTCACCACTTCCAACTCGCGTACCGCATCCCCCAATCCAGCTTCTTCCAGCTTGAGTTTGACATCGTCCGGACGGCCCACAACCAACGCCTTGCCGAAGCCCGAGCGCTGATAGGTCACTGCGGCGCGCAAGACGCGGGGATCGTCGCCCTCGGCAAAGATCATCCGGCTTTGTGCCTGACGCGCACGGGCGTTCAGGCCGCGCAGGATGCTGGCAGTTGGGTCCATGCGGGATTTGAGGCTCAGCTCATAGGCGTCCATGTCGATGATCGGACGGCGGGCTGCGCCAGTGTCCATACCCGCCTTGGCGACAGCAGGCGGAATACGGTGGATCAGGCGCGGATCAAACGGCGTCGGGATGATGTAATCACGCCCAAAGGTCAGCGACTTGCCATAAGCCATGGCAACCTCATCCGGCACGTCCTCACGCGCCAGATTGGCCAGCGCATGGGCGCAAGCGATTTTCATCTCATCATTGATGGCGCGGGCATGAATGTCCAAAGCGCCGCGGAACAGATAGGGAAAACCCAAAACGTTGTTGACCTGGTTCGGGTAATCGCTGCGTCCGGTGGCGACGATGGCATCGACGCGCACTTCATGGGCTTCTTCCGGCGTGATCTCGGGATCCGGGTTGGCCATGGCGAAGATCACAGGATTGTCGGCCATACTGGCAACCATATCTTGTGTCACGGCGCCTTTGACCGATACGCCCAAGAATACATCGGCCCCCTTCATCGCTTCTTCGAGAGTCCGAAGATCGGTGGAGATCGCGTGCGCCGATTTCCACTGGTTCATGCCCTCGGTCCGACCCTGATAGATCACGCCCTTGGTGTCACAGACGATGCAGTTCTCATGCCGCGCGCCCATCGACTTGAGCAGTTCGATACAGGCGATGCCCGCAGCCCCGGCCCCGTTCAGAACGATCTTCACATCCTCGATCTTCTTGCCCGAGATATGCAGCGCGTTGATCAGACCCGCCGCACAGATCACCGCTGTGCCGTGCTGATCATCGTGGAAGACGGGGATGTCCATCTCCTCCTTCAGGCGCTGTTCGATGATGAAACATTCAGGTGCCTTGATGTCCTCAAGGTTGATACCGCCAAAGGTCGGCCCCATCAGGCGAACCGCGCGGCAGAACTCATCCGGGTCCTCAGTGTCCAATTCGATATCGATCGAGTTCACATCGGCGAACCGTTTGAACAGGACAGATTTCCCCTCCATCACCGGTTTCGAGCCCAGCGCACCGAGATTGCCAAGGCCCAGAACGGCTGTGCCATTCGAGATCACGGCAACCAGATTGCCCTTGTTGGTATAGTCATAGGCCGTTTCGGGTGCCTCGGCGATGGCTTCACATGGAACAGCAACACCGGGGCTGTAGGCCAGCGACAGATCGCGCTGCGTGGTCATGGGAACGGTGGCCTGCACCTCCCACTTGCCGGGGGTCGGGTCCAGGTGAAAGGCCAGTGCCTCTTCTTTGGTGATCTTCGCTTTGGGCATCTTTTGGGTCGTTTCCATGACTTCAGGGCTGATGCGTCATAGCGCAGGCGCGCGCGCGCCTCAACGACAATGCGTTTTCACCTTTCGTCGCACGAAGGGGATTTGTAAGGTCGCGTCCGGAAGACGCCAATAGGGGGCCGCTTTTGTCCACAGTCACGCCAATGATGGCGCAATATCTTGAGATCAAAGAGGCCCATGCCGACGCCCTGCTGTTCTACCGCATGGGCGATTTCTACGAGATGTTTTTCGAGGACGCCGTCAACGCTGCTGAAGCGTTGGACATCGCCTTGACCAAACGTGGCAAACACAACGGGACCGATATTCCGATGTGCGGCGTGCCGGTCCATTCGGCCGAGGGCTATCTACTGACCCTGATCCGCAAAGGCTTTCGCGTCGCCGTCTGCGAGCAGATGGAAAGCCCGGCTGAAGCGAAGAAAAGAGGCTCTAAATCAGTGGTAAAGCGCGATGTCGTGCGTTTGGTGACGCCCGGCACGCTGACGGAAGACGCCTTGCTGGAAGCCCGCCGTCACAACTTTCTAGCCGCCTATTCTGAGGTGCGGGACGAGGCTGCGCTGGCTTGGGCTGATATCTCAACCGGTGCGTTTCACGTGATGCCTTTGACATCCGTTCGTTTAAGCCCCGAGCTTGCGCGATTGGCTCCGTCCGAGCTGATCGTGGCGGATGGCGCGGATCAGCCGCTGCAAGAACCGGTTCGCGATCTGGGTATCTCACTCACCCCTATCGGGCGCGCAAGTTTCGATAGCACAGCGGCAGAGAAACGCATCTGCGGTCTGTTTCACGTGGGCGCGCTGGATGCGTTTGGTTCCTTCGGGCGCGCCGAAGTGTCCGCCTTGGGCGCGCTGATTGACTATCTGGAGATCACGCAGAAGGGCAAATTGCCCCTGCTGCAAACACCTTTAAAGGAATCCGAGGATCGCGTCGTTCAGATCGACGCCGCCACACGCCGCAATCTGGAACTGACCCGATCTCTGTCCGGTGGTCGGGCCGGATCGCTGCTGTCTGTGGTCGACCGCACCGTCACACCCGGTGGTGCGCGGCTGCTGGAGCAGCGCCTGTCCAGCCCTTCGCGCAATCTGGATGTGATCCATGCCCGGCTGGATGCGGTGACTTTCGCGGCTGAGGACAGCTTGACCGCCTCAGACCTGCGCGAGGCGCTGCGCAAGACCCCGGATCTGGACCGCGCCCTTTCGCGGCTTTCCCTTGAGCGTGGAGGGCCGCGCGATCTGGCCGCCGTTCGCAACGGACTGACTCAGGCGTCAACGATTGCCGAGCTTTGCGGTACGCAGGACCTGCCAATATTGCTGTCTACAGCCGTTCAAAACCTTGTCGGCTTTGATGACCTCTTGGGTCTGCTTGACGAGGCGCTGGTTGCCGAACCGCCGCTATTGGCTCGTGACGGAGGCTTCATAGCCCCCGGCTTTGACTCGGAACTGGATGAGGCCCGAACTTTGCGCGACGAAGGTCGCTCGGTCATCGCCGGGTTTCAGCAGAAATATGCAGAGCATACCGGCATTGCTTCGTTGAAGATCAAGCATAACAACGTGCTGGGTTACTTCATCGAAACCACCGCCACACATGCCGAAAAAATGCTGAACCCGCCGTTCAGCGAGACCTATATTCACCGTCAAACCACTGCCAATCAGGTGCGCTTTACCACCGTCGAACTCTCCGAGATCGAAACCCGTATCCTGAACGCAGGAAATCTGGCTTTGGAGATCGAAAAAAGGCTCTATCAAAGGCTATCTGACGAGATTCTTACCCTCGCCGCCCGCCTGAACCAAGCCGCGCGCGGGCTGGCTGAGCTGGATTTGACCACCGCCTTGGCAGATCTGGCACGCGGAGAGAACTGGTGTCGACCGCAGGTCGATGCCTCGCGCGCGTTCGATGTGCAAGGCGGTCGCCATCCGGTCGTAGAACATGCGCTGCGCCAGCAAAGTGGCGATGCGTTCATCGCCAATGATTGTGATCTGAGCGCCGAGGACGGTGCTGCCATCTGGCTGCTGACAGGTCCCAACATGGCTGGTAAATCAACCTTCCTGCGCCAGAACGCGCTGATCGCCCTGTTGGCGCAAATGGGCAGCTATGTTCCGGCAGAACGGGCGCATGTCGGTGTCGTCAGCCAGCTGTTCAGCCGTGTCGGCGCGTCGGACGATCTGGCCCGGGGCCGCTCGACATTTATGGTCGAGATGGTGGAGACCGCTGCCATCCTCAATCAGGCTGACGACCGCGCGCTGGTCATTCTTGATGAAATTGGCCGCGGCACCGCCACCTATGACGGCCTGTCCATCGCCTGGGCGACACTGGAACACCTACATGCCGCCAACAAATGTCGTGCCTTGTTTGCGACCCACTACCATGAATTAACCGCCTTGGCAGGAAATCTGGAGGGCGTCGACAACGCCACCGTCGCGGTCAAGGAATGGGAAGGTGAGGTGATCTTCCTGCACGAGGTGCACAAAGGCGCCGCCGACCGTTCCTATGGTGTTCAGGTCGCCCAACTCGCCGGTCTGCCTGCATCCGTGGTTGAGCGCGCCCGCGTCGTGTTGGATCAGTTGGAAAAAACCGAGCGTGAGGGTGGCAAGCAAAAGGCCTTGATCGACGACCTGCCCTTGTTTTCAGCAGCGCCGCCTCCTCCGCCTTCGGCACCCAAGGCCTCACCGGTCACGGATATGCTCGACGAGATCCTGCCGGATGAGCTGACCCCGCGCGAAGCGTTGGACCTGATCTATAAATTGAAAGAGGCGGCCAGATCCTGACCGCCTCAAAATTCTTGTTTTTATAACTGCTTAGCTTGCAGGCATCGACGAAACGCCGACCTGCGCCGGGCGCAGCAGGCGGTCATGCAGCATAAAACCTTCGGCCGAGACCTGAATGATGTCCCCGGCTTTGGTGCCAGGCACCGGAGCCTCAAACATTGCCTCATGTACATTCGGGTCAAACCGGTCGCCAACTTCGGGCGTGATCACTTCAATCCCGTGCTTCTGGAACACGTCCTTCAACGCCCGCATGGTCAGCTCCACACCTTCCAGCAGACCGGCGGCAACCTCTTTCTGCTCATCGGTCGCGGCCTCAAGTGCGCGCTTCATATTGTCATAGACCGGCAGCATGTCGCGCGCCAGTTTCGACCCGCCATACTGCTCAGCATCCCGGCGCGCCTTGTCGCCGCGCTTGCGGGCGTTCTCGGCGTCGGCCAGCGCACGCATGAACTTGTCTTTATAGTCGTCTCGCTCAGCACGCAGCTGATCGATCTCCAGCGCCTCTTCGCTGATCTCAGCAAATTCCTCGGCAAACTCTTCCGCTTCTGCGGACATGATATCGTCCAGAAATTCTTCGTTCTTGGGCTCTGCCATCTCTTACCCTCTAGCTCCGGTCGGATATCAGCTTGCCGACCAGTTGCGCCGTATAATCCACGATTGGCACGATCCGCCCGTAATTCAGACGTGTGGGTCCGATGACCCCGACCGCACCGATTATCTTTCGATCAGCGTTCATATATGGAGACACCACCAAAGAGGAACCCGAAAGTGAGAAAAGTTTGTTCTCGGAACCAATAAAAATGCGCACACCCTCGCCATCTTCGGTCAATTCGAGGAATTCGGCGATGTCACGTTTGCGTTCCAGATCGTCAAACAGCGTTCGGATCCGGTCCAACTCTTCAGTCTGACCCGGTTCATTCAACAGATTCGCCCGCCCGCGCACAATCAAACGGGCCGAGTCGCCGCCATCGCTGTCCCAAGCGGCCATCCCGCTCTCGACCATCTCACGCGCCAGCACGTCGATTTCTTGTCTGCGGGCGTCGATCTGGCTTTGCATCTGACGCCGCACTTCGCTGAGCGTGCGCCCCTCGATCAGCGCATTCAGAAAGTTCGCCGCCTCACGCATTGAACTGGGTGTCTGCCCTGGCGGGGGGGTGAACAGCCGGTTTTCCACGTGACCGTCCGAGAATACCAGAACCACCAAAGCCCGGTCATGGCCCAGAGAGACGAACTCGATATGCTTGATCTCGGCCTCGTGCTTGGGTGTCAGAACCAGAGAGGCACCTTGTGTCACGTGTGACAATGCCGATCCCACACGGTCCAGCATTCCGCCCACATCGCCCGCGTTAGAGCCTAAAGTCTCGTCTAGTTTCTGCCGATCATCCGCACCCAAATCGCCAACTTCGAGCAACCCATCGACAAACATACGCAGCCCCTGCTGGGTCGGAATACGCCCCGCACTGATATGAGGGCTGTCCAGCAGGCCCAGAAACTCCAGATCCTGCATGACGTTGCGCACAGTGGCGGCGCTGACTTTTTCGGACAAAGTACGCGTCAGCGTGCGGCTGCCGACAGGCTCACCGCTGTCCAGATAACTTTCGACGATCAGCCGGAATACTTCCCGTGATCGGTCGTTCATCTCATCCAGAATTTTGCTCGCTTCACTCATCGGCGGTCCCCTGCTGGATCGTCATTAAATCGCAGGTAAATGAAAGGTCAATCGGGGTTGCATCGTAACGCTGCGGGGCGGTATCCCCAACCCAGTAGATAAAGGAATTCCCATGCGACCCTCAGGACGTGATCTAAACGAAATGCGCGCCGTTTCAATCGAAACGGGCTTTACCAAACATGCCGAAGGTTCCTGCCTGATCAAGATGGGCGATACCCACGTGCTGTGCACCGCCACGATCGAGGATCGCGTACCACCCTTCATCAAAGGCTCAGGGCTGGGTTGGGTCACCGCCGAATATGGAATGCTGCCACGGGCGACGAATACGCGGATGCGGCGCGAGGCTGCCTCGGGCAAGCAGGGTGGTCGGACTGTGGAAATTCAGCGCCTGATTGGCCGTGCGTTGCGCGCCGGTGTGGACCGGGTCGCCCTGGGTGAACGACAGATCACTGTCGACTGTGATGTGATCCAGGCTGATGGCGGAACCCGCTGCGCTTCGATCACCGGTGGTTGGGTTGCGCTGCGTCTGGCCGTCAATAAGCTGATGAAGAAGGGAGAGGTGATTTCCGATCCGCTGGTCGATCCGGTTGCCGCTGTGTCCTGCGGTATCTATGCTGGTCAGCCGGTTCTGGACCTCGACTATCCCGAAGACAGTGAGGCCGGTGTGGATGGTAATTTCATCATGACCGGTTCAGGCAAACTGATCGAGGTTCAGATGAGCGCCGAAGGCTCGGTCTTCAGCCGCGCCCAGATGGACCAACTGATGGATCTGGCCGAAAAAGGCGTGGGCGAGCTGGCCGCAGCACAAAAGGCCGCCACCGCATGACCCGCAGGTTCGACGGGGACAGGCTGCTGGTTGCCACCCACAACAAGGGCAAGCTTGAGGAGATGGCGCATCTCCTCGAACCCTTTGGCGTGACGGTGGTCGGCGCGGGTGAAATGAACCTGCCCGAACCGGAAGAGACCGAAGACACATTTGTCGGCAACGCCCGGATCAAAGCTCATGCCGCTGCGAAGGCGACCGGCCTGCCTGCCCTGTCGGACGACTCCGGGATCACCATTGATGCTCTGGACGGCGCGCCCGGTGTCTATACCGCCGACTGGGCCGAAACCGGAAATGGCCGCGATTTCCTGATGGCCATGACTCGTGCCCATACTGAGCTGGAGGCTAAAGGTGCCGCACATCCCCGCACCGCGCAGTTCCGCAGCACATTGGTTCTGGCCTGGCCCGATGGTCACGATGAGGTATTCGAGGGCATCGCCCCCGGTCATCTGGTCTGGCCAATACGGGGCGAAGGCGGGTTTGGCTATGACCCGATGTTTGTCCCCGACGGATACGACATTACCTTTGCCGAGATGGATCGTTGGGAAAAGAACAAGATCAGCCATCGCGGCCGCGCGGTTGAGATGTTCGTGAAAGGCTGCTTTGGCGGATGATTGGCGCAATGGGGGCTTTGGCCTGTACGTGCATTGGCCCTTCTGCGAGGCTAAGTGCCCTTATTGCGACTTCAACAGCCATGTTTCCAAAAGTATCGTTCAAAAACAATGGCTTGATTGCTATCTTAGTGAACTGAAACGTTCTGCCGCTGAAACACCAGATCGCGTGTTGAACACGATCTACTTTGGCGGCGGCACCCCGTCTCTGATGGACCCGGACACCGTTGCCGCCGTGATCGACCAAGCCCGCGCCCTTTGGCGCCCCGCCAACAACATGGAAATAACGCTTGAGGCCAATCCCGGCTCGGTCGAGGCTGGCCGGTTCGCCGCCTATCAAGACGCCGGGGTCAATCGTATTTCGATGGGCGTGCAGGCGCTGAACGATGACGATCTGCGCCGTCTGGGCCGCATTCATACCGTCGCCGAGGCCCGAGCAGCCATCGATATCGCCCGCAATTGTTTTGACCGCGTCAGCTTTGATCTGATCTACGCCCGGCAGCATCAGACTCTGGATGCATGGCGCACAGAGTTGACCGAAGCCCTTTCGATGGCCATCGATCATCTGTCTCTCTATCAATTGACGATCGAGGACGGCACGGCCTTTGGTGACCGGTATGCTGTTGGAAAACTGCGCGGCCTGCCCGAAGATGATAGCGCCGCCGATATGTATCTGGCCACGCAAGAGATCTGCGAGGCCCACGGTTTACCCGCTTACGAGGTCTCAAACCACGCGCGGCCCGGTTCGGAATCGCAGCATAACCTGATCTATTGGCGCTATGGTGATTACGTCGGCATCGGCCCCGGCGCTCATGGTCGGATCACGCTGAATGGACGAAAGTTTGCAACCGAAACCCACCTGGCCCCGACGAAATGGCTCAAGTCTGCCGAGAATGGATCAGGAGAGAACAATCGTTTAGAACTGAGCCGTCAGGATCAGGCCACCGAATACCTTATGATGTGTCTTCGCATAGTTGAAGGACTAGATATTGAGAGATATCAAGCTCTCGCAGACCAGCCCTTAGCGCAGGAAAAACTACAGGCTTTAAGTGATATCGGCATGATCACGATTGGCGAAAACCGATTGCAGGCGACATCTGATGGGCGCGCCGTGCTGAATGCCGTAATCCGGGAATTGTTGGAGTAGCGCATGCAATATCTCTGGGCCGGTCTGGGATTGCTCTGCGTTGCGCTTGCCATGATTGGCGTTGCCCTGCCCCTGCTTCCAACTGTACCGTTTCTACTGCTGGCTGCATTTTTCTTCGCACGTTCGTCGTCACGGCTGCACAACTGGTTGCTCAGCCACCGAACTTTTGGACCGATGATTGTCGACTGGCAAAGCTCAGGTGCAATCCGACCAGCGGCAAAAAAGGCGGCCACCGTTTCGATTGCCGCCGTGTTTGGCCTGTCAGTCGTGATCTCAGTTCCGACACATGTCCTGATCATTCAGGCCATTGTGCTTGGGTGTGTCATGATCTTTATCTGGACGCGCCCTAACGGCTGAGCTTGGCGCACAGATCGTCCAACTGATCCAGATTCTCATAAGCCAGCACCACCTGCCCCGATTCCGCACCAGCCTTGTGGTTGATGGTCACCTTCATCGCGAGAATCGCTGACAAGTCTTTCTCCAGCGCGCGTGTATCGGCATCCTTTCCAGCATTCAGGTTTCTGGATCGGGGAGCGGGCTTATCAGCATCGCCCTGTTGTTTTTTGACCAAAGCCTCGGTCGCGCGTACCGACAGCCCATCGCGCACCACCTGTTTTGCCAGCTCTGACGGGTTTTCCGCGGTGATCAACGCTCGCGCGTGTCCTGCTGAAAGCTTGCCTTCAATGATCAGCGTCTGCACATCCATCGGTAATGAGAGCAGACGCAGCAGGTTCGCGATGTGGCTGCGGCTTTTGCCCAAAGCCTCGGCCAGTTTTTCCTGCGTGTGACCAAAACGATCCATCAGCTGCTTGAAACCGGCAGCTTCTTCCACTGCATTCAGATCCGCGCGCTGAATATTTTCGATGATGGCGACCTCAAGCACCTCAGTGTCATCGAACTCACGAATAATGACAGGGATTTCATGCAGTTGCGCCATCTGGGCCGCGCGCCAGCGACGCTCGCCAGCGACAATCTCATATTGTCCACCTGTGATGCTGCGTACGATCAGAGGCTGAATGATCCCCTTTTCCTTGACCGAAGCCGCAAGTTCGTCCAGTTGCTCTTGCGCGAACCGGCGGCGTGGCTGATCTGGGTTTGCTTGCAGTTTTTCAATCGGAACCTTCAGATCAGGACGGCGCGGTTCAGCTGTGATCCGACCATCCGCCTCGGGCGCTACATCAGCCATCAATGCCGACAAGCCGCGACCTAATCCCCGGGATTTGCTTTTCTTGACGCTCACTATGCCCTCCTGACGTCCGCTTAGGCGGCTACTTTGTTATTCTTATGCATGATCTCTCGAGCAAGATGCCGATAGGCCATCGCCCCAAGAGACCCGGAATCATACTGCAGAACCGGCAACGCGTAAGACGGTGCCTCGCTCACCCGTACATTCCTGGGTATCTTGGTTTTAAATACCATCTCACCCAGATTGTCACGCGCATCCTTTTCAACCTGACGGGACAAGTTGTTGCGGTTGTCATACATGGTCAACACAACACCTTCGATTCTAAGGTCTGGATTCGCGGTCTGGCGCACCTCTCGAATGGTCAGCATGAGCTGGGACAGACCTTCAAGCGCAAAAAACTCGCTCTGTAGTGGCACGAGGACAGAATGCGCCGCGACCATTGCATTTACAGTCAGCAAATTCAGCGACGGAGGGCAATCGATCAGCACAAAGTCCAACCCAAAGGTATCTATTGCAGTCTGACGCAACGCGTCATGCAACAAATAACTGCGTTTTTCGTTTGAAATCAGTTCAATATCCGCTGAGCTAAGGTCAACCGTCGCTGGAACAACATAGAGATTGCTGATCTCTGTTTCCTGAACAACGGCCTCCAACGGGGCATCATCGAGTATGAGATCATATGTCGTCCAATCCCGGTCCTCGACACCCAAACCGGTCGAGGCATTACCCTGAGGATCGAGATCCACGACCAAAACCTTGCAACCCGCTTCTGCCAATCCAGCTGCCAGATTAATCGCTGTTGTCGTCTTTCCCACCCCGCCCTTCTGGTTGGCAACCGCAATAATCCGGGGCCCGGCAGGGCGAGACAGATCAACCACGAGAGACTCCTTTGATCTTCAGGATAACGGCTTGAGGTTCCGTTAAACTTGTAATCGGCTCAACCTCGAATTTCCATTCCTTGCAGGCCTCATCCAATTCTTTTTTCCAGGTTGCGCCTTTCGGCAACAAAGCAACGCCTTCAGGGCTTAAATGCCTATCACAAAAGGACAATAGACTGGTCAGATCTGACAACGCCCGTGCGGACAGGATGTCTGCCCGAAGCGGTTCAACATCTTCGATTCGCTTGGATATGACTTTGCAATTCGCGCCAGTTTCTCGTGCAACATTGCGCAGAAACGCCGATTTGCGTTGATCGCTTTCAACTAAGGTAAACTGCGTGTCCGGAGCAGTTTCAAGCGCCATGATCGCGCAAACCATGCCCGGAAATCCCCCACCACTTCCCAGGTCCACCCAATGAGCGACGGAACCTGAGCAGTGAAACACTTGCACCGAATCCTGGATGTGACGGGTCCAGATTTCTTTAAGACTGTTACGCGAAACCAGGTTTATCTTGGGATTCCAACGCTCAACAAGTTCAACATATTTGCGCAAGCGCTCCAATGTTTCACGTGAAACATTCAGGTTATCGGGCGCCGCACCTTGGATGGCACTCATGCTTTACGCACCTTCATATCGCGACGAAGCTTTGCCAGCACCAGAGTCAATGCCGCCGGCGTCACGCCTTCAACCCGACCCGCCTGAGCGATATTAGCTGGTTTGGCCTGGGACAGTTTTTGCTTCATTTCCGTCGAGAGACCATCGAGCGAGAAATAGTCAAAATCCCTTGGAATCACATGTGATTCATCTCGCTTCATAGCCTCGACATCCCGCTGTTGTCGCGCAATGTAATTGGCATAAAGCGCATCTCGCTCAATCTGACGGCGTGTCCCGTCATCGGTTTGGGAGAGTTCTGGTTCAAGCGCTATCAAATCTTCGAATACAACATTCGGAAAGGCCAGGACAGCCATACCATCCCGGCGATTACCGTCCTGATTGACCTCGATTCCAGCTGCGCGAATTTCTTTCGGCGTAAAAGTCCGTTCTGTGAGTTTTGATTTTGCCGCCAAAAGCTTATTCAGTTTTTCGGTAAAGGCTGATCGCCGCTTCTCTCCCACGCAGCCAAGCTCAATTCCCAATGGCGTCAAACGTTGATCTGCATTGTCAGCGCGAAGCGAAAGACGGAATTCTGCTCGTGAGGTAAACATTCTATACGGTTCCGCAACACCACGAGTGGTCAGGTCGTCGATCATTACGCCGATATAGCTGTCAGAACGTGTAAAAAACACCGATTCCAGCCCCTGAACTTCTCTGGCAGCGTTCAGACCGGCTACTATACCTTGGGCGGCCGCCTCCTCATATCCTGTGGTTCCATTGATTTGGCCCGCAAGATATAGCCCCGGTACATCAGGCAGCGACAGGGAAGCATCTAAGACTCGAGGATCAACATAGTCATATTCGATCGCATAGCCCGGTTGCTGGATTTCGGCCTGCTCAAGCCCTTTGATCGAGCGCACATATTCAACCTGAACATCCTGAGGTAATGATGTGGAAATACCATTGGGGTACACCGTGTGATCGTTTACGCCCTCGGGCTCTAGAAAAATCTGATGCGAGTCCTTATCCGCAAATCTCACGATCTTGTCTTCGATCGAGGGGCAATACCTAGGCCCCACGCCATCAATATGCCCGCCGTACATCGCGGACCGCGACAGATTACGCTCGATAATCTCATGCGTTTTGGCGTTGGTATGTGTGATACCACAGGCAATTTGCGGCGCCGTCACCGATTCCGACAGGAACGAAAACAAGGTAGGTTCGGTATCGCCATCCTGCCGCTCCAGCACATCCCAGTCGATTGTCCGGCCATCGAGGCGTGGAGGTGTCCCGGTTTTCAGACGCGCCATCGGCAGTGCGAAGCCGTCCAATCTTTCTGCCAGCTTCACTGAGGGTCGGTCGCCCATGCGACCTCCGGGCTTCGAAACGTCGCCAATATGAATGACGCCCCGTAGAAATGTGCCGGATGTCAGGATAACAGTCTGCGATGGGATCACCGAACCATCCGCCAAAACAACCCCGGTTACGCGTTTTCCATCCATTCGAAAATCGACCACTTCACCAGTGATGATGGTTAAATTCGGCTGATTCTGAGTGGCTTGAACCATGGCCGCGCGATACAGTGCGCGATCAGCCTGCGCGCGCGGGCCCTGCACTGCCGGCCCTTTTCGGCGGTTCAAAAGGCGGAACTGAATGCCTGCCTGATCTGCCACACGGCCCATGACACCGTCCAACGCATCGATTTCGCGAACCAGATGGCCTTTCCCAAGACCTCCGATGGCGGGGTTACAGGACATCACCCCAATATCCCGTTCGGACAAAGTGACCAGAGCAGTCGACACACCCATACGGGCGGCTGCATGGGCGGCCTCAGCCCCTGCATGGCCGGCACCAATCACGACAACATCAAACTCCGAATGTTTCACGTGAAACACTCCTCACTTACCCAGACAGAAACTGGCGAATATCTCATCCAGAAGAGTTTCGACATCGATTCTTCCCACCAGCGATTCAAGTGCACGAATGGCAGTTCGCAGCTCTTCTGCTGCTATATCATACATATCGGGACCTGATTCCAGAACCGCCTGCGCGGCGTTCAATGCCTCACTTGCCCTTATCATCGCAATTCGATGCCTTTCGCGTGTCGCAATACCATGACTGGTAGTTCGGTCACTCAAGACACGCGAAATGTTGTCTATGAGCCTATCGATCCCCTGCCCGGTTTTACCCGAGATTCCGTCTTCGGAATCGTCGCGCAGATCAGATTTTGGCAGAACATGGATATCACCCTTCTGCATATCAACACCCAAGGAGTCTGGATTGTCAGTCAGAAACACACGTAAATCGGCAGCATCCGCACGGCTGCGCGCCAGTTCAATCCCGAGGTTTTCGACATGATCCTCAGTCTCTCTCAAACCGGCCGTGTCCAACAATGTGACGGGCAAGCCTGCGAGATCCATTCGTACCTCGATCACATCTCGCGTTGTGCCTGCGTATTCCGAGGTGATTGCTGCCTCTCGACCCGCCAAAGCATTCAGCAACGTTGACTTCCCGGCATTCGGAAGACCAACAATCGCAACCTCAAATCCAGTACGGATCCGCTCAGCAATCTGTACGCCATTGGCCTCACGAGTCAGATCAGCCTTTACACCAGAAATCAGGCTCCGGACTTCGGGCGTTACATCTGTCGGTACTTCTTCATCTGCGAAATCAATCACAGCTTCCAGCAATGACGCCGCCCGGATCAGATCCCGCCGCCAAACCTCAGCCAGGGAACCAAGCGCGCCGGCCAGAATGGTTTGAGCCTGTTTACGCTGCGCTTCGGTTTCAGCGTCGATCAAATCGGCAAGCCCTTCGACCTGAGCCAAATCCATCTTGCCATTTTCCAAGGCTCGACGCGTGAACTCACCCGGCTCCGCTAGACGCAATCCATCCAAGTCAGACAGGCAACGCAGAACTGCATTGACCGAGGCGGTACTGCCGTGAATCTGCAACTCAACCACGTCTTCACCTGTGAAACTAGCCGGGGCCTGAAAGGTCAGCACCAACCCGCCATCCAGGCGCGCGCCATCTGGCGTGCACAATGTGCGCAGATGCATCCCGCGTTGGGGTAGCCCGCCCCCGGCCAACGTGTTCGCGGCCTCATGGGCATCAGGCCCCGAAAGGCGAATGACCGCTACACCTGCTTTGCCCTGGGCGCTGGCCAGGGCGAATATCGTATCCATGGATAGCCCCCGCGACAGTGCCGGTTCGGCGTCAGGTGTTCATTGAATCGAAGAATTCCGAATTCGTCTTGGTCTGTTTCAACTTGGACAGAAGGAACTCGATCGCGTCGGTCGTGCCCATCGGATTGAGGATGCGGCGCAGAACGAAGGTCTTGGCCAGATCCCCCTTGTCGACCAGCAGGTCCTCTTTCCGGGTACCGGATTTGAGGATGTCGATTGCCGGGAACACGCGCTTGTCTGCAATCTTGCGATCCAGAACGATTTCCGAGTTACCCGTGCCTTTGAATTCTTCGAAGATCACCTCGTCCATCCGGCTGCCGGTATCGATCAGCGCAGTGGCGATGATGGTCAGCGAGCCACCCTCTTCAATGTTCCGGGCAGCACCGAAGAAACGCTTGGGCCGTTGCAACGCGTTTGCGTCCACACCACCGGTCAGAACTTTACCCGAGGACGGAACCACTGTGTTAAACGCCCTACCAAGTCTTGTGATCGAGTCGAGAAGAATAACAACATCTCGTTTATGCTCGACCAGACGCTTGGCTTTTTCGATCACCATCTCAGACACAGCCACGTGGCGAGTCGCCGGTTCATCGAAGGTCGAAGATACAACCTCACCCTTCACCGAGCGCTGCATGTCCGTCACCTCTTCAGGGCGTTCGTCGATCAGCAACACGATCAGGTAACACTCTGGATGGTTCTGTTCGATCGAATGCGCGATGTTCTGCAGGATCACGGTTTTACCGGTCCGCGGCGGGGCCACGATCAGCGAACGCTGACCTTTACCGATGGGCGAGACTAGGTCGATCACACGGGCCGACTTGTCCTTGATGGTCGGATCTTCGATCTCCATCTTCAAACGCTCTTCGGGATACAGCGGCGTCAGGTTGTCGAACAGGATCTTATGCTTGGCCTTGTCCGGATCTTCGAAGTTGATCTTGGTGACCTTTGTCAGAGCAAAGTACCGCTCGTTCTCATCCGGTGCCTTGATCTCGCCCTCAACCGTATCCCCGGTGCGCAACGAGTGCTGGCGGATCATCTCCGGAGAGACATAGATGTCATCAGGACCCGGCAGATAGTTCGCCTCGGGCGAGCGCAGGAAGCCAAAGCCATCCTGCAGGACTTCCAGCACACCATCGCCACCAACGGTCCAACCCTCATCCGCGCGCTCGCGCAGAATCTGGAACATCATCTCGCCTTTACGCATGGTCGAGGCGTTTTCGATCTCCAGCTCTTCGGCCATCGCCAGAAGGTCTTTGGGACTTTTGGCTTTCAGGTCAGCCAGATTCAGGGCGTCAGTTGTCATGATATATACCTTCACCGCTGATCATGCGGCACGAAGTGGAATTTCAGTACGGAAGATACGCCGCCCGGACGGGCGTGTTGTGATCTACATATGCGTCCGGACGAGCGGAGTCAAATAGGCGCTCAGAACTTCACTACGACCGCCAGAACGATGGCAACCATCAGAACAGTCGGAACCTCATTCATCATGCGATACTGCCGCCCTGTGAGCTTATTTCGGCCCTCTGCGAAGTCTTTGCGCCGTGCCATCAGCCAATGATGGAACCAGGTCATCCCGATCACCGCCGCGCCCTTGATCCAGGGCCAGCTCCAATCCCAGCCAACGATGCCCGGGGTGAACACCATGATCAAGCCACAGACCCAGGCCACGATCATTGCAGGGCGCATGATCACCCGCAGCAGTTTCTCTTCCATTTCAAAGAAAATCTGTTCTGCCCCGTCGACCGCTTGCGCCTTTTCAACGTGATAGACGAACAACCTGGGCAGATAAAACAAACCGGCCATCCATGAAATCACGGCCATGATATGCAGTGACTTCACCCACGGATATATCGTGAAAAGAAGATCGGTCATTTTGGCTCCGAACGTTGCTCGGAACTCTCCCTAATAAAAAAATAAGAAAAGAAAAAGGATGATGGTTTTGTAGGGTGCGTAAAATCCGTGGATTACTTTTTTACCCATGGGTTTTCCCCAGGTGGATGAATTCTTCCGGTACGCAAGCGATTCTGTTGGCGAAATAGAAAAACTTTATATTTCATATAGTTAATAGGTATCTTTGTTCGTACTTCTGGGGATAACTCTCAGAGTAAGTTGGGACATAACGGTTATCCTGCCAATCTGAGTTATCCTTACCCAGATTGGATGGTGTTCGAACGACTCGGGGAAGTTTTGCACCAAAATCCCGGGCTTGCGTGTCAACCGGAAAACCATACAAACCATTCAGGAACGCTCAACGATTTACACAGGTGGTTTTCCACATGTCTGTCCCCATTCTGCTGGCCTCAGGTTCGGCCATCCGGGCGCAGTTGCTGCGCAACGCGGGTGTGCCCTTTGACGTGCAGACCGCACGCGTGGATGAGGATACCGCCAAGCAAGCGCTGTTGGCGGAGGGTGCATCGCCGCGCGATATCGCCGATACGCTGGCTGAGATGAAAGCACGCAAGGTCAGTGACAAGAACCCCGGTGCGATGGTGCTGGGTTGCGATCAGGTGCTGGATTTCGACGGGCAGTTGCTGTCGAAACCTCAAAGCCTCGAAGAGGCGCTGGCGCAGTTGAAGGCGATGCGGGGTAAACGGCATATACTGCTTTCTGCCGCTGTGATCTATCAGGACGGTGAACCGATCTGGCGGCATGTCGGGCAGGTGCGGTTACGGATGCGGATGAGCTCGGATGCTTATCTGCGCGACTATATCGACCGGAACTGGGACAGCATTCGCCACGCGGTTGGGGCTTATAAGCTGGAGGAAGAAGGCGTGCGATTGTTTGCGACCATTGACGGAGACTATTTTAACGTCTTGGGTATGCCCCTGCTTGAGCTGTTGAATTTCCTGGCAATCAAAGGTGTGATTGAACAATGACCAAGACCCGCATTCCTTTGGCCGGGGTGATCGGACACCCGATTGCGCATTCGAAATCTCCTGTTTTGCATGGGCATTGGCTGAAATCCTACGGGCTGGCCGGGCATTATATTCCAATGGATGTCGCCCCGGCGGATTTGGAGCAAGTTCTGCGCACTTTGCCAAAGGCAGGCTTTGTTGGTGCCAACGTCACCGTCCCGCATAAAGAGGCTGCGCTGAGGGTGGCCGATCACGTTTCGGACCGCGCCTCGGTAATCGGGGCGGCCAATACGCTGGTGTTCCGCGAGGATGGCTCGATCCATGCAGATAACACCGATGGTTATGGGTTCATGCAAAATCTGCGCAGCGGCGCGCCGGATTGGGTGCCGGGTGATGGACCGGCTGTGGTTTTTGGAGCCGGAGGGGCCGCGCGCGCGGTCCTGCAGGCGTTGGCCGAGGCCGGTGTCCCTGAAATCTTGCTGACCAATCGCACGCGCACGCGCGCGGATCACCTGAAAGAAGAGTTCGGCCAGCGCATTACAGTGATCGACTGGGTGCAGGCTGGCAATGTGATCGAAACCGCTGAACTGGTGGTCAACACGACCTCGCTGGGGATGCAGGGCCAGCCGGAACTGCGTGTGCCGCTGGATGGGCTGCAACCCGGTGCCGTGGTCACCGATCTGGTTTATGCACCGCTGAAAACCCGGCTGCTACAGACCGCGGAAGAGGCCGGATGCACCACTGTCGATGGCCTTGGAATGCTGTTGCATCAGGCGGTTCCCGGTTTTGAGTGCTGGTTCGGTATCCGCCCCGAGGTGGACGAGGATCTGCGCGCGGCAGTGCTGGCATGAGTTTCGCGCTGGGCCTGACCGGTTCCATTGGGATGGGCAAAAGCACTACGGCGCAGATGTTCGTGGATGAAGGCTGTGCGCTGTGGGACGCGGATGCGGCGGTGCATCGGCTGTATTCCAAAGGGGGTATGGCGGTCGAGCTAATGCGCACGGCTTTCCCTGAGGCTGTTATTGATGACGCGGTCAGCCGTGATGCGTTGAAGCGGATCATCGCAGGGGACGCAACCGCCCTGAAACGGATCGAGGCGATTGTGCATCCGATGGTCGCTGCGGATCGGGCGGCGTTTCGGGACTCGGCGACAGCTGATATTTTGGTCTTCGACATTCCATTGCTGTTTGAAACCAGGGGTGACGCTGCAATGGACGCTGTTGCCTGCGTCTCAATCCCGGCAGAGGAACAAAAGCGTCGGGTGATGGAACGCGGTACGATGACCGAGGCGCAGTTTGAGCAGATCCGCTCCAAGCAAATGCCGAATGAAGAGAAATGCGCGCGGTCGGATTATGTGATTGTGACGGATACGCTGGACCATGCCCGCGCGCAGGTGCAGGATGTGGTCAGGCGGATACGGGCGGGGATGGCAGATGCGTGAGATTGTACTCGATACTGAAACCACAGGGTTCGATCCCGAAAGCGGTGACCGGATCGTCGAGATTGGTGCGGTTGAGCTGTGGAACCACGTCGCCACGGGCGAGACCTATCACGTCTATATCAACCCCGAACGGTCGATGCCCGACGAGGCATTCGGCGTACACGGTATCGGCCCCGACCTGCTGGAAAACCCACGCCCGCCTGAAAAGGGTGAGGTAACGCTGAAGGACAAGCCAGTCTTCGCAAAAGTAGGCCAGAGTTTCCGCGATTTTGTGGGCGACGCCAAGCTGGTAATTCACAACGCTTCGTTCGACATGAAGTTCCTGAATGCGGAACTCAAGTGGATGGGCGTGCCGCTGATCCCGATGGATCAGGCAATCGATACGCTTGCTATTGCACGCAAGCGGTTTCCGGGATCGCCAGCTTCGCTGGATGCATTGTGCCGCCGGTTTGGCATCGATAACTCGAACCGGGTTTTGCACGGCGCGCTGCTCGACTCGGAAATTCTGGCCGAGGTTTATCTGGAGCTGATCGGTGGAAGACAGCCCGATTTCGGCTTGGCCTCGGCGGCCTCAAACGCAGCTGGTGGGGCGGATGAATGGCGCCCGACCGCGCGCCCGACGGCATTGCCGTCCCGCATCACAGAAGACGAGCGCGCGGCGCATCAACAATTTATAGAGAAACTGGGCGAGAACGCCCTGTGGACCCGCGCCTGACCCAAGCCACGCGCGGGTCAGATACTTATGCGTCAGCTTGTTGTGCCTGAGCAGCAGCCTGACGGCGTGCCAGCTCATTGCGGTACAGCGCGACGAAATCGATATTGTCCAGATTGACCGGTGGATAGCCACCGTCGCGGGTGATGTCGCTGACGATGCGGCGCAGGAACGGGAACAGCATGCGCGGGCACTCGATCATCAGGAACGGGTGCAGCTGGTCCTCGGGCACGCCTTCCACATGGAACAGACCGCAATAGTCGAGCTCACACAGGAACAGAACGTCTTCCATGCCTTTGGCTTTTGATGTCAGTTTCAGCTTGATCGAAACTTCAAACTGGTGATCTGCCGGGCGTTTCTTGGCGTCCAGGTTCACCTGAACCGAAATCTCGGGCTGTACATCGCCCGAAACGCCCTTCTGCGCCATCACGTTTTCAAAGGACAGATCGCGAATGAACTGTCCCAGAACGCGCATCTGGATTTGCGGGGCGGCCTGGGCCGCTGTGTTTTCTGTGGCGTCTTCGTCGGCCATGGATCTACTCCGAAAATGAAATTCGCCACTGCTTAGCAAGTTGGGCGGGGTAGCTCAATGCTGGTGCGGCCCTTCCACCCATTTCGAGGGCTTTGAGGGCTCCTGACGTGGTCGAACCTCGGTAAACTCTCCGTCAATCACATCGTCCTGATCAAACGGGTTTGGCCCAGACCGGAATTGCGTGCCGGTACCCATCTGGAAATGTGTGATGGTGGCCTTGGACTTGAGATAGCGAAACACCGCCACCCGGATGCCGGGAACAAGCAAAGCAAAGCCAATGGCATCAGTGAAAAACCCCGGCGTCAGCAACAACACGCCGGACAACAGGATCATCGCCCCGTGGGCCAACGGCTCAGTCGGGTCGTCCAGTTCAGCGAAGGACCGCTGCAGATTGGCCAGCGCCATGCGACCTTGTGTCCGCACCAATATAGTGCCCAAAACGGCGGTCAGGACCACGATTGCAAGCGTCGGCCACAGTCCGATCAGGCCGCCAACCTGTATGAACAGGGCAATCTCGATGATCGGAACCAATAAAAAAGCCAAGAACAAGTACATTTGCGGTATCCTTTAGCATGTGTCGGGCTGTGGACTTGCCCCCAACTGTCACCTACATAGTGGCAGAGGGCTGCGTATACAAAGCCCGGGTTCTGAAATGAGGACGAAATGAACTCACCCCTGATCCAGCTTCTGGTGCTGGCCGGAATTGCCATTTTCCTGATCCTGCGCTTGAAAAGCGTTTTGGGAACGCGGGAAGGTTTTGAGAAACCACCCCTTCAGCAGCAGCCTGACACCAATGGCGCGCGCCGTGATTTCGAGGTGATCGAAGGCGGCCCGGATCATGACATTACCGACCATGTTGCGGAAGACAGCGAGCAGGCGCAAACCCTGGCCGCGATGAAGCGGGTCGAGCCCAGCTTTTCCGTCAGCGAATTCGTGCAGGGTGCACGTGGTGCCTATGAGATGATCGTGATGGGGTTCGAAAAGGGCAATCTGGACGAAATCCAGCCTTTCCTGTCCGAAGAGGTGTTTGACACCTTTGTTTCGGTGGTCGCTGACCGTGAAGACAAGGGTCTCACCATCGAAGCCGAGTTTATCGGCGTGCGTGAGACTACTTTGGCCGATGCGAAATTCGACAAGGATTCCAATCAGGCTGAAATTACCATGCGCTTTGTGGGTGAGCTGACCTCGGTCGTACGTGATCGCGGTGGCGACATCATCGAAGGCAATCCCAACACCGTCAAACGTCAAAAGGACAGCTGGACCTTTGCCCGCGTCATGGGCTCGGACGATCCGAACTGGCTGCTTGTCGCCACGGACGCATGATTGCAGCGCTCCGGTCGCTTTTTCTGGGGGTCGCCATGACCACTGCCAGCGCCGCCGGAGCCGAGGCGACGCGATCCATCCTGTCATTCGATGACCTCGATGGTTGGGCCGCCGACGATCACGGGGCGGCCCTTTCGGTTTTTCTGAACACTTGCGGCGATCTGGATGATCCAGATTGGCAGGCGCTGTGCGGCGTGGCGCAGACTTATGAACCAGAGGCAGCGCGCGCCTTCTTCGAGTTGTTCTTTCGCCCCGTTCTGGTGGAAGATGGCGATGATGCTCTGTTCACCGGATATTTCGAACCCGAACTGGACGGCTCGAAAACCCCGACCGACACATACCGCTATCCACTCTACCGAATGCCACCCGAGGCGCGCGGGGCAGGCCAATGGCTCAGCCGCCGTGACCTGCTGACCGGAGAGGTCATGCAAGGCCGCGGCCTTGAGATCGCGTGGGTCGATGACCCGGTTGAGCTGTTCTTTCTGCAAATTCAGGGCTCGGGCCGTATTCGCTTGCCCGATGGCGGTGCGATGCGGGTTGGGTATGGCGGCGCGAACGGGCATCCCTATCGCTCGATCGGGGCAGAACTGGTCCGGCGTGGCGCGTTGGGCGCGCATCAGGTGAGTGCGCAGATGATCCGGGCCTGGGTGCGCAAGAACCCCGAAGCCGGGGCTGAACTGCTGTTTCACAACCCCTCTTATGTGTTCTTCCGGGAGGTGACGCGGGTCGCGCCCGAGTTTGGTCCGCTGGGCGCAATGAACCGTTCGGTCACGACTATGCGCAGTATCGCAGCTGATCCGGCCTATACCCCTTTGGGCGCACCGGTCTGGGTTGAGAAGGATGGTCGGGACCCATTGCGACGGTTGATGATCGCGCAGGATACGGGATCGGCCATCAAAGGTGCCCAGCGGGCAGATATCTTCTTTGGCACCGGCGATGAGGCCGGTCAGGCTGCCGGACGTCTGAAGGATCCCGGCCGAATGGTGGTATTGCTGCCGATCCAGCGGGCCTATGCGATGTTACCGGATGAATTCTGATGACACGGCGCAAACTCACCTCGGATGAGATCGAGCTGTGGCGCAAGGTTGCCAAACAGGCCGAGCGGTTGCACCCCGAACTGCCGCAAACCGTTCACCCCGTTACCCTGCCCAAACCCAAGCCAACCAAAACACCAAAAGCACGGATCGAGACGTTTGAACTTGGTCAGACGGCTGCTGCGAAACCCGCGCGACACAACCTGAAACCTTCGGTCACCGAAGGGCTGCGCGCCAGTCCCGTGCAGATGGACACCAAGGCGTTTGGCCGGATGAAGCGGGGTAAGCTGAAACCCGAAGGCAAGCTCGACCTGCACGGAATGCGGGTGGATACGGCCCATCCGGCATTGATCAGGTTCGTCCTGACCGCACAGTCGCAGGGAAAACGTCTGGTACTGGTGGTTACGGGCAAGGGTAAGGACCGCGACGAACCCGGCCCGATCCCGACGCCGCGCGGGGTGCTGCGCAATCAGGTGCCGCAATGGTTGTCTCTGCCACCGCTATCACAGGCGGTGCTGCAGGTGACACCGGCCCATATCAGCCATGGCGGCGACGGGGCCTATTACGTGTATCTCAGGCGCGTGCGCTGAGTGACACGTCACGGCGCACTGATCTGCGCCTCACCTGACTCGCTCAATACGATTTCGGTCGCGCCGGTTGGGTTGCGGGCGCTTGCAGGCGCAATCACATCAAGCCCGCGCTGTTCGGTTCCAAACGTGTTACTGACGCGGCGGGCCGACCCTATGATGGCAAGTAACGCCGGAGAGGTCGCTGCCACGAAATGCGAGGATTCCGCATCGCTGTTGAATGCGGTCGTATCGATGATGTTGATCTTGTAGTCGGACAGCGCTTCGGTGGAGCTGATATTGCCCAGCCGTTCACCCTTGGTCGTGCCACGCAGCCTGGCTGAAATATTCAGCAGCTTGTCCTTTTGCGAAACCATTACGATGAACGGATCGGGCGGCGTTCTGATCGTATCCATTTGCGAACGGAACAGGTCCACATCCAGATCGGGCGAGATCAGAACGACCCCTTCAAGATTGCGGTTGGACCAACCGGGTTCGCGCAATTCGGCCTGGCGCATCATTTCCATCGTCAACGCGGTTCCCATGGAATGCGCCACCAGAACCACGCGCCGGACACCGATGGATTTCAAATGGCGGACGGTTTGTTCCAGCCCGTCACGCGCGAACAGCATACTGTCCAGATCATAGGCATAGCCATAACCTGTGGCCTGGCTCGGCCAGGAATAGACCATGGTTGCGCCCGGAATCTCAAGATCGCGCCTTAGCTGAGCAGCACGAAACGCGGTTTCCGCCTGGGTCGTGTTGTAGCCATGAATGAAGATCGACACTTCATCCATGCCGTGCAGGCGGGATCTCAGATCGGTTGGTCCCTGCAATTCTTCCACGCCCGCCATGACGAATTGCTTTTTCGGGTTTGGATTGGCGTAGGAAAAATCCAATGTCCCCGGCGTATGGTTTGGTGGGATCGAAACTGTCATTTCGAGAAACTGCAACGTCTCACCTCGTCGAAATCCGTAAGAGCCATCAGGCTCGCGCGCACGGGTTGTTGTCGCATAGATGGTTTCCGGCGTGCCGACGCTTAGCGCTGAGGGCACGGTTTCAGATATCGTGCGGTCGACACATGCGGTCAGCGTCACCGCCATTGATGCAATCAAGATATAATGAAGCACGATAACAGCCCTTGGGATTCCTTCCCCAAAGCTAACGGATTCCCGCCCTGCGTCCAGCGCCACAGGGCAGCAATAGCGGCGAAAACCGGCCTGTCCGTGTTACAGAACGTAACGGCTGAGATCGGTTGATTTGGTCAACTCGCCCAGATTGTCCTCAACGAACTGCGCATTCACCGTGATCTCGGCCCCAGCCTGATCGGGTGCGTTGAACGAGAGCTCCTCGAACACGCGCTCCATCACAGTATAAAGGCGCCGTGCACCGATATTCTCGACGCTTTGGTTGACGTCTGCCGCGATGCGGGCCAGAGCGGCGATGCCGTTTTCGGTAAAGCTGACGGTGACCTCTTCGGTGCCCATCAGGGCGGTGTATTGACGGGTCAGGGCGTTGTCCGTCTCGGTCAGGATGCGCACGAAATCCTCTTCGGTCAGTGCGCGCAGTTCGACGCGGATCGGCAGGCGGCCCTGCAGTTCCGGCAACAGGTCCGACGGCTTGGCGATGTGGAAGGCGCCTGAGGCGATGAACAGGATGTGGTCGGTTTTCACCGGGCCATGTTTGGTGCTGACGGTGGTCCCCTCGATCAGAGGCAGCAGGTCGCGCTGCACCCCTTCCCGGCTGACATCGCCGCCGCGCGCGTCCGAACGGGCGCAAACCTTGTCGATCTCGTCCAGGAAGACGATGCCGTTCTGTTCCACCGACTCCAGCGCCACGCGGCTGACGGTTTCATCATCCAGCAACTTGTCAGCCTCTTCCCCGATCAGCGCATCATAGCTTTCTGCAACGGTCATGCGTTTCTTGACGGTACGCCCGCCGAACGCCTTGCCAAAAATATCGCCCAGATTCATCATGCCCATCTGGCCTCCGGGCTGGCCGGGAATGTCGAACATCGGCATCGGGTTGGAAGTATCCGACAGTTCCAGCTCGATCACAGTATCGTCCAGCTCTCCTGCTTTCAGTTTCTTGCGGAACATATCGCGCGTCCCTTCACGGGCGTCTTCGCCAGCAATTGCAGCGATCACGCGATCTTCGGCAGCCTGATGGGCGCGCGCTTTGACGTCTTCACGCATGTATTCTCGGGTCTGGATGATCGCCGCATCGGCCAGATCGCGCACGATCTGCTCCACATCACGGCCCACGTAACCAACCTCGGTAAACTTGGTGGCCTCGACCTTGATGAAGGGCGCGCGGGCAAGTTTGGCCAGACGGCGGCTGATCTCGGTCTTGCCCACGCCGGTGGGTCCGATCATCAGAATATTTTTTGGATAAACTTCATCGCGGATGTCATCCGCCAGCTGCTTGCGCCGCCAGCGATTGCGCAGCGCCACGGCCACGGCGCGTTTTGCGTCTTTCTGCCCGATGATAAAGCGGTCCAGTTCCGAGACGATCTCGCGCGGGGTCAGGTCGGTCATGTCAATTCTATCCGTCTGTTTCGCAGCGGAACCTAATCATGCGGCGCGAAAACACAAGCCGATCACGAAAAACTCACGTCCAACACACGGAGATTCGTATTGATGTGAATCGCCGGACGCCTAGCGGCTGCCGCATAGTTCCTTGCGTCGGGCAAGACTGCCTGCGTTAATCAATGGAGATACCTCATCATGATGACTCGTCGTTCGCTTTTTGTGAAAGCTGCCGCCACCGGTGCGGCGCTGACCTTGGCCAGCACCGGTGCCGCGTTGGCTGGTGGTGCCAAAAAGAAGGGGTCGTTCGAAGGCCGCTCGAACCATATCACAACCGGTTCAGTGAAACTGGTCAAAGATGGCGAACGTTACATTGTTGAGCTGGGTGACGATTTCTCGCTGGATGGCGGCCCCGATCCGCGCGTGGCCTTCGGCAAAGACGGCACCTATGCTCCTGACAGCAAGCTGGGTGCGCTGCTGAACCTGACCGGCAAGCAATCCTACGCCGTGCCGCCTACTATGGATGTGTCGGGCTATAACGAAGTGTACATCTGGTGCGAAGTTGCCGGTGTGCCGCTGGGCGTTGCATCGCTGAAGTAAACGTCATGGTCAGAGGCTGTCTTTCCGGCCTCTGACACGCCGTTAGGTAACCAAGCCGCACTCTGATACACTCGCCCCAAGGCATTGGAACCGGGGGCGTTTTTATGACCAAGATTGCCAAGATCACCTTGTTGTTCGTGGTGTTTGTCGACCTGATCGGGCAGGGGTTGGTCTTTCCCATTATCAACTCTCTGATCATGGAGACGAAATCCGGTTTTCTGCCGGAAGGCACGCCCGAAGGCCGACGGCATTTCTACTACGGCCTGGTGATCGGTTGTTTCTTCCTGTCCTGGTTTCTGGGTGTTGTCTATGTCTCAAAAGTCTCGGACTCGATCGGACGCAAGAATGCCCTTCTGGTCTGTCTGGGCGGTGCGCTTGCCGGATACGCCATCACCATTGCCGCACTGTTCATGAACAGCCTGCTGTTGCTGATCATCGGGCGTTCGATCACGGGGTTCACTGCAGGAAACCAGCCAATCGCGCAGGCGGCGATGATTGACGGCAGCACCGATGCGGCCGACCGGGACCGCAACATGGGTTACATTGTGACCGGCGTCAGCTTTGGCCTTGTTGGCGGCCCGATTATCGGAGCGGTTCTGTCAGACGCCGCCCTTCTGGGCAGCTATGCCACCCTGAAAACACCGTTCTACGGCGCTTTCGTTCTGGTGCTGGTCGCCATCTTCCTTGTGACGACCTTCTTCAAGGATACCCGGACTGAGCGTGCACCCTTTGTTTTCCGGCCCCGTGACATCACCGACAGTCTTATTGCCGTGCGCGGTCATCCGATGGTTCTGAAAATCCTGCCGGTTTACTCGTTCTTCATGATCGCCAACGTGACATTCTATGTCTTCGTCGACAATTTCCTGACCAGCGCCTTTGGTTACGGCGTGATCGGAGGCAGCATGGCCATGGTTGTCATCGGCTTTGCGCTGGCCTTTTCAAGCACCTTCCTTGTCAAACCCGCACAGGAACGATTCAGCAAGCATTCGATCATCTATACATCGCTGATCGTGATGATCATTTGTGGCATCGCTTTTGCCTTCAGCCCCAATGGGGTCTTCAGCTATGTGCCGGTCTTCCTCTTCTATTTCCTGTTTGGTGTCGCCTACCCGACCATGCTGGGCCTGTTCTCCTCCAGCGTCAGCGAGGCGGATCAAGGCTGGGTCATGGGTGTGACCACCGCAGTCTTCTGTCTGGCGGGCGGTGTAATGTCTCTGATCGGGGGCGGATTGATGAGCATCGATATCCGCGTGCCCTACTACATCGTGGTTGTCGCCGCGATCTGCGGGCTGATCGGCATGCACCGACGCTGGAAAGGTAAAGAGATCAAGGCGCTCTTAGCCTGAGATCGTCTCGACCGTCAGATTGCCATTGGTATAGACGCAGATATCAGCAGCAATCGCCATCGCTTCGCGCGCGACCTGTTCGGCCTCTTTGTCGCTGTCCATCATTGCGCGCGCTGCGGCCAGCGCAAAGTTTCCACCCGATCCGATGGCGGCCACGTTATGCTCAGGCTCAAGCACATCCCCTGCCCCGGTGATGACCAGCAGGTCCTTGCCGTCGGTGACGATCAGCATCGCTTCAAGCTTTTGCAGATACTTGTCGGTGCGCCAGTCCTTGGCCAGCTCGACCGAAGCACGGGCCAGTTGGCCGGGCGTCGCTTCCAGCTTGGCCTCCAGCCGTTCCAGCAGGGTAAATGCATCCGCGGTCGATCCGGCAAAACCTGCCACAACCTCAAATCCGCCCGGCGACAGGCGGCGCACCTTGCGGGCGGTGCCCTTGATCACGGTCTGGCCCAGGCTGACCTGCCCGTCCCCGGCAATGACAACCTGCCCGCCCTTCTTGACGCCAATAATGGTCGTGCCGTGCCATCCGGGAAAATCGCTGTCTGCCATGGAAGCCTCCGTTTTCTCTGGCGTTCTATATGGGCCGCACGCGTCGGCGGCGCAACCGTTCTTAAACCGCTCAAAAGATATGCAATAGGCGCAAACCGGGACTGTTGAGTCAGCATTTGTGAGACTCAGTTGCCCGAGTTACATCAGCCTCACAACCGACAACGGGTCGGCTGTTTCTGTTATAAGGAATACGCACATGGCTAACGCAATCGCAAAAACCCATGCGCCGCTCGGAGCAGTCACCATCCTGCACGCAGTGGACGCAATCTTCCATCGCCTTGAAGACGTTGTCGAATGGCACCAATCGCGCAAGACGCGCAAGGAATTGTCACGCCTGACTAACGCTCAGCTGGATGATATCGGTCTGAGCCGCGGCGACATCGCCAAGTTCTGATCTGGCTTCAAACGGAAGCACAAGACAAGCCGCTCGACCGAGCGGCTTTTTCTTTGTCATCTCAGTACGTATTTTCCCGCCTGCGACGGTACAAAGGCCTCGATCGCGGCGGTTGCAACCACGTGGCGGGTGCCCGCTGCGTCATCCAACACATCCTGTCCGCCCGGAACCGCGAGCACTTCGGCGCGCCCCCTTGGCAGGTCCGCGGCGACAAGAGCGCAATCCACCTTGTCTGGGCGCTGGACGCCGATCGTCACCTTCACACGCATTTCATTGTGATCAATTCCCAGAGTCGAGAATAACGTGATTGAAGAATGGTGCAGCGCGTCCTGCACCGCGCGCCGGGCCGCCTTGGTATAATCCTGACCATACAGGTCGTTCCCCATACCCATTTCCAGAATGATGCGCTGTTCTTTCATCACGCGCCCTCCATATCGAACGAGACCGCAAGGGCAGCGTTGGCAATGACTGTGCGTCCCACACCGTCCGGCTTGTCGATATCCAGGCCGCCTTTGGTGACAGAGATATTTGGCGTCCCATAAGGGAATATAGCCTCAAGCTTGCCGATCTCGACCTGTTCAGGCTGCTGCACTCCGATCTCGACATCGATGATCATGGCTTCTTTTGGAAACCCAAACAGATCTGCCATGTTGATCGAGTTGTGCCACAGCGCATCCTTGATCGCACGCAGCGCCGCCTCGGTATAGTCGATACGCCGCAATGATGTGCCCATCCCGAATTCCACAAGCACCCGTGTCTTGGCCATCCGTCCTTCTCCGATATCTCAACAAAAAAGGCGCCCGATTACAGGCGCCTTTCATCGTATACTGATCACATCGGATCAGATCGATTCATCAATCCAGCTTTGCAGCGCGGCCTTGGGTGCGGCGCCGGCGCGGTTTGATACAACCTGACCGTCCTTGAAGATGAACAGCGCCGGAATGCCACGCACGCCCATGGCGGCGGCTGAGTTCGGGTTGCTGTCCACATCAACCTTGGCGATCTTCACCTTGCCGCCGTATTCCGTGGCCAGCTCTTCCAGAGCGGGGCCAATCTGCTTACAGGGTCCGCACCATTCGGCCCAGAAATCCACCACAACGGGGATGTCAGAGTTCTTGACTTCGGCGTCAAAGGTATCGTCGGTAACGGCAACGGTCGACATATTCTGTCTCCTGAATGGGGAATGCTTGGGCACAGAACCTAGGTGCCGCATTGAGGGAGGTCAAGATATCGAGTGGTGTGCCAGAGCATCTGTCACAAGATCGTGTGGCAACCACATAAGCTGCGCGCTGCGGGTCCAGAGGATCGCAGTCCGGATCCGGCGATCAGGGTAAATCTGCGCCAGCGCATGAGCATAGGCCCCCATCTGGCGCAACAGCCCGTCCGGACAGGTGCCAGCGCTGTCTGGAACAGTGGCATTTGATTTGAAATCAATCGCATGGATTTCGGTATCAGAGATAATCAATCGGTCGATGACGCCATGCATGCGGGTGCCATTCAGATCAGCAGAGATCGGAACCTCGGCCAGCGCCTCCGGCGCAAAAACCGCTTTCAGGTGATCCGCAGCCAGTACCGTTTCCGCCTCGTGAAACAGCTCTTGCCGATCCGCCTCGTGCATATCGGGTAGTAACTGCGTGCAAAGCTGTGGCCATTGGCCGCTGTCAACAGTGGGCAAGTGTTCGAGCAGCAGATGCAGGCGCGTTCCACGCAATTTCGCGGCCTCTTCATCCTGTCCGGCATCGCCGGGCAGCGCCTTTGCACCGCCTAGATCGGAAGGGCTGAGCGTTTCCGCAGGCGTGGGCGGTTCCTTTGCCATGTTGTGGAACATCTCGGGAAGGGTTTGGTCTTCGGGCATCTGGGTACGATGCTCAATCAAAGGCAACGCTTCCCAATCGCCATGCTCCAGTCGTTGCGTCTGCGTTCCGGGTATTTGCGTCGCGCCGGCACGGGTCATTGCGGCTTCAACCATCTGATACCAGCTGGTGCCGTCCTTGCCGACATCCCCCGCAGCAGCCACGATCAACCACTTTTCCGCTCGTGTTAGAGCCACATATAGCAGGCGAAGCCGTTCATTTTCCTCTCGTTGACGGGCCTCTTCCCGCGCCGTTGCGACAAGGGCGGGCGATGCATCGGACGGCACTTTCCACAGTGGTGTCTCTCCGGCCATCATGATCTCGGCATCACGCGGAGGTTGCCGTTTGCCCGTATCCGGTAGGATCACGATCGGTGCTTCCAGCCCTTTTGAGCCATGCACGGTCATCACCCGGATCATGTTGCCGACACCGCTCATCTGTCGTTTGATCTCAAGATCATCGGTCTGCATCCAGACCAGGAACCCGGTCAGGCTGGGGATATCCGTGCGCTCATAGGCCAGTGCTTGTGACAGCAACGCGTTGATCCCGTCCTCAGCCTCGGCCCCCAACCGACCGAGCAGCTTCCTTCGTCCGTCATGTCGGGTCAGAATCCGTTCGATCAGATCATAGGGGCGCAGAAAGTCGGTCTGCCCGCGCAGGTCATTCAGGATGACGAGTGTCTCGGGGAATTCTTCGGCTCGCTTGCGCAGTGCGGCCCACAGGAACCCCTCGTCCCGTCTGTGCGCCAGATCGAATAGTTGCTGTTCTGACCATCCGAACAGAGGCGATTTCAGCACGGTCGCCAGCGACAGGCTATCTTCGGGCGTGGCCAGAAAACTCAGCAGCGCGGCGAGGTCCTTGACCGCGAGTTCGGCACCGACTTTGAGACGGTCAGCGCCTGCGATGGGCAGATCTGCCGCTTTGCAAGCGCGAATGATTTCGGCAAACAGGTCCGAGCGGCGCTGAACCAGAATGAGGAAATCCCCTGGCTGCACCTTGCGGCGTACAAAATTGCCGGGTGTGTCGCCATCTTCCGGAATGGTCTCTTCGTTGTCGATCAAGTCTTTAATCGACTTTGCCACCTGCTCGGCCAGAACCACAGTATGGTGTCGCGCGCCGGGTCGATCTACGGGGTCGGTCCAGTCGCCTTCCTCGTCTTCTTCGACCTTTTCAACCACGGGCCACAGGTCGACGCGACCCGGAAGATCACCCTTGAACGCGCGGTGCAGCGCGTCTTTGTGAAACCCGGCCTCAGCGCTGTTTTCGAACAGAATATCCACCAATCCGAGGATCGCGCTGGACGATCGGAACGAATACTCCAACGTCGAATCCCACAGTTTAGAGCCTGATTCTTGCAGTTTTCTCCCAAACTCGGCCTGCATCTGATCGAAAGCCTGTGGATCGGCACCCTGGAAGGAGTAGATTGACTGTTTCTTATCCCCAACGACGAAGATCGTACGTTCAATCCCGGAGCGGGCCCCCTCCCCGCTGGTGAATTCCTGCGCCAGTTTTTCGATCACGTCCCACTGATCCGGGCTGGTATCTTGCGCCTCGTCCACAAGAATGTGGTCGATGCCACCGTCGAGGCGGTACAGAACCCATTCCGCCACCGTCGGGTCGTTCAGAACCTGCCGTGCGCGCAGGATCAGGTCGTCGAAATCAAGCCAGCCGCGCAGCTGTTTGCGCCGCTCGTATTCCGGTAGGAAGGCCGCGGCAAAGCGGTGTAAAACAAGGGTTTTCTGCGCTGCAACCAGCGCCAACCGTTGTTCTCGCGCAGCTTCGACGCGCAGCATCAGCGCTTCCAGCTGTGGCATACGATCCGCCAGCACGCCTTCGCGCAGCGCTTTGGTAGGAAAACTGTTGATCTTGGCAGAGAACGGCTCCTTTGCGCCTTTGCCGGTCAGCAGCACGTTTTCCAGCAGCGGCAAGTGACTAAGCCGGGCGTCGGAGAACGCGGCCAGTTTGTCGGCAGCCTTTGCATTGTTACCGCCGCTTTCGGTCAGCGCGGGCAGCATGGATTGGATCAGCTCAACCTCACCACCCAGATAAACCCGGCCCAGCAGCGCATTTTCGTCAAAACCTGCAGGCAGTTCAAACAGTTGCAGCACATCATCCCACTGCAATGATTGTGCAAAGTGGCTGCGTTTCTGTGTGACAGCGGCAGTCAGTTTTTCGAAGCCGGTATCGGTGACGAACCGGGCGACATCTTCGATCAAAGCAGCCTGCGGACCCTCGGCAAAGTCCTCGACAATCTCTTCGCGCAGCAAGGCAGCGGCGCGGTCCTCCATCTCGGCGAATTGCGGGCTGACCCCGGCCTCAAGCGGAAACCGCCGCAGCAGCGAGGCGCAGAATGAGTGGATGGTCTGGATCTTCAATCCGCCCGGTGTCTCGATGGCGCGGGCGAAAAGGGTCCGCGCTTGCGCCAGACGGTCTGGATCAATCGCACCAGTCACGCCGAGTTCGAGCAACTCGCCCTCAAGGTCGCTGTTGTCTAGCATCGCCCACTTACCCAGTCGTTTGAACAGCCGGTTCTGCATCTCGCTCGCGGCAGCTTTGGTGTAGGTCAGGCACAGAATATGCTGCGGCTGCACCCCATCCAACAACAACCGCGCCACCCGGTCGGTCAGAACCCGTGTCTTGCCCGAACCCGCATTTGCAGCAAGCCAGGTCGATGCATCCGGGCGGGCGGCCTGCACCTGCCGCTCGGTGGCGTCGTTGCGCGGGCTCATCTCAGGTCCTCCGGGCAGGTGTCGGCTGAACGGTCCCATTCGCCAAACCGGGCCAGATGATCATAATCACCGGTATCGGTATCCTTGTGCAGCATTCGACGAGAGGTGAAGCCCTGATCAGGCTCTAAATAAGTGGAAATGAGCTGTTTGAGTTCGGCCAGAACCTTGTCTGCCGGCTCTTTCGACAGCGGAGCATCCACCTCTTTATACGCGCCACCCATGCCAATGAAGACAGCTTGGGCCACCGGCAGCGGATCGAATCCTTCAATCCCGCCTTGCTCGGCAATCGCGGCTTCGATCAGGAGTTGTTTGTCGAACTTGGCCTGCTGGCTTTCAGACGGAGGCACGCCGGTCTTGTAGTCGATGATCCGCATCGCGCCGCGGCTGTTCAGATCGATCCGGTCGGCGCGGCCCGAGATGGTGAAATCCAACGGCGCAAGCGCCAGTTTCATCATCACTTCAAAGGCCACAGGCCCACCATCGCCGCGGCGCGAGCTTTCGGCGGCCAGAAAACTGTCGGTGATCCGTTCAAGCCGCGCGAGCCAGAGCTTTCGCGCCGTGGGCCAGGCGACGTGATTTTCCAGAAGTGCCTCGGCGCGTTTCAGGAAGTTTTCGCGGGTCAGCAGGGCCGGGTCCAACACGCTGTCACGTACGAACTGCTCCAGTACCTCGTGAATCACGATCCCTCGCAGCAAGGCATCGGGCGCGCGGACTAGAGGGTCCAACGGTTTCAGGCGCAGAACGTGGCGGGCATAGATCGCATATGGATCGCGGATCAGGCGCTTGATCTCGGTGACGCTCAGGCGCCGGGGCCGGGATACCACGGGGGGCCGCGGCGAGGGCCGGTGCGCCGCGTCGATCCGGGGAGCATGTTCCAGCGCCTCAGCCCAGCCCAGCAACTTGGCCCCTCGTGCACGCATCGCATCAAGGGCGTCGGTGCCGCCTTGGTCCGGCAAGCCCTGCAACAGGTTCGTCAGACGGTTGAGCCATCGCGACGGGACAGTTTCCGCATCATCCGAACGGGTGGAGCGGGACAGGACCACTTCGGTCGCTCCCACCGCCTGTTGAAAGTCGTGGGCCGACAAGCCGATACGGCGTTCGGGCAGCAACAATCCCGCAGCATTGCGCATCTGCCGGTTCAACCAGGGATCAGGCGCAGGGGCTTCGGGCCAGCTTCCCTCATTGAGGCCGCCAAGGATCAGCAGATCGGCGCCCTGAACCCGTGCCTCAAGGGTCCCCCAGATCATCAGATGCGGATGGGGCGCATCGCGATCACGTACCTCTTCGCCTGCCAGCAATGCACCCAGCAGATCCGCAAAATCATGCGCCGTCATCGCGCCGCCATGTTGCGCCTCAGTGTCCAGAGCAGCCATCACCGCCAGCGCTTTTTGACCGGCGTTTTTGTCCCAAAGCGTGCCGGTCTCACCATTTGATCCGGCTGAGATCGCTTCCGCCAACTCGCGCAAATGGGCAACCCAATCAGCCAGTGGGCGCTCTGCAGGGCTGTATTGGTCGCAGAAAGACTGGATCACCCAGCGGACCCAGTCCTCGGGCGCTTCTGCACGGATGGCAAAGGCGGTCAGGCTGGCGCTGTCGGGAAAAGGCGGGCCGTGGCGGCGCAGGTCGAGCTCCAGATCGCGGGTACGCAGCAGGTGCGCGCCGCGATCCGCCCCATCATGGCAGAGCGGATGCTTGAGCAGGGTCAGCAGTGCCTCGGCATCCAGCCGACGGGCAAACAGGCCCGCCACGTGGCGCAGGAACCGCCCCGGAGGCGACAATTGCAGCGGCAGGCCCGCGCTATCATCAGGCAGGATGTTCCAGCGATCCAGCGCAGCGCTGACCTGACGGGTCAGCATCCGATCGGGCGTGATCAGGGCGGCGGTCTGGCCGGTCTCGGCGGCTTGGCGCAAACGCAGGGCTATCGCCAATGCTTCGGCCCGGGGCGAAGTGGCCTCGATCAGCGTCACGTCTTTGGTTGCGCCCTGCAGATTGGTCAGGTTTGGACCTTCGGACATCCATGCATCGGTGACCGGGGCAGGGCGTAAGGCAAGCGAAATCAGCTTGTTACGTGCGGGCGAGGGGGGCTGTTCCTCTGTCCAGGGGTGAATCTGATCGGGTGTCAGATCAAGTTCGTGCATCAGCTTGCGAAAGCGGTATTGCGGATGATCTTCCGAGGTCAGAGCGTCATCGAGATTACGCCAAACCTGCCTTGGCTGGTCGAAATCATAGCCGGGCAGCACCAGCGCCCCTTGTGGCAGGCGCGCGATAGCTTGCATCAGCATCATTGTTGTGCCGCGCGATCCGGTAGAGCCGGCAAGGATGATCGGGTGGCCTGGAGGGGCCTCTTGCCAACGTGTGATCAGTGTCTCGACCACGCGCCGTTGCCGCGCCTGCGGGTCCATAGCGCCATCGCCTGCGTGCATGAAATGATCCGCGATACCGATGAAGGCCTGCGCGCGCGCCCAGTGGCCGGACATATCGCTGACATCCAGATTGCGGATCGCGTCGGGAGGAACGCCTTCGCCCTGCATCTCATCAATCAGCGCCGCCAGACTGTCGGACAAATCGAACAATGACGACCGCGCCGCCAGATCGGGCTGCTGATCCAGCAGCTTGGCGATCAGCTGAGTCAGTTCCAGCCGTCGCCGTAGCGGTGGAATTGCGGGCGGCACCTGCGCCAGATTGGCGCCTTCGCCCAGATCGGTGACCAGAGACAGCTTTGGCAGCAGGCAAGGTGGCCCCTGATCGAACAGCTCTCGCACGCGTCGCGCCATGCGGCGCGTGTTGACTACCAGCTGAACCCGCGCCAGTGCTTCGGGCGGGTGTGTTTCGAACCGTTTGCGCAGCCCGTCGACCAGCACACGGGGGAAGTCTGCACCCGGCGGGACGGCAAAGACCCGCGGCTGGAGGCTGGGCTCAAACATCGGCGATCAGACCTTCGGCGAGTGCGACCCCTTCGGGTCGGCCAACGTCGCACCAGCGACCGGGGTAGGACAACGCAAACAGGCGGCGGTCCTCCAGCATCCGATCCCACAGGAGATTCAACGAGAACACATCCTCGGCAACATCGTGCAGGCCTTCGGTTTTTAGAATTTGTGCCCCGCCATAGACCAGACCGGCGCCGCGGGTGATCCGACCGGTGTTGTCTTGCGCGAAATCACCCGGTCCTGAATGCCCAAGTGTTTGGCTTGTCGGGATGCACATGAGCAGCGCATCCATTTGGTCGGGGTCCCACCGCTCTTGCAGCATTTGCAACGGGTTGGGCCCGGCCCAGATCGCATCACTGTTGAGTGTAAACACCGGATCCGGCCCGAGCATTGGCAAAGCGGCCTTTAACCCACCTCCGGTTTCCAGAATCTTTGGTACTTCGTGTGATAGCAATACCCCTTTTGGGTCCAGATGCCTTGTCAACTGATCCGCGTGATAATGCGTATTGGCCACGACCCGCAAAGGCTGCAGCGGAGTGATCAGGTCCAGCGCGTGGTCGATCAGAGGCCGCCCGGCCACCTCAATCAGAGGTTTGGGACGGTTCTTGGTCAGCGCACCCATACGCGTGCCGAAACCGGCGGCAAACAACATTGCAGCCTTTGGTGCACGGGTCATTGCGACCTCAGCTTTGCAAGATTTTCAGGGCTGGGCGGGGGCAGGGCATCGCGCAGCAGATCGGCCACCGAAACAAGCGCCGGATGTTCCAGATCGCGCATCAGATGGGCCCAAGCGGCAGGGATCAGATCGACATAATGCGGCTTGCCATAGTCCGTCGCCAGCCGTGCGAACCCACCCAGGATGCGCAGGTTCCGCTGCGCACCCAACACTGCATAGGCGGTGCGAAAATCGTGACCATCGACACCAGTCGCCGAGATATAGCGGTCGATCATCCGCATCTCGATCCCGGCGGGTACATTGCGGCGCACGTCCTGCAGCAGGGACATCAGATCATAGGCGGGATGACCCAGCATCGCGCTTTGAAAGTCCAGCAGGCCGACACATGCGATCCCCTCGCGTTCGGGCAGCCAGATCAGGTTTTCGGCGTGATAATCGCGTTGTACCACCACCCGCGCGCCGCCGGTTTCCCGGTGCAGGATATCGGCAAAGCGCAACTCGAACCGCGTGCGCGTCTCGGTATCATGCGCGCCAAGAACGCCTTGCGCGTATTTGGTGAAAGACAATGCCGAAAATTCGGTCATCAGGGCGGGGTCGTAGCTGTCCAGTGACAGTGTCGGCCCCGCATGCAGATGCACCAGAACGTCCGTTGCCGCATCATAAAGCGTCCGCTCTTGCGATGGGTCGTCATCAAGCACGCGGGCAAACAGCGCATCGCCCAGATCTTCGAGCAACAGGAACCCGTATTCGGTATCTTCGGCGTAGATCTCCGGTGCGCTCAGGCCAAGCGATCGCAGGTAGTTTGCCATGCGCACAAAGGATTCAACATCTTCACCCTTGTCAGGCGGGGCATCCATCAACACGGCGGTCTGCCCTGTTGTGGGATCGGTTAAGCGTTCGTATCTGCGGTTCGACGCATCCCCGGCCAGAGGTGCTTGTTGCGCACCGCGCCATTTTGTTTGTGCAATCAGCGCTTCGGCCAGAATCGCTCGGTTCGTCATGGGGTCTTCTCCAGCCTGGACGTCCACTTCGGGCTGGTCCAGCTCAGTTCCAGATGCCGTAGGTCCTGATCGTCCGGGTCAGTTAAGAAGCGGATCAACAGCGCCGAATGCGGTTTCAGCGTGTCCAGTTTCTCGGGCCATTCGATCAGGCAAATGCTGGTTTCGAAGGCGTCAACCAGGCCCAGCTCTTCGATCTCTTCGACCGATGAAAGGCGATAGAGATCCGAGTGCCAGACCTCACCAACCTTCGTGTCATAGACCTGTACGAGCGTGAAAGTGGGCGAAGGGACATCTTCGGGTACGGCAAGAACGGATTGTATCAAAGCTCTTGCGAAATGAGTTTTGCCGCTGCCGATTGCCCCATCCAGCAGAATGGTATCACCCGGCCGAAGTGCACCCGCCAAATTGGCGGCGAGCGAGGCTGTTTCTTCGGGGGATTTCATGGTCAGAGTCAACGGCGCAGTCATGGCGCCACAATGAACCTGCGCCCGGTCGGCTGCAACCCGGTTCAGGCACTGATTTTCTGTGGCGCAGCGCGGCTTTCCAACGCGTCCAGGGTACCGAAACGAACGATTGTTGCACCGTTCTGCATCGGGTTGATTGTGCAGGTCAGTTTGGCCCCGGTCTTCAGGGTCAGATCAGCCGACCATTCGGCACGATTCTCGCGGATGTTCACGAAATCCCGAATCTCACCCAGAACTGGCGTTGCGGTGCAATGATCCTGCCATTGGCGCGTCACTTCCAGCACTGTCGCGCAGTCCAGTCCGGCCTCTTCTACCTCGCCCCAAAGCATGTGGTAGGCAAGATTTGTGAATGCCAGTGTTCCGTCATCCGCAAAGACTGCGATGGCATCGGCAAGCTTGTCGAGGATTGACTGCATCAAGTCCATCTCGGACCGGAAACGCCGGGTCAGAGTGATTTCGGCCGTGATGTCTTCGAACAGAAAGGCAACGGCGCCGTCCGGATGTGGACGGCCGCTGACTGAATACACCGACCCAGAGGGCAGCGACCATGTCTCTTGGTAATTGCCGTCTTCTGCGGCCTCGATCAGGTCGTTCATCTGCCGACGCCAGCTGCGGTAGTTCTTGGGCTCTGGCATCATGTGCTGATCCCGCAACCGGTCAAAGAAGCTGGACAAGCCCGGTCGACAACTGAGGAAGTCTGGCGGCAGCGTAGTCAGATCGATCAGCGCAGGATTGAACAAGGCCAACTGCCGGTTCCGGTCAAAGATTGCCAGTCCGATTGACAGCTGGGCGAAGGTCTTGGTCATGGTCTGAACGAATTTGCGTTGGGCAGTTTCAGCTTCGACAATCGCATTGATATCAACCGCATAGCACAGCTGCCCCTCATCGCGGATCACGCGGGTGAGGTCGAACCAGAGCCGGGCATTGCTGTCTTTCACCGCAACAGAAACGCGGGATTTCCGGCCCAGCTGAGCATCGTCCGTAGGCGCGGGAACCAGAGGTTCGGTCAAATCCGCATCGGGGCCGCCAACCTTGCGCACCAGCGCGACATAGGCAGCATTGCACCAGCTGACTCGATTGGAGGCATCCAGCAGCCAGACCGGATAGGGCGCCTGATCCATGGCCAGTCGGATCGGGTCATTTACATCCCGACGCTGAGTATGTGTCTGCCCGGTCAGGTCTCGCAGTTCGACGCGAATTATACCTTCGATCCATTCGCACTGCACCTCGCGGTCTACGGTGCAATCAATAGCGGATACCACCAGGGTACGGTTGGCGCGCACCGTGTCGGGGGTTTCGGGAAAGGCGGGGAAATCGCGCTGCAGCAAGCGTTTGAGATCGGCCCAGGAGTTGACCGTTTCAAAGCCGTTCAGGGCGATGTCGGAATGGCTGATCAATCGGGTGCCGTCGAACAGAAACACGGTGTCAGAGCACAATCCGTAGTCGTCGCGCCGTGGTGTCGGGCGTGGCGATAGCCAACGAATGGCAAAGCCTGCAGAAACCAGACTGATCGCAGCCAATATGATCCAGTCGGCCATGGATTGCGCACCCCGATTACCTCATCCGGACCTATATGACCAGCAAGTGTTAACGGGGTGTTAACTCAGATCTGAAACGGCTGGTTGGCGCCCGAGGGAACCGGCGTGTCACCGATCTGAGCGTCGATCAACTTGCGCGGCCAGACGACCTTGACAATTGCACCGCGTCGCTCGGGCTGATCCGTCAGGTTCTGATAGGGATCGGAGCCATTGGCGAAATAGAGCTGAGCCCCGCTGCGTTCCAACAACGTTTTGGCGATGAACAGGCCCAGGCCCATGCCTTCGTATTCGGGCCGGCTGCTGCGATCCGCCCGCCGCCGCCGCATGAAGGGATCGCCGATCCGTCCGATGATGTGAGACGGATACCCGCGCCCGTCATCCATGATGCAGACGGTGATCAGTTCCGAGGTCCATTCGGCCTCAACCCAGACAGTGTCACGTGCGAAGTCCACCGCATTCTGGATCAGGTTGCGCAGCCCGTGAATGATCTCGGGCTTGCGCAGGATCGAGGGTTGTTGCACGTCGCCGTCCAACACCGGACCTTCGGCAAAATGCACCTCTTTGCCCCGGTTGATGTGAGGTTCCGCCGATTCATGGATGACTGTCGACAGGGGTGCCTGACGCAGATGCAGGTCGTCTTTGCCTGCCCGTCCCATGTCGCGCAGAATATCGCGACAGCGGTCGGCCTGTTCGCGGATCAGGGCGGCGTCTTCCTTGAGCTCCGGCCGGTCGTCAAGTTCTTCGATCAGCTCGGAGCTGGCCAGCTTGATCGTGGCCAAAGGTGTCCCCAGCTCATGCGCGGCAGCGGCCACCACACCACCCAGATCGGTCAGCTTCTGTTCCCGCGCCAGCGCCATATGCGTGGCTGAGAGCGCCTCGGACATCGATTGCACTTCGGAACTGATGCGGTGGGAATAGGCGCCGATGAACACGATGGCGATGATGATCGCGGCCCAGTTGCCGAACAGCAGGATATCGGGGATATCCAGAACCAGCCCTAGATTGGTGCGCAGGGGCAAGTGAAACTGCGCCAACAACGTGGTCAAAATCACGGCGACCCCGCCGATAATCAGGGTTGAGCGCGTGCTCATGACGCTTGCGGAAATCGTTACCGGACCAACCAGAAGCAGGGCAAATGGATTGTTCAGCCCACCGGTGAGATAGAGCAGGACCGACAGCTGCGACAGATCGAACAGCACCATCAGAAAGTTTTCGAACTCTGACAGGCGCTTGTTCTCTGGAAACAGTAAGATGGCTGTGAGGTTGCCCATTACCGAGACGCCGATGGCAAAGTAACACAAGCCAAGCTCCAGCTGGACGTGGTAGTATTGCTGGGCCACCGTTATCGCAGTGAACTGGCCGACGATCGCGACCCATCGCAATAGGATCAGCGTGCGCAAACGAATCCAGGTGCTGCGTTCTTGTCCGCGCCAGAGGCTGGTCTTGGAATCGGTCATCGGTCGATTATGTCCTATTGCGTCGGCTCCTCATGTTGATAGGAGTGCGGGCCGAACCGATCAACAACCTTCGCATCAGGATAGTCCCAATGATTCGTCTTTACGCCGTGCTCGCAGCTGTTGTTCTGGCCGTTGGCGTGGGTGCAATGTGGCTGCTGACGCGCGGCGGGTCGGATGACAAGTTCGCGCAGTGCCGCTCAAGCCAGATTGCAGGCGGAACGGCGGCGATCGGCGGCCCGTTCGAGCTGATCAACAGCAAGGGCGAAACCGTGACCGACAAGGATGTGATCACCGAGCCCACATTGATTTATTTTGGCTATACTTTCTGCCCCGATGTCTGCCCCTTCGATATGTCCCGCAATGCCGAGGCCATCGATCTTCTGGCCGAGCGCGGGCTATCGGTAACGCCTTTGTTCATCTCGATCGATCCCGACCGCGACACGCCCGAGGTTGTAGGTGACTATGCCTTCAACCTGCATGAGCGCATGATCGCGCTGACCGGATCGCCAGAACAGGTCAAGGCTGCCAGCAAGGCCTATAAGACCTACTACAAGGCTCAGGACAAAAGCGACGAGTATTATCTGGTCGATCATTCCACCTTCACCTATCTGGTTACGCCCGAGAATGGATTCCTTGAATTCTTCAAGCGCGATGACACGGCCGAGCAGATGGCGGACAAGGTGGGCTGTTTCATTGATCAGATCTAGCAGGCAACGGGTTGTTTGACCTTTGGGGTGGCGCTGCTATTACTCATGTTCGAGCCAAAGGCATGAAATAGCGGAAAGACCAACATATGGCAGACAGTTCCCAGCTTGACATCGGCCCTGACAAATCGCTGCTCCTGGTAGATGATGACGAGCCGTTTCTGAGACGTCTGGCCAAAGCCATGGAAAAGCGCGGCTTTGAGGTTGAAACCGCCGGTTCCGTTGCCGCAGGCCGCGCCATATCCACCGCCCGCCCGCCTGCATATGCAGTTGTCGACTTGCGCTTGGAAGACGGCAATGGCTTGGACGTCGTCGAAGTGCTACGCGAGAAACGCCCTGACAGCCGGGTTGTGGTTCTGACCGGTTACGGCGCGATCGCCACTGCGGTCGCAGCGGTCAAGATCGGCGCAACGGATTATTTGTCAAAACCCGCTGACGCCACTGATATCACCAACGCATTGCTGGCCAAGGGCGACGAACTGCCCCCACCGCCGGAAAACCCCATGAGCGCGGATCGCGTGCGCTGGGAGCATATCCAGCGGGTCTATGAGCTGTGTGATCGGAATGTTTCTGAGACGGCGCGGCGCCTGAACATGCACCGCCGGACGTTGCAGCGGATTTTGGCGAAGCGTAGTCCTCGCTAAGTGTCAGTCACCGCTTCGTGATTTGCTAACTCGGGCTTTGTTTTCGAGTGTCCGCGTCGAAACATAAAACAACGCAGGAAACTCGAAAATGATTGGCTATGTAACCATTGGCGTCTCGGACATGGAGCGCGCCAAGAAGTTTTATACTGATTTACTCTCGGACCGGGATGCCAAGGTGACGTTCGATGCAGGGCGCATTGCATTTATCGGCAATGAACCCGGTGCGCCAATGTTGGCCGTATGTGAACCCTACGATGGTGCGGCCTGTGCGCCGGGCAACGGCACGATGGTGGCCTTTCCTGCAGACTCAAAAGAACACGCTCAATCATTGTATGAAAAGGCAATCAGCTTGGGTGCTACCGACGAAGGTGAACCCGGTCAGCGCGTTCCGGACGTGTTCTACGGGGCTTATGCTCGCGATGCAGACGGCAACAAGCTATGTTTCTACATCTTTGGCTAAATCTGTTTTAGCAGAGACTGATGTCGATCCGTATACGCCCGTCGCACTTCGACCGGCGGGCGTAATTTTATCTCCAAACCCTCCATCACTGCTTTATCAGGTCGACCAAAAAACTTCGTCGCTTCGGCCTCGGAAAAACCCGCGATCTGCGTTGCCTCCATCCAGGCGCTGATCTTGTCGGCCTTCTTGATCTGCCGTTTTACCGTCTTCGGCACCTCCGCAGGCAATCCGAACCTAATATGGATCGCCGCCGCCAGACGATCATCCAGCGCGCCGTAATCCGGGCCGACGGCGGATTTGACGGGCGAGATCATGTCTCCGATCACATATTCCGGCGCATCGTGTAACAGGGCCGCCAATCGCCATTTCACCGGCGCTTTGGGCGCGATACGGCCAAAAAGCTCTTCGACCAGCAAGGAATGCTCGGCCACGGAATAGGCGAAATCACCCGCCGTTTGACCGTTCCAGCGCGCCACAAAGGCAAGTCCATGGGCGATATCCTCAATCTCGATATCCACCGGTGTGGGATCCAGCAGGTCCAGCCTGCGGCCCGACAGCATTCTCTGCCATGCGCGGGGTTGTGTTGCCATTCTGCCATGCCTTGTGAAGTGGGACACATTAAAATCGTATTTTTCTGCTATGATGTACTTGTCAGGATCACCAGCTGCCAACGTTTTCTTGAGCATTCGTGCTTTGAAACCGAACCAACCGATCCCGACATCAAGGACTGAGGGGGGTGCTGACTCCTTTCAGTTGCGCCCCTCTCGAAACGAAACACGTATCGAAAGGAGCTTGCTATGTTCAAGCGTTTGTTTGCAATCGCCCTGACCTTTGGAATGGCTGCCACCGCGCCGCCTGTTTTTGCCCAGAATAACTGTGCCGATCGAGAGCAGCTGATTTCCAAGCTGCAGGACAACTATGCCGAAGAACTTGCCTTTGGTGGTCTGCAGAAATCTCGGGGCGCGCAGTCGGTGATGGAGGTCTGGACCTCGAAGGAAACGGGAAGTTACACCGTACTGGTCACGCAACCCAATGGCATAAGTTGTATCGTTGCCGTTGGCACGGATTTTTTCCAAGCGATCCCGAAGATCAAGGTCGAGGGTACGCCGAGCTGATTTTCAAGGCGTAGATTCCCGTTTCCGGCCATCCACATTGCCTCCTGTCCCAAGGAATGCTAGGGGCAGCCCGGACCGAGATTTACCGGAGTGGAGAACCTGATGGCCGGGGACTATATCGTTAAGGACATTTCATTGGCGGGCTTTGGCCGCAAAGAACTGGATATCGCTGAAACGGAAATGCCGGGGCTGATGGCCCTGCGCGCCGAATACGGTGACAGTAAACCGCTGAGCGGTGCTCGGATTGTGGGCTCGCTGCACATGACCATTCAGACGGCGGTTCTGATCGAAACGCTGGTCGCGCTGGGCGCGGATGTACGCTGGGCGTCGTGCAACATCTTCTCGACACAGGATCACGCAGCTGCGGCGATTGCCGAGGCGGGTATTCCGGTATTCGCGATCAAGGGTCAGACGCTGGAAGAGCACTGGGACTATCTGGACAAGTCCTTCCTGTTCGAAGATGGCCCGAACATGATCCTCGATGATGGCGGCGACGCAACGCTATACATCCTGCTGGGTGCTCGCGCCGAAGCCGGTGAGGACATTATTCCGGTTCCCGGTTCGGAAGAGGAAGAGGTGATCAAGAAGCAGATCGCCAAGCGTATGGCGGCTTCGCCCGGTTGGTTCACCAAGATGCGTGATCAGATCCAAGGCGTGTCTGAGGAAACCACCACCGGTGTGAATCGTCTGTATCAACTGGTGAAAGACGGCCACCTGCCGTTCCCGGCGATCAACGTGAACGACTCGGTCACCAAGTCGAAATTTGACAATAAATACGGCTGTAAAGAATCGCTGGTCGACGGTATCCGCCGCGCCACTGACACCATGCTGGCGGGCAAAGTTGCCGTGGTCTGCGGTTATGGCGACGTGGGCAAAGGCTCGGCCGCTTCGCTGTCCGGTGCCGGCGCGCGTGTGAAAGTGACAGAGGTCGACCCGATCTGCGCGCTGCAGGCTGCGATGGACGGCTATGAAGTGACATTGCTGGAAGATGAAGTTGCAACGGCGGATGTGTTCATCACCACCACCGGTAACAAGGACGTGATCCGCATCGAGCATATGCGCGCGATGAAGGACATGGCCATCGTCGGCAATATCGGCCATTTCGACAATGAAATTCAGGTGGCCAGCCTGAAGAACCACAAATGGACCAACATCAAGGAACAGGTGGACATGATCGAGATGCCCTCGGGCAACCGCATCATCCTGCTGTCCGAAGGTCGTCTGCTGAACCTCGGCAACGCCACCGGTCACCCCTCGTTCGTGATGTCGGCCTCGTTCACCAATCAGGTTCTGGCGCAGATCGAGCTGTTCACCAAGGGCGATCAGTACGAAAACAAGGTCTATATCTTGCCCAAGCATCTGGACGAGAAAGTGGCCCGCCTGCATCTGGACCGCATCGGTGTGAAACTGACCAAGATGGACAACGAACAGGCGGCTTATATCGGCGTTGCACCGGAAGGCCCTTACAAGCCTGAGCACTATCGCTACTGATTGCTGGTCCGGGTATGACCGAACCTTCTGGACGCCGCCGGGTTTTTCATCTGGCGGCGTCCTTTTTTTCTCTTCTTGTTTTCCTTTTTGTCTTCGGTGCGGGTGGTTACTGGCTATTGGCGCATCCTCAGTCTCCGGTGCCGGTGCACTGGAACCCGTTGCGCGATCTGAGCGTGAAAGCCCCGGTGACGCCAATCACGGCACTACAGCTGCGCAGAGCCCTGGCGGATGAAACGCAATGTCGACTGGCTTTGACTCAGGCCGATGTTGCGTTCACCGAGATGGAGGATCTGGTCGTCGATCAGAATTGCGGTATCGCTGGACGAGGTCGGCTGTCGGGCCTGGTCAGCGCCGACGTCAGGGCGGTCGAGACACGCTGCACCACCGCCTTGCGATTGACCATGTGGGAACACCACGTCGTGCAGCCTGCCGCGCGGGATATTCTGGGCACTGATGCGCGCGCCTTACGCCATATTGGCAGTTATAATTGTCGACGGATGCGCACCGCGCGGGGTGCAAACAATGGATGGAGCAGTCATGCGACCGCAGATTCGATTGACATCGTGGGCGTGGAACTGGGCGATGGGCGAACCCTTAGCCTGATCGACGACTGGTCCACACCCGGCCCCGAGGCTGACTTTCTTCATCAGATCGGGCGCGGCGCATGCGATTGGTTTCGCGTTGTTCTGGGTCCGAATTTCAACCGCTTGCATGCAGATCATTTCCACTTGCAAGGACCCGGTTGGGGCTATTGCCGATAGATGTTCCGGTCCCGCCAAACAGGGTCGGGAAAGGGGTCGGCGACCACTGACCGCTCGAAGCGGGCGGTCTTGTTGGATTTCTTGCGAGGATTCCTCTCCATTGTTCGGAACAGATGAGCGGAGCTTGGATACACTCTTCTGCATCGACACGAACATGCGCCCATCGGGTCCGATCGCCAAATCACCCGAGGGCACCGATTTTTCGAATTCAAGACAGGTTTCCAACTCGGTGGCAGAGTGATTCCGCTTACGGGGAATGTGCGGAATTTTTCCCTTTGTGTGAGCATATCTTCTGGCTAGGCTGCCTGCATCTGTTTTTAGGATATGAAAATAACACCACAACATCTGTACTACGGGAGAGTGCTTAATGGGAAAACGCGACGAGCTGATCGCCAAGTATGCCGAGGATCTGAAATCCAAATGTGGCGTGGATGCCGATATGGACTTGCTGACCAAGGTGACCATTGGCTGTGGTCCGGCCATTTATGACGCTGATGCTTCGACGGTGGCGGCCAGTCAGGAAAGCGAGCTTGAGACGGTCAAGAACAACTTCCTGGTCAAAAAGCTGGGTCTGGCTGATGGCCCTGAGCTGATGGAAGCGATCAACAAGGTTCTGGAAACCTATGGCATGTCCGAGCGGAACAAATACCGCGCCGTCGTTTATTACATGCTGACCAAGCATTTCGGCAAAGAATCGGTCTACGGCTGATCCCGGTACCAAGCCTGCAACGCCCGTCGAAACACGGCGGGCGTTTTGCATTTGAGATTTAATTTAAGGACTTGGCGTTTGAAACAACCGCCGGAATTCGGTTAGGGTCAGGTCGTGACCAGGACGGTCAGAACCAGATAATTCTATACACGTGTGGTGAGTTGGGAGCACGTGGGGTAGGGAAGGTTCTGCGCTGTCAGGGCCTTCCCTTTAATCCGATTTCGTCTCGCCCATGGCGCAGATCAACGCCCATTCTTCATCAGCAACGGGTTGCACAGACAGGCGCGAATTCTTGACCAGAACCATGTCATCCAGCCGTCCTTCTGCCTTGATCTGATCCAATGTGACATGCGTGGTGAAAGGGCGAACGGCCTTGATATCCACGCATTCCCAGCGTTCGTCATCGGTGGTGCTGTCGGGATGGGCTTCGGCACAGACCTCGACGATGCCGACAATCGCCTTGTCCTTTTGCGAATGGTAAAAGAATCCACGGTCCCCGACCTTCATCTGCCGCATGAAATTACGCGCCTGATAGTTGCGGACGCCATCCCATTCCTCGCCCGCATCCCCTTTGGCGACCTGCTGATCCCAGCTCCAGGTCGAGGGTTCGGATTTGAACAGCCAATATGCCATCAGCCGATCACCCGCTTCCATTGGATCAGCTCGACTGAGTCGAACAGTCCGGCCAGCGCATAGGGATCGTTGCGCGCCCACTCCTGCGCTTCGGCCATATCTTCGACATCCAGAACGATCAGAGAGCCAATCATGGCTTCCCCATCCAGCAACGGACCAGCCTGTGCCACCACGCCGGTCTCTTCGAGATAGGCCAGATGTGCGGGACGGTTATCCAGCCGGGTTTGCAGAGCGCCGGGTTTGTCACGGGCGATCAGGGCGATGAGCATCTTATTCCTCCTTGAGTGGGCGACCCAGCAGGGCCTGAATCGCGTCGGTCACACTGTAGGCACCGCTGCTGAGTTTCGCCACCGTTGTGCTGATGGGCATATCCAGCCCTTCGGATGCGGCGATATCAGACATGGCTTGCGCAGTGGCGACGCCTTCGACGGTCGTTGCACTGTCAAAGGGCTGATTTAGACCCAAACATAGGCCGAAACGGTAATTTCTGGACAATTCGGACGAACAGGTCAGCACCAGATCACCCAGCCCGGACAGCCCCATCAATGTTTCTGGCTGCGCACCGCGCAGGGCCGCAAAGCGTTGCATCTCGGCAAACCCGCGCGTAATGAGCGCGGCGCGGGCGCTGTCGCCCAATCCGGCCCCAATCGCGGCTCCGCAGCCGATCGCCATAACGTTCTTTAACGCGCCGCCAAGCTCGGCCCCGACCGTATCTGACGTGCGATAAAGGCGCAGGTTCGCGGTTGTCAGCTCTTGCTGAAGGGAAGTGCCCAGTGCAGCATCCGCGCAGGCAAGCGTCAAAGCGGTCGGCAGCCCTCGGGCAATATCGTCAGCAAAACTGGGCCCGGTCAGAAGTGCCGGATGCGCATCGGGGATTGTCTGCGCGATGACTGAGATCGGCCCAAGACCTGAAGACTGCTCAATCCCTTTGCAACAGGCCACGATAGTCTTGCCCGGCAGTAAAGCTGCGTGGTCTCGCAGCGCCCCGCGCAGCTTTTGCATCGGAACGGCCATCAGCAGGACGTCACTTTGTGCCGCGACCTGGATGTCTGATGTCACACGGATCGCATCCGGAAGTGAGACGCCCGGTAGCCGGGCAGCGTTCTCGCGATTTGCCGCCATCGACCGCGCATGTTCCGCGTTGCGTGCCCACAGGGTGACAGGCCCGTTTCCCGCGAGTGAGATCGCCAGCGCAGTCCCAAACGCCCCCGATCCCAATACAGAAACGCTCATGCCTTCGCCCCTTTCTTTCCGCTGCCCAGCATTGCCGGGCTGGTCTGGTCCAGCGGCCAGCGAGGGCGGGCGGTCAGGTCCAACCCATCCTGTGCGCCGGCGCGGAAACGCTCCAGACCTGCATAGGCGATCATCGCAGCGTTATCCGTACACAGGGCAAGCGGCGGGGCCGTAAATCGAGCGCCACAGTCTTGTGAAACAGTCTCTAACGCTGCACGAATTGCTGTATTTGCCGCTACACCCCCGGCCACTGCGATGACTGGCTCCAAAGGGGCGGCTTCGAGGTAGAGCGAAATTGCACGCCGGGTTTTTTCGGCCAGCGTATCCACTATGGCCTGCTGAAATCCCGCGCACAGATCGGCGCGGTCTTGCCGGGTGAGGCCTCCCTTCTCGGCCACGATCTGATCGCGCATCCGCATCAGCGCGGTCTTCAGCCCGGAAAATGACAGATCGCATCCGGGTCGATCTAGCAAAGGCCGTGGGAATCGAAATCGTTTGGGGTCTCCTACGCGGGCTTCGGCCTCGACCGATGGTCCGCCGGGTTGGGGTAGCCCCAACAGGCGCGCCGTCTTATCGAAGGCCTCACCGGGCGCATCGTCTATCGTTCCGCCCAATCGCGTGAACCGGTCCGACCCATGTGCGATCAGGTATTGGCAATGCCCGCCCGAGACCAACAGCATCAGGTAGGGGAACGCAATTCCGTCGGTCAGGCGAGGGGTCAAAGCGTGGCCAGCGAGATGATTCACTCCGATCAATGGCAGCCCGGTTGCGGCGCTCAGACCTTTGGCGCACATGACGCCGGACATGACCCCTCCGATAAGGCCGGGGCCGGCAGTGACGGCTATGGCATTGAGATTACCAAGGCCAATATTAGCCTGCGTTAGAGCCTGTTTGACACAGATATCCAGCTTTTCCGCATGCGCCCGCGCCGCGATCTCGGGCACGACGCCCCCATAGGCGCTGTGCAGATCGGTTTGACCATGTACCACGGATGACAGGATCTGAGGCAGCGCGCCTTCACCGTGGCGCACGACGGCTGCAGCTGTGTCATCGCAGCTGCTTTCCAGCCCGAGGACTGTAAGTGTTTGCACCATTGGCCCGATCCGTTGCATCATGATTGGCAAGCGGGGTATCACCCTGCGCGGATGCAAACAATCCCAAGGCCGAAGGCGCCGATAGTTGTATTTGTTGATGACCCGCCCGCGTGCCGCCTCTGACAGGTTCGTCGCGCAGCTACCGGACCGCGTCAGATCGCAGGTCTCGGTTCTTGTTTCCCCACTGTTGGAGATCAGACCCATGGCCGTCCCGGTAGAGACGGACGGTATCGGCGGGTTGATCTTTACCTCGGCTAACGGAGTCAACGCAGCGGCCGCGCTGGGCGTAGATCGAGACCTGCCCGCGTGGTGCGTGGGTCCGTCAACCACAGAAGCGGCGAAAACCGCAGGTTGGATGGCCCAAATGGTGGGCGCAACTGCTGAAGAGTTGGTCGCGGGCCTGTTACGCCTCAGACCCGGCAGCCCATTGTTGCATCTGCGCGGAGAACACAGCCGCGGCAATATTGCTGAACGGTTGACCGGTTCGGGCCTGACCACGCGTGAACAGCCGGTTTACCAGCAACATTTGTTGCCGCTGAGCGATGAGGCGTCTTTAGCGGCTGAAGGCAACCAACCGGTTATTGCCCCTCTTTTTTCACCCCGCTCGGCGCGACATTTTGCCGAGGTTTGGGCCGGGACTGCGCCTCTGTGGTTGGCTGCAATCAGCGATGCAACGGCGGAACCCCTTAATTCCTTGGCTTTCGAGAGGTTGAGGATCGCGAATGAACCGACTCCGGACCAAATGCAGAAAGCCGTTAAAAAACTTGTGAAACATGCGATGCGGGTTGAGAGCGCGCCGGGTGCAGATTAACTTGGTCTGGTCTGTTGTTCATGTGTTTTTGGAATCGATAAGGGGAATAAGGCGGTGGCTGATAAGAAAAAACCCGATCAGGAACCGGTCGAAGACCCCAAAGTTGAAGAGGTGGCAGGGGCCACCGAGGCCGAAAGCACTGCCGTTTCGGATGAGAAGTCTGTTGACGCCCAAGAGGCTGCAGATGAGGTAACTTCCGAAGCCGAAGCCGAAGCCGAAGCCGAAGCCGAAGCCGAAGCCGAAGCCGAAGCCGAAGCCGAAGCCGAAGCCGAAGCCGAAGCCGAAGCCGAAGCCGAAGCCGAAGCCGAAGCCGTCGAAACGACTGCGTCCCCAGAAGAAACCGCGCAAGAGAAAGTGATCGAACGCACCGTAGAAAAGCGCGGTGGGTTTGTGCCGGCTTTGCTGGGTGGTGTCGTTGCTGCCGGGATCGGATTTGCCGTGGGTAGCAGTGGGTTTTCTTCTCAGGGGACCGACAGCGCGGATGCGATTGCCGCACTTGAATCGAAGTTGACGGATCAATCGGATCAGATCACCAAGCTGACTGAATCTCTGAGCGACGGCCCGGATGTCTCGGCCCTGACCGATCAGATCAAAGCGCTTTCAGACAAGCTTGCGCCCGTTGAAACGGATCTGAGTTCGGTGAAATCCAGCGTTGATACGCTGGCGGGGCAGGTCAAACCGTTGGGAGACCGCCTCTCAGCGCTTGAAGCGAATCCGATTGAGGCGGGCGTTTCGCCTGAAACCGCCGCTGCTTTTGAGGCTGAACTGAAAAAACTGCAGGATTCGCTGGCCGCGCAACGCAGCGAAGTTGAGAAGATGGTGTCTGATGCGCAGGCGCTTGAAGCCAAAGCCTCGGCTGAGGCGCGCGCAGCGACCAATGCCGCGATCCTGTCGCGATTGCATGGCCAGTTGGATGCGGGTCAGCCGTACACAGAATTGGTTACCGAATTAAAGGCCGGTGGTGTTGATGTGCCGGATGCTTTGGTCGGTTCTGCGGATAACGGCGTCGAGACGATCTCAGCCTTGCGCGCCTCTTTTGCTCCGGCGGCGCGGACGGCATTGGCGGAAGCGCGGGACGCGAATAAGGGCACTGGCCTGGTCGCATTCCTGCAGCGTCAAACCGGCGCGCGCTCGGTCACCCCGCAAGAAGGCGACGATCCGGATGCAGTCCTGTCGCGCGCTCAGGCGGCGCTGTCGGATGGTGATTTGTCCAAGGTGCTGAGCGAATTGAACTCTTTGCCCGAAGCGGCGCAGACCGCGTTGGCGGATTGGGCGCAGGCGGCACAAACGCGGCTCTCGGCTGTTGAGGCTGCAAATACGCTGGCTTCAAGCCTGAACTCGAACTGAAGGACCTGCCATGCTGTGGTCATTGTTAAAGATCCTTGTTTTTGTTGCGATTATCGGTCTGCTGGCCATAGGTGCAGGGTACCTGATGGAAACCAGTGGTGGGGTGCAGATCACCGTCGCGGGCACCGAATACACGCTGGGGCCGCTGCAATCGGTGATCGCGCTGGGCGTGCTGGTGTTTGCGGTGTGGCTGTTCTTCAAGCTGCTGACGCTGTTGATTGCGACGCTGAAATTCCTCAACGGCGATGAAACAGCCCTGTCGCGGTATTTCGACCGCAGCCGCGAGCAGCGCGGGTATCAGGCGCTGGCGGATGGGCTGATGGCGCTGGCCTCGGGCGAAGGGCGCACAGCGATGACCAAGGCCAGCAAGGCCGAGAAGTTGTTGAATAAGCCTGAGCTGACCAACCTTCTGGTGGCGCAGGCCGCCGAGATGACGGGTGATACCAAGAAGGCGGAAGAGACTTACAAGAAGTTGGTGACCAATAATGCTACGCGGTTCGTGGGTGTGCGCGGGATCATGAAGCAAAAGCTGGCTTCGGGTGATGATGACACCGCGCGCAAGCTGGCCGAAAAGGCGCTGGCGCTGAAACCGCGCCATGAGGAAACGCAAGATATCTTGTTGAACCTGCAGACCAAGGCGCAGGATTGGGCCGGGGCGCGGTCGACTTTGACCTCCAAGCTGAAGGCGGGTCACCTGCCGCGTGACGTGTTCAAACGGCGTGATGCGGTTCTGGCCCTGTCCGAGGCCAAAGAGATTTTGGCAGACGGGGCGACGGTCGAACAGCAGGAACACGCGATTGAGGCCAACCGCCTGTCACCCGATCTGGTGCCCGCTGCCGCGATGGCGGCGCGGGCCTATATCGAAAAGGGCAAGGCGCGGGCTGCAACCAAGATTCTGAAAAAAGCGTGGGAGGTGCAGCCGCACCCCGATCTTGCCCATGCCTTTGCTGAAATCGCACCCGAAGAAACGCCGGAACAACGGATCAAGCGGTTTACCGCGCTGACGCGCATCCACCCGGAAAACATGGAAACCCGCCTGATCCTGGCCGAGCTGAACATCGTGGCCGAGGATTTCCCCGAAGCGCGTCGCGCGCTGGGTGATGTGGTTGAAAAGCAGGGCGATGCGCGCGCTTACACGCTGATGGCGGCCATTGAGCGGGGTGAGGGTGCCTCGGACGCGGTGGTGCAGGGCTGGCTGGCCAAAGCGCTGAATGCGCCGCGCGGGCCGCAATGGGTTTGTGACAACTGTCATGACATTCAGCCTGAATGGGGTCCGGTCTGCCAAAACTGCGGCAGCTTCGATACGCTCAGCTGGCAAACGCCCCAGACGCCTGAGATCGCAAGCGCGACTGGTGTGCATATGCTGCCGCTGATCGTGGGCGCGCTGGAGGATCAGTCTGAGGCCGAAGAAGAACCGGAAGCCGAAGCGCCCGAGGCGGAAGAGGTGATTGAGGTCAGCGCCGAACCGGTTGAAGTTGAGGAAGAGAAACGAGCTTAGCGGTTTGCGCTAGGAGGTTTCGCCCGTATAGGTCCAGCGGTATTTAGGCGGGGTGGGTCCTTTGTTGCGCCCACCTTGCTGCATCTGCTCCCATGCATGCGCCAGAATTCCGACCGAACGTGACAGGCAGAACAGACCGCGCGCAAGGGGCGGGGCAAATCCCAGCTCGGCATAGATTACGGCGGTGGCTCCATCGATATTCATCGGAACCGGCTTGCCTTTTTGCCGCCAAAGCGCAGCTTCCACAGCGCGCCCGATTTTCATGTATCGCCCTTCACAAGCTTCCGCTTCGACGGCTTGTTCGACCAATTCCATCAGTTTTGGCGCGCGCGGGTCGGTCGGAGTGTGAAACCTGTGGCCAAAGCCGGGCAGAATCTTTCCGCTAAGCGCGGTCCAGTCATCCAACGCGGTATCCAGGTCCTCGGAGTGGGTGTCTATGAAATGATATAGCTCGACCGCTTGCTCTCCGGCCCCGCCGTGGACGTCGCCCAACATATTGACTGCGCTGGCCATGGCGTTGTTCAGAGGTAGGCCGCAGGTCACCGCCATCCGCGCGGTCGCGATTGAGGGGGCTTGCGGGCCGTGATCCACGGCTGCGACCAAAGCTGCTTCGAATAATCGGGCCTGTGCGGATGTTGGCCTGTCACCACGCACCATCAGCCAGATCATTTCTGCGAAGCCAACTGTGCCGATCAGGTTTTCAATCAGCTGACCACGCAATGCAATCCGCCCAGGTTCCATATCAATGATGGCCGTCTGCCACCAGTCGGCCACGTCACTCATATGATTCCCTCTTTCTGCAGGGCGTCGATCTCGGCGTCTGACAAGCCCAGCTCGGACCAGATCGCAGCGTTGTCGGCGCCAAGTACGGGTGGGGCGGTTTGGGGCATCTTGCGTTGGCTATCCATGACCACCGGACTGCCCGCCAGACGCATGTCTTCACCGTAAGCCGAGAGAGTTCCGATCAACCCCCGGCCCTCCATTTGATCATCCGACAGTGCCTCAGGCACCGTCAAAACCTGCCCTGCAGGTACGCCGAGCGCGTTCAATTCGCGAACCCAATCTGTGGCTGGTCGGGTGATCAACGTGCGTTCGAGCTCTTGCCGAAGGGCATGACGGTTTTGTTTGCGATCTTCGCGAGTCTGATAGTCGGGATGGGTTAGCAAATCCTCTCGGCCCAGATGTCTCGCCAAGGTCAGCCACTGTTCATCCCGATTGGCCGCGATGTTGATCGGGCTGTCGGATGTGGCGAAGGTTCCTGACGGGGCTGAGGTCGTGTTTTCGTTGCCATGGGCACCCGGCTGAACACCCCCCAATATGTAGTTCGAAACAACCCATCCCATTGTCGAAATAACAGCCTCGGTCATGGCAACATCGAGAAACGCCCCGCGTGGATTGGCGTTCAAGGCCGCGCTGATGGCAAAGGCTGCAGTCAATCCGCCTACGGTATCCGCCAAAGGATAGCCGACGCGATAAGGCGCTGTATCGGGCGCGCCGGTGATGGACATGACTCCGCTGAGGCCCTGGGCAATCTGATCATAGGCCGGATCGTTACGGCGTGGACCGTTCTGACCGAACCCGCTGATCGCGCAATAGATCAGGTTGGGATATTCAGCGCGCAAGACCTCATAACCCAGCCCCAGCCGGTCCATCACGCCAGGGCGAAAGTTCTCAACCAAAACGTCTGCGGTTTGAACCAGCCTTTTAAGCAGTGCCTTTCCCTGCTCGGCCTTCATGTCTAGCGTGACAGACTTCTTATCGGCGTTTTGTGCCAGAAAGCTGATGCCCATTCCGGCCTTGTTCAGGTCGGGATCCGCGCCCAGCACGCGGGCCAGATCACCGGTGCCGGGGCGTTCAACCTTGATGACCTCGGCCCCCATAAGCGCTAGTTGATAGCAACAATAGGGGCCCGCCAGAACGTTAGTCAGGTCAAGGACGCGGACCCCCGAGAGCGGCTCAGTCGCCATCGGCCACGCCTGCCGCCCGCGCCTTTGCACGACGTGCGCGGTAGCTTGGCAGCAGGACCAACAGCACGGCGATGACCAGCAAGCCCAGCGTCATCGGGCGTTCCCAAATGAAGGCGATACCGTCGTAGAGCTGCATAGAGCGGGCGAAGTTGTCCTCCATCATTCCGCCAAGGATGAAGCCGATCAGCAGGGGCGCCAGCGGATAATCCGCAAATTTCAGCGCTGTTGCGCAGACCCCGAACCCGACGAGTATCAGCAGTTCGGTGGCGTTGTTCTGCCCGATATAGGCCCCCATAAGGGTGAAGAACAGAATGAACGGGATCAGATAGTTGCGCGGAACGGCCAGCACCTTGGCGATATAGGGGATCAGCGGCAGGTTCAGGATCAGCAGAACGAGGTTGCCGATGAACATCGACATGATGACTGCCCAGAAAATCTGTGGTTCGTCGATCATCAGACGCGGACCCGGTGTAACGTTCAGGGCGATCAGCGCGCCCAGCAGGATAGCGGTGGTACCAGAGCCGGGAATGCCCAGTGTCAGCAGCGGTACGAATGAACCGGTACAAGCCGCGTTATTTGCCGCTTCAGGCGCTGCAAGCCCTTTAATAGAGCCTTTTCCAAACTCTTCCTGCTCTTCTTTAGGGGCAATGTTACGCTCGACCGCATAGCCAAGGAAGCTGGCGATGGTCGCCCCCGCGCCTGGCAGGACGCCGATAAAGAATCCCTGAGTCGATTGGCGGCCAATGACCGGAGCGATGGCTTTTGCCTCGTCTTTCGTGATGCGCAAGTCTTTGATTTCGCCATCATCGCCTTGTAGGTCTTTGGGCTTGAGGACAAGGAACAAGGCTTCGGGTAAGGCGAACATCGCCATGGCCAGTGTGATGAAACCAAAGCCCGATTGCAGGTCCATGATACCCATGGTGAAGCGCGGTAGGTTGAACAGTGCACCTTCGCCAACCGTGGCCATGATCAGGCCGAGGATGGTCATGATCAGTGCCTTGGCCACCTGACCCGAACCCGCGAAGGCGGCGATCGCAGATAGGCCGACAACCATCAGTGCGAAATATTCGGCCGAATGGAACAAAAGCGCGACCGACGACAGGGCAGGGGCGAACACCATCAACAGAATTGCACCCAACGTCCCGCCGGCGAAACTTGCGATTGCAGCGATGGTCAGAGCTTTGCCGGCCTTGCCTTGTCGCGCCATCGGATAGCCGTCAAAGCTTGAGGCCACGGTGCCCGCGACCCCCGGCGCGTTCAGCAGAATGGATGAGGTCGAGCCGCCGAAAATCGCGCCATAGTAGACGCCCGCCAGAAGGATCAGAGCAGCGGATGGGTCTCCCATCGAAATCGCAACCGGGATCATGATCGCGATGATCGACATCGGTCCCAGCCCGGGCAGCATGCCAATGAATGTGCCAATAAGGCAGCCCGCGACGACCATCAGCAGGTTTTGAAGCGAGAAGGCCGTTTGCAGACCGATCAGAAGTCCTTCGAGCATGTCAGCCTCCCAACACGCCCGGCAGGGGACGCATGTAAATTCCAAGAACTTCCTGAACCAGATACCAGACTGCTCCGGTTGCGATCAGGGCCACAGGCACCATGATGTGCCACTTGCGCTCGCCCAGAATATACGAGCCGAGGATTAGGAAGGCCGAGGTGGCGATCAGAAAGCCGACCGGGCGCAGACACAGTGCATAGACGACCATCAGCACCAACAATGAGATTGCCTGCCCAAGGTGGTATTCGCCGAGACGGCGGTAATCGATATCCGCCTCTTTCAGCTCGCTTTTTTCAAAGCCCAGCAGGATGATCGTCGAGGCGATGATCCCGAGGATGGACAGGACCTTTGGGAAGGTACTGGGCCATATCGGGTTTCTTTGCATGAAAGGGGGCAAGCTGCCGTCCATCGTAAACCAGGCCGCATAACCGTAGGTTAAACAAATCCCAAGCAGAACAAGCGCGATCCAGCGATCCAGCGCCATGGTGTCCCCTCCCATTTTATTGTTGTGTGTTTTGGGGCAGAGCGGTGGCCCGCTCTGCCAAAGCCGCTTTTAGAGGAAGCCCAGTTTCTTCATCAGATCGCTGATCTGCTTTTCTTGATCTTCAAGGAACGCCGAAAAGTCGTCGCCTGAGTTATGGATGTTCACCCAACCATTCCGCGCGCGTACTTCTTCCCATTCGGGTGTGTCATACATCTTGGTGATGGCGTCCTGATAGGCTGCCAGCTTGTCCTCAGGCAGTCCGGGGGCTGCGAAGAAACCGCGCCAGTTGACGAAGGTGGTGTCGATCCCTTGTTCCTTCATGGTCTGTGCGTCCGGGGCGGCATCCACGCGCTCCTCGGCGGTTACGCCGATGATCTTCACCTCACCCTGATTGGCCAGATCGACAGCTTCCGAGAAGCCAGTCGACAATGCCGCGATCTCACCAGACAGCAGCGCCGCCATGGCTTTACCACCTGCATCATAGGGGATGTACTTGACGCCCAGCGCATCTTTGCCAGCCGCTTCCATCACCATGGCTGCCACCAGATGGTCCATGCCGCCCGGAACCGAACCGCCGCCAATGGCCGTGGCACCCGGATCCGCGTCATAGGCTGCCAGCAGGTCTGCCATCGAGTTGATCGGGCTGTCCTTGCCAACCACGATGGCCGCATAGTCGCCAATGGTGCCTGACACCAGGGTCAGGTCGCGGAAGTTATGCGGGAATACACCCGTCAGCGACCGGATCACGATGGGCGTCGAGTTCACCATCAGGGTTCCGTGATTGCTTTCGGCGTTTTCGATCAGATAGCCGATGGCCTTACCGCCGCCGCCGCCCGACATGTTCTCGTAAGACGCGGTGCCGACAAGGCCCGCATTTGTCAGCGCCTCTCCGGTCCCGCGCGCGGTTCCGTCCCAGCCGCCACCGGCGCCGCCGGGGATCAGAAAGTGGATGCTGTCCACAACCTGGTCCTGCGCCAGCACGGGGCCGGTCAGGCCGACTGCGGCCACAGCTGCGATCAGGGCGCGACGGCCCAGTTTGAATGTTGTCATGATGTCCTCCCATTTGACATCCGGCCGCGGGGCGGCTCAGATTATTGGGAAGTTTAACCACACGAACCTGACATCAACCTGTCACGCGTTAGGATACGCCCCCACCCTCATGAAATTCCTTCTGGTCGAAGATAATCTGGATCTCGCAAACGCGATGTGTGCCCGTATGCGTTTGGATGGACATGTCGTTGATCATGCAGCGAAATTGGACGATGCAACGGCCTATGCCGAGATCGAGGAATACGACCTGATCCTGTTGGATATCATGCTGCCTGACGGGGACGGGCGGGACTTTCTGGAGCGTCATCGGGCCCGTGATCCTGATACGCCTGTCATCGTTCTGACCGCGCGCAGTCAGGTTTCGGATCGAATCGGATCGCTCGATCTGGGGGCGGATGACTATGTGACCAAGCCCTTTGATCATGCCGAATTGGAGGCCCGGTGCCGGGCCGTTCTGCGCCGTAAATCCGGAATTGCCAAATCAAGGATTGAGGTCGGCGGGATCGTGTTTGACCCGGTGGCCGGTCATCTGAGCGTCCGGGGTGAGACGATATCCCTGCGTAACCGCGAGCTGCGAATGATGGAGCTGTTCATCAACGCGCCGGGGCAGGTTTTTTCGAAACAGAAGCTGGCCGACAGGTTGTTTTCTTACGACGACAACGTCTCGGATAACGCGATCGAGGTCTATGTGGGCCGATTGCGCAAGCACCTTGAAAAGTCCGAGTTGAAAATCACCACCCTGCGCGGGTTGGGCTACAGGCTGGATCATGACGGTTAGCCCGGCTGTATCAGGATCGCTCAGAAATCGTCTTGTGCTGGCACTGATCAGCGGCGCGGCGCTGCTGGCTGTTCTATTGTTCTTCGCGGTTCGAAATTATGCAGCACAAGTGGCGCAGCAGGGGCAGGACAACATCCTTGGTGCCTCGGCGGCGTCGATCCTCGATGCGGCGGCGCTGCGCGACGGGCAGCTTGAGATCGATATTCCCTATGCCGCATTTTCCATGCTGGCGACGCCATCGGATGACCGGGTTTTCTATGCGATCTATCAGGATGGTGCGTTCATATCGGGGTATGAGGATCTTGAGGTCGCTCAAGACACGGATGACGGCAATTGGACCTTTGGTGCGGGCGAGTTGCGGGGCGAGCGCATTCGGCAAGTCAATGCCAGTCGCACTCTGGTCGGTCTGGGCCGTCAGACAGAGATCGAGGTCGCACTTGCGCAGACACAGGATGCATTGGCCGAAACGCTGGATCAGATTTCGCGTAACGCGGCCTTTCTGGGGATCGGGTTTTTCATACTGACAGCAGCCCTGTCCTTCTGGGTCACAACCGCAACCATCGGACAGCTGAACAAGCTGACGACCTCGGTGACCCGTCGCGGACCACAGGACCTGAGCCCGTTCCGAAAACCGGTGCCCAAGGAAATGGCCCCTTTGGTGTCTTCGCTGAATTCATTGATGGGGCGATTGGATCAGTCCCTCAGCCAGTCGGAAGATTTCATCGCTGAGGCGGCGCATCGGGTGCGCACGCCCTTGGCGACCGTCCGGTCCTACGCCGAGGCGACCTTGCAACGTGTTGAACGCAAGGAAAACCGGGAAGCCCTGCGCGCGATGGTGCGTGCCATCGACGAAAGCTCTCGGGCGGCAGGGCAATTGCTGGATCATGCCATGATCACATTTCGCGCCGATCATCTGGAACGAGAGGATCTTGATCTTGTCGCCCTGACCCATGAACTTGTGCAGCGTTTGACGCCCATCGCCGAGATGAAAGACCTCTCGTTATCTCTGATAGGTGATGCATCGGTGCGGTACTCGGGCGATCCGATCCTGCTGCAGAACGCTGTGCGCAATATGGTCGATAACGCATTGAAATACGCGCCCTCCGACAGCACGGTCGAAATCAATGTCACCGCAATGCCTCAGACCCAGATCAGCGTCAAAGATTCAGGCCCCGGATTTCCGCCCGATGAGATCGGCATGCTGACCCGCCGCTTTGAACGGGGCCAGAATGCCACCGGAACCATCGGCTCGGGTCTGGGTCTGACCATCGTGCAGGACGTGGCGACCGCGCATGGCGGCACGCTCGTTTTGACCAATCAACCAGAGGGCGGCGCATGCGTTACTTTATCGCTCTGATCCTGCTTCTGCTGCCGAGTTTCGGAGCGGCCGAGGACTGGGAGGATCGTCAGCTGTTCAACGATGGGGCGGAGGGTGCGCCTCTGCGTGTCATATCAAGTACCGACACCGTTCTATTCGCACCGTTCATCGAGGACTTTGTAACCAGAAATCCCAATGTTAGTGTCGAATATTTGGTTTCCGGAACTGCCGATATTTATGAGCGCGTACGTGCGACGCCTGATGCATTCGATATCGTTATTTCCAGTGCGATGGATTTGCAGTTGAAGCTCACCAATGACGGTTTTGCGCTGCCACTGGACGATATGCCTGTTCCCACTTGGGCGCAGTGGCATGACAGTCTGTTTGCCTTCACTTCCGAGCCTGCCACCATCGTGGTAAACCGCGCCGCCTTCGAAGGTCAGCCCATTCCACAAACACGTCAGGGCTTGATCGAGGCGCTGCGTGAACGGCCCGAGACGTTTCGGGGTAAGGTCGGTACTTATGATGTGCGGCAGTCCGGGCTGGGCTATCTGTTTGCCACGCAGGATGCGCGCGTGTCGGAAACTTATTGGCGTTTGATGGAGGTAATGGGCAGTCTGGATGTCCGGTTGTATTGCTGTTCCGGGGACATGATCCGCGATCTGGCCGACGGAGAAATTCTCGTTGCCTATAACGTGCTGGGTAGCTACGCGGCGGTTCAGGCCGAAGGCAAAGACGCGCTTGAGATTATATTGCCGTCGGATTTCCAGACCACGATGATGCGAACGGTCATGGTTTCGAAGGCGACACAAAGACCTGAAGTTGCCGAAGCTTTCGTGCGTTATCTGATTACTGGCACAGCGCAATCGTCACAGCGACCACCACTGCCAGTCTTGTCTGCGTCCGCCGACGGTGAGCAGGAAGCAATCGGATTGAACCCGGCGTTGCTGACCTATCTGGATGTATTGAAACGCAGAAAATTCATATCCGCCTGGGAGAACGCCGTTATTCAATAGTGATGCCAGCACCGATTGTACCGGGCGATTCCGTTTGCTAACGTCGCCCTCGCGTCGGGGAGGGCGTGACAACCCAAATGCTGGACTATTCACATAACGCCTGGCTTGTGGCGGCCTCATTGGCCGTGGCGCTAATGGCCGGGTTCACCGGCCTCTACCTGACCCATGGCGCATCCCGGCTGGACAGTCAGCGACGCAAGCTTGTCGTTGCCCTAGCGGCGGTCATTCTGGGCGGTGGGATCTGGTCGATGCATTTCGTTGCTATGCTAGGTCTGCAACTGCCGATCCTGTTCTATTATGACGCTCTGATCACTCTGATCTCTGCTCTGGTGGCGATCCTGATGGTCGGGCTGGCACTGCTGCTGCTGCATTTTCGCCCGCGCACGTCGCAGACAATGATCGGGTCCGGGGTGATCGTGGGGCTCGGGATCGTGGTGATGCACTATATCGGCATGGCCGGAATGCAATTGTGCCGCCCGGTCTACAATGTTCTGGATGTTTTGCTTTCGACGCTGGCCTCGGTGATGCTGTCCGTGGCGGCCATCTGGGTCGCCTACGGCAACCGCACGCAGCGCAACATCCTGCTCGGAACGGTCTGCTTCGGGCTGGCCGTGTTTACCATGCATTTCGTTGCAACCGGTTTGACTGACTTCGTCGCCAGCGACAGTGCTGGTGGCGCAGGGCCAGTGCTGGATAATCAGGTTCTGGCGATGGGTGTCACAGTTTCGGTTTTTCTGATCTGTGGTGCCTTTCTGTTAACCGGGATTTCGTTCATCGAACCAAAAGAACAACCAAGTAGTGAGCCTGCGCCTGAACCGGCGACATTGCGCGCCGGTGTCCCGTTCGAGCGTGAGGGTCAGACCTTTTTCACCGAACCCGCCAGTATCGCCGCCATTCGGGCTGAAGGGCATTATACCGTCCTCTATATCGATGCCGAAAAACTGTTCTGTCCATGGTCGATAACCGAGGCAGAAGCGCGGTTGAAACCCGACGGTTTTTTGCGCGCCCATCGCAGTTATCTGGTGAACCCCAAACACGTCTCAAGTTTTGAGCGTCACAAGGACAATGGCACCTGTTATTTCGACGGTGTCGATGCATTGGCCAAGGTACCGGTTAGCCGGTCGCGCCTGACAGATATTCGCGAGGCGCTGGGCGTCTAATCGCAGCTCGTGCAGCTTATTCGCATTTCGTGAAACAAGCTGCGCGCCCTGTTTCTACATTCTGGAACGCCGGAGTGCGCCGTCCTTTTCTGACCTCAGGGCCCCCAAGGCATACCGCTCGGACCCAGGGAGGAAAAACATGATACCAGCCGGTTTTGAGTATCACCGGCCAGGCGACATCGCCTCGGCCATCGGCATTTTGCAGGAACACGGAGACGAGGCGCGCGTGATCGCGGGTGGGCACAGCCTGATCCCGATGATGAAGCTGCGCATGGCCGAGATGGGCCATCTGATCGATCTTCAGGCCATCGAGGAACTCAAGGGAATTCAGGTCGGGTCCGACAACGTGACGTTGGGTGCGATGGTCACTCAGCACGAAATGATTACCCATGACGGTCTGGCTACGGCCATCCCCCTGATCCGCGAAGCGGCATTGCAGATCGCTGATCCTCAGGTGCGCTATATGGGCACGGTCGGCGGCAACGTCGCCAATGGCGATCCGGGCAATGACATGCCGGGGTTGATGCAGTGCTTGAATGCGACGTTTGAGCTGTCTGGCCCCGATGGAAATCGTAGCGTTGCGGCGCGTGAGTTTTATGAGGCCGCCTACTTCACCGCGCGCGAGGATGAGGAAATCCTGACCCGGATTTCAATTCCAGTGCCGGGCGCAGGCGTGGGTCAGGCTTATGAAAAGCAAAAGCGCAAGATCGGAGATTATGCGACTGCAGCCGCCGCTGTGATGGTCGGAAATGGCACAGCCTCGGTCGCGATGACCAATCTGGCCGACACGCCAATCTGGTCCGAAGGCGCGAGCAGCGCTTTGGCGGGCGGTGATGTCGAAGGCTGCGTGGCCGCAATGCTCGACGCCATCGACCCGGTCGAAGACAATCGCGGCCCCGTCGAATTCAAGAAACACGTGGCCGCCGTCATGCTGCGCCGCGCCATCGACCGTGCGCAAAGCCGCGCGGGTTGAGGAGGGGAAACCATGTCAAAAATGCACGTCAAACTCACCGTGAACGGCAAGCAGGTCGAAGGTCTGGCCGAGCCGCGCACATTGCTCATTCACTTCCTGCGGGAAGATCTGAAGATCACCGGTCCCCATATCGGTTGCGAGACCAGTCATTGTGGGGCCTGCACCGTGGATATCGACGGCAAATCCGTCAAATCCTGCACAACCTTTGTGGCACAGGTGAACGGAGCCGATGTCACCACCGTTGAAGGGCTGACCAATGACGATGGCAGCCTTGGGGTTTTGCAAGAGATGTTCCGCGAACATCACGGGCTGCAGTGCGGTTTCTGCACGCCGGGTATGATCACCCGCGCGCATCGTCTGCTGCAGGAGAACCCGAACCCGACCGAGGAAGACATCCGCTTTGGAATGGCGGGGAACCTCTGCCGCTGCACCGGATATCAGAACATCGTCAAGGCGATCTCGGCCTCGGCTGACATGCTGAACGCTCAGAAGGAGGCTGCGGAATGAACGACCAGACTCTGACCCCCGAAGAACGCGCCGCCAACCTCAAAGGCATGGGCTGCGCCCGCAAACGTGTCGAGGACGTGCGATTTACCCAAGGCAAGGGCAACTATGTCGATGACATCAAACTGGACGGGATGCTGTTCGGTGATTTTGTGCGCTCCCCCTACGCACACGCCCGTGTCGTCAGCGTGAACAAAGAGGCGGCCTTGGCTTTGCCCGGTGTCGTTGCCGTTCTGACTGCCGAGGATCTGTCGCCGCTGGGCCTGCATTGGATGCCGACGCTGGCCGGTGACAAACAGATGGTTCTGGCCGACGGCAAGGTGCTGTTTCAGGGCCAGGAGGTTGCCTATGTGGTGGCCGAAGATCGGTATATCGCAGCGGATGCGGCGGAGCTGGTCGAGGTGGAATACGAAGAGCTGCCCGTCATTACCGACCCGTTCGAGGCGCTGAAATCCGACGTTGTACTGCGTGAAGATCTGGAAGGTCAGACCGAAGGCGCCCACGGCCCGCGCAAGCATCACAACCATATCTTCACTTGGGAACAAGGCGACAAGGACGCGACCGAAGCGGTTCTCGCCGAGGCTGATGTGGTTGCGGAAGAGATGGTCTATTACCACCGCACCCACCCTTGCCCGCTGGAGACCTGCGGCTGCGTGGCGTCAATGGACAAGGTGACCGGCAAGCTGACGCTCTACGGTACGTTCCAGGCCCCGCACGCGATCCGGACCGTGGTAGCGCTGATCTCGGGGATCGCTGAACACAATATCCGCGTGATCAGCCCAGATATCGGTGGCGGTTTCGGCAACAAGGTGGGGGCTTATGCGGGCTATGTCTGCTCGGTCGTGGCCTCGATCGTCACCGGCCAGCCGGTGAAATGGGTCGAGGATCGGATGGAGAACCTGATGTCCACCGCCTTTGCCCGCGACTACTGGATGCAGGGCAAGATCGCCGCGACCAAGGATGGCAAGATCACCGGGTTGTGGTGCCATACCACTGCGGATCACGGTGGCTTTGACGCCTGCGCCGATCCGTCCAAGTTCCCGGCGGGGTTCATGAATATCTGTACCGGGTCGTATGACATCCCGACCGCTTATCTGGCCGTCGATGGGGTCTATACCAATAAGGCTCCGGGTGGTGTGGCTTATCGCTGTTCCTTCCGAGTGACCGAGGCCGCCTATTTCATCGAACGGATGATCGAGGTTCTGGCCATCAAGCTGAACATGGATGCGGCCGAGCTGCGCCGGATCAACTTCATCAAGGCTGATCAGTTTCCATATCAGTCCGCGCTGGGCTGGGAGTATGACTCGGGCGACTATCACACCGCCTGGGACAAGGCGTTGAAAGCTGTCGACTACGAGGGCCTGCGGGCTGAGCAAGCGCAGCGGATCGAGGATTTCAAGGCCGGCAAGACCCGCAAACTGCTGGGGATTGGCCTGACGCATTTTACGGAAATCGTGGGCGCGGGACCGGTCAAGAACTGCGACATCCTTGGGCTGGGCATGTTCGACTCGTGCGAAATCCGCATCCACCCGACGGGCTCCGCCATCGCGCGGCTGGGGACGATCAGCCAGGGTCAGGGCCATGCCACGACCTTTGCCCAGATCATCGCCAGCGAGATTGGTCTACCCGCGGATGATATCACGCTTGAAGAAGGCGATACGGACACCGCGCCTTACGGGCTTGGAACCTATGGATCGCGGTCAACGCCTGTGGCAGGTGCTGCGACGGCGATGGCCGCACGTAAGATCCGCGCCAAGGCGCAGATGATCGCAGCCTATCTGCTTGAGGTCCACGACAACGATGTCGAATGGGACGTGGACCGCTTTGCCGTCAAAGGCGCGCCCGAGCGGTTCAAGACCATGAAAGAAATCGCCTTCGCCGCTTACAATCAGGCCATTCCCGGCTTGGAGCCCGGTTTGGAGGCGGTCAGCTATTATGATCCGCCGAATATGACTTATCCGTTCGGAGCCTATATCTGTGTCATGGAGATCGACGTGGATACCGGTGAATGGGAAGTCCGACAGTTCTATGCGCTGGACGATTGCGGCACCCGGATCAACCCGATGATCATCGAAGGCCAGGTCCATGGTGGCGTGACCGAGGCGCTGGCCATCGCGATGGGTCAGGAAATTGCCTATGATGAGATGGGCAATGTGAAGACTGGCACGCTGATGGACTTCTTCCTACCGACCGCGTGGGAGACGCCGAATTATACCACCGACCACACGGTAACGCCGTCTCCGCACCATCCGATTGGCGCCAAAGGCGTGGGCGAAAGCCCGAATGTGGGTGGTGTGCCTGCATTCTCGAATGCGGTGCATGATGCATTCCGGCCTTTTGGGTTGGTGCAGAGCCATATGCCGCATGACCACTGGCGGATCTGGAAGATCGCCAATGGGTTGGGGATGCATGGGTGATTGAGGTCGGACCGGCTATGGCCGGTCCGACCAAGCAAGGGGGCGCTGCCCCCTTGGACCCCCGGGATATTTTTAGCCAGATGAAGAATGGATCCTGGTTTTGACTTTGAATGATGTGCAGAACGGTTTGGTCGTGCAGGGCTATGTCGCCGATGAGCGATTAGCGATGGCGTTGCATTTGGCGCAGGCTTTGGGTCGGCCGTTGCTTTTGGAAGGGCCCGCCGGCGTGGGCAAGACCGAGGTCGCCAAGGCCGTGGCAGCGTGGCGGGATACGCGTTTGATCAGGCTGCAATGCTACGAAGGGTTGGATGCCAGTCATGCTATCTATGAGTGGAACTATCAGCGGCAATTGCTGGCGATCCGGGCCAGTGAAGCGCGGGGCGGAACCCATGAGGCGCAATTGTTTTCGGACGAGTATCTACTAAAACGTCCTTTGTTAGAGGCTATATCTGAAGAAAAGCCCCCGGTTCTTCTGATTGATGAGATCGATCGCGCGGATGAGGAATTTGAAGCGTATCTTTTGGAGATTCTGTCGGATTTTCAGATCACGATCCCTGAACTGGGCACTGTGAAAGCACAGGTTCGGCCGATTGTGATTCTGACGGCCAACGGGACGCGTGATTTGTCGGATGCGCTTCGGCGGCGCTGTTTGTACAGTTTTCTCGACTACCCGTCTAAGGAAACAGAGTTGGCGATCCTGCAGGCGCGGATGCCTCAGATTGAGGGTGTTTTGGCGCGGCAGATCATTGGGGTCGTTCAGGCACTGCGCAAGGAAGATCTTGAGAAGACGCCCGGTATTGCCGAGATGCTCGATTGGGCTGCGGCCTTGTCGGGATTGGGCGTCAACGATCTGGCGAAATCCCGGGATGAGGTGCAGGCGACCCTTGTTTGTCTGCTGAAGACTGCTGCTGATTATAATGTGGCACCGCCTGAGGTGATGGACCGTCTGATCGGGAAGGTGGCGTGATGCAGGTGACGCGTTTTCCTTCAAGGGCTGCGGGTCTGTCGGATCGTATGTCAGGGTTCATAGCGCATTTGCGGATGAACGGTCTGCGCGTTGGGTCGAAAGAAACGGCGGATGCTTTGGCGGCGCTTTCGGTGGTTGAGGCGACCAACGCGAACCAGGCGCGTCAGGCGCTATGCTCCTTGTTGGCGGGGGACGCCGAGGAATGGCGGCGCTTTGATGAGCTTTTTGATGCCTACTGGTTCAACGTGGGGAAGCAACGAGGGGGTTTGGCACAGAATGCACATGTGCAGGTTCAGTCAGCGAAACCGATGATCTGGCAGCGCCCGGATGAGGGCACGGATAACACCCAAACGGAGTCCAATCAGGCAGCCACCACTCCTGATCCGGGCGACAGCGAGGCTGAAGGGATGGACGGGACGCTGATTGCGACCCGAACGGCCAACCTGTCGCGTCGGGATTTGCGCGAATTGATGGATGAACAGAGTCTAAAACAGGCGGAGTTGGTCGCTGCGCGGATCGCCCGCGCTATTCGGGATCGTCGTTCGCGGCGACGGAAACGTGCTTTGCGTGGACCCGTGCTGGATATGCGGCGCATCCAGCGGGCCAGCTTGGCGCGTGGGGGTGAACCCATGGACCTGTATCGCCGCGCACGGCCACCGCGTCCGATGCGGATCGTGGCTCTTTGCGACGTCAGCGGATCGATGACCGTCTATTCCCGTGTGTTCCTGGCCTTTCTCAAAGGATTGATTGGCAGCGGGACCGAGGCAGATGCCTATCTGTTTCATACCCGACTGATGCGGGTCACAGATGCGTTGCGCGATCACGATACGCTGCGCGCTGCGGGGCGCTTGTCGCTGATGGCCGAAGGGTTTGGCGGCGGCACTGATATCTCGGGTAGTCTTGAGAGTTTTCTGAACGGTTATGGCGCGAGAGCGCTGAACGGGCGGACTATCGTGCTGATCCTGTCGGACGGCTATTGCAGTTCCGACCCGGACGCGCTGGGCGCCGTTTTGGCACGGATCAGGCGCAAGGCACGGCGGATCGTCTGGCTGAACCCGCTGAAAGGGTGGCCGAGCTACGAACCGGTTGCTGCAGCGATGCAGGCCGCACAGCCCCATCTGGATGCGCACTTGCCTGCAAATACGCTTGAGGCGCTAGCCGCGCTGGAACCCCAGTTTCGCAAGTTGTGAAAGGAGACCTGCATGCCCGGTTTCGACATATTCGACACAATCGAGGAGCTGCGCCAGAGTGGCGAGAATTTCTGTGTCGCCACCGTGTTGCGCACGGCGGATGTGACCTCGGCCAAGGCGGGGGCCAAGGCGGCGATCACGCGGGACGGCCGGATATTGGGTCATTTAGGTGGGGCCTGCGTGCAGCGCGCTGTTCGCGCTTCGGCCAAAGCTGCGCTGGACAGCGGTCAGCCGGGCATTATCCGTGTGAAGCCTTTGGACAAGGTGGTGGCCATGACAGACCCTGACGGCGTGCAGACATACAAAAGTGGATGCCCCAGTGGCGGGACGGTGGATCTGCTGGTTGAACCATATCAACACGCGCCGCGGCTGGTGATCTTCGGTGATTCTCCGATCGCCTCGGCATTGGCGGCACATGGTACTTTGGCCGGGTTGCGGGTTTGTCTGCCCTTCGGCGCAGAGGGGCCAGACCAGATCGGCTTTGACCCGCATGATCTGCCTGCACTGGGGCTTGAGGTGCGTGATTTCGTAGTTGTGGCCTCGCAGGGCAATGGGGACGGTGCTGCGCTGAAGGCGGCGTTGGAGTCTCCGGCGCTGCGTGTTTCGATGGTGGCCAGTCGCCGCAAGGCGCAGGTGCTGTGTGACAAGCTGATTGAAAACGGTCTGGACAAGGGTCGGGCCGCGCAGCTCAAAGCACCTGCCGGCTTGGATATCCAAGCGGTCGACCCCCATGAGATCGCACTTTCGATCCTGGCCGAGATCGTGCGCTGGCGAAACACCGATACTTCGAAGGAGAGTCGTGATGATGAGAAGATGGCGTAGCTTTGTGCGGGTGATCTGGCCTGCGCGTCCTGAGCTAAGTGTGAAAGAAGCGACGGAAGAGGCGCTGCGCGTCTATCCAAGGTGTTGTTGATCAAAGGAAAACACGAATGGAACTGAGTGATGAAATCCGCATTAGCGCCCCACGCGATGTCGTTTACCAGGCGCTGAACGACGTCGATGTGCTGCGCGAATGTATTCCCGGTTGTGAAGAACTGACGCAAGCGGGCCCGGATCAGCTTGAGGCGAAGGTCGTACTAAAAATCGGACCGGTAAAGGCGAAGTTCTCAGGCGAGGTGACGCTGGACACCTCAAATGCACCAGATGGGTTCTCGCTGATGGGCGAAGGCAAGGGCGGTGCTGCCGGGTTTGCCAAAGGCGGGGCCGATGTGACGTTGACCGAAGATGGAGACGAGACCATCCTCTCCTATACGGCCAAGGTTGATATCGGCGGCAAGATTGCGCAGCTGGGCAGCCGGTTGATTGCTGGAACGGCCAAGAAGCTTTCGGGCAAGTTCTTCACCAAGTTTGGAGAGGTTGTATCAGAGCAAACCGTTTCCTGAAGTGTCACTGTTACCGCGTGATCTGAAGCGTGGTCTCGTGCCGGTAGACCGAACCCGGATACAGGATCGTTGATGGAAAGCCGGACTGGTTCGGTGCATCGGGCCAGCCCTGCGGTTCGAGCGCCAGGCCGGCAAACGGGCGGTAGGGGTGACCGCGTAACCCAATCTGGTTGGGTTCATCCAGGGTGGCGGCGGAATATACCTGCAGCCCCGGTTCGGTTGAGGCAAGACGCAGGCAAAGCTCTGAGTTTGGACCGTAGAGCCATGCGACAGGTCGCACCTCTTGCTGTTCGTTGGATGTGCAGAAGCAGTGGTCGATCGCCTGTGATCCGATCGGTCGACGCGTTTGGAAATCCAGAGGGCTATCTTTCACAGGGCGCAGTGCCCCTGTTGGGATAAGGTCGTCATCCACTTCCAGATAGCTGGGTGCTTTGATCTGCAGTTCATGCCCTGCGATCGTCCTGTCGTCATCGAGGTTGAAATAGCTGTGCGGCGCAAAACTGCAGGGGCTTGGTTGGTCACACTCCGCGTGGATCATCAGGCGCAAAGTGTGATCGGCATCAAGTGAATAGGTCGCCCGGACAGCCATATTGCCAGCAAATCCCATGTGGCCATCGGGCAGGTCCAGCGACAGGGTGACCGAAGTCTCGTTCACCGCCTCGATCCGCCAGACTAGATGGGCGCTACCTTCGCGGCCGCCATGCAGCGTGTGCTTGCCGAGATAGTTGACATCTGTGTAGCAGACCTGCCCGTCGATCTCGTATCGTGCACCACCGATGCGGTTGGCAAAGCGTCCAACGATGGCACCAAGATAGGCGCTGCTGTTCAGATATCCCTCCAACGTTGGCCATCCCAGCACCAATGGGTGCGATATGTCCTCAAGTCTGAGGTCCTGCAACGTTGCACCATAGGTCAGAATGCAGGCTTGCATGCCGCCATTCTTCAGCTTGATGCGATCTATGGGCTGGCCATCTGGCAACTGTCCGAAAGCGCTGACATTTGAGTAGGACCCCATACTCATCTAGCCGTGTTCAGGAGGGTTGGGGACGGCGAGGTATTGCTGGGCAGAGATGCGCACAATGTCACGCAATCCAAGCGCTGTCCGGTCTGTCGCATCCAGCTGTCCGATGGCCGATTGAACCGCTGTAAAGATCGCCTCTGCGTCATTTCCTTTTGCGGTAATCAGGGGCAAACCCGGCGTGGGTTCGGTCCAGTCCAGATCACGTAAACTCGAAGCCCAATCCTCATGCTCGCGCATCAAACGCCACGAAACTGCATCCAGCGCGGCGATGTCTGCCCGGCCTTCGGCCACCGCGCGGGCTGAGTTCAGATGCCCTTTGGTCTGGAGCTGATCCCTGAACCAGAACCCGCGTGGGGCGAGGTGCCAATAGGGCGCCGCATAACCCGATTGCGAGAAGGTTTGGTTGTAGGCAAAGACCGCATCCTGATAAGCAGCCAGATCCTCGCGTGTATCATCAGAGCGCACGACCAGCGCGCTGCGGTAATAGCCGGGCGGGCATCCCTCAACGCCGTAGTCCGGCGTGCCCACCAGTTGCACCTTGTCGTGCAGCCACAAGCGAAAGGGCATGCCACAGGTTTGGCTGAGCACCAGATCGGAGGATTGCCAGACCGAAAACTCCTCGGCTTGCTGGGACAAATGTACGGGGCTGTCGATCCCCACGTGGCTCAGGTCGTTGCGGATCAGGGTCCAAAACCGCTCATGCGCGCCGTCAAGCTGGGGGCGGGCATACATCATCAGGCTGGCGATCATTGCATGTGTCCGAACAGCTCATAAAGCTCGATGGTGGTTTTCACCCCGACCTTCTGTTGAATACGCCCACGATGTATCTCGACCGTGCGTGGACTGATGCCCAGTTCGGCGGCGATCTCTTTGCTTGAGGTGCGGGCAGGGTGGGTCAGGATATGCTGCAGCACCTGCTCTTCCCGCTCGGTCAGCAGGCCGCGTTTGTCTGCCAGTGCCTGCCGGTGTGCCTTTTCTGCGCGCAGACCTGCGCCCACGTCCCAGGCCGCTTCTATGCGCTCAATCAACACGCTCAGGTCAAACGGCTTGACCAGAAAATCAATCGCCCCGGCCTTGGTGGCGCGCACCGATTCAGGAATGCCACCATGGCCTGAGATGAAGATGATCGGAAGGGTCGAGTTCTGTTGGACAAGGTGATCCTGCAGTTCCAGCCCATCCATTCCGGGCATGCCGTAGTCCAGGATCAGACAGCCCGCGGCATCTGCATCTACCTGATCCAGAAAGGACTGAGCATCGGGGAAATGCGCAACCTTCATGCCGCGCTTGCCAAGCGAGCGGGACAGGGCGATGCGCACGTCATCATCATCATCTACGATAAAGACGGTAAGCGGTTCCGGAGTCATGAAGTGTTTTCCTCAGCCCGGTCGCTGCGACGCAAGGTGAAACAGAACCGCGCGCCGGTACCCTCGGTCGGGTCGTGCCAGATCCGGCCGCCGTTGGCTTTGACGATGGTTCGGCAGATCGACAGGCCCAATCCCATGCCGTCGGTCTTTTGGGTATCAAACATATTGAACAGGGTTACATCCTCATTGACGCCGGGCCCATTGTCTTCGACGCGAACCTCGACACACTCTTCGCTTACAAGCGTGGAGATTGTGATCCGGCCCGCCTCACCCGGATCCCGGTCCAGTGCATCGATAGCATTTCGCAGCAGGTTGACCAGTACCTGAGCGATCTGGGTGCGGTTGCCGATGACAGCGGGTAGGGTGCTCTCGTCATAGACCAGCTTGATGTCATGCAGCTTGGCCTCGCCCTCCATTAGCGTGACGGTTTGATGGATCAGCCCGCCCAACTCGAACGGGGCCTGCCGACCGCGGTCTTTGCGCACTACGTCCCGCAAGGCACGGATGATGTCCCCCGCGCGGCGCGACTGACGGTCAATGTCGGATAGAATCTCGTTCAGTTCAGGATCGGGATCACCGATTTCCTCAAGCGTGATCTTGGCCGCATCGACATTGTAGGAGATCGCGCTGAGCGGTTGGTTCAGCTCATGCGCCAACCCCGAGGCCATCTCGCCCATCAGGTTCACCCGCGCCACATGGGACAGATCGCGGCTGAGGCGGCTTACCTCGTCTTCGGCCTGTTTCCGGTCGCTGACATTGTCGATGATGGCCACAGCATGATCGGGGACGCCATTCTCGTCCCGGATCAGGATCGCATTCACGCGCAGCCAGATGGTCGATCCATCTTTGCGGACGAATTGGTTTTCCGCGATGAACTCGGAATCCTGTAGCAGCGTTTCGCGGAACTTGACCGCGATTTGCTGGCCGTCTTCAGGTAGAATATCGGCCAGTGTCATCCTTTCCAGCTCATCTGGCTGATATCCCATGATGTCGCATAGCTGTTCGTTGGTGCGCAGAAACTGTCCCGTCTCGGGGGTGATCTGGGCCATCCCGCGCGAGGCCAGGTCGAAAGTGCGGCCATAGGCGGTTTCGAACCGTTGCCGTTGTCGAACTTCCTGTGTCAATGCCGCGCCGGTGTCTTCCAACTCGCGATAAGGGCTGTGCAAGCCTTCCTCGGGGGTGATCTCGCCGCTGGACAGCTGCTGGCTCTGGCTGGCGAATGTGCGTACCGGGGCATAGATCCGGTCGGCCATGGCTAACCCGATTGCACCAGTCAGAATAGCGATTGCCAGCGCGATCCAGACGCCTTGTGTCCGGTTTTTCTTGATCTCGCCGATAAAGTTGTCTTCAGCCGCATAAAGCCCGATCAGCCAGCGCAGCCCCGGTTCCGAGACCTCGATCAGCATCGCGACGTAATCCTGACCGTTCAGCTGGAAATCCGTATGGACAGGGCCATCAGCGTCACTCAGGCCGGTTTGCACCACATCTCCGAATGCCTTTTGCGCGATGGGGTCTGCGATCTGATCCACACGGGTCAGTTCCGGCGCTTCCATATGCGCCTCCTGCCGGATCAGGACCAGTGTTGGATGTGCCAGAACCGCACCGTCTTCGTTCAGGACAAGCGCGGCACCGCGCCGTTCGGACCAGATGTCCAGCAAAAACCCGGACAGGGCGTCGATCTGGATATCGACACCCAAAATTGCGCGGATATCTCCGGCGTCGTCCAATATGGGCACACTGTAGGTGATCCCCGGTTGGCGTGCCGTGAAGAATATGTAGGGTTCTGTCCAAATCGGTGCTTTGGTTTCAGAAACCATCCTGAACCAGGGACGGGTGCGAGCCTCATAGGTATCGGTTTGGGTGGTGGCCGTTTCCAGCAGTGTGAACTGATCGTTGCGCCATCGGAAATCGGCCGGATGTTCAGCGGTGCCCTGTAGAAATGGCGGAACGAACTTGGTACGATAGCGCCCAGGTTCTTCGGCGCGCATGACATAGACAAACCTGCCCGTCGCATCGGCCAGATACATCCCGGCAAGCTGAGGCGCGACCTGTAGCTGTTGGAAGAAATGGCTTTCCAGCGCGCTGGGATCGCTGATGTCCAGCACGTCATTTTCCGCAAGCCGCCGTGTTGCATCCAAGGCCTGCCGGGCCGGGTTCAAAAAGCTTTTGACCTGGCCGATGACATTGACACTGACCTCATTCAGCGAATTTCGCGATTGCCGCAACAAAGCGTTTTCCGAGCTGACAAAGGTCGACAGGATCACCGACAAGATGGCGAGGAACTGCAAGCCACCCAGACACAAGGCGAGCGTGGCACGCAGCGACCTGCGTCTGCGGGCAGGTTCGGCCTGTTCTTGGCGGAGTTCTTGTTGTCCAGCGTAGTTCAATTCCTGTCCAAATGACCTTCTGTTCGGGTCGATGCCACAGCTTTGGCTGCGATCAGTTACCCTCTTTCCCCTATTCTTCGAATCCGAGCCTATACGTAATCAACCGTATAGACACCTGCTGTTTGGTTTCGCTTTCCTCTTAATCATCGGGGGGCCTGATTCCAGTGCGATTTTTTCTGTTGTGTTCTGAAAGGTTTCAGGCACCCCAACAGATCAAAAAAAGACTGACAACAGGAGTGTCAAAGTGTTCAAGAAAACCTCAATTACCGCATTTGCCGCGGCGGCCTTGATGGCACCAGCGGCATATGCAGAAGAATTTATCACGATCGGAACCGGCGGAGTCACGGGTGTCTATTACCCGACGGGTGGCGCGATCTGCCGTCTGGTCAACAAGGGCCGGAAAGAACACGGGGTCCGGTGTTCGGTGGAGTCGACTGGGGGGTCGGTTTACAACATCAACACCATTCGCGAAGGCGAGCTTGAGTTTGGGGTGGCACAGTCGGACTGGCAGTACCACGCATTTAACGGCAGCTCGAAATTCGAAGAAGCCGGCCCGTTTGAGAACCTGCGTGCCGTGTTCTCGGTACATCCAGAGCCGTTTACGGTTGTGGCGCGTGCCGACGCGGGTATCACCAATTTTGAAGACCTGAAGGGTAAGCGCGTCAATATCGGCAACCCCGGTTCCGGTCAACGCGGCACCATGGAGGTTCTGCTGGGCGAAATGGGCTGGAGCACCGATGATTTCGAACTGGCGACCGAGCTGAAAGCGGCTGAACAGTCGGCAGCTCTGTGCGACAACCAGATCGATGCGATGGTTTACACCGTTGGTCACCCGTCCGGTTCGATCCAGGAAGCGACCACCGCCTGTGACTCGGTTCTGGTGAACGTCAGCGGTGATGCAGTCAGCAAGCTGGTCGACGATAACTCGTTCTACCGCACAGCGACTATCCCAGGTGGCATGTACCGTGGTTCGGACGGCGACACCCAGACCTTTGGTGTTGGCGCGACCTTCGTGACCTCGGCAGATGTGTCGGATGATGCGGTTTATGCGGTTGTCAGCTCGGTCTTCGAGAACTTCGATGACTTTAAAAAGCTGCACCCGGCCTTCGCCAACCTCAAGCCTGAAGAGATGATCGCGGACGGCTTGTCGGCTCCGCTGCATCCGGGTGCGGAGAAGTACTACAAAGAAAAAGGCTGGATTCAGTAACCAGACCTGACGCGGGGCGCCTTTCGGGGCGCCCCGATTCATATCCGGGTTAACCGGTGACAAGACGGCCACAAAAAACCAAGGCCGAAGGACGGGGAGATATCACCATGAGTTCCGACGACACACAGGGCAATCGCCCTCTATCCGAAGAAGAGCTTCAGGATCTGGTCGCCTCATCAGATGCGGGTGCGCGCAATCCGGCTGGGAATGTGGGGCTGTTTCTAGCGATCGTTGCTGTCTTGTGGTCGGTGTTTCAGGTCGTGTTGGCCTCGCCCCTGTCGAACTACCTGCTGCCGGGCAGCGTAGTGAACAACTCGCGCCAGATTCATCTGGCCTTTGCGATGTTCCTGGCCTTTGCGGCTTATCCGGCGCTTAAATCCAGCCCGCGAAACTATATCCCTGTTCAGGACTGGATTATGGGGATCGTGGGCGCCTTCCTGGCGCTGTACGGCTATTTCTTCTACCAAAAGATCGTTGATGCGGGCGGCCTTGCTGACGACACGGACAAGTGGTTTGCACTTGTCGGTCTGCTGCTTCTGTTCGAAGCCGCGCGTCGCGCACTTGGCCCCGCGATGGCAATCATCGCAACGATCTTTCTGGCTTACGTCTTCTTCGGCTCGTCCGATTGGGTCCCCGAAGTGATCCGCTGGAAAGGCGCCAGCCTGCAAAAGGCGATGAGCCATATGTGGATCACCTCCGAAGGTGTCTTTGGCATCGCGCTGGGCGTGTCGACCAAGTTCGTCTTCCTGTTCGTTCTGTTCGGCGCGCTGCTGGATAAGGCAGGCGCAGGCAACTACTTTATCAAGATGGCCTTTGGTGCGCTGGGCCACCTGCGCGGCGGACCGGCCAAGGCGGCTGTGGTGGGTTCAGCGGCGACTGGACTGATCTCGGGCTCGTCCATTGCGAACGTTGTGACCACCGGTACTTTCACCATCCCACTGATGAAGCGTGTGGGCTTTTCCAGCGAACAGGCTGGCTCGGTCGAGGTCGCCTCATCCGTGAATGGCCAGATCATGCCGCCGGTGATGGGCGCTGCTGCCTTCCTGATGGTGGAATATGTGGGCATCTCCTATGTCGAGGTGATCACCCATGCCTTCCTGCCTGCGGCGATTTCCTACATCGCGTTGGTCTATATCGTTCATCTTGAAGCGGTGAAGCGGAACATGCCGACGCTGGGCGACCGTGTCGTTTCGATGGGGCGCACGATTGGCGGCATGGCGCTGTTCTTCGTGGGTTTTGCCGGGCTGTGCTATGGCATCCAATACCCGATCAAGGCGATCATAGCGATCATGCCTGATGCGTCGGGACTGGTCCTGTCGGCGCTGATCGTGTTGGCTTATCTGTTCCTGTTGAAACTGGCCGCGGGGGTCGAGGATCTGGTTCCCGATGACCCCAACGCCAAAGAGGTCGAACTGCCGGTGATCGCCGAGATCTACAAGGCCGGTCTGCATTACCTGCTGCCGATCATCGTGCTGGTCTACTTCCTGATGATCGAACAGAAATCGCCCGGTCTGTCCGCCTTCTGGGCAACCTCTCTGCTGTTCGTGATCCTGCTGACGCAAAAGCCACTCAAGTCCATCTTCCGGGGTGAGAGTGACACCGCGAATGCGTTCAAAGATGGGGTTGTCGATCTGTGGAACGGGTTGATTGACGGCGCGCGCAATATGATCGGCATCGCTCTCGCGACCGCTACAGCGGGTGTGATCGTGGGCACTGTGACGCTGACCGGTGTGGGCCAGGTAATGGCCGATCTGGTCGAGTTCCTGTCGGGCGGCAACCTGATCGCCATGCTGGCGCTGGTGGGGCTGCTGAGCCTGATCCTAGGGATGGGTCTGCCGACCACGGCCAACTATATCGTCGTCAGCTCACTGATGGCGGGTGTGGTTGTCGAACTGGGCGCGCAGGATGGTCTGATCGTGCCGCTGATCGCGGTGCATCTGTTCGTGTTCTACTTCGGTATCATGGCTGATGTGACACCGCCCGTGGGTCTGGCGAGCTTTGCGGCTGCCGCTGTTTCGGGCGGGGACGCGATCAAGACAGGCTTCACGGCTTTCTTCTATTCCCTGCGCACCGTAGCCCTGCCTTTCGTGTTCATCTTCAACACCGATTTGTTGCTGATCGATGTGGGCTGGGTGCAGGGCATCTTGGTGGCCGTCTCTGCGACCATCGCGATCCTGATCTTCACCGCCGGTACCATGGGCTGGTTCCTGACCAAGAACCGCATCTATGAAAGCGTCGCGCTGATCCTGATCGCTTTCGCGCTGTTCCGTCCGGACTTCTTCATGAACCGCATCGCACCGCCCTTTGCGCAGATCGAACCGGCACAGCTGACACAGGCCGTGGGCGAGGCTGCACCCGGCAGCACCATGCGGATCGAGGTCGCAGGTCCTGACTTTGACACCGGCAATATGACCGAAACCACGGTGGTTCTGGACATTCCGGAAGGGGCCGATGGTGCTGCGCGCGTTGACGCTCTGGGTTTGATCACGCTGGAAGAAGACGGCCTGATCAAACTGGACGAGCCGCTGTTTGGCACTCCGGTCGCGGATGAGCTGGACATGTTCGACTATTATGCTGACGACGCTGTTCGCATCACCAGTATTCAAGCCCCGCAGAGCCAGCCACCGAAAGAGCTAATCTTCATTCCGGCGCTGCTTCTGCTGGGTCTCATTGCCTTCCTCCAGCGCGGCCGCGCCGCGCGCGTCAACGAAGAAGAGGTCGTTACATCATGATTAAATCTGTCCTCTGTGCCGTGGATATCAGCAATGACGATCTGGATGCAGGCGTTCTGGAACGGGCAGCGGTGTTGGCCGATCTGGACGGCGCGCAGCTGGATGTGGTGACGGTTCTGCCGGATTTTGGCGAAAGCTGGGTCTCGGGCTTCTTCCAGCCCGAGTTCCATGAAAAGGCGGTGGAGGCGGCGCAAGAAAAGCTGATCCAGCTTTGCGCCCGCACGCTGGGCGAGGAGCGAAACGCCAGCATCCGCCATGTGGTCGCCACTGGCACCGCCTATCAGAAAATTCTCGAAACTGCCGAAGGCGCAGGCTCTGACCTCATTGTCATCGGAGCGCACAAACCAGACCTCAAGGACTACCTTCTCGGACCAAACGCGTCCCGCGTCATCCGACACTCAAACGCGTCCGTCTATGTGGTCAGATAGTGGTCAATTCGGTTTGAAAGTGTTTTTGTAACGAGTGTTTCGGTTTCCAAAAAACTTTCAAAGGTGAATTGCTATGAAAACCCTGTTGAAGACAACAGCGGCGATGGTCTTTGGCACCGTCGCCAGCATGGCTGTTGCACAAGACCCTGCGCCAGAATTTGGCTATGGCTGGGAAGACAAAGACTCGGTCACCGGGACCGAGTTCATGGTTTCCGCCGCAAACCCGATTGCCGCAAAAGCCGGATATGACGTGCTGTTGGCGGGAGGCACCGCCGCGGACGCGATGATCGCGGTTCAGTTGATGCTGAATCTGGTGGAGCCGCAATCCTCGGGCATCGGTGGCGGTGCGTTCATGTTGTATTGGGACGCCTCAGCCAAAACTCTGACCACCTTTGATGCGCGTGAAAAAGCACCCGCCAAGGCCACGCCCGAACGCTTTCTGTTACCGGACGGGGAAAAGATGCCGTGGCCCGAAGCTGTTGTAGGGGGTCAATCTGTCGGCGTGCCGGGCATTCTGCGCCTGATGGAAGTGACCCATAACCTTTATGGAAAGAAAGACTGGGCCTCGCTGTTTCAGTCCACCATCGATCAGGCCGAGCAGGGGTTCGAGGTCTCGCCCCGCATGGCAAATTCGATCCAAAGCACCATTGAGCGTGAGCGTTCTGTCGGTGTGTTCCCGGCGGGTAAAGCGTATTTTTTCAACGAAGATGGCACCCCGCTGCAGGCCGGGACGTTGCTAAGGAACCCCGAATTTGCGCAAACCCTGCGTATTCTGGCCGATCAGGGCGCGGGCGCTTTCTACAGCGGTCCGATTGCCGAGGATATGGTTGCTGCGGTTGCGGCGACTTCGAAAGTCGAAAACAACATCACGCTTGAGGATCTGGCCGCCTACCGGGTCAAAATCCGTCCCGCCGTCTGTGCCGATTATCGCGGCTATGACGTCTGCGGTATGGGCCCGCCGACCTCTGGTGGTCTGACCGTGGGGCAGATTCTGGGCATCCTGAGCAATTTTGACCTCAATGGTACCGGTTGGAACGCAGAGATGGCGCATCTCTATGCCGAAGCGGCCAAGCTTGCCTATGCTGACCGCGCGCTCTATATGGCCGATAGCGATTTTGTCGATGTACCGGTCAAGGGCCTGCTGGATAAGGATTATCTAAAGCTGCGCTCAGAAATGATCGACCCAGCAGCGGCTGGTGAGAAGCGCCAAGCGGGTGAGCCACCGCGTGATCACACTGCTCTGTTTGCACCGTCACAGAATCCGGATCGCCCCGGCACCAGTCACATCGTGATCCGCGATCAGTATGGCAACGCGCTGTCGATGACGACCACGATCGAAACCGCCTTTGGCAGTCGGGTCTTTGTGCGGGGCTTTCTGCTGAATAATGAGCTGACCGACTTTGATCGCGCACCCATGGATGGTGACCGGCTGGTGGCCAACCGGGTCGAAGGGGGCAAGCGTCCGCGCAGCTCGATGTCGCCAACCATCGTGATGAAAGAGGGTGAGCCCTATTTGCTGATCGGCTCACCCGGAGGCAGCCGCATCATCAATTATGTGGCCAAGACCATCATCGCGATCCTTGATTGGGACATGGACCCGCAGGACGCCATCGAAACAGGGCACTTCGTCCATCGTAACGGGTCATCCATGGATCTGGAGCAGGGAACATCCGCTGCTGAATTCGCAGATGCGTTGACCGGCAAGGGGCATGAAGTGAAACAGGTTGACCTCAATAGCGGGCTGCACGCAATCCTGATCAAGGATGGCCAACTGATCGGCGCTGCCGATCCGCGTCGCGAAGGTGTGGCATTGGGTCAGTAGCTCAAGACGGCAAAGGGTTGCCACAGAGCATTCGCGAGGTGCTCTGCGCGGCCCTTTTCTCTTGCTTTGCCGGCGCACTCGTCCGATAGGGCGGTATGTTCAAAAGCCGCGCCATAACCTTCATTCTGATCACGTTGATGATCGATGCCATTGGCATTGGCATCGTGTTCCCCATCATGCCTGACCTGATGGATCGCGTGGGCGCGGGCGATACCGGGCAGGGGGCCTTCTGGGGCGGCTTGTTGATGGCTGCTTATGCCGGGGCGTTGTTTCTGTGTGGACCTGTTGTCGGTAGTATCTCGGACGCCGTTGGCCGCAGGCCGATCCTGATTGCGTCACTGGTCATGCTGGCGCTTGATTACGTGATCATGGCTCTGGCAGGCACGTTCTGGCTGCTGCTGCTTGGGCGTACGCTCGCGGGGTTGGCTGGGGCGACTTATATTACCGCAACAGCTTATATTGCAGATATATCCGCGCCGACCGAGAAGGCCGCGAATTTCGGCCTTATCGGGGCTGCGTTCGGGATCGGCTTTGTTCTTGGGCCCGCCATCGGCGGTATTGCCGCCGAGATTAGCATCACCGCACCTTTCTGGATTGCCGCTGTCTTATCGGCGGCGAACGCACTGTTCGGCGTGTTTGTCCTTCCCGAAAGCCTAACACCCGAGAAACGCCGACCTTTTGGCAAACGCGACCTGAACCCGTTCAAATCGATCTTCGATGCCTTTCGTTTTCCGGGGCTGGCCGTTCCGTTGTTGTGCATATTCATTTTCGAATTCGCCAACATGGTTTACCCCACGCTCTGGGCCTTTTGGATTCGTGAAGTCTTTGGCTGGTCCACGCTCTATATCGGTTTGTCTCTGGCGGCCTATGGCGTACTGCTGGCCTTCGTGCAGGCAGGTCTGATGCCGCTTTTCATCCGGTGGATTGGCGACTACCGAACCCTCCTCTTGGGAATGACATCAGCGCTGATCGGAATGATCGGTTTTGGGTTTACGGCAACGGTGACAGCACTTGTCATCTTTATTTTGCTGGCTGCGTTGTCTGATCTGGTGCCTGCACTGATCACGGCGATGGCCTCAAATCAGGCCGACGAAGACCGGCAGGGTGTTGTGCAGGGGGTGATTGCGTCGCTGTCTTCAGTGGCAGCGGTCTTGGCACCCCTGGCCATGACCGGCCTCTTTCAGGCCTCGGTCGATAGTAACGGGACCTACATGCCCGGCGCGCCATTTTTCTTTTCGGCAGCGCTGGTTCTGCTGATGATGCCCTTGGTGTTTCGACTGCGCGGACACGCATCGGTCTGAAATGAAAAACGCACCCGCAGCGGGCTGCGAGTGCGTTGAAATTTTAAGGCATTGGGCGTCTACTGGATTTCACCCATGCAGAGATATTTGATCTCAAGGAAATCCTCGATCCCGTATTTCGAACCCTCACGGCCAAGGCCCGATTGCTTGACGCCGCCAAATGGGGCGACCTCGGTCGAGATCAGTCCGGTGTTAATGCCCACCATGCCCGATTCCAACGCTTCGGCCACGCGCCAGACGCGGGCCAAATCGCGGCTGTAGAAATACGAGGCCAGACCGAACTCGCTGTCATTCGCCATGGCAACCACGTCGTCTTCTTCTTCGAATTTGAACAGAGGCGCGACGGGGCCAAAGGTTTCATCCTTCGCCACCACCATGTCACGGGTCACGCCGGTCAGAACGGTAGGTTCAAAGAATGTTCCGCCCAGTTCCGAGCGTTTGCCACCCAGCGTGACGGTCGCGCCTTTCGATACCGCGTCCGAGATGTGTTCTTCGACCTTGGCAACCGCCGCGTCGTTGATCAGCGGGCCTGTGGTGACACCATCGCCAAAACCGTCGCCAATGTTCAGCGTTTTGGTCTTTTCGGCCAGCTTGGCAGCGAATTCATCATAGACGCCCGCCTGCACATAGATGCGGTTGGCGCAGACGCAGGTCTGACCGTTGTTGCGGAACTTGGCGATCATCGCGCCGTCAACGGCGGCATCCACATCGGCGTCGTCGAACACGATGAAAGGCGCATTGCCGCCCAGTTCCAGCGACATCTTCTTGATGGTGCCTGCCGCCTGACGCATCAGGATCTGGCCTACGCGGGTCGAGCCGGTAAAGGTGATCTTGGCAACCTTATCGTTGGTGCAGAGTTCATTGCCCACGCCTGAGCTGTCGGTGCCCGGGATCACGTTGAACACCCCTGCCGGGATACCGGCACGTTCGCCCAGTACCGCCATCGCCGTTGCCGAGAGCGGTGTCAGCGTTGCAGGCCGCGCCACAAACGTGCAACCAACCGCCAGCGCCGGGCCAACCTTGCGCGCGATCATCGCGTTGGGGAAGTTCCACGGGGTGATTGAACCGACCACACCCACGGGCTGTTTCAGCACCACAATGCGCTTGTCGCGCTGGTGGCCGGGGATGACGTCTCCATAAACGCGCTTGGCCTCTTCCGAGAACCACTCAATGAACGATGCGCCATACAGGATCTCTCCGCGCGCTTCGGGCCAGGGCTTGCCCATCTCGGCGGTCAGGATAGTGGCCAGATCATCGGCGTTTTCGACCATCAGATCGAACCACTTGCGCAGGATCGCAGCGCGTTCCTTGCCTGTCTGAGCGGCCCACTCCTTCTTGGCGGCGTAGGCGGCATCGATAGTCTGCGTGGTGCCTTCGATGCTGACATCGGTCACGTTGGCGATCAGATCACCAGTGGCAGGGTTGTGAACCGGGAAAGTAGCCTCACCCTCAACCCATGCGCCGTTGATATAAGCACGGGTTTCCAGAAGGCTGGGATCTTTCAGTTCCAGCTTGGTCACTTTGGTATCCAGCATGTTCAGGCTCCTTTGACAGCGTCGACCGAGGCTTCGAGGATATCCATGGCCTCGGCGAAGATCTCGTCCTGCACCGTCAGCGGTGCGAGGAAACGAATTACGTTCCCATATACGCCACATGTCAGCAGGATCAATCCGCGCTTGAGCGCTTCGGCGCGCACGGCGTTCGCCATGTCGGGGTTCGGCGCGCTGCCATCGGAGGTGTTGAACTCGGCCGCGACCATGAAGCCCGGGCCGCGAATGTCGACGATCTCGGGCGTGCGTGCGCGGATCGATTCCAGCCGCTGTTTCAGACGCGAACCCAGCTCATTGGCGCGGGCGCACAGGTCTTCTTCTTCGATTACATCCATCACCGCATGGGCAGCGGCGATTCCCAGCGGGTTGCCGCCATAGGTGCCGCCCAGACCACCGGGGTGTGCCGCATCCATCAGCTCGGCGCGACCGGTGACAGCGGCCAGAGGCAGGCCACCGGCCAGACCTTTGGCCATGGTGGTGATGTCTGCGGACACATCATAGGCGTCCATCGCAAACAGGTTACCGGTGCGGGCAAAGCCGGTCTGAACTTCATCGGCGATCAGCACGATGCCGTGTTCATCACACAAGGTGCGCAGACCACGCATCAGCTCGGCAGGGGCGGGGTAGAAGCCGCCTTCGCCCTGAACCGGCTCGATGATAATCGCGGCAACGCGACCCGGATCGAGATCGGCCTTGAACAGCTTGGTCAAAGCGCCCAGCGAATCCTCGACCGAGGTGCCGTGCAGCTCAACCGGGAAAGGGACGTGATAGGTGTCAGGCATCATTGCACCGAAACCGGCCTTGTAGGGCTGCACCTTGCCGGTCAGGGACATGCCCATGAAGGTCCGTCCATGGAAACCACCACCGAAGGCGATCACAGCGGGGCGGCCGGTGGCGGCACGGGCGATCTTGACGGCGTTCTCGACTGCTTCGGCACCGGTGGTGACAAAGACGGTCTTCTTGTTGAAATCGCCCGGAACCTTCTCGTTCAGGCGCTCGGCCAGACGGATATAGGTTTCATAGGGCAGAACCTGATGGCAGGTATGGGTGAAGTTCGAGGCCTGTTTCTGCACCGCCTCCATCACCTTGGGGTGGCAATGCCCGGTATTCACAACGGCGATGCCTGCTGCGAAATCGATATAGCGCTTGCCTTCGACATCCCAGACCTCGGAGTTCACGGCACGGTCCACATAGACCTGCGTCTGCATTCCCACGCCCTGCGCGATCGAGGTGTTGCGGCGTTCAGCAATCTGAGCATTCAGCATCTTGCGTCCTTTCGGGTTATCGGGCGCGCGCGCCCGTAAATCTGACCGCGTGACTGTAGAGCCCACAGCCCCGAGCGAAAGCCTGTTTCTTGTGAATCATAAGTCCTTGATTTACGGTCCCGGCACCCCTCAAGTGATGCGGATAGTGAACATGAAGAACGCCAATCAAGATGATCTGACCCTCGGCTTGCGCCTGCGCACCCTGCGTGAACGGGCCGGCCTGTCACAACGGGCGCTGGCTAAAAAGTCGGATGTACCGAACTCCACCATCTCTTTGATCGAGTCTGGTAAGATGAACCCCTCTGTTGGTGCGTTGCGCCGGATATTGCAGGGTATTCCTATCGGCATGTCCGACTTTTTCTCGTTTGAGATCGAGCCCGAACAGACCGTGTTCTATGCCGCTGAAGAACTGACCGAGATCGGCAAGGGCGGGTTGTCGCTGCGGCAGGTGGGCTCGAACCTGCATGGCCGCGCAATGATGATCCTGCAGGAAACCTATGATCTGGGCGCTGACACGGGCCGCGTAATGTACGGGCATGAGGCGGAAGAGGGCGGCGTGGTGATCTCGGGCCGGGTCGAGGTCACTGTGGGCGATCAACGCAAGGTGCTGGGGCCTGGTGATGCTTACTACTTCGACAGCCGCGCGCCGCATCGGTTCCGGCAGGTGGGGCCTGAAAAATGCCGGATCATCAGCGCCTGCACCCCGCCGACATTTTGACCGCCGATGCAGGAATCTCAGCACTATGCATCATAGTGTTGCAATATTCGTCGAGTTGATCCACAGTATGATGCATAGTGTGGGATTTTCCTGCATATTCCAACGGGCGACCCCCGCCCTATTCGGAGATTTCGGATATGAAAAAGAAGCCTGCTACCCTGCCCCGCGGCTATCGCACCTGCACCGCATCGCTTGCCGTCTCGGACGTTCCCGCAGCGCTGCAGTTCTATGAAAAAGCCTTTGACGCCAAGATTCAGGCCTATGACGCGGAAGAGGCCCCCGGCTTTGCAGCCATCAAGATCGGCAACTCGATGCTGTTCGTCACCGCTGGCTGGGGCGCGCATGTTCCGTCTGTACCCGGCACCGTTATTCCGGTTGGCCATCATATGTATGTCGAAGATGCTGACGCCACGCTGACGACCGCCCTGGAAAATGGCGCGACGCTGATCTCAGACGCAAACGACACCTATTGGGGCGAGCGCTGCGCCACCGTTGCGGATCCGTTCGGTCATATCTGGACACTGGCGACACGGATCGAGAACCTGAAATCCGAGGATATCAGTGAGCGCCGCAAAGCGTTGTTCCGCGCCATTCAGGATCAGGATGCCGAGGCCGTGGTCGAATCCGTCGAGACAGCAGAGCAGACCGAGGCCGCGTGATCCTGACAGAGGTTGAACAACCGAAGGGTCGTGAGGTACCGGAATGGGTGTTTTCTTTAACAGGCTAATCATGAACGACGCACCCCTTCCCACTTTCACGATCCGCCAGAACGATCTGGCCATCCTCGCCGCCGAGAACCGGATCGGAGATTATCCGGTCGCCGTACGCACCGCCCGAGAGGTGGTCAGCGGCGGCTTTGCCAACCAGTCGGCGCATCCCAACACCTGGACAGTCTATTTTCTGGTCGACGGCCAATGGGCGCTGGTTGAATCCACGCGCGGGCTGCGGCGGGAATGGTCCAGCCTGGACCGGTTGGAAAAATGGCTGCGCAGCTGCGGCTTCCGGTTCTTCTGGGTGCGCAACGATATCGACTTTGTAGAAACGCTCGGCGAAGAGCTTACCGAGGAAGAGGCCGGATAAATCAACCGCCTGCGGATAGTGGGCTTGCGCTAACATACGGTTTTATGTTCCGATGAAGAACGCCGGGTCACAGCGGCGGTCGCAATCGGCAAGAAAATGAGAAGAAACGAAAAATGACCCCTTTTGCGATAACCGGAATCCAGATGCATGTCGGTGCGCTGCACTCGAATGTCGAGGCGATGCTGCATCGGATCGATGTGATGATGGCGCGGTTCCCCTGGACTCAGATGGCCTTGTTCAGCGAGCTGGCCCCCTATGGCCCGCTTGACCGTTTTGCCCAGCCCTTTCCCAATGATGACCTGTCGCGTTTTCAGGATGCAGCGCGGCGGTATGGTATTTGGCTGATCCCCGGCTCGATGTTTGAAAAGCGCGAGGATGGGCGGGTTTTCAACACCTCGGTTGTGATCAACCCGGATGGTGAGATCGTCTCGAAATACTCCAAGATGTTCCCATTCAAGCCATATGAACAGAACATCGCATCGGGCACTGATTTCTGCATCTTTGACGTGCCGGATGTGGGCCGGTTTGGCCTTTCGATCTGCTATGATATCTGGTTCCCCGAAACCACCCGCCATCTGACCAGCCAAGGGGTCGAGGTGCTGCTGCACCCGGTTCTGACCGGTACTACCGACCGCGAGGCCGAGCTGTCGATCGCCAAAGCTACTGCTGCGCAGTTCCAATGCTACGTGTTCGACGTGAACGGGCTGGCTGCTGGAGGCGTCGGCCGCTCGCTGGTCGTCGACCCATCGGCCACCGTGCTGCACCAATCCGCAGGGCAAGAGGATATTTTCCCGATTGAGATCGATCTTGATCAGGTTCGCCGCCAGCGCGAAGTTGGACTGAAAGGCTTGGGCCAGGTTCTCAAAAGCTTCCGCGACCGCGAAGCGGAGTTCCCGGTTTATGACCGCACCAGCGGAGCGGATGCTTATTTGCACACGCTCGGCCCGCTGAGTATTCCGCAGAAAGGCGACGTTGCGGGCGTCGCTGCATCCGACCCCAGAACGGCGCTGGGATATAGCGAAGACGCTGCGACCAAGCCCGACAATCTGTATCTCTACAAAGGGCGCTCTGGCACAGACTGATCCCGAAGTAGCTTTTCGGTATCGGCAGAAAGGAAAAACTTCATGCACGGCATTTCCGACAGCGAAAAGCTCCACACCATCTCGGACTACTACAGCGCCTCACAGCTGAGGGCAGACCGATGGAGCGCGCTGCGGGAAACGGCCGAGTCGCTGGACCAGGGCGGAAGCGAAAAGGATCGAGATCGCGCACGGCAGTTGCTGCAGGCATTGGCCCCGATCGAGGTGTATTTCGCTTTCCCTGGGGGGTCGGCCTTCGACTATCTGCGCCGACTGCTGGATCATGGCAATTTTTCCGATTTCTCGACTGCCGTGCGGCGGGTGTCGCGGGCGCTCACCTCGGGGGCTTATCGCCGCCGTTCTATCCCTCTGATCGCGGATGAAACCGAAGGTGATGAGTTCGAGGATGAAGCGGCCCAAAGCCATGAGGCCCGCGCGCTGGGGCGGCCCTATTTCGAGGTGATGATCGTCGACAATGTCAACGAACATCAGGAACGGTTCCTGCAATCCAGCCTGCAACGGATGCGCCGCAGCGAAGACCCGTTCATTTATGAAACCGTCATAGTCCCCAGTGTCGAGGACGCCCTGATCGGGGTTCTATTCAATCAGAATGTGCAGGCCGTAATCGTTCGTCCGGGCCTGAGTTTGAAATCCAAGAACGAAACCAACGTGTTGGGCCGCTATATTAGCCTTTATGGCGAAGGCGCTGATCTGGATGCTTTGTCCCCCTCGGAATACGGACCCGAGACCTGCCGCCGGATTGGAATGTTGCGCCCCGAACTGGACGCCTACCTGATCACGGATCGCTCGGCCGAGGATATCGCGGGTCTCGATCTGGGCCTGTGTCGGCGGGTCTTTTACAATCAGGAAGACTTTCTGGAACTGCACCTGAACATCCTGCGCGGGGTGCAGCGGCGGTATAAGACACCGTTCTTCACGGCTCTCAAGGAATACTCGAAACAACCCACCGGTGTGTTCCATGCGATGCCGATCAGTCGGGGCAAATCGATCAGCCGCAGCCATTGGATTCAGGACATGGGGGCGTTCTACGGATCGAACATCTTCATGGCCGAAACCTCAGCCACCTCGGGCGGGCTGGATTCGCTGCTGGAACCGCGTGGCCCGATCAAAGAGGCGCAGGAGGCTGCCGCCCGCGCATTCGGCTCTAAACAGACGTTTTTCGCCACCAACGGCACGTCGACCTGTAACAAGATCGTCGTTCAAGCTCTGGTCCGGCCCGGAGACATCGTTTTGGTCGACCGTGACTGCCACAAATCGCACCACTACGGCATGGTGTTGGCAGGCGCGAGCGTTGTCTACATGGACAGCTATCCGCTGCACGATTACTCGATGTACGGCGCGGTGCCGATCCGAGAGATCAAGCACAAGCTTTTGACCCTGAAGGCCGAAGGCAAGCTGGATCAGGTCCGTATGGTGTTGCTGACGAACTGCACTTTCGACGGCATCGTCTATAACGTGCAGCGGGTGATGCAGGAATGTCTGGCGATCAAGAAAGACCTTGTGTTCCTGTGGGATGAGGCCTGGTTCGGCTATGCCCGTTTTGCCCCGAATACGCGTGTGCGCACGGCGATGCGCTCGGCCAACCTGCTGCGCGAGCAGTTCCGCACCCCGGAACATGCCGAGGCTTATGCGGCGCAGCAGGCTGAACTGGAAGGCGCGGATGACGAGACCCTGCTGAACACCCGCCTGATCGCGCCGCCGGATGCGCGGGTGCGGGTCTATGCCACGCAATCAACGCACAAGACGCTGACCGCGCTACGGCAGGGCTCGATGATCCACGTCAACGACCAGCAGTTCAAAGGTGCGGTCGAAGAGGCCTTTCACGAGGCCTACATGACCCACACCTCGACCTCGCCCAACTACCAGATCATCGCTTCACTGGATGTGGGACGCAGGCAGGTCGAGATCGAGGGCTATGAATTCGTTCAGCGACAGGTCGAAAGCGCGATGGCAATCCGCCGGGCGGTGACGACCCATCCGCTGCTCAGGAAGTATTTCAAGCTGGTCACAGCGGGCGACATGATCCCCGAGGAATATCGCGAAAGCGGCATGACCAGCTATTTCGATCCCGATCAGGGCTGGGCTGATGTCTGGGATTGTTGGGCAAAGGACGAATTCGTTCTGGATGCCACCCGCATCACGCTGCATGTGGGCGCGACCGGCTGGGATGGCGATACGTTCAAGACAAAGATCCTGATGGATAAATACGGCATCCAGATCAACAAGACCTCGCGCAATACCGTGCTGTTCATGACCAATATCGGCACCACGCGCAGCTCGGTCGCCTATCTGATCGAGGTGCTGGTCGAGATCGCCAAGGAACTGGACGATCTGATGGACGATGCGTCCAAGATGGAAAAGCGAGCCTTTGAAAAGCGCGTCAGGAACCTGAGCGAGCACGTCCCACCGCTGCCAGATTTCAGCCGCTTCCACGATGCGTTCCGCTGCGAAAAGGGCACCGAAGCGGGGGATATCCGTACTGCCTTCTTCCTGTCTTACGACGAAGACAATTGCGATTATGTAGAGCCGGACAAGGAGATGCTGGACCGGCTGGAGGCCGGGGAAGAAATGGTCTCGGCTACCTTCGTGATCCCCTATCCGCCAGGGTTTCCCATTCTGGTGCCGGGACAGGTGATCAGCCCCGAAATCCTTAAATTCATGCAGGAACTGGACGTCTCGGAAATCCATGGATTTCGCGCCGATTTAGGCCTGCGCATTTTTACCGAAGACGCTTTGAAATCAATCAAGAACCCCTAAGGGGTCAGGGAGGACAACTATCATGCCAAAGAAGGTGCTTAAAAACATCTCGGAAATTCGCCGGTATTTCCACACCAACAAGGACCCGATCTATTTTGTATCGGCGACCAATTTCAACCTGTTGGGGCTGGATGAGTGGGTGATGAACTTCACCTATATATGTTACATGGATTGCTTTGACGGGCGACATCCGAACGTTTTCGTACCTTCTGAAATGCCGCATGACGAATTTCAATCCATCGAGGACATCAACAACTATCTGTTACAGCACAAAGAAGTCATTGATCTGGTCAAAAGGCGCGGCGGCAAGCCCAAGTTCGTCTTCCTGATGTTCGATGAAACCACCGAAAAGCTGGTCAAGGAACTGGGCGGTCAGCTGTGGTTCCCCAAAGCCAAGCTGCGCACCAAATGCGACAATAAGATCGAAACCGTCCGCATCGGCAACAAGGCGGGTGTACCCTCGGTGCCCAACACATTGAGCGTGGTCAAAAGCTATGATCACCTGAAAAAGATTTGTGACAAGGCCGGTTTGGGGAACGATCTGGTTCTGCAATCCGCCTTTGGTGACAGCGGCCACACGACGTTTTTCATCAAGTCCGAGGCTGATTTCAACAAGCATAAAGACGAGATCGTCGGCGAAGGCGAGATCAAGATCATGAAGCGGATCGACTGTCGCGGGGCAGCGATCGAGGCCTGTGCGACCTCGGAAGGCACAATCGTCGGCCCGCTGATGACCGAGCTTGTGGGCTTCAACGAACTCACCCCCTATCGCGGCGGCTGGTGCGGGAATGAAATCTTCTCGACTGCTTTCCCGCCCAAGGCCCGCGAACAGGCGCGGCAATTGACCTTCCAGTTCGGGGAAGAACTGCGCAAATCTGGCTATCGCGGGTATTTCGAGCTTGATTTCCTGATCGACAAGAAAACGGATGAGCTGTGGTTGGGTGAGTTGAACCCCCGTATCACCGGCGCCAGCTCGATGACCAACCACGCTGCCTTTGCCCATGCAGATGCGCCGCTGTTCCTGTTCCATCTGCTGGAGTTCTCAAAGAAACCCTTTGAGCTCGATGTCGAGGAACTCAATGCGCGCTGGGCGGATCCGGACATGATCGACAGTTGGTCGCAGATGGTGATCAAACACACCGATGACAGTGTCGATCGGATCACGCAGGCCCCGCAATCCGGCATCTACAAGATGCTGGAAGATGGCCGCGTCGTGTTCGACCGGTTCGACTATCACCGCCGCGCGGTGGGCGAGAACGAAGCGTTCTTCCTGCGTATCTCGAATGTCGGCGATTATCGCTATGAAGGCGCTGATCTGGGTATTCTGGTGACGCGCGGGCGGTCGATGACCAAAGGCTTCAAGCTGACGGACAAGTCGAAGAAATGGATCCATGGCATCACCTCGGCCTATACGGCTGAACCCCTGCCTGCTGCGCAACCGATGCAAGACCCCGCGTTCAAGATCATGTAGAAAGCCCCATGGCGCTTGTTTTTCGCTCAATCGACGAGGAACAGCCCGGTCCCAAGCTGGCCGGGCTGTTTGCCGAATACTGGCCCGCCTATCGCGATTGGTGGGCGCAAGAGGGGTATTCGGCCCGTCCCACCTATCGCGAATGCCTGCGCGCGTTGCAAAAGCACATGCCCGAGATTCTGCCGCTCTATGAAGAGGTGGTCGAACTGGTCGGAGGCAGCGATAGCCAGGCGCGGTTTCTCAGCTTCTACTGCCCGCCGAAATACCTGTCGGGCTGCAGTCAGGCGATCTGGCGTGGCAAGACCCCGTTTCTGGTGCGCAATTATGATTACCATCCGAGAATCTTCGATGCGGCACTGCTGAAAACCCACTGGGGCGGGCGCGGTGTGATCGGGATGAGCGACGGAGTTCTCGGTCTACTTGATGGGATCAACGATGCCGGTCTGACCGTTTCGCTGACATTTGGCGGGCGGCGTGAAGTCGGCGACGGTTTTGGCGTTCCATTGATCTTACGCTATGTGCTGCAAACCTGCGAGACGACGGCTGAGGCGGTCGACTGCCTGTGCCGCATCCCCTGCCACATGAGCTATAATGTCACCGTATTGGATGCGAAACATAACCACAGCACAGTTTACCTTGCCCCGGACCGGCATCCGCAGATTTCGGATGTGCCGGTGGCGACGAACCATCAGGGTCAGGTTGAATGGTCCAAACACGCGCGGTTTACAGCGACGGTCGAACGCGAACGCTTTCTTCTGAACCGGCTGAACCAGCACCGGGAAAGCGAAAAGCGTTTTATCGATGCCTTCCTGCGCCCGCCGCTTTATTCCACCGCGTTCAAATCCGGGTTCGGAACGCTTTACACAGCCGTCTACCGACCCGCAAAAAAGCAACTGCAACTGCTTTGGCCCGGGGCATCGTGGGATTTGTCTTTCGATGAATTCTCGGAAGGTGAGTTCAGCCTGTTGCTGCCCGATGAGGCCGAGGCCGCGTATTGACGTGCCCGCTGGCCGAATGATCAGGATTATGCGATCCTTGTTTCTGAGCGTCCAAAACCTTGATTTCTGGCGATCTTAACTTGTTGAACGGGATATGACCCATGCGCTGCCTGATCGTGACCACCATGCGCAACGAAGGCCCGTTCATTCTGGAATGGATTGCTTATCATCGGGCCATCGGCGTTACGGATTTCCTGATCTTCAGCAATGATTGCGAGGACGGAACCGATGAGATTCTGGATCGGTTGCATGCGCTGAAAATCGTCTACCACAAGCCCAACCCGCGCAAAGGCAAGAAAACGGTGCAGTGGCAGGCCCTGAGCCGCGCATCGAACCACCGGCTGGTCGAGCAGGCCGATTGGATATTGGTATCGGATGTGGATGAGTTCCTGTGCATTCACGAAGGCAGCGGCCAGATCGCCGATCTGATTGCGGCGCGGCCCGATGCGGATGGGTTTGCTGTACCGTGGCGGATGTTCGGGCATAATCAGCAAGTTGCCTTTCAGGATCAGCCGATGACGCGCCTCTTCACTCGCGCGGCCCCTGCAACATTGCTATGGCCATGGCGTGCGGTGCAGTTCAAGACACTGTTCCTTGCTGATCAGCGGCTGGACCGGCTGGGCGTGCACAGGCCCCGGTTAAAGGACGGTGCGGAATTCAACATGGTTGATGGCAATGGTGATCCGGCCCCTGCCATACCCGGCACGGTCATTCCCAGCGTCGCGCCGAGATATGGGTTGGCGCAGTTGAACCACTACGCTCTGGGCTCGGTCGAGAACTATCTGGTCAAGGCCGAACGGGGTCGCCCCAATCACAGCGAAGACCCGATTGATCTGGCCTATTGGATCGACCGCGATTTCAATCAGATCGAAGATGCCACGATCCTGCGCCACGCCGATGCGATTGCCGACGGCGTGGCCGAGCTGCGCGCCGACCCTGAACTGGATCAATTGCATACCCGATCCGTCGCGTGGCGGCACCAACGCATCAAAACGCTGATGCAGGATTCAGATATGTTCTACACGCACGCGCGCCTCTGTCAGATCGGCCCGACGCGCGTTCTGCCGATGACCGCACAGCGTCGCATGTGGAGCCAGCTCATGTCGATCCGCCGGGCGATCCACGCCGAGAAACAGGCGCGTGAGCAGGACGGCTAATCGGCCACCTCAGCTTCGGTGCGCTCGGGCATGAAAATCGCGTCAGGTTGGTCAGGCGCGGAAATCTTTTCGTAGAGGCGTGCATATTCAGGCAGGGCCTTCAATTCGGCCACCTTACGTTTGTGCGTCTCGACAGCTGACTTGTGCAGCGCCGCGATCTCGGCATCGGCCATAATCCGATACAGTTCTTCGCGGGCACGTGGCACATGCTGTTGAATTCGGGCGTCACGTTCACTGTTATAGTTCCGGCGGTCCCAGTAATACCCGCCCATATCTTCATCGACATGGTTCACCCGCCCCCGATCACGCTTGACCAGATAGCTGTCGGCAGATCGCAAAGTGTAGTGGTTCAGCGTGACGAGATCATAACCCAGCGACCGTTTGGTTGACCGCCAGCTGTTTGATGCATGCACCTGTTCCGGCATTTCCAGACCAGATCCATTAACCCACCGTATCTCAGACAGCCGATCTTCGTCCGGGCTCAGCGGCCTGTGAACGCCGAGCTTGGCATAGGGCGCAGATTTGTGGACCATTGTCTTGAAGCCCCAGCCCATGCGCGGCTTAGGGATGAATTGAGGCGCGCAGCGGTCGAAGGTTTCGATGACCCACTTGTCTTCGAAATCGGTAACGTCCGCATTCCCGAACAGCTTCCATGTCATCGAGATCAGGTTCGGTTCATTCATCGCCGCGAACAGCTCGGGCATGGTACCATCACCCACATGGATGTTTATGAACTCGTCACAATCCATGCACATGTACCAATCCGCATCCGAGATCAGAGGATGGGTGATCGCATGGTTCAGCGCTCCGCGTTGCGGTTTTTGCCCTTTGTCTGACTTGAATGGATTGTCCAGTCGCGTCACATATCCCAGCGCCTGCAAGCGGTCCAGCAGCTCAACCGTCTCATCGGTACAGCCATTGGTATAAATCAGAAAATCCGTCACCCCGATCGAGCGATGATAGGCGACCCATTCCAGTAGAAAAGGTGCCTCATTCCGCATTGTTGTTACAAGCGTGATCTTATCGCGTGAGAGGGGGGGGACGGGTTTGAGGGGCGAGAATAGTGTTTCGACACGTTTCTTGATGCTCTCATAAGCTTCTTGCGCGTCGTCTCCCAGTAGGATGGGATGACCCGAGGCTTGCAGAACCTCAGCTTGCGGTTCCGGTTCTTCGGGTGGTGTCGGTTGGGGCTGATCGCTGACAAAGGGCTCACCTGTCAGCGCGGTATGGGAAAGTGGTGCAAAACCTGGCTGAACGTCGTCCGATACACTGTGGGACAGGATGTCCTGAGACAGGATCTGGTAGAGCTGGTTGTATTCAGGCAGGTCCTTCAGAGCGTTGATCCGCGCGCGATGCCAGTTGCAGCTTGCCTCATGCAATTCTGCCAATCGTTGGTCCGCGAGCAGGTCGTCACGTACAGGCTTGGATTTCTCGAAATGTGACCGGATAGAGGTGTCCTGTTCGTCATTGCGGTTGTGGATATTCCAATACCCGATGCCCTGTTCGCGGTTGATGTGATTGGTGCGGCCGCGGTCGCGTTTGACCAGATAGCTGTCCAGCGACCGGATCGAGTAATGATTCAGCGTTACCAGATCGTAGCCCCAGCTTTCCAGCGACGACCGCCAGCCCTTTTCGTGATAACGGTCGGGCATCTGTCGGCCCGATCCGTTGACCCAATGGGGCATGGTCTCTGTCACCGGCTCCAATGGTCGGTGGATGCCGAATTTCGAATAGCTCGACGGTCTGCGTGCGAAGGTTTTGAAGCCCCAGTTGTGATGGGGCACGCGCACTTTCTGCGGGGCGCAGCGGTCAAACTGGAGCGGCACAGGGTTATCAGCGAAATCGACAACACCGGAACAACCGAAGAACCGCCAGGTCATTGCGATAAGTTCAGGATTTCCAGTGGCGTTCATGAGGGATCGCAAGGTGCCCTCGGGCGTGTGGATGTTGATATATTCATCCACGTCAAAGACCATGTAAGCATCTGCCGCCTGAATCACCGGATGATCCTGCGCCAGTGCCAGCGCCACGCGCTGCGGCCGTTCGCCTTTGTCTATGCGTGCTGGGTTGTCGACGCGAGTGACCAGCCCGCGTTCAGCAAGACAGTCAAGAATCTCATCTGTGCCGTCCGAGCAGTCGTTGGTGTAGATCAGGAAATGGGTAAATCCCAGCCACAGATGATAAGCGACCCAATCCAGAATATAGGGTCCCTCGTTCTTCATGGTTGTCACCCCAACAACCGATTTCAGGGGTGCAGTATCGCTGACCGCGGGTGTGGCCGCCGCATATTGCTTGCCGTCGATCTCTTCCCGAAACACCTTGGCGAAGGCGCTATTGGGATCGGCGTTTGGATAATCCCGCAATGGAGCATTCAGCGGGTTGATCTTGTGCTTGATTAGCAATTGCCCCAGCAGACCGGTCGGATCGGGTACACCCTTGTAATGCTCGGCCAGAAACTTGCGCATTCGCCGACCGTACAGATGCACCGAATAGGTATTGTCGGTGACGTAATCGCTGATCCGGTTGTTGGGCTTTACGATCTTGCGACGGTCTTTGAATGTGTAGGGATAGAGCCCCTCCTGCGGGAAGGCATAGCGATCTTCGCCGGTCTTGTGCAGGAAGTGCGAGACCGCATGCGGCCCCCAGACACCCCATGGCTGTTCGCCAGCGTGAACCGGGTTGCCAGCGGCTTTCTTCTCTTCCAGTTCCTTGACGTATTTCTCGCCATACCAAGTCGGGATGGCAAATTCGTCCGAGCAATGATCCAGCAGCAGACGCAGTGCTTCGCTATCGCGGGGCAGGCCTAATACACCACCATTGATGTGCTTCTTGCTTTCCCAGCCAAAGAAATGGCCGGTCTCGGTAACGAAGGGTTTGCGGCAATAGGCGTCCGTGTCGGCCCAGATCATTCGGTCGGCGTCACGCAGCATGTGGTATCGGAACAGATCGGAATGCAGCGCAGGCGAGCCGGTGCGTTCGTGTACCAGAAACCCGGTTTCAGGCAGGACATCGGCGGCATCGCGAAACTCGACCCCGTTCGGCACGCGATCGACATCCTCGTAGGTGTAAAGGATGGTATGGTGCCCCGCATCGAGGAAAGACTGAACGCAGAGCTGCTCGAGAAAGCTCAGCGAACCGCGCATCCACAGCATGCCGATTTGGTGAAGGTCTGTCATGTTATGCTCTGCAACCTCGCCTGAGCCGTCAGGGGACCCCGTCGACCTGTTTTTCGCAACTCTATTGGATCAGGTGGGGTGCGTCCAGCAAGCCTCAGCGAAAAGGCGGGCAACAAAACATCGCTAGAATTCAGATGGTGTTGTGGATAGATGTAGCTGCAACAAGGCGCAGCTTTCCGCCAACAATAAGCGCCAGGGCAACTGACTTGAGGGCGATATGGCAAGATCGAACCGTGCGCGTCACTTCAACTTTCAACGCACGACGAAAAATACACCTGAATTCAGAACCTGGTTTCGGGGTGAGCACACGAATGCCAACCCGAATGTAGCGCGCATGATTCCAGCGGATGCAGTTGGAAAATACGTGCTGAAAGGCTGGACCCCGAAAGAACCGTTCATCACCCCCGACACACAGATTACAGCCTTTGGCAGCTGTTTTGCGGCGAATATCTCGGAATGGCTGTCGCGTCGGAACTATCGTGTTCTCAACAAGGAAGAAGATGCCAAAGATGCCTATGTCGTGACCTGTGGCGAAGGCATGGTGAATTCTTTCGTGATCCGCCAGCAATTCGAGTGGGCATGGGAAAACAAGGTTTTCGAAGGAGAGCTCTGGCATGGCTACAAGGCCGAATCCTATGGTTATGACCCTGAGGTGCAGGCGGAAACCAAACGTATATTTGACGAAACCGATGTGTTCATCCTGACCTTCGGATTATCAGAGATCTGGTATGATGAGGTCACTGGGAACGTGTTCTGGCGCACCATTCCCAAAGATGTTTATGACCCATCGCGGCACAAGTTTCGCGTGTCGACGGTCGAAGAAAACAAAGATAACCTGCGTGCTATCTACCATCTGATCCGAAAACATCGGCCGGATGCCAAGATACTGTTTACCCTGTCTCCGATCCCGCTGATCGCGACGTTCCGGGATAACTCATGCCTGACGTCGAACTCCGTCTCGAAAAGTGTTCTGCGCGTGGCTCTGGACGAAGTGGTCCGTGAGTTCCAAGACGAAGGCGTTCTGCACTATTGGCCGTCCTATGAGATCGTCACAGATGTCTTCAAGCTGCCCTATGTTGCGGATCGAAGGCATCCGAAACAAGCACCTCTGAAGTTCATCATGACGCTGTTTGAACATACCTGGTGCGTGGACGGAGACACTCCCAAACCGTCGATTTTGCAAGCTTGGGCGCAGGCCGGTGCCGAAGCTGAGCTGTTTCCGCCCGCCATGTCGCGCTGCATTCTGGCCAAACGCTGGAGCAGGTTACAGACCCTGATCGAAAAGGACGAATTCGACAACGATCCCGCTATCAATACGGCGCTTTCGAAGCTTGCGCAGGAACTGGTCGATGCTTCGAACAAGAACTGAGGTCACCTGGTAATGGTTGCACCGAATACGCTGACGAATGACGATTTCAAACTCAAAGGACAGGTCGGCAGGCGCGGCACCCGCACCCTTATTAACGTGCAGGAGATTGCGGCCAAAGACGGCTCCTACCGGTATCTGGAGATCGGCTCGTATCTGGGGAAATCCTTGCAACCACATGTCATGGATGACGACTGTATCGAAGCGCTGTCGATCGACCTGCGCCCCGAAATGACCCCGGATGCGCGGGGGGCATTAGATCAGTACAAGCATGTGACGACCCAGGATATGCTGGATGGCCTTCGGCAATATGCAAACGACAGCCAGATGCAGAAACTGTCAACACGCGAGACGACGTCCGCATCGTTGCGCTCGGACCCGCCCGAGGCCCGGTTTGATCTTGCGTTCATTGACGGCGAACACACGATCGCGGCAGCCTTTACGGACTTTTTGAACGTGCTGACCGTGATGAAAGAGAAATGCATCGTGGTCTTTGACGATACGCACATCATCTATCCGGCGGTCCAGAACGCTACGAGCTATCTGGAGAGCCTGGGTGCTGAGCATGCGGTGGTTTTTGGCGGTGGATACATCTCCGCGATCTTTATCGGCCCAGATACTGGAGTTCGGGCGACCATGCTAAAGGACAGCAACCGGATACCACTTGAGGTGTTGGAGGCGAAATATGACGAAGTACTTGCAGATAGCTACGTAAAACGCAGCATGACGCGGTTACTGCGGCAGCAACCAGATCTGCGTAGCAAAGCTATCAGATGCCTGCGCAATTTAGGATACCGGATTTCGTCTCCGGACGGAGAATGACATGTCAGATGGCAATTCCATGCCTGCAAAGTTGGCGGAAACAGATTCAAGCTTTAACTATGCAGAGACGATTGAGGTTCAGGGGCTTCGCATCCCATTTGTACCTCAGGTCATAACACCGAAGATCGAGCGCCCTATGCGAAACAATCGCTATGAAAAGGGCGAATGCGAGGCGGTCAGAAAACTCTTGAGTTCTGGCGATCGGGTACTGGAGTTGGGTGCTGGCGTTGGTCTGATTTCCGGGGTGGCAGCTCAGGTGCCCGGTGTTGAAAAAGTTGTTGCGTTAGAAGCCAATCCTGAACTCATCGGGTTGATTGAAGAAACCCACCGCATCAACGACATTGCAAATGTCGATATTCGCAACGGAGTTGTCTGCGCGAAGAGCAGTCAAGCCATGGACTTCTATTTACGAAAGGATTTCTGGGCCGCTAGCATGGAGCCGGACTCTCGGCCTTTCACGCGGGTCGTATCTGTTCCAGGTTATGGCATTGACGAGCTGTTGAAGGAAGTACGTCCGACCGTCATCATCGCTGACATAGAGGGTGCCGAGCTCGATCTATTCAACAACACGTCGCTTCAAGGCGTGAACACGGTCATCCTTGAGCTACATCCAAAAGTTTATGGCGAAGCGGGACAGGATCGCGTGTTCGCCAGGTTTAATGCGCTCGGTTTTGAAGTGAACCAAGATTACCTCAAAGGTTCGGTTTGGGTTTTGGAGCGATCCACAGATCGCTTGCAACCTGCGAGAGCGGCACTCCCTGATCCAACGCACAATCTGGAAGACCCGACGGTCACCATCATCACCTGTATGAAGAATGAGGGGCCTTTCATCCTCGAATGGCTGGCGTTTCACAAATCAATCGGCATCAGTAATTTTGTCGTTTTCTCAAATCACTGCACGGATGGCACGGATCTTCTGCTGGACCGACTGGATGAGTTGGGTGAAATCATTCACTTGCCCAATCCGGCTGTTGTGATGCAGTCGACTTACTACCAGCCTGTTGCGATTAAGTATGCGCGACAAATGCCTGTTGTCAGACGGTCTGACTACGTCATCTCGATGGACGTGGATGAATTCGTCAACATCCGGGTTGGTGACGGTCATTTTACCGATCTGTTAAGGGCGGCGGGCCCCTTTCATGCTCTGTCCATGAGCGAGCTGAATTTCACATCAAGCGGGCATAAGGCATATCACGATGTATGGTTGACTGAGGAATATAAGGTTCACGATAATCCGACGCCAGGTCCCTGGAAGGCGCGCCGAGGTGTTAAGACGATCCTGCACGGATTAGCTGCGTTCGAACGTCCATCGAACCACCGCCCTTTGATACACCCGGGATCCGAAAATGATCTTGTATGGTTAGATGGTTCAGGCCGTCCAGCACCGTTTGAGTTCGTCACCGATGAAAAGCAGAAAAGCTATGATTGCAGGGGGGCCTATGATCTGGTGACGCTCAATCACCATGGATTACGCTCGGTAGACTCGTATCTGATCAAGATGGATCGGGGCGATGTTGTGAACAAAAACCGCAGAGTAAATAACAAATACTATCGTGTTCGGATGCGAGGCGGGTCATCAGAAAACTGGATCGCCCATCAGCTGCCAGCTGCACGGGCAGCAGAGGCTGAGTTGCTGCAGGACACAGAAACCAAGCGTTTGCATAAGCTGTGCGTCGCCCGTCACAAGGCACGGATCGCCGAAATCGCGGACCAGCCAGACGTACGCGAGTTGAGGGAATGGATAGAGGCCAAGTATTTCTCGCCTCAAACGGAAGACTAACGGCAAATACTAGGCAAGTTTTACTGCAGCGCGCGAAATGCCATTCCAATATCCGCTGTCATTCACCCAGGACTGGGAAGCGATGGAGGGCTGCGTGGGTGCTTGAGGCACTACCAGGCAATGCCTCACTCCCGATACAACCATCGTTTTTTTGTGACATGTACCTGCGGTTGATTGATCACTGGCCCACTACAAATATGACTAACCCATACGCAAATATTGAAGCCCTTAATGAATAGAAGGTGCAGCAACTGGATAGTTAGCAATTGGTTCTGCTGTAGCATCGAATCTGGGTTCGATATTCGCCTGTGCTGATGGAAGTGCGGCGCATCCTCACAGGACAAATTACTGGGGTTGCGAGTTAGTCTGGAAGTGGATAGTTCTCGGGCGCGTTTTCCAACAACGAATATCTGCTAATACACTCAAATTGGTATTCATGAATATGATCAAAGTTTCTGCTCTTGTGCCTCTAAAACTTCAGTCGAGGAGATTGCCAAACAAGAATTTTCTGCGTTTGGGCGATCACCCGCTTGCATACCACATTTTCAGAACGCTCGTGGAGTTGGAGAGTGTTGGAGACGTTTTTAGCTACTCAAGCCAACCTCAAGTAATGAAGCTGCTTCCTGCAGGCGCGAGATTTCTTGCTCGACCACCTTATCTGGATGGGGATGGAGTAAAGGCAAATGAGCTGTTTCGGTATGCCGTTGAGCGTATAGATGCTGATGTAATTGTCTTATGTCATGCGACTTCGCCGTTCATACGCAGCGAAACACTGCGAGACGCAATTGAGAAGGTGACGTCTGGAGAGTACCGCTCGGCAGCGGCGGTCGAGAAGTTACAAACCTATTGCTGGTTTGATGGTGAGCCGATTAACTACAATCCGGAGATGATCGCTCAAACTCAGAGTCTTACACCGGTGTTCGCAGAAACAAGCGGTGCCTATGTTTTTTGGAAAGAAGATTATCTCGCTCACAACACGAGAATAAACGCTCCGGTGTATTTGGCGGAAGTTGATCATCGTGAGGCCGTGGATATTGATGAGCTTTCAGATTTTAATCTTGCGGTTAAGTTGCTGGATTACACAGCCGAAAGTGTCAGTTCGACCCAGGACCACTTCTTTGTGAATTTGATGAATTCACAAGCAAGGAATAGAAACGTTGAGCTGGTAGCGTTTGACTTGGATGGTGTCTTGATCGATTCAGTGCCCGCAATGGAACTGTCTTGGGACGCTACAATGCGTGATGTGGGGTTGTCAGTACCGTTCTCTTCCTATGCACAGTTTATCGGATATCCGTTTAAGGCGATCCTGGAGCACTTGCAGATTGATGACGCCCATCATGATGAAATCGCTCGCCTTTACAATTTGTATTCGCTTGAAAATCAGCATCATATTCGGGTGTACGATGGGGTCGAAGACGGGCTAAAGCAGCTTGCTTCATATGGATTGAAGCTGGCTGTTGCAACCTCGAAGAACCGCGAGCGAACCACGGCAATACTTGATGCACTATTGCCTGACATCGCATTCGATTGCTTAACCACGCCTGACGATGTCAAAGCAGGCCGCGGAAAACCTTCCCCCGATCAACTCTTGAAGTGTGCCTTGACTACCAGTTCTGATCCATCGCGTTCGGTTTACATCGGGGATATGGAAGTCGACAAACAAGCTGCCGTAAGAGCAGGGTTTCACTTCGTACATGCCGGTTGGGGGTATGGAAGTATCGAGAATACTGAAGACGTCTGGTTCGCAAATATAACCGACTTCACCAGATACATCATTACATGATCTCCAGTCGCAAACTAACCAGACTTTTTTTCGCGATTAAAGGCTTAAAACCATGAGCGGGCCGGGCGTACGCGCAAGCCCGCCCCAAGATAAGAGTTAAGACTTTAATCGAACAAACAGGACTGAACTAGGCGGACTGTCAGCGTTTCCCTTTGAGATCATGTTTGGGAGCTCAAAGATCGGGGCGTTTTGGAACCCGATGCTACAGATCCCCAAAGCGCTCTTATGGTCGGACTGAGATTGTGGATGCGATCACTCAGCAAGCGCGCATGCTGCCTTATGCAAACCCGTTTCGCAATACGACGACTCCTCCGGCGGCGGAACTCACCGCAAAGCTGGCCGAGCTTGCTCCTGGCGATCTGAATCATGTTCTGTTTTCTAGCGGTGGGTCTACGTCTAACGACGCGGCCCTGCGAGTGATCCAGCTCTACTTCAACAGCATCGGCAAGCCCAATAAGAAGCAAATTCTTGCCCGCCATAGCGGCTATCACGGCAGCACAACGGTTTCGGCCGCGCTCTGCGGTATCCCATATAACAAGATCGGTTTTGACCTTCCTGAAGTGGGGGTTCATTACTTGTCGGCGCCTTACGCCTATCGAGATGCTGATGGTTTGTCGGACGCAGAGTTCTGCGACAAGCTGGTTGAGGAATTCCGGGCAAAAGTGGAAGAGGTCGGAGCGGAAAACATCTCATGCTTCTTCGCTGAACCAATTATGGGCATGGCCGGTGTGCTGCTTCCGCCTTCTGGTTACTTCAAACGGATTTCCAAGATCTGTAAAGATAACGATATTCTCATTCTGGCAGATGAGGTTGTGACGGCATTCGGCCGATTGGGGCATATGTTCGCGTCGCAGGCAATGTTTGAGATGGATCCCGATATTGTCGTGGTGGCGAAGGGCCTGACATCCGGCTATCTGCCGCTTGGTGCCACCATCTTGAGTGACAAGATCATGGAAGCCCTTAGAACGCCGATCGAAAAAGGCTCGATGTTCACACATGGGTTTACTTATGCGGAACACCCGGTCTGTTGTGCCGCCGCTTTGAAGAACATCGAAATCATGGAGCGTGAAAATCTGTGCGACCGTGTACTAGAATACGCGCCCTACTTCATGGGCAAGCTGAAAGCGCTTTCGGACCTGCCGATTGTGGGGGACGTGCGTGGCGAAGGTTTCATGGTCGCGATTGAAAATGTCGCGGACAAACAGAGTAAAGCTCTGTTTGATGCTGAAATTGATATCGGCGAACGCATCGCTGTCAATTGCCGTGAGATGGGGCTGATCATTCGACCGGCCGGTCACCTGAACATCCTGTCTCCACCCTTGACCATGTCCTATGAGAACATTGATTGCTTGGCCGATACGTTGCGTAAGGGCATCGAGAAAACACAGGATGAATTGGTGCGCGAAGGCTTGTTGAAGTGAGCACAGGCTAAGATCTCAGGATGTGCCCGTCGCATTTCTTCGTAGGGAATGTGGCGGCACCTTCGTCATTCGCCTTATCTCTTCGCTGATTGTTTGCTCAGGGCCGCGTGCAGCACGAGGCCTACAGCAAGATATGTCTGTCCGCGCGATGTGCGCGGCGCAGAGAACTGGTAAGACGCTGATGATTTAATCGTTTGCTTGCTAAATTTAACTTGTAGCGATGCAGATATTTAATGAACGGCCAAAAAAAGCGAATGGCAGAGGCGAGAAGGGCTTTTATATGCGTTGACGAAGGAAGGAATAATGCTGATCGACCGTGCCTTCCTGTCGGCGCATAAAATGGGGAGAAAAGATGGCTAAACTGGATCACAATGAATTCGCGCGATCGCGCGAGGTTATGCTGTATGTTCTTCCTGATTTCATTGTTACAGAACTGGCGGCAATTCTGGATATTCTGCAATGTGCAAATTCGGTTTCAGGCAAGGAGTTGTATACATGGAATATCGTTTCAAACTCAGAAGGCGCCATAGAATCGACCGCCGGGATTGAAGTTAAAGCCAGCGACTTCCGGACCGTGAGCAAACCGCCAGACATTATGGTTTTCCTCGACGGAAAAGAATGCAAAAAACATGCATTGGAGCTAAAAACAGCGGTAAACTGGGTTAGGCAACGGTCATCCGAAATGGTGATATTATCCGATGCCGTAACGTCTGTTTCGAGCACCGGTTTTTTTGGTCATAAGCCGGTTACAGCACATTGGAAAGAACTAGCCGCAGTTGACTTTGAGCTTCACCCAAGCGTTTTGGATGATGCAATATTTTCTGAGTCTGAGCGAATGCTCACATCCGGTGGTTATATCGCTACTTTTGATGTCATGTTATATATTATCGACAAACATTTGGGTCGCTCGTTTGCTGCTCATGTTGCGGATATTTTAATCAAGGGTGAAATTAGAGAGCAATGCACAAAACAAAGGAGATCATTACAGGACCGGTTAGGTGTTGATGATGTGAGAGTTTTAAAAGCGGTCAAAATCATGAAGAATTACAGCTATCCAGATTACAGCACATCAGAAATCGCAAAAGAGCTGAATATGAGTGCCCGTCACGTAGAGCGGTTATTCAAAAAATATTTCGATCAGAGTCCTATGAAATTTTTTATGGGACTAAAGCTGGAAAAAGCAAAGTCGATGGTTGAACAAACCAGTATTCCGATTTCTGAAGTTGCACACATCTGTGGATTTTCCAGCCTGTCAACGTTCAACCGATCCTTCCGAAGGAAATTCTCTGTAACTCCTTCTAGCATCCGACGTGCGCAGCTTAGTGAGTTGAAATCATCGCTCAATAGGTGGGAAAGGTCGAACATACATTGACGATTGGCTCAGGCTCAAGGCCATTGGTTTCCGAGCGTGTACGTGAGTCGCAGTTCGGAAACGGGTGGGGATGTGTCATCAGATTTAGGCTCAGTACTCATAGCCGGGAAATGACGAGAGCGGCAAGAACGATGGCAGACAGGAGCACTTTTGGGAACCTGTCGTATCGGATGGCAACACGCCTTCAATCCGTGAGTCTGCCGAACATGATCTCAATCTGGTTGCGGCGCCTGTACTTGCGCTTGTTGTGCTTCACTGGTGTTTAGCGCTGTTTGTGATCAGGGATGCACGCATGTATCCCTCGCTCCATGAAACGGCTCATTGTGGCGTCTGACAGCGGTTTTCCCTAGCTGACGGAAACAGGGCATACGACTGCGAAAGCGCCATACCCCAAGGATTGCATTCCGTTCGATACACTTAGGTATGATCAGAATCGCTCCTGCTTCAAAAATGACTAGAGGCACTGCGTCACCTTTACGAGGCGCGAGTTCTATCTAATCCATTGAAAATTATGTGCTTAAAGGGAAGAAATGGTGCCCAGGAGAGGACTCGAACCTCCACGTCCATACGGACACTAGCACCTGAAGCTAGCGCGTCTACCAATTCCGCCACCTGGGCAGGTGTCGTGGAGGGGCGTTTAAGCTGACTGGCGGGGGGCGTCAACCAGATTCGCGTCAGTTTTGTGAAGTTTTTTGTAACGCCCCCGTTAGATCGGTCAGGACCTCCGATTTTCGCAGACACGCGGCGTTATTGCGCCTTGTTCGCCGCGCGCTTGGGCGCTAGATCAAAACAGACCCAGACAGCAGGAGCGCCATCATGTCCAAACTGGTCACGATTTACGGTGGATCGGGCTTTGTCGGCCGCTATATCGCGCGCCGGATGGCCTCAGAAGGCTGGCGCGTGCGTGTGGCCGTTCGGCGACCCAATGAGGCGATGTTCGTAAAGCCATACGGTGCCGTTGGTCAGGTTGAACCCATCTTGTGCAACATTCGTGATGATGCCTCGGTCGCTGCAGCGATGCATGGGGTCGATGCTGTGGTCAATTGCGTGGGGGTTCTGAACGAACTGGGGCAAAACGCATTCGACGCTGTTCAGGCAGATGGGGCCGAGCGCATTGCCCGACTGGCTGCGGCTCAGGGCATTGAGCGGGTGGTGCACATTTCCGCGATTGGTGCAGATGTAGACTCGGACAGCGCGTATTCGCGCACCAAAGCTCAGGGTGAGGCAGCGGTGCTACAGCATATGCCGAACGCTGTCATTCTGCGTCCGTCTGTGATCTTCGGTACCGAGGATCAGTTCTTCAACCGCTTTGCCGGAATGACTCGGTTGAGCCCGTTCCTGCCGCTGGTGGGTGCAGAGACGCAGTTTCAGCCGGTCTATGTGGATGACGTGGCACAGGCCGCGGTTCAGGGTGTTCTGGGCAAGGCCCAGCCGGGGGTTTACGAACTGGGCGGGCCTGAGACCAAGACCTTCCGTGCCCTGATGCAGCAGATGCTGGGCGTGATTCATCGCCGTCGCGTCATTCTGAGCGTACCATTCCTGGCCGCGAAGGTTATGGCCGGGGTACTGGATATAATGAAATTCGTTAGTTTCCAGCTGTTCCCGAACAACATCCTGACCCGCGATCAGTTGAAGAACCTGCGGCGCGACAATGTCGTGTCGGAAGGCGCGAAAGGATTTGCTGAGTTGGGGATCGAGCCCACTACGCTCGAGTCGGTGCTGCCAGACTACCTGTGGAAGTTCCGCCCGTCGGGTCAATATGACGACATTCAGAATTCGGCCAAAAACCTGCGGATCTGATCAGCTGTAAGCGATCACAAGCAAGACCGCACCCAGAATGACCCGGTATATCACGTAGGGTGTAAAGCTGACGCTGCGCAGCAGTCGCATCATCAAGCTGAGCGCCAACAGGGCCGATGCAAAGGCAAAGACTGCCGCGATCGCTCCGTCCTTGGCCAGTTGCATATTGGCTTGCTGGATCAAATCAAAAGACAACAGCACGCCCGAGGCTAGAATGGTCGGGATCGACATCAGCATCGCAATCCGGGCACCATCTTCGCGGGTGTAACCAAGTTTGCGTGCGCCGGTAATGGTGATGCCCGAGCGTGACGTCCCCGGGATCAGTGCTAACATCTGCCAGACACCCATGATGAGTGCATCGCGTAAGTTCCAGTCGTCTGCTTGTTTGGTCTGTGCGCCCTTCTGATCCATCCAGTAAAGCAGCAGCCCGAAGCCCAGCATCGTCCAGCCGATTACGGCAATCGACCGTAGAGCTTGTTCGAGGCCGGTCATGTAAATGATTGCACCCGCGATCACGGTCGGGATCGTGGCGATGATCAAACCCAGTGCCAGACGCGCCTCTGGCCGGTCGGTGCGACCCTGCAGCGCCTCAGGAAGGCCGGACAGCGCTTTTCTTACATCGCTCCAGAAATACAAAACGACCGCACCCAGCGTTCCCACATGGACTGCGACGTCAATCGCAAGCCCTTGGTCGTCGATCCCTGTGAGGCTGGGCAGCAGAATCAGATGTCCCGATGATGACACGGGCAGAAACTCGGTGACGCCCTGAATAATCGCCACGAGAATCAGGTGGAAAAGGCTCATCTGCTCGACCCTGCGCTATGGTCATATTGTTATGACCAATGGGTATAAGTGTGGTGCGCGAAAGGAAAGTGTTCAAATAGGTCCGAATCGGAACTAAAATCAGGAATAATTTCGCGTCCAAAGCCGAATTTCCCTGAATATTTGATAAATAAGTCAGCAATATTGACTTTTAATCTGACTGTTCATCTTTTAAAGAGGCGTGACCTAGCCAATTCATGGAGTCTGACCCGTGGCCAAGCAACCGATGCTGAAATTTGTGCAGATCGATCGCGTCATGCCTGAAAAGCGTGCTGCAAATGACCGCAAGGAAGACTTTGATGAAATCTATGCCGAGTACGCGGCCGAGAAAGCAGCTGAGCAGGCCAGCCGCTGCAGCCAATGCGGTGTGCCCTATTGTCAGTCGCACTGCCCGTTGCACAACAATATCCCCGATTGGCTGAATCTGACAGCAACAGGGCGCCTTGAAGAGGCTTATCAGACCAGCCAGGCCACCAATACCTTCCCCGAGATTTGCGGACGTATCTGCCCGCAGGACCGCCTGTGCGAGGGGAATTGTGTGATCGAGCAATCCGGCCACGGCACGGTCACGATCGGCTCGATCGAGAAATACATCACCGACACCGCGTGGGACCAAGGCTGGGTGAAACCAGTCGCACCGGGCGCTGAGCGCAGCGAGAGTGTTGGTATCATTGGCGGCGGACCAGGTGGCCTTGCGGCTGCGGATATGCTGCGCCGTGCGGGCATTCAGGTGACCGTCTATGACCGCTATGACCGCGCGGGCGGTTTGCTGATGTATGGCATCCCCGGCTTCAAGCTGGAAAAAGACATTGTGCAACGGCGCAATGACCTGCTGGCCGATGGCGGCGTCGCGTTCGAATTGAACTGCGACGTGGATGCCGCCAAGTTTGCTGAGATCCGCGCCAAGCATGACGCGGTGATCATTGCCACCGGCGTTTACAAATCCCGCGATTTGTCCATGCCGGGCAGCGGTCTGGCCGGGATCGAGAAAGCCATCGACTTTCTGACCGCCTCGAACCGTAAGAGCTTCGGAGATGAGGTTGAAGACTTCGACAATGGCCGCTTGAATGCCGAGGGCAAAAAAGTTGTCGTGATCGGTGGCGGTGACACCGCGATGGATTGTGTGCGCACATCGATCCGTCAGGGCGCGACCTCGGTCAAATGCCTTTATCGCCGCGACCGTGCCAACATGCCGGGCTCGCAGCGTGAAACGCAGAATGCCGAGGAAGAAGGCGTAGTCTTCGAATGGCTGAGCGCGCCCAAAGGGTTCACCGGCGACGACACGGTTTCAGGCGTGATGGTGCAGAAGATGCGCTTGGGTCAGCCCGATGCGTCGGGACGCCAGGCCCCCGAGGTGATCGAAGGCGCGGATTATGTCGAAGAGGCCGATCTGGTGATCAAGGCACTGGGGTTCGAGCCCGAAGACCTGCCAACCCTGTTCGGTCAATCTGACCTGCCGGTGACCCGCTGGGGTACCGTCAAAGCGGCCTTCCAGACTGGTGAGACCGAGATGGACGGTGTCTATGCCATCGGTGACATCGTGCGCGGTGCCTCTTTGGTCGTATGGGCGATACGCGATGGTCGTGACTGCGCCGAGGCCATTATCGACCGGTTTAACAGCAAGGCTGCAGTCGCAGCCGAGTAACCCCAAGCCCAGCGACAGGAGGGACAGCAATGCCCGAATTGCAAGGCCAATGCATGTGCGGCGCGGTCACCGTGACCGCCACTCCGGCGAAGGACACGCTGGGGGCCTGCCATTGCGACCAGTGCCGCCGCTGGACAAGTTCGATGCTGGTGACGTTTCCGGCCGAGCCCGGCTATGCTGCTTTGGGCCCGGTCAAAACCTTCACCTCGTCGGAATGGGCCGAGCGTACCTTTTGCGCCGATTGTGGCTCGGCGCTCTGGTACCGGATCACACTGCCGGGCGAGATGCACGGCCAGACACAGATGGCGGCGGGCCTGTTTGATGACACAGGCCACGCGCTGAAACTTGAACTTTATATCGACAAAAAGCCCGAGGGCTATGCGTTTGCAGGCGAGCGCCGGCAGATGACCAAAGCTGAGGTCGAAGCCATGTATGCCCAACCGGAAGAAGGAGACAGCCAATGACCAAATATGATGCCGATTGGGTGCGGGCCGAGGAAGCCAAGCGTCAGTGGATGGCCGAAAACGGTCTCTATTCCGAGGAAGAAGAGCATTCCTCCTGTGGTGTGGGTCTTGTTGTATCCGTTGATGGCAAGCCGTCGCGCAAGGTTGTCGACGCTGGGATCGATGCGCTCAAGGCTGTCTGGCATCGCGGTGCCGTCGATGCCGATGGCAGAACCGGCGATGGGGCGGGTATCCACGTGCAGATCCCGGTGCCCTTCTTCTATGACCAGATCCGTCGCACGGGCCATGAGCCCAACATGGGTCAGTTGATCGCGGTTGGTCAGGTCTTTCTACCGCGCACTGATTTCGGGGCGCAGGAGCAATGCCGGACCATCGTAGAAACTGAAGTTCTGCGCATGGGCTACTATATCTACGGCTGGCGTCATGTGCCTGTCGATGTCACCTGCCTGGGTGACAAGGCCAACGCAACCCGTCCTGAGATCGAGCAGATCCTGATCTCGAACTCCAAAGGCGTAGACGAAGAGACGTTCGAGCGTGAGCTGTATGTCATTCGTCGCCGCATCGAGAAGGCAGCGATGGCCGCTGGTATTTCCGGTCTGTATCTGGCGTCGTTGTCCTGTCGCTCGATCATTTACAAAGGTATGATGCTGGCCGAGCAGGTCGCGGTTTTCTACCCCGACCTGATGGATAAACGGTTCGAGTCCGCCTTTGCGATCTATCACCAGCGCTATTCGACCAACACCTTCCCGCAATGGTGGCTGGCGCAGCCGTTCCGCATGCTGGCCCATAATGGTGAGATCAATACGCTCAAGGGTAACGTCAACTGGATGAAGAGCCATGAGATCCGCATGGCCAGTGGAACCTTTGGCGACTATGCCGAAGACATCAAGCCGATCATCGCCGGTGGATCATCAGATTCGGCCGCATTAGACTCGGTTTTTGAGGTTCTGGTACGCGCGGGCCGCTCGGCCCCGATGGCGAAAACCATGTTGGTTCCGGAAAGCTGGTCCAAGCAGGCGGTGGAACTGCCGCAGGCCTGGCGCGACATGTATTCCTACTGCAACTCGGTGATGGAGCCGTGGGATGGTCCTGCCGCTCTGGCCATGACCGATGGTCGCTGGGTCTGCGCCGGTCTGGACCGGAACGGTCTGCGCCCGATGCGCTATGTGGTCACCGGCGATGGTCTGGTGATTGCCGGGTCCGAGGCCGGGATGGTCCCGATTGATGAGGCCTCGGTGGCCGAAAAGGGCGCTCTGGGTCCGGGTCAGATGCTGGCCGTGGATATGAAGAAGGGCAAGCTCTTCCGCGACAAGCAGATCAAAGACAAGCTGGCGCGGGCGCTGCCGTTCGGAGAATGGGTCAGCAAGATCAACGACGTGGATGCCACGTTGGGCAGTGCGAGCGAAAAACCTCTGTTTTCGGGCGAAGAGCTGCGCAAGCGTCAAATCGCTGCCGGCTACTCAGTTGAAGAGCTGGAACAGATTCTTGCGCCAATGGCCGAAGATGGCAAAGAGGCGCTGGCGTCGATGGGGGATGACACACCCTCGGCCGTGCTGTCGAAGCAGTATCGCCCGCTCAGCCACTTCTTCCGGCAGAATTTTAGCCAGGTCACCAACCCACCGATCGACAGCTTGCGCGAATATCGCGTCATGTCGTTGAAGACACGGTTCGGCAACCTGAAGAACGTGCTTGACGAGGACAGCAGTCAAACCGAGATCGTGGTTCTGGAAAGCCCCTTTGTAGGCAATGCGCAATGGGAGTTGCTGGTTGGGCAGTTCAATGCCCCTCTGGCCGAGATTGACTGCAGCTTTACCCCGGGCGAGGGGCAGTTGGACGTGGCCCTTAGCCGTATCCGTGCCGAGGCGGAGGAGGCCGTGCGCTCGGGCGCTGGGCATCTGGTGCTAACGGATCATCATTCGGGGCCGGACAAGGTGGCGATGCCGATGATTCTGGCCACCAGCGCGGTGCACAGTCACCTGACTCGGCAAGGTCTGCGAACGTTCTGCTCGCTCAACGTACGGTCGGCTGAATGCGTCGATCCACACTATTTCGCGGTGCTGATTGGTTGTGGTGCGACCGTCGTGAACGCCTATCTGGCCGAGGATTCTTTGGCGGACCGGATCGATCGGGGACTGCTGGACGGCACCCTGACCGAAAACGTGGCGCGGTATCGCGAGGCGATTGATCAGGGTCTGCTCAAGATCATGGCAAAGATGGGCATTTCCGTCGTATCCTCGTATCGCGGCGGTCTGAATTTCGAAGCAGTCGGTCTGAGCCGCGCCATGGTGGCCGAGTATTTCCCCGGTATGACGAGCCGGATTTCAGGCATTGGTATCCATGGCATTCGCGTCAAGGCCGAGGCGATACATGCCAAGGGTTGGACCAATGGCTTGGATGTGCTGCCCATCGGTGGTTTCTACAAGGCGCGCAAATCAGGTGAGACCCACGCGTGGGAAGCGACCTCAATGCATATGATGCAAATGGCCTGTAATAGAGCCTCATATGAGCTGTGGAAGCAGTATTCGGCAAAGATGCAGTCGAATCCGCCGATCCACCTACGCGATCTGATGGATTTCAAACCGCTGGGCAAGCCGGTGCCGATTGAAGAGGTGGAATCGATCACTTCGATCCGTAAACGCTTTGTCACGCCGGGCATGTCGCTGGGCGCGCTGAGCCCTGAGGCGCACAAGACGCTGAACGTGGCGATGAACCGGATTGGTGCGAAATCCGACTCAGGCGAGGGCGGAGAAGACCCGGCGCATTTCGTGCCGGAACCCAATGGCGACAATCCCTCGGCCAAGATCAAACAGGTAGCCTCGGGTCGGTTCGGTGTAACCGCCGAGTATCTGAACCAGTGTGAAGAGTTGGAGATCAAGGTCGCCCAAGGTGCGAAACCCGGTGAGGGTGGCCAGCTGCCGGGCATGAAGGTCACCGACCTGATCGCACGTCTGCGTCATTCGACCAAGGGCGTTACGCTGATCTCACCGCCGCCACACCACGACATCTACTCGATCGAGGATCTGGCGCAGCTGATCTATGACCTGAAGCAGATCAACCCGCGCTGCAAGGTGACGGTGAAACTGGTGGCGTCCTCGGGCGTTGGCACGATTGCTGCCGGTGTGGCCAAGGCGAAGGCGGATATCATCCTGATTTCGGGCCACAATGGTGGTACCGGCGCGTCGCCCGCGACCAGCATCAAGTATGCTGGCCTTCCGTGGGAGATGGGCCTGACCGAGGCGCATCAGGTTCTGGCTATGAACAACCTGCGCGACCGCGTCACCCTGCGGACCGATGGTGGCCTACGGACCGGTCGTGACATCGTCATGGCTGCGATGATGGGGGCCGAGGAATACGGCATCGGCACCGCCGCACTGATTGCGATGGGCTGTATCATGGTACGTCAGTGCCAGTCGAACACCTGCCCTGTCGGTGTCTGTACGCAGGACGAAGACCTGCGGGCCAAGTTCACCGGCAATGCGGATAAGGTCGTAAACCTGATCACCTTCTACGCGCAGGAGGTGCGCGAGCTGTTGGCAAGCCTGGGTGCGCGTTCGATTGATGAGATCATCGGCCGGGCCGATCTGCTGGCTCAGGTCAGCCGTGGCTCGGCGCATCTGGACGATCTGGACCTGAACCCGCTGCTGATCACTGTCGATGGGGCGCATGACATCGTTTACAACCGCGACAAGGATCGGAATGCGGTGCCGGATACTCTGGACGCCGAGATTGTGCGTGACGCCGCCCGGTTCCTGAAAGACGGTGAGAAGATGCAGCTTTCTTATGCTGTACAGAATACGCATCGGACCGTGGGTACGCGGGTTTCCAGCCATATCGTGCAGAATTTCGGTATGCGGAACACGTTCCAGGATGACCACCTGCATGTGAAACTGCAGGGCTCAGCCGGGCAGTCTTTGGGGGCCTTTGCGGCTCCAGGCCTCAAGCTGGAGGTCTCGGGTGATGCCAACGACTATGTTGGCAAGGGTCTGTCAGGCGGCATGATCGTCGTGCGCCCACCGCAGGTTAGCCCGCTGAAGGCGGATGACAACACCATCATCGGCAACACCGTCCTCTACGGTGCCACCGACGGCTATCTGTTCGCAGCAGGCCGTGCTGGTGAGCGCTTTGCGGTGCGAAACTCGGGCGCGAAGGTGGTGATCGAAGGCTGTGGCTCGAACGGATGTGAATACATGACCGGCGGTGTGGCCGTGATCCTGGGCGATATTGGTGCCAATTTCGGAGCGGGCATGACCGGGGGCATGGCCTATCTGTACGACCCGGACGGTAAAGCCGGGGCCCTGATGAACAAGGAGACCCTGGTCACCTGTCCAGTGACGGTCGACCACTGGGAAGATCAGCTGAAATCGTTGATCGAGCGCCACGCTGCAGAAACCTATAGCCGCAAGGCCGCAGATCTGCTTCAGCATTGGGATGTCGAAAAGGCACACTTCCTGCAGGTTTGCCCGAAAGAGATGCTGAACAAGCTCAGCCATCCATTGACTACGGAAGTGGCAGCCATGCCGGCAGAATAGGCTCTGATGCAGGCAGAATCTTAACCTTGCGTGTTTGAAAAGACACGCAAGGCCCTCATTTGCGTATGCATAATGCACCGATTCTTGCCCGCATTGGCAAAAAACACCTAGCTTTGGACATAGTTTGTTCTGGAATTGCGGGCATGCTGCGTTCCTACAGATATGAGTGAAGTGGAGTTGTTACATGCCCACGAGTTATACAGATCAGTTCTTTTTGCTCGACCCGGCAAACCCCGGGGCGAACGGTACGGTGGTGGGCTCCACTCTGACTGTGCAAAGTTTCGAGATCATCGACCAGAATGACAATGATCTGATCAACCGGCTGAATGGCGACTCGGTGGATGGGGTGGATATTACCGCCTCGTATTTCAACGATATGGTGACAATCGAGCTGCCAGATGGAACTCAGGTCACTTATACCGGCGTCACCTTCTATCTGGCCGATGGGCGAGAGGTATTCACGCCAACCGATGGATCGGTACTGCAGCAGGGCACATTTGTATCTTCGTCTGTGACCGATTTCAGCGACAACGGCGGGTCCTTTGGTTCGGTCGACATCAACAATGGTGATCTTGGCCCGCCCTGTTTCACGCCAGGCACTTTGATCGACACTCCCGATGGACCGCGTTTGATTGAAGACCTCGAATCCGGTGATCTGGTGACAACCGCCGACAGCGGTGCAAAACCTCTTCTTTGGGTGGGACGCACGGTGGTGGAGGCCGATGGAAAATTCGCTCCGATCCGGTTCGAGGCCGGTTTGTTTGGGCTGACGAGTCCGCTGCTAGTGTCACCGCAGCACCGGATGCTGATCGATGATTGGCGCGCGCCCTATCTTTTTGGCCATGCTGAGGTGTTGATCGCTGCCCATTGTCTGGTGAACGGTACCACTGTGACCCGTGTTGAAGGCGGAAAGGTGGAATATATCCACCTGCTGTTCCGGCGTCATGAGATCATATTTGCCAACGGCGCCAAGAGCGAAAGCTATTATCCCGCCCATGCGGTTTCGCAATCAGAACGTGACACGCAAGCCGAAGTCCTTGCATTATTCCCCGAGTTGCAAGCCCGTGGGGCGGTTGCGGCCAAGACCGCACGCCCGGTGATCCGACCGCGCGATGCGCGCCTGATGGCGAAATAATCCGTTTCAAATACGCTGGTCGCGGCGTATAGCAGGGCATGGCAAAAAAAGCAGGCCGCAAGACAGGCGGTAAGAAAAAGCAGGCGACTAAGACAAACAGTATATCAGGCGCGATCGTGTGGATCCGGCGCTGGGCTTTGCGCGCCGTTCTGGCCATGTCGGTGGTTTTTGCGGCTTTGGTGCTGCTCTATTCGGTCGTGAATCCGCCCGTCACACACACCATCTGGTCCGAATGGCGGCGGCTGGGCAAGATCGAGCGTGAATGGGTGCCGATCGATGAGATCGCGCCTGTCATGGCACGGTCGGTCGTCGCGGCCGAAGACGCCAACTTCTGCCTGCATTGGGGGTTTGACGTTGAAGCGATCAGAGACGCGTTAGAAGACGGCGGCAATCGCGGGGCCTCAACAATCACGCAACAAGTGGTGAAGAACGTGTTCCTGTGGCAGGGACGTAGCTGGGTGCGCAAGGCACTGGAGACCTCGATGACTCCGGTCGTTGAGCTGATCTGGAGCAAGCAGCGCATCCTTGAAGTTTATCTGAATGTCGCTGAAACCGGACAGGGTGTCTTTGGCGTCGAGGCAGCGGCACAGAAATACTATGGCGTCAGCGCCGACAAGATGTCCCCCGTGCAGGCGGCGCGGCTGGCAGCGATCCTGCCGTCTCCACGCAACCGCTCGGTGACGGACCCGTCGGTCCGAACCCGGCGACGCGCGGCTTCGATCCTTGATGGAGCGGCCACCATCCGCGCAGATGGACGCGCCGATTGTTTCGAGGATTGAAACCTCGCCCCCTCAACGGCTAAAGCTTGAGGCGTATTCTACTGGTTCGAATGGAAGTCCATGGCGCGTCTGTTTCACGTTCCCCTCTCACCCTATTGCCGCAAAGTTCGCCTGTCTCTGGCCGAAAAGAAGATCGAGGTTGAGCTGGTCGAAGAACGATACTGGGAGCAGGACCCGGATTTCCTGCGTCGCAATCCGGCGGGGAAAATTCCGGTGCTGCGGCTCGACGGTCAGATCATGGCCGAGAGTGCGGCGATCTGTGAATATATCGAAGAGACCCGCCCCGAGCCGCCTCTGATGCCCAAGAAACCCGAAGCGCGGTATGAAGTGCGGCGTTTGGTGGGATGGTTTGATGACAAGTTCCATCACGAGGTCACTTCAAAACTGCTTTATGAGCGGGTGAACAAGAAGGTGACGGGGCAGGGCTATCCGGACAGCAAGAACGTCAAGGAGGGGGCGCGGGCGATCAAGTACCATCTGGATTACATGGCCTGGCTGCTGGACCATCGCCGCTGGCTGGCCGGGGATCAGATGACATTGGCCGATTTTGCCGCTGCGGCGCATTTGTCGGCGTTGGATTATATTTCGGACGTGGACTGGAACCGGAGTTCCGCGGTGAAGGATTGGTACGCCAAGATCAAGTCCCGTCCGGCTTTCCGTTCGATTCTGGCGGATCAGGTTCCGGGATTCCGGCCGCCTCCGCATTACGCTGATTTGGATTTCTGATATTCAGGATAGGACCGGGGCTGTCTGTCCCTGGCCCCGAAGGTATTTTTGGCCAGATGAAGAGCGGATCGGAGCTGAAGGAGCGGTTGGTGGAGCAAGCCCTGTCTGAGGGGTTTGTCGCTTGTCGAGTGTGTCGTCCATGGGATGTACCACAGGTACCTGAGCGGTTGGCTGCTTTTCTGGAGGCCGGGTATCATGGGCAGATGGGCTGGATGGCCGAGCGTAGTCATTGGCGCGGCGATCCATCTGTGCTGTGGCCAGAGGCGCGGTCGGTGATCATGCTGGCTGAGAGTTATACGCCCGCTCATGATCCGACTGAGGTGTTGGCGCATCCTGAGCTGGGCGCGATCTCGGTCTATGCACAAAACAAGGATTATCATGATCTGGTCAAGAAACGCCTGAAGCGCCTGGCGCGTTGGTTGATTGCCGAAGCAGGCGGCGAGGTTAAGGTCTTTGTGGATACCGCGCCGGTGCCAGAGAAAGCACTGGGGCAGGCTGCCGGGTTGGGCTGGCAGGGCAAGCATACGAATCTAGTCAGTCAGGATTGGGGGAATTGGGCCTTTTTAGGGTCTGTTTTCACCACATTGGATTTGCCCGTGGATGGCGCTGAGGTTGATCACTGCGGATCGTGCCGGGCCTGTTTGACAGCCTGTCCAACTGATGCCTTCCCGGCGCCCTATCAGTTGGATGCGCGCCGTTGTATCTCGTATCTGACCATCGAGCATAAGGGCCCGGTAGATGAGGATTTACGGGCGCTGTTGGGGAATCGGATATATGGCTGTGATGATTGTCTGGCCGCGTGCCCCTGGAACAAGTTTGCGGTCGCGGCGAGCGACTTTCGCTATGCGGCGCGTGAAGATTTGAACGCGCCACCGCTGGCGGAACTGGCGATGCTGGACGATGCGGCGTTTCGGGCGAAGTTCTCGGGGTCGCCAATCAAACGGATTGGGCGGGATCGGTTTGTGCGGAACGTGCTTTACGCGATCGGAAATTCCTCTCAACCCGCGTTGAGGCATATTGCCCAAGGACTGACCGATGATCCCGATCCAACCGTGGCTGACGCTGCGCGCTGGGCGGTGTCTCAGTTGTCGTAAACGGGCTGGACGCGCCGCAGGAAAACGCTACACCCGATTCTGGCGAACAGATGGAGGACCCGATGGCGCTGGCTTTGGGGGTAGACACGGGCGGAACCTATACGGACGCAGTGCTGATCCGGGATGAGAGCGAGGTGATTGCCTCGGCCAAATCCCTGACCACGCGGGCGGATCTGGCCATTGGCGTTGGTCGGGCGGTTTCTGCGGTGCTTGAGACGGCTGGGGTTGCGCCCGATCAGATCGGCATGGCGTCGTTATCGACCACATTGGCCACAAATGCTCTGGTCGAGGGGCAGGGTGGACGCGTAGCACTGATCTATGTCGGGTTCCGGGAAAGCGATCTGGAAAAGCACGGGCTGCGCGATGCATTGAAAGGTGACCCAGCTTTGGTTCTGGCTGGTGGACACAATCATGCAGGTGGTCAGGCTGCGGAATTGGACATTCCGGCGTTAGAGGCTTTTTTAGATTCACATACGGGCATCTCTGGCTATGCGGTCGCGGCGCAGTTCGCCACCAGAAATCCGGCGCATGAACTGGAGGTCGCACGCGTAATTTCTGAGCGTACGGGTGTTCCCGTGACATGCTCTCACCATCTGTCGGCCAAGTTGAACGGACCGAAGCGGGCGGTGACGGCTGTGCTGAATGCGCGGTTGATCGGCATGATCGACCGGCTGATCGGACGGGCGCAGGATCAACTGCGTGCACAGGGCATTACTGCTCCGATGATGGTTGTGCGCGGGGATGGTGCGCTGATGAGCGCCGAGCAAGCGCGGGAGCGACCGATTGAGACGATTCTGAGCGGCCCCGCGGCCTCGATTGTAGGCGCGCGCTGGTTGACCGAGGCTGAGAATGCACTGGTGTCAGATATCGGAGGCACCACAACCGATGTGGCGCTGATCCGGGATGGGAAACCAGCCATCGACCCTGCTGGCGCGCAGGTGGGCGGTTTTCGGACCATGGTCGAGGCGGTGGCGATGCGCACCCATGGTCTTGGTGGTGACAGTCAGGTGCATGTGGTGACCGAGGGCCTGGGCGGTGGTGTCTTCCTTGGGCCGCGCCGGGTGCTGCCAGTGTCGCTGATCGCATCCGAGGCTCCGGATGTGGTGCATGCTGCACTGGATGAGCAGCTACGGACCACGACGGTAGGCGAGCACGACACTCGGTTTGCCCGCCGGGTGCCGGGCATTCCCGCCGAAGGAGTGGGGCCGCGCGAATCCGTATTGCTGGACCGCCTGGGGAATGATGTCGTGCCCCTCGGCAATCTGTTGCAGACACGTATGGAGCATGGGGCTCTGAACCGTTTGGTGGATCGCGGAATAGTGCAGGTTTCGGGCGTCACGCCATCGGATGCCAGCCATGTTCTGGGACGGCTTGAGGATTGGGATCGCTCGGCTGCGCTCAAGGCGTTGGAACTGGTTGCGCGCAAGCGTGTTGGGTCGGGAGATCGCCTGGAACTATCGGCTGAAGCATTGGCGCAGATCATTGTAGATCAACTGACAGAACAGACCGCTTTGACCTTGTTAGAGACTGCTTTTGCCGAAGAAAGCGATGGACTCGGATTGCCAGCTAAAGATCTGGCGCGGCATGTGCTGACGCAGCGCGGGTTGGCAAAGCATCGTGGGCTAGTGGCGCTGGATACGGCGTTGAATGTGGATGTGGTGGGTCTTGGGGCCTCGGCCCCCAGTTATTATCCAGCGGTCGGAGAGCGGCTGCATTGCAAGATGGTGCTACCCGAACATGCCGGTGTTGCAAATGCTATCGGTGCGGTTGTCGGGCGCTTGACTCTGCGGCGGACCGGGTCCGTTACATCTCCGGCTGAAGGCCGCTATCGGGTGCATCTGGAAGAAGGGCCGCAGGATTTCTCGGACTCGAATACTGCCCTGAAGTTGCTTGAAGACGTGTTGCGCGGTGAGGCTGAAGGCGCGGTGCGCGAAGCGGGCGCTGAAGATATCCGCGTGAGCGTCGAACGCGACATCCGTACCGCCAAGATCGAGGCGCAGGAGGTGTTCGTCGAAGCGCTGATTACCGTCGAAGCCAGTGGAAGACCTCGGGTGGCGGTCGGGTAGCCCCGCGCGGGGCTACCGGAGTCCTTACTCTGCTGCGCTGGATCGCTTTGGCAGTACCCAATCCGGGCGTGGGAAATGGCAGGTATAGCCGTTGGGGATACGCTCCAGGTAATCCTGATGCTCGGGCTCGGCCTCCCAGAAATCACCAACCGGTTCGACCTCGGTCACGACCTTGCCGGGCCAGATGCCGCTGGCATTCACATCGGCAATCGTGTCTTCGGCCACCTGTTTCTGTGCATCATCCACGTAATAAATGGCCGAGCGATAACTCATCCCGCGGTCATTGCCCTGACGGTTAGGCGTGGTGGGATCGTGAATCTGGAAGAAGAACTCCAGCAGATCGCGATAGGTAATCCGGGTCGGGTCGAACCAGATCTCAATTCCCTCGGCATGGGTGCCATGGTTGCGATAGGTGGCGTTGGGCACATCACCACCGGTATAGCCGACGCGGGTGCGGGACACGCCCGGCAGTTTGCGGATAAGGTCCTGCATGCCCCAAAAGCAGCCTCCGGCCAGAACGGCGCGTTGATCGGTCATCAGATTTCCTCCACATGGATTAGGAATTCGCCGTACCCTTCGGCCTCCATCTCGTCGCGATGGATGAACCGCAGCGAGGCGGAATTGATGCAATACCGTAGCCCACCATGTTCGCGAGGGCCATCGGGGAACACGTGGCCCAGATGGCTGTCCCCATGTTTCGAGCGTACTTCGGTCCGGATCATGCCCAAGGTGCGGTCTTCCAATTCTTCGACATGTTCATGGACGATGGGCTTGGTGAAGCTTGGCCAGCCACAACCGGATTCGTACTTATGGGTGGACGCAAACAAAGGCTCACCCGAGACGATATCCACATAGATACCCGGTTCCTTGTTGTTCAACAGTTTGCCGGTGCCCGGGCGCTCGGTCCCGCTGCGCTGGGTCACATGAAACTCTTCCGGTGACAGGGCGGCGATGGCCTGGGGGTCCTTGGTATAGCGGGACATGGCTCCTCTGGTATTTTGTTAGTGGTGTACTATTTGGGCACATCCGCGGGAAAATCAAAATCATATTTCAGTCTGCTCGCGGGTCTGTGCAGATGATCCAAACCGCCGCAGATCGCGTATCTTGTGCAAGAGGAGGTAAAAAGATGATTCGGATGGCTCTGTTGACGGCTCTGATTTTGCTGGCAAAGGTGGTGCAGGCCGCACCGCTGACTGCCGAGTTCTCCTCGATCGATGGAGGAAAGTTGTCATTGGAAGACTGGCGCGGGCAGCCTGTGCTTGTGGTCAACACCGCGTCCCTTTGCGGGTTTACCGGGCAGTACTCTGCCCTGCAGGACCTGCATGAGGCTTACGAGGATCGTGGATTGGTGGTTCTGGCGGTTCCGTCGAATTCCTTCAATCAGGAGTTGGAAACGACTGTAGAGGTCAAGGAGTTCTGTGAGTTCAACTATAATCTGACGCTGCCGATGACCGATATTACCGAGGTCAAAGGCCCCAATGCTCACCCGTTCTACAAAGAGGTCGCAGCTGAGGTGGGTTTTGTACCCAGCTGGAACTTCAATAAGATTCTCATCGGCCCGCAGGGCACTGTTGTCGCCACCTATGGATCGGGCACCAAGCCCAATGCGTCGAAACTGATCAATCAGATTGAAGCTTTGCTGCGCTGAGCGGGTTGCCGCGACAGCTGCACCGCAAGAATGCCCAATGTGGTGATGCCGACTCCAAGCAGATCCAGCGGGCCGAGATTCTCGCCCAAGAGCATTGCTGCGATGGCAACACCGAAGACGGGGTTCAGAAAGTGGAACGTTGCAGCCCGGATCGGGCCGATGCGATCCAGCAGCAGGAACCAGATCAGAGTGGCCAGAAGGCCAGGGAACAGGGTCGTATAGGTAAATGCCAGTACAAACGGCAGTGTAGGATGGATATAGATCGTCTCGAACACTGGGGCGGCGAGGAACAGTGCTGCTGAGCCCACAAGCATTTGCAGACCGACCACCATCATGAAGTTCCCGCCCGAGGTCGCCCCCCGCACTGCCAGTGTGGCGAAGGTCAGCGCCAGTGCTCCGATCCCGCAAAGGAACACACCGAACAGATCAACGCCGGCGCTGATCCGGCTGCTCATGATCAGCGCAACTCCGACAAAGCCTGCCAGTAACCCGAGGATACCTAATGGGCGCAACCGCTCACTCAGCAGCAACCACCCGGCCAGCGCGACCAGCAGGGGCATGGTTGATGCGATAATTGCCGCCACCGAGGCTTCGACGGTTTGCATCGCATAGAAATTCAGACCCAAATACAGGGCATTTTGGCAGATTCCGAACAAAATGGTTGCGCGCCATTGCGGTCGGGTCAGACGCCAGCTCTGCCCCATGGCCCGTGCAATCGCTACGCCAATCAACCCGGAAATCAGAAATCGCAGCGCGAGCGAAAACAGGGGCGATGCATCAGCCACAATGATCCGGGCCGAGGTAAAGGCCGAGGACCAGATCAGGGCAAACACAAGCCCCATGGCAATGGCGCGCAGATCCATTTCGGCCTCCTGATGAAATCCGGGCGACTTTCACTGGTTTTTGCATCAACCGCAAGGAAAAGGGGCCGCCCGATGGCGACCCCTTCGATCTTGCGATCTGTCAGCGGCGGATTAGCCGTTGACGCTGTCCTTCAGAGCCTTCGCGATGGTCATCTTGACCACTTTGTCGGCTTCTTTCTTGAACTGCTCGCCGGTGGCGGGGTTGCGCACCATGCGCTCGGGGCGCTCGCGGCAGTAGATTTTGCCAACGCCGGGCAGGGTGACGGCGCCACCGGCCGAAACTTCGCGGGTGATCAGGCCGGTCATGGCCTCCAGCGCGGCATTCGCGGATTTCTTGTCAGTTCCCATTTCCTCAGCGAGAGCAGCAACCAGCTGAGTCTTTGTCATAGGCTTTGCCATTTCTTGGTCTCCTTAACGTGCCCGATAATTTGGGCCTCACCGCGTAACTGTAACGGGATATTGTGGATGAACACAACGAATAGTAGCGCTGAAAACCCTAAAAATATGGGGAAATCGTTGCTTTTTTGCTTCAGAGAAAGGCCGTTTCGTCGAAGGAACGCAATTTCCGGCTGTGCAGACGCTCCAACGGCATTCCGCGCAGATGTTCCATTGCCCGAATTCCGATGGCCAGATGACGACTGACTTGGGTGGTATAGAACGCCGAGGCCATGCCGGGAAGCTTTAATTCGCCATGCAACGGCTTATCCGACACACACAGCAAGGTTCCGTAAGGTACGCGGAAGCGATAACCATTTGCGGCAATCGTTGCGCTTTCCATATCCAGTGCGATGGCCCTCGACTGGCTGAGCCTTTGTACCGGTCCTGACTGGTCCCGCAGTTCCCAGTTGCGGTTGTCGACCGAAGCGACGGTGCCGGTGCGCATGATCCGTTTCAGCTCATACCCTTCCAGTTTGGTCACCTCGGCGACGGCTTGTTCAAGTGCGACCTGAACCTCAGCCAGCGGCGGGATCGGCACCCAGACCGGCAGATCGTCGTCCAGCACTTTGTCCTCGCGCAGATAAGCATGGGCCAATACGAAATCACCCAAGGCCTGCGTGTTGCGCAATCCGGCGCAATGCCCAACCATCAGCCAGGCGTGGGGGCGCAAAACAGCGATGTGGTCGGTGGCAGTTTTCGCATTCGACGGCCCGACGCCGATATTGACCAGCGTAATGCCCGATCCATCGGCACGTTTCAGATGATAGGTGGGCATCTGCGGCAGTTTCAGCGGCTGCTCAATCGGGGCGTTTGCGTCGGTGATCTCGACATTCCCGGTTGAGACAAAGCTGGTGTAGCCGCTACTCGGATCGGCGAGTTGGGTACGGGCGTAGTTCTCGAATTCCGAGACGTAGAACTGGTAGTTGGTGAACAGAACATGGTTCTGGAAATGGCTGGGATCGGTGGCGGTGTAATGAGACAGCCGAGACAATGAATAATCGACGCGCTGGGCAGTAAAGAGAGCCAAAGGCCCGATATCGTCGTCGTGGTCATATACACCGTTGACGATATCATCATTGGTCGTCGTCAGATCTGGTACGTCAAACACATCGCGCAGGGTGAAACCTGCGGCACCCTGATGTGGAACATGCAGATCTGGATTGCTGGCAACGGCAAAATGAACCGGGATCGGTGTGTCAGAGGCTCCGATCGTGACCGGCTGATCGTGGTTTCTGATCAACAGCGCGATCTGCTGGGTCAGGTAGGACCGGAACAGATCCGGTCGGGTCACGGTTGTTGTATGTATGCCGGGTTCCGACACGTGACCAAAGCTCAGGCGGCTATCGACCTGAGCGTAGGACGAGGTTTTGATGCGAATTTCCGGGTAATAGGCTCTGAATCGATCGGTAGGCGTACCGTTTTTCATCGCTTCGGCAAAGCTATTGCAGAGGTAGGTCGTGGCCTGTTCATAGAGCATTTCCAAACGCGCTACCGCAGCAGCTGGATCGGTGAATTGCTCGGGCTTTGGGACGTCGGGTGTATTGAGAACGGTCATGCAAGAGGTTCCAGAAGATCAATCTTTTCGAATGTGCGCACATCCACCAGCCCAAGGTCCGAGATCCGCAACTCGGGGATTACGACCAGGGCCAGAAGCGAGTGCTGCATATATGCGTTGTTCAACTGACAGCCGCAGGCTTGCATCGCCTCGACCATCTTTTGCGCTTTGGCGGCCACTTCTGCTGCCGGGCTATCAGACATCAACCCCGCAATGGGCAGCTCCACCAGCGCCAACTCCTCACCATCGCGGAAGATCGTGATGCCTCCGCCAACTTCTGCCAGCCGATTGGCGGCCAGCGCCATTTGTTCGCGGTCGGTCCCCACGACAATCATATGGTGACTGTCATGCGCCACGGTCGATGCCATGGCCATCTGCCCCCGATACCCGAACCCCGAGACAAAGGCGTTGGTCACACTGCCCGTGGCGCGATGTCGTTCAACCAACGCGATCTGACAAACGTCGCCTTCCCCTTCGACCAGACCGCCGATAATCGGCAGTTCCGATTTCAACGCCTGTGTCGGCGCCTGATTTTCAACCACACCGATGACATTGGCCCTGACACGATTAGCGCCAGCAGGTGCTGTGATCTCAAAATCAGCGGCGCACAGCACATGGCCCAGATGCACTGTGTTGCGGGCATTTTCTGGCCAGTCGAGATGCGGGCAGTCAACGGTGACTTTGCCCTGTTCTGCAACGATCTGGCCTCGGGCGATCACCGTTTCGATGGGCAGCTCGGTTAAGTCTGAGGTCAGGATCACGTCTGCGCGCCGCCCTGGGGTGATTGAGCCAATCTCACGCTCCAGTCCGAAATGAGTCGCTGTGTTGAGGGTCGCCATCTGCAGCGCGACCACAGGATCGCATCCGCAGGCAATCGCGTGCCGCACAACGCGGTTCATATGGCCGTCATTGACCAGAGTGCCCGAATGGCAGTCATCCGTGCACAAGATGAAGTTGCGCGGATCCAGCCCCTTCTCGGTGACGGCGGTAATCTGACTTTCCACATCATACCAGGCCGAGCCCAATCGCATCATTGAGCGCATCCCCTGCCGTACCCGTGCAATGGCATCGGCTTCACAGGTGCCTTCGTGATCGTCGGCGGGGCCTCCGGCCACATAAGCGGCAAAATCAGACCCTAAATCGGGCGAAGCATAGTGTCCGCCCACGGTTTTACTCGCCCGTTGCGTCGCCGCGATCTCGGCCAGCATCTTTGGGTCGCCGTGGATCACACCGGGAAAGTTCATCATCTCGCCCAACCCGATGATACCGGGCCAGGACATCGCCTCGGCCACATCCTCGGCGGTGATCTCATAACCTGTCGTCTCAAGCCCCGGCGCTGAGGGCGCGCAGGATGGCATCTGGGTGAAAATGTTCACGGGCTGCATCAAAGCTTCATCATGCATCAGCCGTACACCCTCCAGCCCCAGCACATTGGCGATCTCATGGGGGTCGGTAAACATCGAGGTCGTGCCGTGCGGGATCACGGCGCGGGCAAATTCCGCTGGGGTTAGCATCCCCGATTCGATGTGCATATGCGCGTCACACAATCCGGGGATCATGTAACGGCCTTTCGCCTCAATGATCTGAGTGTCGGGCCCGGTGCAATGAGAGGCGTCAGGTCCGACATAAGCCACACGTCCAGCGGCAATCGCTATGTCATGATCCGGCAGCAGTTCACGCGTATGTACGTTCACCCAGATCCCGCCACAGATGACCATATCGGCGGGCTCGCGGCCTGAGGCCACAGCAATAAGGCGGGGGGCGGTGTCGGGCCAACTGGGGAAAGTCTTGTATTCCATGGCCCAACTTTCCCGAATGCGACAGAAGGTGCAACCCCTGCCAGCGGGGTATCATCAAATCATCATAATGCCTGAATGATGAGCGACCCTCAGCGCGTCAGCGCTGCCACGCCCAACCAGAGGATTAGCCCCGCAGGGGCCATGACGATGGGCGGGAGGGCACCGCCTCAATCCTGCAGATCCGCCTCGATCTCGGCGCGTACCCAGTTGGCGAACGCCATCGCTCCGGGATTCTCCTCGGCCTGAGGGGACAATAGCAGGTAATACGCTTCGGGCATCTCGGCGCGGTGAGCGAAAGGCGCGATCAACCGTCCTTGCTCGATCAGATGCCGGACGATGGTGTCATGTGCCAGACAAAGGCCGCCGCCTGCCATCGCGATCGACAGGCTGACCAGATAGGTCGTCGCATATGTGATCTGTGGATTCTTCCAGATTAGACTCTGTTCTTCGGCCCAATTCGCCCAGTTTGACAGCAAATTTGAGCAATCGAACAAGGGTTGCTGTTGAAGATCCTCCAACGTAACGGCGAAATCGGGCGCGCAGACCGGATAGTAGTGATCGGTGCGCAGCAGCTCGGTCCGAACCGTGTCGGCGGGGCGCAGGGAATATCGAATCTCGACTGCCGCGCCTTCTGCCATTTCGCGCGGCTCCCACAGCTCAGTGAATATGTTCAGATGCACCTCCGGATGCTGTTCCCAAAACCTTGGCAGTCGCGGCGACAGCCAATTGACCGCAAAGCTGATGTTGCTTTGCACCTGCACTGCATTTTGCTGTGCGCCCGTCACCGCTTGTGTGCCGCGCACGAGCGTACGGAAGGCCTCGCGCACAACGGGCAGATAGGTGATGCCCGCCTCGGTCAGCTCCAGCGCGCGAGGACGACGCAGGAACAAAGGCTGCCCCAGATAGCCCTCCAGCGACTTGATCTGTTGGCTGACCGCGCTTTGCGTCATGTTCAGATCGCGCGCTGCGCCGGTAAAGGACAGATGTCTGGCTGCCGCCTCGAATGTGCGCAGCCATCCCAGCGGAGGAAGTTGTTTCTGCATCTGTATAACCTCGCCATTAGTTTAGCTAATGAGATAGGTGTGTTTTTTTCGTTGGTCAAACTTTTGCGGTGCAGGCACCATTTTTTGAAACCTCTTCCGCCCAAGGAGCACGATATGAGCGTGACCAACCTGCGCCCCAACATGGATTACTGGCCTGAACGCGTCGACATGGCCGCCGCCTTTCGCTGGACCGAGCGGTTGAATATGCACGAAGGCGTGGCCAATCACTTCAGTCTGGCCGTGAATCCAGACGGCACGCAGTTCCTGATGAATGCCAACCAGATGCACTTTTCAAGGATCAAGGCGTCCAATCTGTTGCTGTTGGATGCCAATGACAACGAAGTTATGGACCAACCCGGCGCACCAGATCCGACCGCCTGGGGGCTGCACGGGTCGATTCATCGTCATTGCCCTCACGCGCGTTGCGTAATGCATGTGCATTCTATCTTCGCCACTGTTCTGGCGTCATTGGCGGACAGCACTTTGCCGCCGATCGATCAGAACACGGCCACTTTCTATAACCGCTATGTCATCGATGAGGAGTTCGGGGGGCTGGCGTTTGAAAGTGAGGGCGAGCGCTGCGCATCGATGCTGTCGGACCCTAAGAAGAAGGTCATGATCATGGGGAACCATGGCGTTTTGGTGATCGGTGACAGCCCGGCAGATGCCTTTAATAGACTCTATTATTTTGAACGTGCCGCCGAAACCTATATCCGCGCGTTGCAGACGGGCCAGCCTCTGCGCGTCCTGTCGGGCGAGACCGCCGAGAAGACCGCGCAGGAGCTGGATGATTATCCCGATCAGGCCGAGGCGCATCTGCGCGAGATTAAGGCCATTCTGGATGCCGAAGACTCGGATTACGCAACCTGAAGACTCTGCAAGGAGCATCTGCCATGACCGACGTTCATGACCCGGAAGCAGCGCGTTGGAATTATCGCCCTGAAGGGCCGGTTGGGCTGAATCCACTGTTCAGCTGGCCTCCGCGCCCCATGGCCGTTTTGCGGTGGTATCGCGGGGCCTGGCTGCCATTGACTTCGCTAACCCTGTGCATGGTGCTGGCCAGCATTGCATATGTCGCGTTTTTCCCCGCGTTAGAGACAATGCAGAACTTTGCACCCGGCTGGATGTTCCGCATCTGGCTGCTGAACATGGTACCGCAAATCCTCGTGGCAGGTGGGCTGCATTGGTGGCTTTACATGCGCAAGGGACAGGGCATGTACAAGAAGTTCGACCGTCGGGATCTGACCCGCGACAACGGAACTTTCACCTTCCGCAATCAGGTGTGGGATAACATCTGGTGGACACTCGGCAGCGCCATGACGGTGGCGACCGTCTATCAATGGGTCATCTACTGGGCGATGGCCAACGCCTATGTACCGGTTGTTACATGGGCCGCTGCACCCGTCTGGTTCGTGATCTGGATGCTGTTTATTCCCATGTGGTCCGGTCTGCATTTCTATTGGGTGCATCGGCTTGAACATCACCCGAAGCTCTATAAGCATGTCCATGCCGTGCATCACCGCAACGTCAATATCGGACCGTGGTCAGGCATTTCGAACCACTGGTTCGAGAACATGCTCTACTTCACCACCTATTTCATCCACCTGATTGTGCCGTCTCACCCGCTGCATCTGCTGTTCCACGCCTATTTTCAGCAGATCAGCCCGGTGCTGTCCCATTCGGGGTTCGAGAAACTCAAAGCGGGTGAAACAGAGGCGGCCCGCGCGGGGGATTTCTTCCACCAGCTGCACCACCGCTATTTCGAGTGCAACTATGGTACTTCCGAAATTCCGTTCGATAAGTGGTTTGGCACCTATCATGATGGGTCGGCCGAGGCGACGGTGCGGACACGGGCCTACAAGAAACAGATGTATACCTGAGGGAGAATGACCCAATTATGGTCTGATCAGCAGGTCTCGAACAGGGCGATCAGCGCGCGGTCGTCTTTGTTCGGGCCTGCTGCCAGCTCACCGTAGATCCGGACTTCGGGCAGTGAAAGATTGCTGATCTGACTGTCCTCCAGATCCCGGAGGGCCTCTGCAAATCCCATCGTTTCAAAGTGCTTTGCGTTGATAGACAGGGCGAACTGAGCGCCCGGGCGGGCGACGCGCAGTAGGGCGGGCAGCACCTCGGGGCCGAGATGACCGTGAGTGAAGGTCCCAGAAGAGACGACGCCGGCATAACTCTCACGCGGGACCGGCAGACCATCGTTCAGATCAGCTTCGATCGCGTCGCGATAGATATCCTTGCGCATGGCCTGGTCCAGCATCTCGGCGCTGATATCGGTGGCATCGATTGGGCCAACGCCAAATCCGGCCAGAATACCGCCACACAGCCCCGTACCGGCACCGACGTCCAGAACCGGACCCTGCCCACCGGCGCTGACAAAGGCGCGGGCTGTGTGGATATGTAGCTGATAATCTTCCCGCGCAGCAAAGCCGTCATCATAATCCCCGGCCCATTCGGCGTAGAGGCGTTTGTTGTCTTCGGGTGATTTCAACGCGTAGGCCGCGTGCAGGTCTGGGGTTTTGTCGCTCATACATCAATGAATGCGCATCCGAGGATTCGAATCAAGTGCGGCCATCCGGCGCTTGCATCCCTGCGTTTGGCGGATCATCAAAGGGGTATGACACAGTGTTTGCTCTCTTTTGGTCACGGCTATTCGGCCCGCGCCACGTCCAAACAGATGGACCCGAACTCATGGCGCGTCATCGGGACCACGCGAGATGCCAGCCAGCTTGAGGTCATCCGGGCCACGGGCGCCGAACCGCATGTTTGGCCGGGAGAGGTGCCAGATCTGGATGGTGTGACGCATCTGCTGATCTCGACCGCGCCAACCGCCGAGGGCGACCCGGTGCTGGCGCAACTGCGGGACGAGATCGTTGCCCGCGCTGGGCAATTCACATGGGTTGGGTATCTGTCGACCACTGCGGTTTATGGCGATCATCAGGGCGAGTGGGTGGACGAGACAACGCCCACGGCCCCCACCGCTGAACGGGGCCGCTGGCGTGTTCAGGCCGAGAATCAGTGGGCTGAGATTCCGAACCTGTCGCTGCACATTTTTCGGCTGGCGGGCATCTACGGGCCGGGTCGGGGGCCGTTCTCGAAGCTCAAGCGCGGCGGCTTGCGGCGGATCATCAAACCGGGGCAGGTGTTTTCTCGCATCCATGTGGATGACATTGCGCAGGTTCTGATCGCCTCGATGGCGCAGCCTAATCCGGGGGCGATCTACAATGTCTGTGATGATGAGCCCGTCCCACCGCAGGATGTGATTGGCTATGCTGCCGAGTTGCAGGGCCTGCCGATGCCGCCCGCTGTGTCCTTCGATGAGGCTGATCTGACCCCGATGGCGCGGAGTTTTTACAATGAAAACAAACGGGTTCGGAATGATCGGATCAAATCCGAGCTTGGTATCTCACTGCTTTATCCCAATTACCGGGTCGGGCTGGAGTCGTTGATGCAGCATCAGGATGCGGCTGCGGCTGAGCGCTGAACCTTGTCAACAAAGTGTCGCGGGTTGTAAGGGGGTTCGATGGATGACCGCTCTGCCCCTTTGAAGATCACCGTGTCGACGCTGACCCGTCAGCGTCCCGAGATGTTGGCTGCACTGATCCAAAGCTGGGGCGAAATGACTCTGCCACCCGATTGCTCAGTCCGGTGTCTGGTGGTCGAGAATGACGCCTCGTCCTTCAGTGAAGCCACGGTTCGTGCGGCAGGAGCGACACTGCCCAATGGCGCTGCGCTTGAATATGTGTTGGAAACCGAGCCTGGCATCCCCTTTGGCCGCAATCGCGCTGCGCGTGAGGCGCTGGCGCAGGGGTCTGACCTGCTCTGCTTTGTGGATGACGATGAGGTCGTTGCGCCCGACTGGCTGGAGCGTCTGGTCGCCGGGTACCGGATCAGTTCGGCGGTTCTGCTGGGGGCTCCGCTGCGGGCTGCGGGACCGTCAGGTGCGGAGACTGCGCTGCAACGGCTGATGTTGCGCAACATCAGCAATCGGTATCTCGACAAGGAACGCGCCGCTGCCAGGAAGGCCACGTTGAACGATACCGGTGGAGTGACGATCGTCACCAATAACTGGTTGGGTGAGACGCGGTTGTTCAGTGAAACCGGCCTGTGGTTCGACGAGGCGATGCGCATGACCGGCGGCACGGACGCCAAGTTTTATGCAGAGACGGTTGCCGCAGGTTTGCCTGTAGGTTGGGTGCCGGATGCCTTTGTCTATGAGACTATTCCCCCAGCTCGGCTGTCTTTCTGGTATCAGGCCGCGCGCGGGCGGGATCAGGCCAACACTCATATGCGCCGCAAGCTGGATCAGAAACCTTCGCGCGCCATGGTCGGATTCCTTAGCGCGCCGTTCCGCCTTGTCGCGCTGTTGGTGCTGATGCTGCTCTTCCCGTTTCAGCCGGATCGGCGACTGATCCAGATCGCCCGGACCGCCGGTTGGCTGGTGGGCGTTCTGGGGATTCCGTTTGGCTATAAATCAGCGCTCTATAAGAAAGTGAGCGGTCACTAGCCCGGCAGAAGACGCGCGCGTGCGTCGTTGGCTTCGGCCCGCATCGCTTTTGCAAACAGAACCACATCAATTGCGGTGGCCATAAAGGTCACGCCAATATCTGCGCAGCGTTTCTGCATCGTCGGATCAAGCGTCAGGATGCCTGCGGCTTTGCTAGCCTTCACGATCCGGCTGAGCGCATCCATGATGGCTGCGTCTACATCGGGGTGATCCGCGTTGCCGATATGGCCCAGATCGGCCGCCAGATCCGCGGGGCCGATAAAGACGCCGTCAACGCCCTCGACCGCAAGGATGTCGTCCAGCGCGGCAAGTCCAGCACGGTTTTCAACCTGAACCAATAGGCAAACCTGCTCATCCGCTGTTTGCAGATAATCGGGAATGGCCGAGAATTTCGAGGCGCGTGCAAGGGCCGAGCCCACGCCACGCGTCCCGTTGGGAGGGTAGGTCACAGCGCGGACCAGTTCGCGCGCCTGTTCAGCGCTTTCGACCATCGGGATCAGCAGTGTCTGTGCGCCCGCATCCAACACCTGCTTGATCATCCAGGTTTCGCCCACCGGCAACCGAACCGCCGCATGCGCACCCGAGGCCTGAACGATCTGTAGCTGCCCGAGGATCGAACGCAGGTCATTCGGCGCGTGCTCTCCGTCAATCAGCAACCAGTCGAAACTGGCGGTTGCAGCGATCTCGGCAGCATATGTATCGGCCAGGCCCAGCCAGCACCCCAGCTGCAGCTGGCCATCCTTGAGGGCGTGTTTGAAAGTATTTGTCGGCGCCGGCATATCTCTCTCCGCTTATTACGTAGCGGTGTAGAGCTTTATGCGGGGCGCCTCAACGCATGTTTGGTCATGCGACCGAGAGAATCATGTCCGCAGCCTTTTCCGCGATCATGATGGTCGGCGCGTTTGTATTGCCTGAAACCAGGGTCGGCATGATCGATGCATCAACCACCCGCAGACCTTCTATCCCACGCACGCGCAGGTCTGGGGTCACAACCGCCAGTTCGTCCAGACCCATTTTGCAGGTGCCGACAGGGTGATAGATCGTATCAGCGCGCGCGCGGATATGGCGCTCCCAATCCGCGTCGCTTTGTGCGGTATCGGTGCCGAACATCTCTTTGTGACGGTAAGGCTCCAGCGCCGGGGCTTGCATGATTTCGCGTGTCAGACGTGCCCCCTTGATCATTGTGTCCAGGTCGCGCGGGTCGGACAGGAAATTTGGATCGATGGCGGGCGGTGCTTCCGGGTCTGAACTGTTCAGCGAGACGGTGCCCCGGCTTTCAGGTCTCAGCTTGCAGACATGGCAACTGTAACCATATCCCATATGCAATTTGCGCGCGTGGTCGTCGACCATGGCGATGGTGAAATGCAGCTGAATATCAGGTCGGTCAAGATCCGGAGTTGTTTTCAGAAATGCGGCTCCCTCTGCGAAGGGTGTGGCCGCCATCGACGTTCCATCTTTTCGCCAACGCCAGAGATGGCCAAGCAGTTTCAATGCCCCGACCGGACCGATGCCGAATGTGTCGGTGTCTCTGGTTTTGTAGGAGATCGTGAAGTCCAGATGATCCTGTAAGTTCTGCCCCACGCCCGGCAAATCATGTGCAACTGCGATTCCATGGCGCGAGAAGGTCTCAGCGTCGCCGATTCCCGACAGCATCAAAACCTGAGGCGATTTGAGAGCACCGGCGCAGACAAGAACCTCTCGCGTGGCGGTCACCTGCAGATTGCGCGCCTTACCCCGCCTCCGATACAGCACACCGGTTGCGCGTTTTCCCTCCAGCAGCAGCCGCTGTACGTGCGCGCCTGTGATGACGGTCAGATTGGGCCGCCTCATCACCGGGAACAGATAGGCGGCGGCGGCCGAGCACCGCTCGCCATTGCGGTCGGGGTCGTGAAACTGAGTGACCTGATAGAGGCCCGCGCCTTCATTGTCGCCCCTATTGAAATCCTCGGTCCGGCGATGCTGCATTTGGGTGGCGGCATCCACGAAGGCGCGCGTGATTGGGCGTTCCTCTTTCTGGTCTGAGACCTGAAGCGGCCCTGTCGCACCACGCAGATCGTCCGCCCCGCGCTCATTGTTTTCCGAGCGTTTGAAATAAGGCAGCACGCTGTCCCAGTCCCAGCCCTCGCAACCCAGATCGGCCCAGCCGTCATAATCCTGACGTTGGCCCCGGACATAAAGCATCGCATTGATCGCGCTTGAGCCTCCAAGGGCGCGTCCGCGCGGCTGGTATCCTTTGCGCCCGTTCAGTCCGGGTTGTGGAGTGGTTTCAAACGCCCAGTTGTTGATCCGGGGCCGACCCGGCAGCATGCCCACCACTGCTGCGGGCATGCGCACCATCAAGCTGTCACCGCGCCCGCCCGCCTCAAGCAGGCAAACGCGGGTTCGTGGATTCGCGCTCAGGCGGTTGGCCAGAACAGTGCCCGCCGAACCGCCGCCGACAATCACATAGTCGAATTGCATCTTGCTTTGACCTCCCTGCCGATGACGGTCACTGTGAAGGGCAATCACAGGAACGCAATTGTGACGCTGCGGCGAATAGAGGTCGTTCAAGAGCAATAGTTTTAAATTATTAATATCATCGAAAAACAAAACTTATATGCATCACCCAGAGTTGCTAAATCTACGCCAAGCAGAAAGAACGAGTCGTTAATGCTATTCTCCAAGATGAGGTCAGGGCCGACCCTTGCGAACAAGCGACGTGCCCGGACCAGTAAAGGATGCAAAGACACTCACGACCCCTGTTTCTCGTATTCAGAGTTAACCGCGCGACACACACATCTAGCCAGGACTGGAGACCGATATGGACGGAAGTGATACCCCTAACATGGGCAAATGCCCGGTGATGCATGGCGCCGAGGCCCGGACCAACCGGGATTGGTGGCCGAACCAGCTGAACCTGTCGATCCTGCACCAGCACGGGGTCGCCTCGAACCCGATGGGTGAGGCGTTCGACTACGCGGAAGAGTTCAAGAAGCTCGACCTGAAAGCGTTGAAAGAGGATCTCTATGCTTTGATGACCGACTCGCAGGATTGGTGGCCTGCGGATTATGGTCACTATGGCGGCTTGTTCATCCGCATGGCGTGGCACAGCGCGGGCACCTACCGGACGGCGGATGGCCGTGGCGGTGCTTCGACCGGCAATCAGCGTTTCGCACCGCTCAACAGCTGGCCCGACAACGGCAACCTGGACAAGGCGCGTCGCCTGCTGTGGCCGATTAAACAGAAATACGGCAACCAGATCTCTTGGGCCGACCTCTATATTCTGGCGGGCAACTGCGCCATTGAGTCCATGGGTGGCAAGACCTTTGGCTTCTCTGGTGGGCGCGAGGATATCTGGGCACCCGAAGAAGACATCTATTGGGGTGCCGAGACCGATTGGCTGGCCCCCACCGAGAATCCGCACAGCCGTTATTCGGGCGAGCGAGATCTGGAGAACCCGCTGGCCGCTGTGCAGATGGGTCTGATCTATGTGAACCCTGAAGGCCCGGATGGTGAGCCGAACGTATTGGCATCAGGCCGTGACATCCGCGACACCTTTGGCCGGATGGCGATGAACGACGAGGAAACTGTGGCTCTGGTCGCCGGTGGCCACACCTTTGGTAAGGCGCACGGCGCAGGCGATCCCGGCCTTGTTGGCCCCGAGCCCGAAGCCGCCCCGATCGAGGCTATGGGTTTTGGCTGGATCAACGATTTCGGCAGCGGCAAGGGCGATGACACCACGACCTCGGGTATCGAAGGCGCTTGGACCGCAAATCCGATCAAATGGGACAATGGCTATTTCGACCTACTTTTCGGCTATGACTGGAACCTGACCAAAAGCCCCTCGGGTGCCTATATCTGGGAACCGGTCGGCGTTAAGGAAGAAGACATGGCCCCGGCGGCGCATGATCCGTCCAAGAAGGTCAAGACCATGATGACCACCGCCGACATGGCGATGCGCATGGACCCGATCTATGGCCCGATCTCGAAGCGCTTCCACGAAAACCCCGAAGAGTTCGCCGATGCCTTTGCCCGCGCCTGGTTCAAACTGACCCATCGCGACATGGGCCCCCGCTCGCGCTATCTGGGCGTCGAAGCACCCACTGAAGAGCTGTTGTGGCAGGATAATGTTCCGGCCGTTGATCATGATCTGATCGACGACGCGGATGTGGCAGATCTGAAAGCAAAGATTCTCGCTACCGGTCTGTCGGTATCGGATCTGGTTTCGACCGCATGGGCCTCGGCTTCGACCTTCCGTGGATCGGACATGCGTGGCGGCGCCAATGGTGCGCGCGTTCGTCTGGCCCCGCAGAAGGATTGGGAGGTCAACGAACCGCTGAAACTGGCCAAGGCGCTGGATGCGTTGGAAGGCGTTCAGACCGCGTTTAATGACGCACAATCGGGTGGCAAGAAGGTCTCATTGGCGGATGTCATCGTCCTGGGTGGCGCCGCAGCCATCGAAAAGGCCGCCAAGGCCGCAGGCCATGACGTAGATGTGCCCTTCGCCCCGGGTCGCACCGATGCCTCGCAAGAGCAGACGGATGTCGAGTCCTTCACAGTGATGGAACCCATCGCGGACGGTTTCCGTAACTACCTGCGCAAAGAATACTCGATTCCGGCCGAGGCCCTGTTGTTAGACAAGGCGCAACTTCTGACACTGTCGGCCCCTGAAATGACGGCGCTGGTTGGCGGGATGCGTGTACTGGGTGCAAACTTCGGCGGCACGTCTCATGGGGTGTTCACCGACCGGGTTGGCACGCTCAGCACCGACTTCTTTGTGAACCTTTTGGATATGAGCACCGAATGGAAGCCATCCGGTGACGGCGTCTATGAAGGCCGCGACCGCGCAAGCGGTAACGTGAAATGGACTGGCACCCGCACGGATCTGGTCTTTGGGTCGAATTCGCAATTGCGGGCACTGGCCGAGGTCTATGGTCAGGAAGATGCAGGCGGCAAATTTGTCTGCGATTTCGTTTCGGCTTGGAACAAGGTGATGAATGCGGATCGTTTTGATCTGAAGTAACCCTGTGACCATCGCAGTAAATTGCGCCGCCCGAAGAGACTCGGGCGGCGTTTTCATTCGCCTGATTTAGGGCTGTATACCGAGCATTGGGTATGATTCCGCTGAAAGGTCGTCCATTTCGTTGCTGTGAACGTCCTTTCAGCAAGTTTTCGGGGCGAATTATGAAGCTAACGTATTGTTTTTATTAAGGTGGAGAAGAAACCGAACGGAAATGCGAAGTTTTTTCAAAATGGGGGTTGCAGGTCCCAGACCTAATCCGTAAATACCCCTTCACCGGCGCTGCTGAGGTGGTTGTTGGGACGCTGGGAACGGCGGAGACGGGCCGGAGAGACGGTTGGACGCTCGGGAGAGACTGGGGGCATCTGAGGTTTGGATTT